>NZ_JBEZZK010000005.1:0-492345 GCF_040639135.1 Streptosporangium sp. NPDC023963
GGCTGACCCCGGGCCGTGATCGAAAGCCGCTGATTTCCGGCCGCCGGACGATGGCCATCGTCCGGCGGCCGGAAATCAGCGGCCGGTGGCCGGTGGCCGGAGTTCGGTTCTAGGCGCCGCGCGCGGACCAGCGGGACAGCAGCTCGGCCTCCCTGGCGGGAGCGATGGCGGCGTCCGTCGAGAAGGACGACTCAGCCTCGCGGATCTCGCGGATCGATCGTCCCAGGGGCCGCGGGTCGAGTCCCGCGGCGCGGGCCGCGGCGGGGTCGGCGGTGTTGACCGACATCCAGGGATCACCCTCGGACCACAGGGGCAGCGACCGGCCGGTCTCGCCCTCGGCGAGCAGGAAGTCCTGCCCGACCCAGGTCAGGGTCGTTCCCGGCGGCCCGACCTCGGCCGCGATCGCCTCCAGCATGTCGCCGAAGGAGAACGGCGGGGGAGGGCTGACCGTGTGGAAGGTGCCCGGACGCGTCCCCTCGACCATGGAGACGATCCAGGCGGCCAGGTCGCGGGCGTCGATGACCTGGATGGGGTCGCCGGGGTCGCCGGGCGCGAGGACCTCGCCGCCCCGCGCGATCCGGTTGACCCAGTAGGTGAAGCGGCCGGTGTGGTCGTGCGGGCCGATGACGTACGTGGGCCGCACGATCAGCGTCGGGAAGCCGAACGCCTCCGCCGCGGCCCGCTCGCACAGCACCTTCAGCGCCCCGTACGTCTCGCTCGTCACCGTCTCGGGGACCGGCCCGTCGATCTCCGCCAGCGGCGAGTCCTCGGTGAAGCCCCGCGTCTCGGGCGTCCGGTAGACCGCGGTGCTGGAGACGAAGGCGTACTGGCCGGTGGAGAGCGCGCCGGCGAGCGAGGTCACCTGCGACGGGAAGTACGCGCTGACGTCGATCGTCGCGTCCCACTGCCGGTCGTGCAGTACGGACAGGTCGGCGTCGCGGTCGGCCGTCAGGTGCTCGGCCTCGGGGAACAGCCCGGGACCGGACCGGCCGCGGTGCAGCAGGGAGACCTCGTGCCCGGCCGCGAGCGCGGCCCCGGTGATGTGCCGGCCGACGAACCGGGTGCCGCCGACGATCAGGATTCGCATACCCGCCATTGTCCCCAACCGGGCGGGGGCGCCCGCGTCGCGGTACGCGCTCCCGCTAGCCGGGGCTCTCCATCCGCCGCCGCCCGGACGAGGGAGGTCCCGCCCGGTGACGTCCCCTCCGGCGAGGTCCCGCTCGCCGGGCTTCCGCCAGGACCTCGCCGGGCTCCCGTCAGGACCTCGCCGGGCTCCCGTTCGGACGGAGTGCTTCGCGCACGCCGGCCGCTCCCGCGAACGTTCAGTGGCCGCCGAACCAGCCGGGGGCGTCCAGGCGGAAGACGTCCTGCGGGGTCACGGCGCGCAGGTCGGACTCCAGGGCGCGCAGACGGTCCTCGCCGAGGGTCCTCGCCCAGCCCGCGCGCAGGTCCTCGAAGATGCGCGCCGACCGGACGAGGCTGTCGACGCCCCGCTCGGTGAGCCGCACGATCTTGCGGCGGGCGTCGCCGGGGTCGGAGCCGCGCTCGACGTAGCCCAGCTGCTCCAGGGTGTCGACAGTCTTGCCCGCCGCCTGCTTGGAGACGCCCAGCCGCCGGCCGAGTTCCACGGCCGTGGTGCCCTCGGGGCCGATCGCCTGCATCACGAAGCCGTGCATCGGCCGCACGTCAGGGTGCCCCTGGCGGGCGAGCTCCGCGTGGAGCTCGTCGATGAGCACCCGGAAGCCGAGGAAGAGCCGGAGCGGCAGCTCGAAGCCCGGAGGGTCCGCCGTCACGATCGCCTCCCGGCTCGCTGTCCCGACAATGGTGTTGTCGAGCTTAGGGACCGCCGCCGTACCCTGTCATCCGCGGCGCGGAGCTCTCACCGCGCGCGGCCGTCGGGGCGGCGCTGGTCCTGGAGCCACTTGTCGGTCTGGCGGGTCGCGTTGGGCTTGCTGGGCGTGCCGGGCGAGCGGCGGGTGGCGCGGGTCTCGGTCACGGTGAAGTCGGCCACCACGTGCCGGTTGTGCAGCAGGAAGCCGACGACGCCCGCGATCGCCTGCACGCTGTCGCCCGCGCGGGCGCGGCCGGTGAGGAGGTAGACCAGCGGCGTGGACGGCTGGTCGAGGGCGAAATGGCGGCCGTGGTGGTGCGCGTCCTGGAGCGTTCTGATCGGGATCGGCCGCGAGGTGGTGAACCACGCGGCGACCTCCCAGAAGGGATTCGACGTGTCGGGGTCACCGGATTCCTCGTAGCAGGTCGTGCAACCCCGGCGAGCGTCCTGCCCGTGGGGGCACGCCCAGGCGGCGAGGTCATGCGGCATGCTGCGCTCGGACATGAACCGACCGTACCTTCCCGTACCGGGAGACCGGTGCTTCCCCCGCCCCCACGCGCCGGGTGCCGTGTTTTCCCGGGCGTTTCCCCGGCACCTCCCGGCGTTTCCCCGCCGCCTCCCGGTGTTTCTCCGGCGCCTCCCCGGTGGTTCCGCCGGTTCGCGGCGAGGAGCGCCGCGCCTTTCCTGCTGCCGGAAGTGGCCAGTGGACCTTGATGGAGTCGCGGATCTTTTTAGGATACCTTCTTTCCTATTCTGCGCACACTGGGGTGCGCATCCGATGGTTTCCGTGGATTCATCGTGAGCGCGCCGCGCCCCCCGCAGCCAGGTGCCGCGCTGTCCCGGCGTACCCGTGGAGACGTCGTCACAGGGGGATGAGGCCATGTCCGTCGCCGATCTGTCCGATGCCAGGCGGGATCTGCTCAGGCGCAGGCTCCGGGGCGGGGCCGTCGACACCGAGCGTCCCGAGATCCCGCGCAGGCCCGAGGGCACGCCTCCCCCGCTCTCCCCGGCCCAGGAGCCCCTGTGGTTCATGGAGCACTTCACCCCGGGCACCTCCACGTACACCCTTCCGGTCGCGGTGCGGCTGCGCGGCCCGCTCGACGTCGACCGGCTGCGCGACCTGCTGGCCACGCTGACGGACCGGCACGAGAGCCTGCGCCACCGCTTCCCCGCGACGGAGGACGGGCGGCCCGCGGTCCACGTCGTCCCCGCCGCGCCGGTGCCGCTGCGCCTGGCCGAGGCCGCCACGGACGCGGAGGCCGCCGAGCTGATCGGCGCGGAGAGCGCCGAGCCGCTGGACCTGGCCGAGGGGCCGCTGCTGCGCGCCACCCTGATCAGGATCGCCGACGACGAGCACGTCCTGGCGCTGTTCGTGCACCACATCGCCGCCGACGGGCGGTCGACCCAGCTGCTCTTCGCCGACCTCCTCGCGCTGTACCGGGGAGACGCCCCCGCCGCGCCCGCCGTCCGGTACGGGGACTTCGCGCTCTGGCAGGGTGAGCGGTCGTTCGAGCGCGAGCTGGCGTTCTGGCGCGGGGAACTGGCCGGGCTGCCCCGCGCCGAGCTGCCCTCGGACCGGCCGCGCCCGCCTCGGCTGACCTTCGACGGCGCCTCCCACGTCCACCGGCTCGACCCCGAGCTGGTCACCGCCCTGACCGGGCTGGGCGCGGAGCGCGGCGCGACCCGCTTCATGACCCTGCTCGCCGCCTTCCAGGTGCTGCTCGCCCGCTACAGCGGCCGGGACGACCTCGCCGTCGGCACGCCGGTCGCCGGGCGGACCAGGGACGGGCTGGACGACGTGGTCGGCATGTTCGTCAACACCCTCGTGCTCCGCGCCCGCCTCGACGGCGACCCCGGCTTCGCCGAGCTCGTCACCCGCACCCGCGACGTGGTCATCGACGCCCTCGACCACCAGGAACTGCCCTTCACGCGGCTGGTCGACGCGCTCGACGTGCCCCGCGACCCGAGCAGGCAGCCGCTGGCCGACGCGCTGTTCTCCATGCACGACTTCGCCGTCGCCGCGGGCGCCGCCGGTGACCTGGCGGCCGAGGACTTCGCGATGGCGCCGGGCTCGGCGCGCTACGACATCGAGCTCTACCTGGTTCCCGCCGCCGACGGCGGCATGACCGCCACCTTCACCTACCGGACCGCGCTGTTCGACGCCGCGACCGTCGAGCGGATGGCCGGGCACCTGGAGAACCTCCTGCGGGACGCCGTCGCCCGCCCCGGCGTCCCGGTGAGCGAGCTGGAGCTGCTCGGGGAGGCCGAGCACCGCCTCCTCACCGAGAAGTGGAACGACACGGCGGCCGACTTCCCCTCCGGCGCGACGCTGCACGGCCTCGTCGAGGCCCAGGTGGCGCGGAGCCCCGACGCCCCCGCGGTCACTTTCAGGGGTGAGTCGCTGACCTACCGGGAGCTCGACGAGCGGGCCGCCGGGGTGGCCCGCGTGCTGCGCGGCTCGGGGGCAGGGCCGGGATCGCTGGTCGCGGTCTGCGCGGAACGGTCGGCGGAGCTGGTGGCCGGGCTGCTGGGCGTGCTCAAGACGGGGGCGGCCTACGTGCCGCTCGACCCCGACTATCCCGCCGACCGGCTCGCCTTCATGCTCTCCGACGCGGGCGCCGCGGTGGTGCTGACCCAGCGGCACCTGGCGGACCGGCTGGCCGGGCACGGCGCCACCGTCCTCGCTTTGGACGATCCCGCCGTCTGGGCCGCCACCGGGGACGCCGGGGAAGCCGGGGACACCGGGGACACCTGGGGCGTCGAAGACGCCGGCACCGCTCCGGGTGGGGTGGGCGAGCCGGGCACGGGAGGCGCGGCGGGCGCGGAGGGCGCGGAGGGTCCTGGCGCGGGTGGCGCGGGTGGCGCGGTGGAACCGGGCGCGGCGGCGTACATGATCTACACCTCCGGCTCGACGGGCAGGCCGAAGGGCGTGCCGAACAGCCACCGCGGCATCGTCAACCGCCTCGACTGGATGCAGAGGCGCTACGGCCTGACGCCGGACGACGTCGTCCTGCAGAAGACGCCCGCCGGCTTCGACGTGTCGGTCTGGGAGTTCTTCTGGCCGCTCATGACGGGCGCCAGGATGGTGCTGGCCGAGCCGGGCGGGCACCGCGACCCGGCCTACCTGCGCGAGCTGGTGGCCTCGGAGGGCGTCACCACGACGCACTTCGTCCCCTCGATGCTCGGGATCTTCCTGTCGGAGGACGGTGTACGGGACCTGACCTCGCTGCGGCGCGTCATCTGCAGCGGGGAGGAACTCCCGGTCGACCTGGCCCTGCGCTGCCTCGCGACGCTGCCGGGCGCCGAGCTGCACAACCTCTACGGCCCCACCGAGGCCGCCATCGACGTCTCCTCCTGGCACTGCACCGCCGAGGCGCTCGCGGGCAGGACGAGCGTGCCGATCGGCGCGCCGATCCAGAACATCGCGCTGCACGTACTGGACCCGCACCGCCGCCCGGTGCCGGTGGGCGTGCCCGGCGAGCTGCACATCGGCGGGGTCGGCGTCGCCCTCGGCTACCACCGGCGGCCCGAGCTCACCGCCGAGCGGTTCTTCCCCCTCGGCGACGACCGCGTCTACCGGACCGGCGACGCGGCCCGGTGGCTGCCCGACGGCACGATCGAGTTCCTCGGCCGCCTGGACGACCAGGTCAAGCTGCACGGCCTGCGGATCGAGCTGGGAGAGATCGAGGCGGCGCTGCGGGAGCGCGCGGGGGTGCGCGACGCCGCGGTGATCGTGAGGGAGGACGTGCCGGGGGACCGGCGGCTCGTCGCCTACCTCGTCGCGGACGAGCCGCCGGAGACCGCCCGGGTGCGGGTCGCCCTCGGCGGCACCCTGCCCGACTACATGGTCCCCTCGATGTTCGTCACCCTGGACGCGCTGCCGCTGACGCCGAACGGCAAGCTGGACCGCAAGGCCCTGCCCGCCCCGGAGAAGCCCGGGGCCGCCGAGTACGTCGAGCCGGAGAACGACGCCGAGCGGGCGATCGCCGCCGTCTGGGAGCAGGTGCTCTCGGTGGAGCGCGTCGGCGCGGGCGACGACTTCTTCGACCTGGGCGGCAACTCCCTGCTGGCCATCCAGGTCGTGGCCAAGCTGCGCAGGGCCCTGCCCGAGGGCAGCCTGCAGGTCGGACTGGTGGACCTGTTCTCCTTCCGCACCGTGCGGGAGCTGGCCGGGTTCGTCGGCGGTCCCGGCGGCGGAGGGGTCCGCCCGCTGCTCCAGCGGCTCACTCCCCGCCGTACCGTGACGCGCAGCTACGTCTGCGTCCCGTACGGCTCGGGCAGCGCGATCGTCTACCAGCCGCTCGCCGACGCGCTCCCCGAGGACCAGGCGCTCTACGCCGTCGCGATCCCGGGCAACGACGTCGGGCTGGACGAGGAGCCCGAGGACTTCGACGAGGTCGCCAGGCGCTGCACCGAGGAGATCCTGCGGACCGTCGAGGGGCCGGTCGTGATCTACGGTCACTGCGGGGTCGGCGCGGGCCTCGCCACCGAGCTGGCCAGGCGCGTGGAGGCGGCCGGACGCGAGGTCGAGGCCGTCTACATCGGGGCGATCTTCCCCTTCGCCCGTCCCCGGGGCCTGATGCGGACCCTGTCGCGCATCGGGGAGTTCGAGAGCCTGCGCCGCAGCCAGGGCGACATCAACTGGCTCAAGGCGCGGGGCGTCGACCTGGAGGAGCTCGACCCGGGGGTGGCCGACCGGATCGTCCGCACGATGCGTCACGACGGCAAGGCGGCCGAGAAGTACTTCACCGACCTGTTCGACACCCCCGACCGCGTCCGGCTGCGCGCCCCGGTCGTCTCGGTGATCGGCGAGCGCGACCCGGCGACCGACTTCTACGAGGAGCGGTTCAGGGAGTGGCACTTCATCGCCGACACCGCGGCCTTGGTCGTCCTCGACGAGGGCGGGCACTTCTTCCTGCGCTACCGGGCCGAGGAACTGGCCGGGATCCTGCAGATCCACGACCGGCTGGACGCGCCACCGGAACGCGGGCCCGACGACACCTGGTGGGTCCACGGGGTCGCCAGGACGTCTGATCCGAAGGCCGAGAAGGACGCCGTACAGCCGAGCATGGGGCGTTTCCTCACCTTCTCCGCGGGCCAGCAGATATCCATGATCGGTTCCGCGCTCGTCGGGTGGGCGCTGCCGCTCACGGTGCTGGTCGACTCGGGCTCGGTGACGCAGTTCTCGATCCTGGCCGTGCTCAACCTCGCGGGGCTGCTGATCTCGCCGCTGGCCGGCGCGATCGTGGACCGGGGGGACCGGCGCAGGGTGATCCTGCTGGCCGACTGCGCCTCGGCCGCCATCCAGGCGGTACTCGCCGGGATCATCCTGTTCGGCGATCTCCAGCTCTGGCACATCTACCTGCTGGTCATCTCGCTGTCGGTCGCGAGCGGCTTCCAGCGGCTGGCCTACAACTCCGCCGTCCCGCAGCTCGTGCCCAAGCACTACCTCGGCCACGCGATCGGGGTCACCCAGATGACGGGTGGCGTGGCGCAGCTGGTCGTACCGCTGATCGCCGCCGGTCTGCTGGCCTGGATCGGGCTGGGCGGCATCGTCGCCATCGACGTGGCCAGCTACGTCTTCGCGATCGTCGTCGTGCTCCTCGTCCGCTTCCCCTCCACGCTGCCGTGGCGGCCCAGGGAGCCGCTGACCACCGAGATCGCCAAGGGGTTCGGCTACACCTGGAACGAGCGGGGCCTGCGCTCGATGCTCGCCTTCTTCGCGGTGCTCAACATCTTCCTGTCGCCGCTCATGCTGCTGGTGTCCCCGCTGGTGCTCTCCTTCGCGACCCTCGCCGACGTCAGCCGCGTCTCGGTGGTGAGCGGTCTCGGCGTGCTGCTCGGCGGGCTCACCATGGCGCTGTGGGGCGGGCCGCCCAAGCGGCGCTTCCGCGGTGTCCTGGCCGCCACGCTGGCCATGGCCGCGGGAAGCGTGATCGTCGGCCTCAGCCCGTCGCTGGTGACGATCGGGATCGGCGCGTTCGCGCTGACCTTCTTCCTCACCGTGATGAACTCGATCTACACCACGATCGTCCAGATCAAGGTGCCGTACCGCTACCACGGCAGGGTGTTCGCGCTGAACACCCTGGTCGCCTGGTCGACTCTGCCGATCGGCATGGGGCTGGTGGCCCCCCTGGGCACCGCCCTGCTCGACCCGCTGCTCGTCCCCGGCGGCCCGCTCGCCTCGACGGTCGGCGCGGTGATCGGGGTGGGACCCGGCCGGGGCATCGGGCTGCTCTACCTGGTCTGCGCTCTCGGGATGGTGCTGGTCGTCGCAGGGTCGCTGCGGGTCAGGAGGCTGGTGGGGCTCGACACCGAGATGCCCGACGCCCTCCCCGACGACCAGGTGGGACTGGAGGCGATCGAGGCCCGCCGCGCCAGGGTGAACGCCTGACCACTCTCCCCGGAGCGTCGCCGGGCGGGTCAGGGACGGTCGAGATAGGCGTTCAGGCCGCCGAGGTCCTTGTTGGCGATGAACACCGCGGCCACGAAGAGGGCCTCCTCCGCGTGCGCGGTGCAGGCCCACGCCGAGTCGCCCCAGCCGTCGGCGATCTTGAGCTCGGCGGGTTCGGCGCACTGCCGTCCCGAGCCGCCGAGCTGGCACAGCGTGGGGTGGCCCGTCTCGCGTTCCTCGGCGGCGACCTGGCGCAGCCGCTCGGCGAGCGCGGCGGTCACGGCGCCGCGCTCGTCGGCCTCCTCGCGGAGCAGCCGCTCGGCGCGTATGGCGTGGATGGTCTCCAGGCGCAGGTCCAGATGCCGGGCGACCAGCGCGGCGAGTCCGGTCAGCGCCGCCGTCTGCGTGGCGGTGACCTCCCTCGGGCGGCGGTCGATGACGTTCACGGTGCCCAGCCGATGTCCCTCGGCGGTGACGATCGGGGCGGCCGCGTAGAACCGCAGCCCCAGCTCCCCGCGGACCAGCGGGTGATCGCGGGTACGCGGGTCGACCGCCGCGTCCTCCACGACGTACGGGCCGTCCGCCAGCACCGCCGAGGCGCACAGGCCGGGCTCGACGCCGACCTGTTCCACCCCGTCCAGCCCGTGGGCGGCGGCGAACCACACCCCGTCGGTGTCGACGACGCCGATCGTGGCGATGGGGGCGTCGAACACGGTCGCGGCCAGCTCGGCGATCTGGTCGAGGGTTCCGTCCGAGGACGCGCCGAGGATCTCGTACCGCCGCAGCGCGGCCAGCCGCCCGGTTTCGGCGTCGTCACCGTGAGCGGGGCGTGCGGTTCCGGTGCCGTCCGTGCGGGCCGCTCGCGCGGTGCCGGTGTCGTCACCGTGGGCCGGTCGTTCGGTTCCGGTGTCACCCGCGGGAGCCGGTCGCACGGTCTCGGCCTCGTCTCCGGGGACGGGCGCGGCCGGGGGCGGTCCGCCGTTCGCGACGGTGGACGGGTCGGCGGACGCCGACGCGGATGGAGAGGCAGACACCAGGACCGCTTCCGGTAGGGGGACGGGCGGGAACCGCGGGATGTCGAGGTTCTCCATGGCATGACCGTAAACGGTCATGCCAAACATCCCGAATCGATGACGCGTCCCGCCGGGCGCGGGCCCGTCCCGAGGAGCGCGGTACCGGCTCGATCCGGACGGCGGAAGTGCGGCCCGGGCTACCGGAGTACCCGCATATTTCGTTGTTTCTGCAGTTCATCGTAAGGAAGCAGCGATCTTGGGGGCGTTTCGCGGGCTCGGGGGCGGGCATCGGACCGGTCTGGGGGTCATCGAACGGGGGGACGCATGGCGCGCGGGTTCGACGCGTCCGCTCACTACGGGCGGCGTATCGCCGACGTCCACGACGACGGCACCACGGTGAAGGATCCCCCCGGGGTCGCGAGCGGATCCCTGACGGCTCCCGGTCTTCCCGCGCCCCCGGGCCTCCCGGGCCTCCCTGCCCTCCCGGAGTCTCCGTTACGACCGCGCACGCCGGGGCGCTCCGAGACCTCCGGACCGTCGCGCCTCCCGGAGCTCTCGGAGGCCCCGATCCGGGCGCGCACGCCGAGGCTCCCGAGGCCCCCCGGCCCGTCACGTTCTCCGGCGCCCGCGAAGTTCCCGCCGTCCCCGCCGTCCCCGCCCGCCCCGCCGTCCCCGTCGCCTTCGTCGCGCTCGAAGCGGAACCTCCCGAACCCGCGGGATCCGCGGGTTCCCGGCAGGGCTCCGGCGCTGCCCGCCGTGCGGGGCCCGATCACCTCCCTGCTCTTCGAACGGCTGGTACGCCCGCCGCACCGCTTCGGTCTCCTCTCGCTCCCGCTCCTGTCGTTCCCGGCGCGTTTCGCGGGCCCGGTCCTCGCGGACGAGGACGTGCAGCTGGCCCTCTTCGTCTGCTACGAGCTGCACTACCAGGGCTTCGACGGTGTGGACGACCGGTGGGAGTGGAACCCCTCCCTGCTGGAGGTGCGGGAGATCCTGGAGGCGCGGTTCGAGGAGGGGCTGGCGCGGGCCGTCCAGTACCCGCCGGGCTCGCGGCCCGAGCAGACGCGCCAGGCCCTGGCCGAGCTGGTGGCCGCCGCCGACGACGGGCCCGACCTGGCGGGGTTCCTCCAGCGGCAGGCCGGCCTGGAGCAGTTCCGCGAGTTCGTCGCGCACCGGTCGATCCACCATCTCAAGGAGGCCGACCCGCACACCCTGGCGATTCCCCGGCTGAGCGGCCGTCCCAAGGCCGCGCTGGTGGAGATCCAGGCGGACGCGTACGGCGGCGGGAGGGCGGAGCGGATGCGCTCGGAGCTGTTCAGGACCACCATGCGCGGGCTGGGCATGGACGACTCCTACGGCGCCCACCTCGACCGGGTCCCGGCGATCACGCTGGCCGTCTCCAACGCCATGTCGCTGTTCGGCTTGCACCGGCGCCACCTCGGAGCGCTGCTGGGCCACCTGGCGGCGGTCGAGATGACCTCCTCGGCGCTCAATCACCGCTACTCCCTGGGCCTGCGCAGGCTGGGCGGCGACGAGGCGGCGCGGCGTTTCTACGACGAGCACGTGCGCGCCGACGCCGTCCACGAGCAGATCGCCGCCGACGACATGTGCGGCGGGTTCGCGACGCAGCATCCCTCGCGGGCCGGTGACGTCCTGTACGGCGCGGCCTGCGCCCTGACCCTGGACCGGCTCTTCGCCGAGCACGTCATGAGCCACTGGCGCCGCGGCACCTCCTCGCTGCGGGAGGCGGGCGCTGCGACGAGGCCGTGACCGGCCCCGCCCCCGCCTCGGCCCCCCGGGCCACCAGGCCCACCCCCGGGCCCCGTGACCGGCCACCACCGACGCGGACCCCGTGACACCGACGCGGGCCCCGTGACACCGACGCGGGCCCCGTGATCGGCCACCACCGACGAGAGCGGCGGGCGGGCGCCGTACCTCAGCCGCCGTGCCCCCGCATGGCCTGGCGGATCACGTCGCGCGTCCGGTCCACGATCGCCAGAGGCGGTCCGAACAGCAGGTTCATGACCATCGACTCCGTACCCGGGTGCGGGTGGGTCGGGGCCAGCGCCTCGGCCGCCTTCACCCCGGCCGCCATCGCCCGGCGCTCGGCCACGCTCGTCCGGTCGCGCAACCGGGCGAACTCGTAGCGCTCCTCGGCCTGGGCGTGGGCCAGCACCGCCGCCCGCAGCACCTGGAGGTGCCCGGAGAAGTCGGGATGGTCGGCGCCCAGCTTCTCCAGGTCGGCGAGCAGCTGCTTCGCCTCCCTCTCCTCCGCGAGGCGGTCGCCGACCACCTCTTCCCCATCCTCGATCTTGAGACGCGCGTAGGGGTGCACGATCTCCTCCTCGGCGGTCTCGTGCACCGCCAGCATCCGCACGAGGCGCTCGAAGGCCTCGGTCCGCCGTGCCCCCACGGGGGATTCCTCGACCTCGTCGAACAGATCCCTGATCATCGCGTGCTGGCGCACCAGCAGGTCCACGACGTCGTTCTCGCCCATCAACTCGGGCACGGTCCGGTGGTCACTCATGAGTCCCCCTGTGTCGTCTACCAGGTCGATTACCCCCACCTGGGCACCGAAACCCGGGGGCCGTCGCGGGACGCGGACGGGCGCGCGCCGCAAACCGCGCCCGCCGAGGCCGCCGCGCGGGCCGTCGTCAGACGGTGATCCACTCGGTGACGACCGTCGCGTCCCCGAGACGGCAGCGGAGGCTGAACGGGCCGGCGGGAACATCGTCGTAGATGAACCTGCCCAGGTCGTCGGACGTCAGCGTGACCGGCCGGCCTCCGAGGACCTCGACCTCCACGTGGCGCGGGGGCATCAGCTGGCCCACCACCCGCCCGCCGGTGGCGGTCACGGTGACTTCCAGGTCGACGGTGAGCCCCGCGCCCTGGAAGGTCAGCACGCGCGGCCGCCGCTCACCCCGCACCTGCGAGGATCCGCTCAGCGAGTCGAAGACCAGCTCGGCCAGCTCCGCGTCGAGCGTGCGCAGCGTGTACGCCTCGACCGCGATCTGCAGGAGATGCGAGGGCACGGGATCGAACAGCTCGACGGCGCGACGCAGCTCCGCCTCCAGCTCGTCGTCGCCCATCGGAAACCCCGCCTGCCCAGAAGTCATCGGAAACCCCGCCTGCCCAGGAGGACGCGCAGCCGGCGCAGGCAGCGCTGCCTGATCGGCCCGATGCTCCCGACGGCGATGCCGAGCGTCGCCGACACCTCCTGGTAGCTGGACGGCGGTGACGCCGTGAGCAGGCGCAGCAACCGCTGGCAGCTCTCGCCGAGCTCCTGGAAGGCCTGCCAGGTCGCCCGCGCCCGCTCCCGCTCCCTCGCGGCGTCCTCCGAGTCGATCACCGCCTGTTCCGGAGTGCGGTCGTCGGCGGCGCGGTCGAACACCTCCGGGTCGCCGCTCGGCGAGACCCGCCGGGCGGCCCTGATCACCTTGATGCACTCGTTGCGCGCAGTGCTGGCCAGCCACGCGCCGACCCTGTCCGGCTCGCGGATCCGCGTGAGGTTCTGCGCGAGCCGGAACCAGGTCGTCTGGTAGACCTCCTGCGCGTCCGCGTCTCTCAGCCCGTGAGCGCGCACGACGGACCACACGAGGGGGCTGAGACCTTCCACCAGGGATTTCCACGCCGCGGCGTCGTCGGTGTCCACCGCGGCGCGGAAGAGGATGCCGATCGAGTCTCGATCCACGGTGAGGTCCCCTTGCTTTCGGGACTGTCATCGTACGCCGGAGGACCGATCCGCCCGCAGTGGTTTTCAGCGCGTGGCCGGAACACTTCGCACGCTCGCCGATTTCCAGGTGGAAGGGATGAGAGCCGGGGTGGGGACGTTCTGCAGGATGCCGGCGGGGGTCTCGTCCAGAAGCCTTCTGGCGGCCTCCCGGGAACCGGTCCCCTTCCGCATCATGTAGTCGGCGATCATGCCCACCACCAGGGGCGTGGAGAAGGAGGTGCCGCTCCACTCCGCCAGGCCGTCGAACACGACGCGCTCGGGGGCCGCGGCCGGCGACGCCTTCGTGCTCTCGCTGAGCTCGCCACGGTGCGCGGGGAACTGGCAGGTGCAGTCGTACTGATGGCCGTACCGGCAGTGGGGGAAGGTGGAGTGCTGGTAGTCGTACACCGCGGGGGTGGAGTCCACCGCGGTGAAGGCGCTCACCAGGCGCTCACCGGGCGCGTACGCCGTCACCCACGGCCCGTGGTTGCTGAAGCAGGCGCGGTCCGCGCCGTCCTTCCTCAGCGCCCCCACCGACACGACGGCACCGGCGTAGCCGGGGCGGTCGGCGTAGGCCGCGGGCCAGAACCTCACGTCGTTGCCGTTGTTGCCCGCGGCCGCCACGAGCAGCGTCTCGGGGTGCTCCATCAGCGCGTCCATGAAGCGTTCGAGCCCCAGGAGCGTTTCCGAGCACGTGCTCGGCGTTCCCGCGGACAGGTTGATGATGTCGGGCCACCTCCCCTGGGGCAGCATCCCGCCGAGCAGCTTGTCGCCCAGGACTTTCTCGCTGATGGCGCCCGCGTTGACGAGCGTCCCGTGCACCGTGACGTCGGTGCCGGGCGCGACGGCGCTGACCAGCCCGGCGATGAAGGTGCCGTGCCCGACGTACTGCTTGAGGACGCCCTCCTTGTCGAGCTCGACCTCCTTGCCCACGCCCTCGACGCGGTGCATCCACGGGTGCGACCTGTAGTTCTCCACCAGCCCGGTGTCGACCACGAGGACGGACACCGGAACCTCCCCCCGGCCGGAGAACTCGGCCACCGCCGGGTTGGGCGGCCTGTCCCGGGGCACCGGAACCGGCTCGTCGCCGGGGCAGCAGTTCACCGCGATGGACACGATGTGGTTCCTGGACACCATGCGACGGCTGTTGTCACGCTCCAGGCCCTCGACGGCCCTCAGCGCGTCCGACACGTCCCGGTCGCTGGAGCGTTCGCTCCGGTCCGGTTCCCCGACCCGGATCCTGAGCACGCCGCCCGGGCTGTCGTCCCGCTCCACCCGCACGTTGTCGGCCTGGTCGCCGCCGCGATCCCGGACGAACGCGTCCCTGACCACCGAGGCGACCTCGTCGGCGTCGTCGGCGCGGGCGAGCACGTAGCCCTTCTCGTAGAGGAACATGCGCTCCGGACCCTCGAAACCCGCCGCGAGCACGATCTCGTCCCCCATGGCGTCCTGGATCTGGTCGAACTGTTCCTGGAATCTGTCCGGTGCCGCATTCGCCATATTCGCCGTCCTTGTTTCAGAGATGTCCTGACGTCGCCACGGGTTAAGAGCCGCCGGGTGCCTCGTTGATACACCCCCCGAGCGGATTTCCGGGCGCGAACGGGAGTCCGGAGCCGGACAGGGGCGTCCTGGGAGGGGTCCGCGGCATGGACGCCCTGAACACACCACGTCTAACATCGATCCGTGACCGGGGGAAGCTCGCGGATCCCGCCGCCCGCGGGAGACCCGCTCTCCCTGCTGCCCCTGGTGTTCGCCCGCCCGGCGGACGCGCTGGCCGGAGCGCGGGCTGTGCTGTCAGGGCTGCCGGGGCTGCCGGGGTTGCCGGGACCGCCGGGCGCCCCCTCCCCGCACGACGCCTCCGTCGCCCACCAGGTGATCGGCATCTGGCATCGCGACTTCGGCGACCTCATGGTGGCGATCGGCCACCTCCGGCAGGCCCGCGCCCTCGCCGCCAGGTCCGGTTCCCCGAACCGCGAGGCCGACGTGCTGGCGACCCTGGGTGCCGCCCTCATCCACGCGGGCCGTACCCGCCAGGGGATGGCGGCGCTGGAGACGGCCGTCGAGAGGGGCAGCGGGGTCACCGGGGCCCGCGTGCTGTTCCGCCGCGGCTACGCCTGGTGGGTCCTCGGCGGGCACCGCGAGGCGCTCGACGACCTGCGGCGGGCCATCCCCACCCTGCGCCGCGCCCAGGACACGATCTGGACCGCGCGTGCGCTCACGCTCAGGGCGACCGTCCACCTGGCCATGGGGTCCGTCGAGCGGGCCGAGGCCGACTTCGTCGCCGCCGAGCGGCTGTGGGACACCACCGACCAGGAGCACGACAAGGCCGACGCCGTGGAGAGCCGCGGGCTGGCGGCGTTCAGGTCCGGCGACCTCCCGGCGGCGCTGCGTCTCTTCGACGAGGCCGCGAGCCGCTACGAGGCCCTCGGCACGCCCATGTTCGTGCTGCACATCCGCCGCTGCGGGGTGCTCCTGGCGGCAGGGCTGGCGCGCGAGGCGCTGGAGGAGGCCGACGCCGCCACGGAACAGCTGAACCGCATGGGAGGACAGACGACCCGCAGCGCCGAACTCCTCCTGATCGCCGCGCGGGCCGCGATCGCGGCGGGCGAGCCGCACGCGGCGATCGCCCGCGCGAGCACGGCCATCCGGCTGTTCTCCAGCCAGCGCCGCGACTGGTGGCAGGCCCACGCCCGGCTGGTGCTGGTCCAGGCCAGGTTCGCGGCGGGAAAGGTCTCCGGCCGCTCGGTGCGCGACGCCGCCGAGGTCGCCGTACGGCTGGCGGAGCTGCGCTCCCCCGAGGCGGTCCAGGCCTCGCTGCTGGCCGGCCGCACCGCCCTCGCCCTCGGCTGGGAGGCCGACGCGGAACGGCACCTGGCCGCCGCGGCCAGGACCAGGGGACGCGGGCCCGCCTTCGCCCGGGTGGACGGCTGGGTGGCGCAGGCGCTCAGGGCGGCCGCGGCGGGACGCACGCGCGGCGTGCTGGACGCCTGCCGCCGGGGGCTCGACCTGCTGGACGAGTACAGGATGACCCTGGGCGCGTCGGAGCTGCGGGCGCGGGCCAGCGCGCAGGGGGCGGAGCTGGCCGTGCTCGCGCAGCGGGCGACCCTCGCCGGGGGGAGCCCGCGCCGGTTCCTCGGCTGGAGCGAGCGCTGGCGGGCCACCGTGCTCGCGGTCCCGCCGACCCGGCCCCCGGACGATCCCGAGCTGCTGCGCGACGTGACGGCCTTCCGCGAGATCAGCAGCCGGGTCGACACAGCGAGGCCGGGAGGCGTGCCGGTCCCCGCGCTGGAGCGCGAGCAGCGACGGCTGGAGAAGGAGATCCGCGCCCGCACGCTCCGCACCCGCAGCGCGGGCGGCTTCGACGGGCACCGCTTCGACGCGGGCCTCCTGCTCGACGGGCTCGGCGACGGGTGGCTGATCGAGATCGTCGCCGTCGACGGCGAGCTGCACGTCCTGCTCTGCGGCCGGGGCCGGGTGCGCAGGTTCGCCGCGGGACGGCTGGCCGACGCGGCGATCGACGCCGACCACGCCCGCGCGGGCCTCGCGCGGATCGCGTACGGGGGCTCGGAGGGCAGGTTGCCCGTCCTCGAGGCGGGCGGGCGCCGCCTCCAGGAGTCGCTGCTCGGTCCCGCCGTGCGCCACCTCGGGGACGGCCCCGTGGTCGTCGTCCCGCCGGGCAGGCTGCACGGGGTGCCCTGGGCGCTGCTGCCGGCGCTGGGCGAGCGGGTGCTGAGCGTGTCGCCGTCCGCCAGCGCCTGGCTCCGCGCCCGGCGGATCGAGCCGTCGCCGGCGAAGGAGCGGGTCGTGCTGGTCAGGGGGCCGGGGCTGGCGACGGGCGGTGCAGAGATCCCGCTGCTGGCCGCGCGGTACGGGGAGGCGACCGTGCTGGGGTCCGGCACCGCGGTCGCCCCGGCCGTGCTCGCGGCGCTCGACGGCAGCAGGCTCGCCCACATCGCCGCGCACGGCACCTTCCGCTCCGACAGCCCGATGTTCTCCTCCCTGAGGATGGACGACGGCCCGCTCACGGTGCACGACGTCGAACGGCTGCACAGCGCCCCGTACCGGATCGTCCTGTCCAGCTGCGACTCCGGCAGGCTGCAGCCGGTCGGCGCGAACGAGCTGCTCGGCCTGGCCGCGGCGCTGCTGCCGCTGGGCACGGCCGGGATCGTGGCGAGTTCGGTGCCCGTCGACGACCAGGCCGTGGTTCCGCTGATGCTCGCCCTGCACGAGGGGCTGCGGCGCGGCCTGAGCATGGCCGAGGCCCTGCGCGACGCCAGGCTGGCGATGCCCGGCGACGCCCTCAACCGGGCGACCGGCTGGTCCTTCTCCGCCATCGGCGGGGCCTGACGGCTCCGGCCGGGCGGGGCTGACATCCCTGGCCGGGGACGTCCGGTGTTTCCGGCGGAGCCTGACGTCTCTGGCCGGGGGACGTCCGGCACCCGGCCCGGCCGGTCGAACCGCCCGGCCTGCCCGGCCTGCCCGGCGTGCTCGGCAGGCCCGCCGCGTCATCCGACGGTGAAGAGCCTTCCCAGGCCGGCGCGGTCGCTGCTGCCGAGCCGCGCGTAGGCGTCGCACAGGTGGTTGGCCACCGTGCGGATCGACACGGTGAGCTGCTCGGCGATCTGCCGGTTGGTCAGGCCCGCCGCGGCCAGGCTGACGATCTGCCGCTGGCGTGCGGTCAGCCTGGGCAGCGCGAGGTTGACCAGGGCGGAGCTGCGCGCCCCCTGGCAGGCGCCCGCCAGCGCGGAGGCCCGGTTCCTGGAGACCTGCGAGGCGCGCCGGTCCTCGTGGACGAGGGCCGCGTGCGCGAACGCCTCCGCCGCGTGCAGCGTCAGGCCGAGGCCGGAGAGACCCCGCGCCACCTTGTCCAGGGCCGCACCGTCGCGCCCGGCCAGCGCCCGGGCGTGCCGTGCCAGCAGGGGGGCGAGGTCTCCCCGCACGCGGCCGGCCAGCTCCCCGAGCCGGTCGACGACCAGCTCGGGGGTCCCGAGCCGCACCACGTCGTGCAGGGCGAACAGGTCGTCTTCGAGCGGGTCGTCCCCGGCGGCACGCAGCGCGGAGCGCAGGGCCCCGTCGAGGTCTCCCTCGGCGGCGAGCGTCCAGGTCCGCGCCCTCTCGGTGGCGAGCGCCCACGACCGCGCGCCCCCCGCGGATCCCGGTGACGCCGGGGATCCCGGGGACCGGTCCCGGACGGCGGGCCGCGCCCTCGTGTCCCCGTCGAGGGCCGGACCGCGCGACAGGGCCTGCCGCGCCGTGGTCAGGTCGCCGAGATAGGCGGAGGCGTGCGCGAGTTCGGCCAGGCAGGCGCGGTGGTGGGGGGCACGGCGCAGTCCCTCGCGACTCCAGGCGACGGCCTCGCGGGTCTCCCCGCGAAGCCGGGCGACACGGGCGCGTAGCGCGCAGAACTCCGGCATCGCGGGCTCGTCCCAGCCGGTGTCGTCCTCGGCCATCCGCTCGCCGGTGCCGCGCGGTATCCCCGAGAGCCGTCCCGTGTACGCGCGTGCGGCCAGGTCCTCGCACTCGCCCGCCAGTGCCGTGGCGGGGGCCGGGGGGAGGCACGGCGCGCCGGACGGCCCGCCCGTCGCCGGGCGCTTCGCGGCGGCCCGGAGCACCGGGCCGTGCAGCGGGTGGGTGAGCCGGACCGACAGCCGGTCGTCCACGGTGACCAGCCCCTTCACCCGCAGGCGTTCGAGGACGCCGAAGGCCGTCTCGGCGTCCGTGGCGTACGGTGACGGCGGCTCATCGGACATGGCGCGTTCCAAGAACGTTCTGGACGCCGTGGGTTGCGGGAACGTACCGGCCGCGACGGGTGCGGTGGGCGCGGAGGGAGTGCCGGACACGGTGGTCCCCCGGAGCGCGGACGCGCCGGGTTCCGCTGGTTCGCCGGACATGACGAGCCTCAGCGGCCTGCCGGACGCGATGAGTTCCAGGACCTCCCGTTCTTTCCCGTCGACGTCGCGGATCGTGTCCTCGACCAGCTCCCTGACGCGCGCCGTCATCGGGGGGGTGCCCCGCCAGGTCCAGGTGCCCGACACGTTGCTCAGGTCCCCTCCGGCGTGGACGGCGACGACCAGCTCGCGCAGGAGGCGGAGGTCACCGCGGCTCGCCCGGTGCAGGCGCCGGACGGTGAGGGTGTCCACGTAGCCGCCCACCGCCCGGGACAGCAGTTCGCCGCACTCGCTCTCCGCCATGGGGGCCAGCGCCACGCGCGGCAGGAGGTTCTCCTTCCAGAGCCTGGAGACGTCCTCCGGCACGGGCACGCCCTCCCTGACCGTGACGAGCAGGCGGGTACGCCCCCTGAGCGCCAGGCGGTGGACGAGCGCGGCCGAGGAGTCGTCGAGGAGGTGGGCGTCGTCCACGACGAGCACGCGCACCCCGTCCAGCGCCTCGACCGGGTCCGGCGGGCAGAGAAGCCCCGCGGGGCGCGGGGAGGATCCCGTGAGGGACGGGGAGGCGGGGAGCCCCGCGGAGTCCCGCGAGGTGGGAAGCCCGGCGCGGCGCGGGGAGCGGGAGAGGAGATGGGCGAAGGCGGCGAGCGGGGTGTCCAGGGCGTCCGGCGTTCCCGTGACCCGCGCGTGCACCGGCCCGGTCACGGCTTCGGGCACGGCTTCGGGCACGGCCTCGGGCACGGGCACGGCCTCGGCGGCCAGGCGGCTCCTGCCGCTCCCCGCCGCGCCGGTCACGACGACGCCACGGCGACCGGCCGCCAGGTTTCGCCGTACGAGATCGAGTTCCTCAGTCCTGGCCGTGAACGGCCAGGGGGACCGTGGGTTTCTCACAGCGGTATGAGCCGGGCCGCCCGTCCGTGATACACGTGGAATTGAGTAGGCCCTACTCATGCGCGCCCGGGATTCCCTCCCCAGTCTCGTGGCATGTGGACACGGTTTCCTTGATCTCTCCACCCCGCCCGCGAGCGAGGGCCGCCACGCCGCGGGGGCGTCGATGAGGGCGGGCGACGGCGGGCGCGTCCGGCACTGCTCGCTCCCGCCGTACCCCGCCTGCGCGCCGCCGGACGGGCTCGAGGGGAGGCGGCGCGCGGCCCTCCTCTCGGGGCGGCGGGCGTGGCTGAACGGCACGGTCCTGCACTACTGCTTCCTGGGCGGGCCGCATGACGGCGAGCACGGCGACGGCGGGCAGCGCGACGCCGTGCGCCGGGGGTTCCAGGAGTGGAAGGACCTCGGCATCGGGCTGGAGTTCGCCGAGGTCGCCGACCGCACCGAGGCGGAGGTGCGCATCGGGTTCCGGCGGGACGCCGGATCGTGGTCGGCCGTGGGACGCGACGCGCTCCGCGTCGGGACCGCCTCCCGCACGGTGAACTTCGGCTGGGACCTCACCGGGGCGTCCGGCCGGGGCACCGTGCTGCACCAGATCGGCCACGTCATCGGCATGGTCCACGAGCACCAGAGCCCGTACTCGGGCATCCTCTGGGACGAGGAGGCCGTCTACGAGGACTTCGCGGGCCCGCCGAATCTCTGGCCGAGGTCGCGGACGTTCCACAACGTCATCCGCAGGCTCGACGAGAGCGAGGCGAACGGCCCCGTGTGGGATCCGCTGTCCGTCATGGGGTACCGGCTCGGCCCGGGGCTCATCCTGGAGCCCTCGTGCCACCGGGCGGGGATCGTGCCGCCGGGCACCGTCTCCGGGCCCGACGCCGCGTTCGCCCGCCGCTGGTACCCGCCCCCGGGCGCCGGGCCGCTCCCCGAGCTGCGGCCGTTCCGTTCCGCCCCGCTCGGCACCGGGGCGGGGGAACAGCGCGACTTCGTGATCACACCTCGCGCCACCCGTGACTACACCGTCGGTGTCTTCGGCGAGTGCGACACGGTGCTGGCGCTGTTCGAGGAGGTCGGCGGCGACCCGCGCTATCTGGCGGGCGACGACGACGGCGGGCGCCCGCGCAACGCGTCCCTCCGCGTCCACCTGCTCAGGGGCCGCCGCTACGTCCTGCGCGCGCGTGTCCACTCCAGCTGGGGGCCCGGCCAGGCCGCCGTCATGTGCTGGTGAGCGCCGGGCGCCGGGAAATGTCGTACGCGTCGTGCAGGATCGCCGGCGCCGGGCCGGCGAGGTGGCGACACGGAGGCGACCGTGGCGAGCGTGACGACGCTGGAGGGAAACGACGACCACTGCGGGGTGACGATGCTCGACCCCGAGGAGAATGAGTTCTGCGTCAGCTAGATCGTCGGAATTCTCGCGGCGGGCTTTTCCCGAACGAGCTTTTCCGAGCGGGAAAGGTGGAGTGGAGCCGCGCGACGCCATTCGGGTGAATGGTTTTCCCCGCCGTTCCCGGGGCAGGTGGCCGCCCATCGGAAGGGGATTTCCACTCGCCGGAGCCGAGGACTGGGAGCGATCCTGATGAGTACGCAAACGGTGTTGACCGTGGTCAGCTGGGGTCTTCTGGGGGTCGCGTGCGTAATGGCCGTACAGGGTGTTTACCTGCTGGTGACAGGCCGGTTCCCGCCCCTGTCCACCAAAGGGGAGCGGGCGTTTCCGGCGAGAACGCACGCATGGACCCTGCTGGCCTCCGCTCTCGCCTGCGTCGCGATGGCGTTGCCGCGACTGCTGGACTGGCCGGCGGAAGCGCTCATCGTCTGCCTCGGGCTCGCCATCGCCCTCCTGGCGGGGGTGGCCGTCGTGAGGAGGAAGGCGACGAAGGAGGCGGGCTCCACGGGAGCGCGTGACCGGGCGGCGTGACGACACCCCGCCCGATCCCGCCCCGCGCGCTCAGCCGCTCACCGTCGTCTCCTCCGGGGAGGCGGGCGGGGACGGGTCGAGCCAGATCGGGCGCCAGTCGCTCAGCTCGTGGAAGCGGCGCAGCTCGGCGATGCCGCTGAGCCAGCCCATCCACCCGGCGTACGGGGGGTTCTTCTCGTCGAAGCCGCTCTCCACGAAGGTGAGCCGCGTCGCGCCGCCCGAACCCTCCAGCTCCCAGCTGGAGACGCCGAGGCCCGGCCACTCCAGGGAGAGACCGCGGCCGGGCTCCAGCGCGACGACCTTCGCGGGCGTGTCGTTGACCTCGAAGCCGCCCATCGCGAACCGCCCGCCGACGTACGGCTCCATGTCGACCTTGTAGCCGAACCACCGGCTGAACTTCTCCGGGTCGACGAGCGAGTCGAACACCGCCTCCGGCGAGCCGCCGATGACGAGCTCCTCCCGCAGGACCGGGGAGGTGAAGTCCGCCTTCGGGGTGAGCTCGCGGCCCTCCAGGTGATCGACCAGGTTCGCGATCGACAGGCACCAGAACGTCTGCGTCATCCCCAGGACGCCGCTGTCGGCCATCGCGGCCTCCTGGTCGAAGTGGGTCTGCGTCAGCGACACGATGGTCGACTCCGCGCTCTCCTCCTCCAGGGTGATCTCGACGGTCGTCTCCTCGCCGCCGAGCAGCCACGCGAAGCGCAGCGTGTGGTCGTCGACGTGCAGCGGGCGCTGGCGGGGCTCCGCTCCGTCGGGAGTGTGGCGCCCCCAGAACGCGTACCGGTGCGGCAGCTCGACCTCGGCGTGCTCGGCCAGCCAGACGCGCAGCTCGCCCGGGTCGGTCAGGGCGTGGTGGACTGCCTTGAGCGGTGCGGTCACGCGCGCGCTCAGCTTCATCGGCTCACTCACGGGGTTCTCCCTTGGGGTAGCAGGCGACGGCGAGCTTGAAGGCATCCCCTTCGGCGCCGCCGTAACGGGTGAAAAGGTCTTGCAGTGCCGCCTGGAGGTCGTTCAGGAACTCCTGACGCCGCTCGGGGAGCATGCGGATCTCGCCGGACACGCCGATGGACGGCAGCTCCGGCGCGGTCCTGTCGAGCGCGCCGATGTCGGCCTGGACCTCCTCCATGAGGTCCAGCAGGTAGCCCAGGCCCAGGTCGTCCCGGGTCGTGCGCAGGCCGATCCGGCCGACGAGGCGGGGCGAGAGCCAGTAGGAACGGGCACTCGCCTGGTAGACGCCCTCGTGGATGCCGCGCACCCTGCGCTCGGTCACCTGCGTCACCAGGCCCGCCTCCACCAGGCGTTTGACGTGGTAGTAGACCCTCTGCGGGGTCTGGTCGAGCAGAGCCGCCACCTCGGTGCACGAGCGCGGCTCGGCGAGTTGCCGCAGCACCTCGATGCGCTGCGGTTTGAGCAGGGCCTCCGCCTGCTCGATCTGCTCCAGGTACAGGACGTCTCTCATCGCAAAATCAACCTTGTACGTAAAATTATTTTTTGTCAATGGGCGACGCCGGAGGACTCGTTCGGCGTCGTGCACGTGTCGGCGTCTCCTCCGCACGGCGGCCGTCGTCCGGCGACCGCCGGACGGTGACCGGTCAGGCGCCCGGCAGGGCGGGAGGTGCGGGGCTCACCTGCCTTCCGGGGACGGTCGCATCGCCCCCAGAAGGGTGTCGAGGGTCACGCGGGCGAACCCGATCCGGGCGTCGCTCGCCCCGTACGGCAGCCACAGGGCGCCCGCGTGCAGCAGGCCGCCGCAGGAGTACACGACGTTGGGCACGTACCCCTCGCGCTCGGTGTCGCCGGGGGTGAGGAGCGTGCCCGGCAGCTCGGCGACGACGCGGTGCGGCTCGTCCAGGTCGAGCAGCAGCGCGCCGATGGCGTAGCGGCGCATCGGGCCGACGCCGTGGGTCAGGACGAGCCAGCCGGACTCGGTCTCCAGGGGGGATCCGCAATTGCCGACCTGGATCAGCTCCCAGCTGCTGCGGGGGGTGTGGAGCGGTCTCGGGCGCCGCCACCTGCTGTCCTCGCCGAGGGAGGTCAGGCCGATGGTCTCGCCGTCGGAGCGGCACAGCGCCAGCCGGCGCCCGCCCACCGGACGCGGGAACAGCGCCATCCCCTTGTTCGCGGCGGCGGGCCCGCGCAGCGAGGTGGCCTCGAAGGTGCGCAGGTCGTCACTGGCGAGCATGCGCGAGCGGATGTGCCGCCCGTCGTAGGCGGTGTAGGTGGCCCGGTACGAAGGCGTGCCGTCCTCATCGACGATCCTCACGAAACGGGCGTCCTCCATCCCGTTGCTCTCGGCCGCGGTGGCGGGCCAGAGCACCCGCCGCTCGATCGGGACGTCGGCGGGGAAGGTCACGGCGTAGTCGGCCGCGGTCGCCCGGCGCAGCTCCTCCACGGTGCCGTGCGTGGTGGTGCGGGTGAGCAGGTCGGTGGGGAGCCGGGCGACCGCCTGCTCGAAGTCGTCGTCGTCGAAGAGGTCGGGCAGCGAGCCCAGCACGGTGGCGGAGACCTCGTTGTCCCAGCCCTCGTCGGTGAGCGCGGCGGCGAGCAGGTCACGCCGGTGGGGGACCCCGTGCCGGGGGCCGGTGACCAGCGGTCCCGAGCGGTCGGCGACGACGAGCTCGTCGCCGGGGCCGAGCACCGCCGTGACGAAGCCGATGGACGACAGGTGACCCTCGCCGATCTGCCGCGTGCTGATCACCACGCGCAGCCGTCCCGGGCTCAGGCCGGACTGGTCGGGATGGGCGACCATCGAGGGATTGCAGAGCGCGGCGCCCTCCACCGCGTACTCGTGGCTGAAGTAGGCGCCGACCAGGAGGCGGGCCGCAGGTCGCAGGTCGATATGGCTCGGGACCCGGTAGCGGACCAGGTCGTAGTGGTGCAGGAAGGTCGTCGCGAGGTCGCTGTGCCGGTCGCCGAACCCCCGCAGCGTCTCCTCGAGGAGCGCGGCGGTCTCGTCGTGGCCGAGAAGCGTGATGCGGTCGATCAGGGCGGCGGCCCGGCTGCGCGCCAGGGCGGCGTCCTCGCCGGGCACGAACAGCTTGATGATCACTCTTCGCGGGTCGGGGGCGAGGGTCTGGTCGAGCCGGGTGGCCAGGTCCCTGATGGTCATGGCGCCTCATTCGGGGGTCTCGGGGCCGGGGCGCGGCACCTTCCGGAGGGCGCGGCCGGGACGCGGCGTCCTCCGAGGAGCGCGGCCGGGACGCGACGCCGTGTGAAGGTCGCGCCATATCCCGTCATGACACCCATGACATCATCCCGCCGGTCCCGTGACCAGGGCACGATGCCTTCAGCCGACCTCACTCCGTTCGCTCACCAGGTGCTCGGCGTGCTGCAGGGTGGAGATGAGCGCGATGGTCGACTCCGCGCCCTGGTTCAGATTGGGCCCGTACAGGGTCAGGCCGTCGTAGCCCCCGCCGGTCGCGACGTCCCACATCGCCGTACCCCGGTCGTTGGCACCCTGGAACCACGCCGACGCCCGCCACACCCCCGCCCGCCAGGCGGGGTCGCCGGTGACGGCGCCCGCCGTGGCGCAGGCGTCGGCGAGCGCGGCGACCTCGATCGGCTGCTGGTCGTAGCGGTCCCGCGGGGCGTGCCGCCGCCAGCCCGCGACGGGCACGACCGACAGCCGCCCGTCCCTGGTCTGGATGTCGTGGAGCCAGGTCAGCATCCGCAGGCCGTCGGCGAGCATCGAGTGATCGCCGCCGAGGTGGCCCGCCGCGATGAGCACCTCGGCGAGGGCGGCGTTGGCGTACGTCAGCTGAGGCTGCGGCCACGGCCAGTCGGGATCGGCCGGGGGGACGCCGATCGCGAGGGCGGCGTCCGCGAGCAGGGCCGCGGCCGGGGCGTTGTCCGGCAGGACGCGCAGGACCTCCACCGCGCCGAGCCCGGCGAAGGCCATGGCGCGCGGGTGCGTGGACCGCCTGGTGGCGCCGAGGGCGAAGGAGATCAGGGCCTCGTCGCGGATCCACGGGGCGGGGTTGCGGGCCGCCGCGGTGCCCAGGCCCCACAGCGCCCGGCCCCACCAGTCGCCGAGACCGGGTTCGTCGGTCCAGCGCCGGTCGTGGGAGAGCCGGTTGTGGAACGCGCCGGAGCCGTCCTGCGCGTGCGTGAGGAAGGCCAGGTAGCACTCCGCGAGCCGCCGCACCTCGGGGGTCGGCGCCGGTTCGCGGCTGGTGACGACGAGCCCGCGGGCGACGTCGTCGGTGCAGTAGCCGTGCTGGCGGCGGACGACGGCGTGCCTGGCGTGTTCGAACAGGCCGGTGTCGTCGCTCAGCCGCGCCAGGTGCCGGAAGCCGGGGATGGCGGTGGCGACCGCGGGGGGCATGGGGGTTGCGGGGGTCACGGCAGGGCCACCGCCACGGCCGCCGGGCGTCCGGTGAGCAGGCCCCGGGCGAGGTCCTCGTAACGCGCCGCCACCGCCGGCCACAGCAGGGTCGGGACCAGGTCGTGGGTACGGTTCCTGAGGTCCTCGGCCAGGCCGGGCTCGGTGAGGATCCGGCGGACGGCCGCGGCGAGCGCCGCGGGGTCCTCGTGGGGGACGAGCAGGCCGGGCCCGCCGGTGAGCAGTTCCACGGCGTGCGGGAAGGACGTGGCGACCACCGGCACCCCGGCGGCCACCGCCTCGATCAGGACACCGGAGGTCACCTGCTCGTGCGAGTCGTACGGCAGCACGACCACGTCGGCCGAGCGGACCAGCCGGATCAGCGAGGCCTGGTCGCGGTAGACCGGGTCGTACCGCACGGAGGCGGACACGCCGAGCCGCGCCCCCATCCGCTGCAACCGGTCGCGGTAGGCCTCCCCGTGCTGTTCGAGCACCTTGGGATGGGTCTTGCCCGCGATCGTGTACGTGGGCGAGGGGGAGAGGTCCCCCAGCAGGGCGAGCGCCTGCAACGCCCACTCGATGCCCTTGCCGGGGCCGATCAGCCCCCAGGTGAGCAGGTGCGGCCGCAGGCGGCGCTGGGCCGGGACGCGCATGTGGTCGGCGGCTCCGTGCGGGATGACCGACACCTTGCCCGGGTCGACGTGGTAGCCGGCGAGCAGCCGGTCGCGGGCGGTGCCGGTCATGGTGACCACCGCGCCGGCGGCGTCCACGATCTGCTCGAGCAGCCTTCGCTGCCGGGGGGTCGGCCGGGTCAGCACGGTGTGCAGGACCACGATGCTCGGCACCATGAGATGCCGCAGCAGCGGCAGGACGTCCTGGCCGTCCGTGCCGGGGTAGATGCCGTACTCGTGCTGGACCACCGCCACGTCGAACCGCTCCAGGGCGGAGGTCGCCGCCTTCCAGCTCTCGTGCCCGCCGGGGGCCCAGGTGTGCACGACCCCGGGTACGGGGCGTTCGTCGTCGACGTCCGTGGTGACGCGGACGATCCCGCCGCGGGTGCCCCCCTCGGTGAGGTGGGCGGCCAGGGCGGAGTTGAAGGTCGCCAGCCCGCACTGCGTGGGCGGGTGGGTACTGAGAAATCCGTATGTACAGGCCACTGCCAAGCCTTCCGGTCATCGGCCGCTCCGGCTCACGGAAGCGGACCTCACGGGATGAAGACGTCCATCGGCCAGCGTGGTGGCGGATGGAACCGAAGCCTGGCGCCGGGGGCCGTCCTCATCGGGGCCCGGCTGCCGCGACCCCGCAGAGGACCGCGGGGGCTACGTCACTCCGACAGTATCAGGGGATTACGCTCGGTCCACTATGTCGCGGTAGATGCGTAAATAATTGGTAACCATTCTCTCCACGCCGAATCTGCGTTCGGCCTGGGCGCGGCAACCCGCCCGGTCGATCGTGCCGACACGGGAAACGGCGGAGACGGCCTCCTCGACGGTGTCCGCCAGGAAGCCCGTCACACCCGGGTCCACGACCTCGGTCATCGACCCGCGCCGGTAGGCGACCACGGGGGTGCCGCAGGCCATCGACTCGACCACCGACAGGCCGAAGGGCTCGTCGAACGCGATGGGATGCAGCAGGGCCGCGCTTCCACCGAGGATCTCGGCGCGCCGCTCGGGGCCGACCGAGCCGAGGAACCTGACCCGCTCACCGTCGACGTGCGGGGCGACCCGCTCCTCGAAGTAGCCCTGGTCCTGGACGATCCCGCAGACGGTCAGCGGCAGCCCGGCCCGCCGCGCGATCTCGATCGCCGTGTGGGTCCCCTTGTCGGGATGGATCCGGCCGAAGACGACCAGCCCCCGGCCACCGTCGGGATCGAAGGGCAGGAGCCCGAGGTCGATGCCGTGGTGGACCGTGGCGACGTAGTCGAGCTCGGGGGAGCGGTCGGCGTCGGAGATGGAGACGTAGGCCGACCGGGCACGGGCGTAGGCGGGCAGGATCCCCGCCCCGGAGAACCCGTGGACCGTGGTGAGCAGCGGAGCGCGGCAGTGGCCGGCGAAGGCCAGGGGCAGCCAGTCGAGGTGGCTGTGGACGAGGTCGAACTCGGCGGAACGCCCCAGCGCGTGCGCGACGTGCATCGCCTCCCACACCCGCCCGTCGAGGGACGGGTCCTCGGCGTACCCGGTGGGGCAGACCCCGTCGAGCGTCCCCGAGGTGATCGAGTCGAGGGTGGCGAAGAGCGTCACGTCGACGCCCCTGGCGGTCAGGCCCTCGGCGAGCAGGCTGGTGACCTGCTCCCAGGGGCCGTAGTGGCGCGGTGGCGTACGCCAGGCGACCGGTCCCAGCAGGGCCACCTTCAGCGGGGTCACCTCCGGCGTCGCCCTCGCCGGAGCCGTTCTCGACAGAGGTGTTCTCGACAGAGCCGTTCTCGCCGGAGCCGTTCTGGCCGGAGTCGTTTTCACCGAAGCCGTTTTCACCGGAGCGGCCTTCGGCGCGGCCTCCTTCGGCGAGGTCGCCCTCACCGGTGACCGGATCCGGCGTGCACCCGTCTCCGGTCCTTCCGCGACCTCACAGATTCACCCCTCTGCCGGACTGGTAAGGACAGAGCCAGGCAAAAACTACGCTGCCGAAATTCACCAGCATGGTGTGAGGCGTCCGCCCGGCCGTTTCGGTGACCTGGAGCCTGACCACCGACCCGTCGCGCATCCAGCCCGCGACCTCGTCCTCGGTGGGCTCGTGTCCGTGCAGGCGCAGCATCAGGTCGTGGGGCTGCCCGGCTATTCGCAGGTGCAGCTCGCACACGGGTTCGGTATCCGCCATGTTTCGCCGTCCAGATGTCCATGTGGAGTAGACCCGGCGGAGTTGTCGGCGTCTCATCGAGCGTACCCCTCGCGCCGGAATCCACCCCGAACGGGCGAACGACCACCATGATCGCCGCCCCGCCCCGCCCTGGCTCCTGGTCCGCCACCGCCCGGGCCCGGGCTCAGGTCGCGCCCGGGTTCAGACCGGGTACCGACCGGCAACCCGCTCGAACCGGTGCCCCTCGTGCCCGCGAACCGGGACAAGAACGCCGGCGAGACAGACCAGGTCCCGGCGCATTGCATTCGTGTACGCGTTACCGCGATCGAGAAATAAACCCCACAACGGTATTTCGCACGTCAGGGTGACTTCTCCGCGTCATGAAAGGTCGATCGCCCCTCAATCCGGTGCGATTCACGTACCGAGAAAATAGCGCGAGCCCTGTCGTGCGAATGCGCGCCGCTCAGCCGGATCCGTCCGGACGTGACGTCGTGAGTGCGGCTCGACGATCACGAGAGCCGCTGGATATCCGTGCCCGTAAGCGTTCCGGGTGCGAGCTGCCCGTACGGCGCTGTCCCCGACGTCCGTGCCCGCATGATTTGAAGCGACTTGCCCTGATCGCCGATTTAGTGATGGAAATGCATGACAAATGGCTTATTCTGTCCTGTCATTGAGCGGCCACCGGGCATTGAATTGTTGATTCTCGTGGAAATTTTCCGCAATCCGCGGTCTCATATTCCAGCCAGTTCTTTCGGGATCATTACTGGGAAGAGGAGAGTCATATGACCAATTCGCGAAGAATAACGGCACTCGCGGCCGCGCTCGCGACGGCGGTCAGCCTCGGGGCCGCCGGTGCGCAGGCGCAGGCGTCGGCGACGGCCGCGGAGTCCTCGGCGGGTTCCTCCGCGGTGGCCGCGCCTCCGGCGCCGGGGCTCCGGATCACCCGCTTCCTCGGCGAGCAGCGCCTACCGCACAGGATGCGGTTCCGGGGGACCACCGTCGGTGGCCTCTCCGGTCTCGACCGTGACCCCCGCACCGGCACCTGGTACCTCATATCCGACGACCGGTGGCGCTACAACCCGGCCCGCTTCTACACCGGCCGCTTCGACATCCACCCGGTCACCGGGGCGTTCACCGGGGTGAACCTCACCGGGGTCACCACCCTGCGGCGCCCCGGCGGGAGTTCCTACCCGGCCTACGGCCGGCCCAGGTCCGCCGATCCCGAGACGATCCGCTACGACCGGTGGAGCCGCAGGGTGCTGTGGGCCAACGAGGGCGACCGGCCCGACGCGGAGAACCCCAATATCCCGGTGTCCGACCTGTCCATCCGCTGGACCAACAGCGAGGGCCGCTACCTCGGGGAGCTGCCCGTTCCCCGCAACCTGAAGATGACCGCCACCACCAGCGGCCCCCGGCGCAACTCCGGGTTCGAGGGGCTGACCTCCACGGAGCGGACCATCGCGGCCATCACGGAGGGCCCGCGATACGAGGACGGCGCGCCGCCGACCGTCAGCCGGGGCGCCGCGGCCCGCATCACCGTGTGGGGACGCGACGGCCGGCCGCGCGGGCAGTACGCCTACCCGATCGACAAGCTCCCGGCGGCGCCGATCCCGGCGAACGGCAAGTCCGACAGCGGGGTGTCGGAGCTTCTGGCGATCGACGACAACCGCTACCTCGCCCTTGAGCGCTCCTGGATCGAGGGCGTCAACTACAAGGCCAAGCTGTACGAGATCGACCTGCGCGGTGCCACGAACGTGCTGACCCGCGACAGCCTGGCCGCCGGACGCCCGTACCGCCCGGTTTCCAAGCGTCTCATCTCCGATTTCGGTACGGTGCGGCCGCCGCTGCAGAACCTGGAGAGCCTCGCCTGGGGGCCGCGCCTGCGCAACGGCGAATGCACGCTGGTGGTCGGCTCCGACGACAACTTCGACAGCAACGAGGCCACCCAGTTCCTGGCCTTCGCCGCCCGGGGCTGTGACGGCCGTTGAGATAGCACCGGACGACCGGTGCCGCCGCTGACCACGAGGTGACGGCGGCCCGGCCGAGAAGGAACCCCGGCGTGGCCGGGACCCGCGACACGGGTCCCGGCCACGTCCGCTGTCCGGCCGTCCATCCGCCACGGGAGACGCGGAGTCCGGCACCTGACCGGTCGCCGTCGTCCGGTCCCGGTCCCGGCCGCCCACGGGCAGATCGAGAGACGGCGGCGGTCCGGCCGCACCCTCCCTCGGCGGGAGCCGTCATCCTGATGACGTGAACGAGGGACATCTGCCGATCGGGCGGTTCGCCCGGCTGTGCCGGCTCAGCGTCAAGCAACTGCGCCACTACGACGAGCTGGGCCTGCTGACCCCGGCGTATGTCGATCCGGACACCGGCTACCGCTACTACCGGCCCGGCCAGGCGCGTCCCGCGATGCTGATCGGCCTGCTGCGCTCACTCGACGTACCCCTCCCCTCGATCGGACGGGTGCTGTCCGGTGAGGCGGACGTGCTCGGCGGCGTGCGCGACCGCATGGAGGCCGACCTGGCGCGCCGCGAGCGCAACTTCGCCGCGCTCGAACGCATCCTGTCCGAGGGCCTGCCCCGGCCGGAGGTGACGATCGTCCGCGAGCCCGCCCGGCGGGTGGTCGTCGTACGGGACACCGCGCCGCAGGAGCGGATCGGCCCGGTCACCTCGGCGTGCGTGGCCCGGCTGCTCGCGGCGACGGGCGCGCCGGACGGGATGCTGGTCGGCCTGTTCCCGCTCGACATGGCGGAGGAGGTGGCCGTGGCCGTCGCGCTGGAGACGTCCGGGGACGTCCCGGGGACGTCCTCGGACGTCCTGCCGGGCGGTCTGTACGCGTCGGCGACCCATGTCGGGGCGTACGACCAGATCCCTCTCACCGTGCACGCGTTGCTCGCCTGGGTGGGCGAGCGCGGGCACACGCCTCTCGGCCCGCTGCGCGAGGTGTACGTCTCCGACCCCGCCACCACGCCACAGGACCGGCTGGTGACACACCTGATGATCAAACTGGACGACCTGGAATGAACGGGTATCCGGCCGCCGACGGTCGGGTTCGGCCCCGCCCGGGGGCGCGCGTCTCCCGCTATCACCCCCGGTGGAAACCTGGAAGCCGTTCCGGCATTACGCCGGTCCCAAAATGCCAAAAGTGCCTGCATTAAAGTCAGGTAAGGATTCATCGGGATTCGTGGATTTCCTCTTTCGGGAGCCGTCTGACCGGGGTTGTTCCGGCCCCGGGACTCCTCGGCCCGACGCTTCCCGGCACCCGCCCATGGGTGGCCAAAAATAAGTAAATTTCTTGATTCGTCGGAGTCTTCGAGGTGCCCTCGGCGTGACTTTGGGTTCTTGGCCATCTGTCCGATTCTTTGATTCTCGTCGGGTGCGTCTATGGCCAGCGCTAGAACTTTGTTCACATAATGACAAATTTAATGATTTAGCTATACGATCGCCGTTCGTGGTTGGAGTTGATCTTTCAGGAACCCGGTTGGCCGACGACCTGTTCTTTGTCATGCACGACAACGCGACCGGCCGGATGAGGCTTCACGCCCGCCTGACCGGTCTGGGGCTGGCCGCCGCCGTACTGGGAGAACTGATGCTCGCCGGGCGGGTGAGCGTGGGATCGGGGGCGGGACGGGCGCGGCTCGTCGTCCTCGACGCGGCGCCGCCCGGGGACGCGCTCACCCGGACCGCCCTGGGGCACATCGTCGCCGAACCCTCGCACCGCTTCCGTACCTGGCTGCAGTTCCTCGCCCGTACGGCACTCGCCGACGTGGCGGACCGGATGACCGCCGACGGGCTGCTGCGCCCGCCCGGCAGGCGCCCGTCGCGGAGACGGGTACCGGTCGACGTGAACATCGCGGGATGGCCCGTCGGACGCGTCAACCTGGCGATCCAGCGCCGTGAGCCGCTCAACGTCCAGGACCGCGTTTTGCTGGGGCTGCTCGTCGCGACCGGCGGCAACCAGCTCGTCCTGTGGGAGCGGAACCCGGCGTACCTCTCCGCGGCGATCGCCGCCCTCCCGGCGCCGCTCCAGGAACTGATCGCCCAGACCGAGGCCGCCGTCGGCGACGCCGTCATCACCCGGCGGTGAGCACACCCCCCTCACTCCAAGGAGTCCCCCGATGTCCGTGACAGAGCAGAAAACCGGCGCGGTCTCCGCCGCGCTGGCCCAGGACCGCCTCGGCGTGCCCTCCGTGGTCTTCTTCGTCATCTCGGCGGCGGCACCGCTGACCGTCATCGGCGGTTCGGTGACCGCCGCGTACGCCGCGACCGGCGTGACCGGCGTGCCGCTCGCCTTCATCCTGCTCGGAGGCATCCTGGGCCTGTTCGCCGTCGGCTACGTGACGATGGCCCGCCACGTCGTCAATGCCGGGGCGTTCTACGCGTACACCGCGAAAGGGCTCGGCAGGCCGGTGGGCGTGGCGACCGCGTGGGTCGCGTTGCTGGCCTACAACGCGCTCCAGGTGGGTCTCTACGGCATGATCGGCGCGGCCGCCCAGCCGCTGATCGCCGACTGGTTCGGCAGCTCTCCGCCCTGGTGGGTCATCGGGCTGGTCGCCTGGGTGCTGACCGGGGCGCTCGGCCTCATGCGGGTCGACGTGAACGGGAAGGTCCTGTCGGTGCTGCTGCTGACGGAGATAGCCGTCGTCGTCCTGTTCGACATCGCGGACCTGATCAACCCGTCGGCCTCGGGCTACAGCCTCGACGTCTTCGACCCGTCGAACCTCTTCGTCCCCGGGATCGGAGCGGTGGTCGCGATCTGCATCGCGTCCTTCGCGGGCTTCGAGTCGTCGGTGGTGTTCTCCGAGGAGACCAAGGACCCGAAGCGCACGGTGCCGATCGCGACCTATGTCGCGCTCGCCGTCATCTCCGGGCTCTACGCCCTGTCGTCCTGGGCGATGACCGTGCCGATCGGCTCGGACAGGATCGTCGAGGCCTCGCGCGAGCAGAGCTCGAACCTCCTGTTCAACCTGGCCGGGCAGCACCTGGGGGCGACCATCGCCACCATCGGCTCGCTCCTCTTCGTGACGAGCCTCTTCGCCGCGCTGATCGCCTTCCACAACACGATCTCCCGCTACGTCTTCGCCCTCGGCCGGGAAAGGGTCCTGCCCGAGATCTTCGGCCGTACCTCCCCCCGGACCGGTGCCCCGGTCAACGGCTCGGTGGCGCAGAGCGTCATCGGGCTGGCCACGATCGTCATCTACGCGATCTTCGGCCTGGACCCGGTCATCCAGCTGTTCTTCACCGTCGGGTCGTTCGGCGGCCTGGGACTGCTCATGATGCTGGCGGCCACCTCGGTCTCCGTGCTGGTCTTCTTCGCCAAGAACCCCCACGAGGAGAACGCCTGGCGGACCCGGATCGCCCCGGTCGTCTCCTCCGTCCTGCTGCTCGTCGTCATCGTGCTCGTCCTGCTCAACTTCGACACCGTGCTCGGCGTGGCCGCCGACTCCCCGCTCCGCTGGATCATGCCCGCCATCTACTTCGTCGCCGCGGGCTTCGGCGTCCTGTGGGGACTCGCCCTGCGGGCCGGCCGGCCGAAGGTGTACGCCAACATCGGCCTGGGTGCCAAGGCGGCCGTGGGAGGGAGCGAATGACCGAGATCATTCGCGTTCAGAACGCTCCCGGGGCCGCGGAGACCATCGGCGCGATCATCGCCACCTCCTTCCACGAGCAGGAGGTCTCGGCCTGGATGATCCCGCCGGACGACGACCGCCGCCGGGTGATGCCCCCCTTCTTCTCCATGCTCAGCGAAGGCGCCCTCGTCCACGGCGAGGTCCACGCGACGGCCGACATGTCCGCCGTGGCCGTGTGGTACCACAAGGGGGCCGAGCCGCTTCCCGAGATTCCCGACCGGGCCGCCAGGGTGGAGACGTTCGCCGGGCCCCACGCGGAGCGCATCGAGCAGATGGGCGAGGAGATGGACAGGCGCCACCCCCACGAGCCCCACCACTACCTGGCGTTCCTCGCCGTGCTCCCCGGGCATCAGGGACGGAAGACGGGGACCCGGCTGCTGGAGGGGTACCACCGCGGGCTCGACGAGGCGGGGATACCCGCGTACCTGGAGGCCAGCAGCACTCGCAGCCGCAGGCTCTACCTGCGGCACGGCTACCGGGATCTCGGTGACCCGCTGGTCCTGCCCGGCGGCCCGCCGATGTTCCCGATGTGGCGCCCGCCGAACCCCTGATCCCGGAGCGCCGAGCCCAGGTCACCGGCACGCCGGGCGGCCGTCACGGTGGTGCCCGGCCCGCGCCGCCGGGGACGTTCGCGGCGGCCGGACCAGGGCACGCGCCGGCGGATCCGCGTTTGGTCCGTGGAGAGGGGCATTGCCGCTCGTAATCGGGGTATCGCGGGGGTCCGCCATCGGTACGCGGTCAGGGAGGGCTGAGGTGGATCGTCACAAGCAGGCGTTGTGGGTGCGGGTGACCCATCGCGGGCACTGCAGCGTGCTGGAGGTGGGCGGGCACCTGGACTTCGTCACCGCCCCCACGCTCACCGGGCACGTCAACGAGGCCTGGGAACTGAGCCCCGGTCCCCGTCTGGTGCTGGAGCTGTCACAGCTGACCTTCTACGACTCCACCGCCCTGGGAATCCTGGCCAACACCCGGCAGCGCATCCAGGACACCGCCACCGGCCGGCTCCTGTTCGCGGGCGTTCCGGACGGCCTGCGGCTTCTGCTGCGACGCACCGGCCTGCTGCCCCGCTTCGAGCTGCGCGACAACGTCGAGCAGGCCGTCGCCGAGCTGCTCCCCTCGGAGTGAGGCACCGCTCCTATCTTCACGAGAACGGAAAATCTGTAGTGGTCGAGGTAGACATTCGCATCGAGCAGAGGTATGGTTTCTGACATCGCAAGGAACGGATCCACGAGGGCAGCGCAGGACACAGGCATCACGACGAGCTGCCCGGACGAGCGTGGACAGCAGGAGACAACACGGTAAGGCAGTGAGGAAAAGGCAGAAGGTCGGACGTGCCAGGGCCGAGCGGTTGAAGGGTCCGGCCGTGGACGCGCTGCCACAGCGGTAATGGTGAACGAAGCCGCGACGTCGGACGTGCCGGGGCCGGCACAGCAGGTCAAGGGCTCTGGCCGTGGACACACGGTTGCGGCAGGTGCCGCGTGAAGTCGAATGAGCACACATAGCGAAGGGAGTGTTGAACGCCATCAGGATCGCCCGTCGACGGCTGATTCTCCGCCGCGCGGGTGCCGCAGTCCCACGGATTGGAAGGTGGTCTACGGTCACGCATACGCGATCCTCGCACCCCCGTCCCCATCGGACGGCCGGTGCGGAAGAAACAGATCGGCCCCAGGGCCGGTAGATGGTGTTGAACCTCGTGGGCCCCGGCGCATAAAGGCGCCGGGGCCCCTGTCGGCGTTCCGGGAAGGTTGTATGAATCAAGCAGTGATGGCGTCGGCCGTCCGCGTCGAGCTCAGGCTCCGCGACACCGCCGGCAAGGCCGGAACGGCCCACCGGGTCGCCACCGCGGGGAGGGCCGATGGGCTCGGGTGACGTCTCCGGTCACCGGTTCGACGACGAGGACTACCCCGCCTACAGCATGGGCCGGGCCGCCGAGATGCTCGGCGTCACCCCGGCGTTCCTGCGCAACCTGGGCACCGCCAAGCTGATCGAGCCGCAGCGCTCCGAGGGCGGCCATCGCCGCTACTCGCGCTACCAGCTCCGCCTGGCCGCCCGCGCCCGCGAGCTGGTCGACCAGGGCACCGCCCTGGAGGCGGCCTGCCGCATCATCATCCTGGAAGACCAGCTCGCCGAGGCCCTGCGCATCAACACCGAACTCCAGCGGAGCCGCGACCGCCAGTGAGGAACCTCACCCGCCGGGTGTGAGGCCGGGGCCGGTGAGGCGGCGGTCTCCGCGGGTGGTGACCACGAACACCTGCCAGTTGTAGTACGCGTAGTAGTTCCTGATGTCCCGCTTGATCTGGCGGGCGTGCAGCTGCACCGCGTCGACGTACGCGTAGGAGTGGTTGTAGGCGTACAGCGCGCGCCGGTAGTCGCGCGGCGCCCCCGACGCGCGCAGATAGTTGGCCGCGGCCAGCAGGGAGTCGCGGGTGTCCTGGATGTCACCGCCCATCCCGTAGGCGGCCCATGTTCGAGGCATGAACTGCATGGGTCCCTTGGCGCCGGTGTGGCTCGGCGACCGCACCCGGCCGAACTTGGTCTCGACGAACATCACCGCCGCCAGCACCTCCCAGTCGACGCCGAACTTCCGCTCGGCGTACCGGAAGTGGCCGAGCAGGAAGTCGGCGGGCTTGGCCGGCTGGACGCGGAACTTCGCCGCCCCGCTGATGGGCCGGACGAGGGAGCGCAGGCCCCGGCCCGCCGTCACGTTGTCCCTCGCCTCCCCGGCCAGGGCCTTCGGCAGCCTGGCGTAGGTGCGGGAGGCGATCTTCGGGTTGAGGACCAGGTAGCGGTAGATGCGCTGCTGGTGCAGGGCCAGCAGCACCACCGGCTCAGGGGGTTGCCCCTTGGCGGGGTCGCCCTCGCGTCTCCAGTCGTCGACGGCGCGCCGGAGCCGCGCGGTGGTGGTGGTGAGGGAACGGGCCAGTCGTGAGGGGTCGGCGGGGATCGCCGCGTCCGGGGCGGGCAGAGCGGGTGCCGCCTGGCCCGCGGGGGTCTGGCCCGCGGATTCCGCCGCCGGCGGCGGTGTCGTCTTCGGGGCGGCGGCGCTCTGCGGGGTGGTGTCCCGTGCGGCACCCGTTCGCGAGGAGGCGTCCTGCGGGGCGGCGGCGCTCTGTGAGGTGGCGCTCTGTGAGGTGGCGCTCTGTGAGGTGGCGCAGCCGGAGATCGCGACGACCAGGCCGACGAGCGAGGCGACCACCGGCCTCCCGCGCGACCGGCCCGCGCGCATGCCCCGCGGCCTGCCCTGCGAGACGTCAGGCTGCGCGGGCGTCGTCCGCCCGCCCGGCCGGTGGTCGCGCTCCGGCCGTGAAACCTCCGCGTGCTGATCGTTCATCGGCCCCAACGTACCCGAGCGGTGGCCTCCCGGGCCGCTTTCCCCGGCAACGGGACCGGTACGCGGGGGAGAGAGATCCCAGCCGCCGGGCCGGGCCGGAGCGGCGTCTCGACGTCTCCGGCGAGCCGTGCCGCCCGCAGGCGCCGCTCGGCCTCGCGTAACGCGCCGATGAGGGTACGGCCGGCCATGAGGATTCTCTTCCGGCGAAGACATCCGGGAGCCTGGAAGAACATGCGGCCCTCCAGGGCTCCCACCTGGGCGGCGACGTTGATAGGCGGCTCCGGGAAGGACTTTGGTCCCGACCCGATGCACCAAACAGCCCTATTTCCACGGACCATGCCTGATACATCCTGAAATTTGGTGATAAATGTGCTTTTGTCTGAAGGGGGGGACGTGAGACCGGCGACAGTAAAGATCTTGTTCGGACTGATCCTGACGATCGTGGCGTTGGCGGGTGTAATCGTGGCGGCCGCGATCGAAGATCGGCTTTCGCCGGCCCCGCAGTCTCGCCCTCCGGCGAACTCCGACGAGCGGTCGACGGGCGGGATGAACGATATGGCCGCGATCGGTGAGTTCGACTATCTGACGCAGATGGTGCCCCACAACCAGGAGGGTGTCACCGCCGCGGAGCAGCTTCGGCGCTCCAGCACCCCGGAGGTACGCCGGCTGGGCGCGACGATCGTGGCCACGCAGAGCGCCGACGTCGCCAGGATGAAGGTGTGGCTGGCCAAGTGGTACCCAGGGCGCGCCACGGAGGTCGGCTACCAGCCGATGATGCGCGATCTGTCGCACCTGTCGGGTGACTCGCTGGACAAGACGTTCCTGAAAGACATGATCGCGCACCACAAGGTGGCGGTGATGCTGTCCCAGCATCTGCTCAGGCACGGGCTCGTGCGACACGAGGAGGTCGCCGCGTTCGCCCGCGAGGTGAGGGACACCCAGCATGCCGAGATATCCCAGATGCAGCGCTTGCTGGAAACCGGCCGGCAGAAGGGACATCCCAGCTGATCGCGCTGACCGGACGATCCGTGACCTCGGCCCGGTGGTTCTCCCGGCCGGTGACGGGCGATCAACGGGAAGGTCGGCGACGCGCTCGAAGAATGACCGGTCCTGGTCACCGCGCTAGACGAAGGCCGTGACGCCCTCGTACTCCGCCACCGGAGCGGCGCCGGCGGTCTCGTACTGGAGCAGCAGCAGGCCGGTCGACGTCACCTCGTGGTGAACGAGCCTGAGGCCGACGGGCCCGCCCGGGTGGTCGAGCAGCCGCCGTCCGGAACCGGTCACGGCCGGGGCGACGACGAGCCGGAGTGTGTCGACGAGGCCCGCCGCCAGCAGGGTGTTGCCGAGTCGCGCGCTCCCGTGGATCTGGAGTTCCCGTCCTGGCCGTGCCTTGAGTTCCCCGACGGTCTGGATCGGGTCGCCGTGGAGCACGGTCGTCGGATGCCAGCTCCCCTCGGTGAGGGTGCTGGTCACCACGTACTTCGGCAGCGAGTTCATCCGCGCGGTGTACGGGTCGTCCGGGTCGGTGATCCGCGGCCAGTCCCGGGCGAACGCCTCGTAGGTTCGCCGCCCGAGCAGCAGGCCGTCGGCGAGGTCGAGCCACTCGGAGGTACGCCGGACGAAGAGGTCGTCCAGGTGGGGCACGAGCCAGCCGCCCCGGGTGAAGCCGTCGCTGGTGTCCTCGGACGGCGAGCCGGGGCCCTGGCTGACCCCGTCGAGGGTGACGAACTCGGTGAGAGTGATCTTCATCGTGCGGCCCGGCTCTCCACGAACACGGAGAGTTGTTTTGTGACCGAGCCCCAGCCTTCAAGGAAACCGAGTTCCTCGTGGCGGGCGCGGGCGACGGGATCGCCGTGCCGGACGACGACCCGGTAGTCCGTGCCGTCCGCATGATCGCTCAGCGTGATCTCGGCGGTCATGGGCACCGGCGCGGGATCGGCGGGACGCCAGGCGCTGTCGATCGCGTTCGTGAACACGATCCGCTCGAACTCGTCGACGACGAGGAAGGTCGCGTCCATGTGCGGGACGAAGTTCACCCCGTCGTCGCTCAGCCGGGTCAGGAGCGCGCCGCCGGGCCGGACGTCGAGGCGGTCGACGCGGCACACGGTCGGTGCCGGGACCCACCATTGCCCGAAGAGGGCCGGGTCGGTCCACGCGCTCCAGACGGCGGCGCGGGGGGCGTGGATGACCCGCCGCAGGGTCAGGTCGAGATCAGGGTTCACGGTGGGTTTCCTTAGGGTCGGTGACGAGGCGTTCGAGCCGGTCGGTGCGCTCTTCCCAGACCTGGCGCTGCTCTTCGAGCCAGCCGTCGACGAGGGCGAGACGGTCGCGGTTGAGCACGCAGGTGCGCACCCGGCCGAGCTTGACCGTGCGGATCAGGCCGTTCGCCTCGAGCGTCCGCACGTGCTTCATGAAGGAGGGAAGGGTCATCGGGAACTCGCGGGCGAGATCGCCCACGCTCGTCGGGCCGCGGCCGAGGCGCCGGATGACGCCGCGCCGCGTCGGGTCGGCGAGGGCGACGAACACGCCGTCGAGCTCGGCCGAATACTGTGCCATGCGGCTAAGTATTGCCCATGGAAACACTTAGCGCAAAGGCAAAGTATTCGGGTCGTCCCAGGTGCTCGACCCCGGCGGTGGCAGGTCTCGTTCCTCGTTCCTGAGAGCGCCCGCGGAGAGCGTTCAGCCGGTCGCCCACCCGTTCGCCGGCTGCTCATCCGTTCAGCCGTCGCTCATCCGTTCGGCCGTCGCCCACCCGTTCCGCCGGTCGCTCATCCGTTCAGCCGGCTGCTCATCCGTTCCGCCGGTCGCTCATCCGTTCGGCCGTCAGCACCAGCCGCCACGTCAGCTCCCCGGAGGGCGGGACCACCGCGGCGTCTCCCGGCCCCGCCTCGGCCAGGTCGAAGACCGCGCCGAGCATCGGCTCCACGCCGATGCTGCGGTACGGCGCGTGGGCGGGGAATCCGCCGAGGTTGCGCCACAGCGCGGTGGACACCGGCACTCCCTCGGGTGCCTCCACGCGCAGGTGGAGGACGTCGGGGCCGTCCACCACCCGGACGGCGGCGCAGCGGAGCACGGCTCCGGCCGCGGTGCCGTCGTACGGGCCGAACCGGCCGAGCGGCAGGCCCAGCGGGTCGGGCCAGCGGCCCTCCAGGTAGGGGGCGCCGGAGGGCCAGGGACGGGCGAGCATCTCCGCGGCCTCGGGAAAGACCCTGGTGGGGGTCCCCGCCGGAGCGACGAGCCGGGCGTCGTCGCCGAGGTCGAGCAGGGCGTGGGCGGCCCAGACGAACGCGTACCCGGGGTCGGCCGACAGGCGGTACTCGGCGACCACCGCCCCGGCCTCCTCGGCGACCGCGCGCCGCAGCTCGAAGCCGTCGCCCCGCACGAGGCCCTCTCCCGCCGACCCGCTCCAGGGGCGGCTCCACGCGTCGCCGTGGTCGGGCAGGCCGCGCACCGTGGGAAGGCACTCCTCCAGGCCGCCCGCGTCGACGAAGTCCATGCCGGGGAGCACGCTCTCCCGGGCGGGGTCGGCGCGCGACCACAGCCACTCGCGGCCGCCGCCCGCCAGCGACGTCCATCTGCCGCCACGCTCGAGGTCGAAGAGGGGGCGCAGCGGAACCGGGACCGCCGCCATCCGGCGAACCTCTTCCCGATCGTCCTGATCCGCTCGATTCCGGCCGGTCACGCGGAGTCCTTCACCGCGCTCCAGCCGCCGTCCACGACCAGGCACGCCCCGGTGACGTACGAGCTCTCCTCGCAGGCGAGGAAGGTCACCGCGGCCGCCACCTCCTCGGGCCTGCCGAAGCGCGCGGCGGCGGTGCCGGCCACGCTGCGCAGGCGGTCCTCCTCGCCGATGCCGTCCCAGGCGGGGGTGAGGATCGGCCCGGGGAGCACGGTGTTGACCCGCACCTCGGGGCCGTACTCCACGGCCAGCTGGCGGCCGAGCGACACCAGGCCGCCCTTGGCCGCGGCGTAGGCGGGGTGCGCGGGCAGGCCCGCCAGGGCGTGCACGGAGGAGCTGAGCACGATGGTGCCCCGGTTCGCCCGCAGGAGCCCGACGCACGCGTGGACCGCCAGGTACGTCGCGGTGAGGTTGACCGCGATCTGCCGGTCCCAGTCGGCCTCGGCCAGTTCGTGGGCGGGGGCCCGCGTCACCACGCTGGCGTTGCTGTGCAGCACGTCGAGCCGCCCGAACTCGGCTCGCGCCACGTCCGCGATCCGCCGCCAGGTGCGGGCGTCGGCCACGTCGCCGGTGACCGCCAGCACTGCGGGCCGGTCGGGGCCCTGCCCGGCCAGGTCGACCGCGATCACGCGCGCGTCCTCGGCCAGGAAGCGGTCCACCACCGCGGCGCCGATGCCGGAGGCCGCGCCGGTCACCACGGCCACCTTGCCGGACAGCAATCCCCGTCCCATGATCTACATCCCCCAGATGGTGGGGAGCCCGCCCGGCTGGACGGCCTCCGCGATCGGCCGAGCACGCGAGCCGTCGTTCCTCACGGGCCGGTCACGTCGTCGTTCCCTACGGACCAGTCAACACGCGGCGACCGGCCGCGAGGAATGTCCATTACGCGGCACTACCTGGACAATCCGATGGCGTGTGCCATACTGCTCCCGTGCCGATCCAGGAGGGGTTCCTCAACCAGCGGCTCACCGTCGTGCCGCGCCGTGTCGTCGCCGAGGCACACGCCCGCCCGGTGACCAGGCGCCTCATGGTCACCGACTGCGGTTACTATCCCAAGGCGACAGACCACCTGATGACAAGGCCGAACGGCACCGAGGAGACCATCCTCATCCTGTGCACGGCCGGCACCGGATGGGCGAGCGTCGGCGGCGCCCAGCACCGCGTCGGGTCGAACGCGGCCCTGGTGATCCCGCGTGGCGCCCCGCACTCCTACGGCGCGTCCGCCGACAACCCCTGGACGATCTGGTGGTGCCATCTCCGCGGCAGCGACCTGGCCGAGCTCGTCGAGGAGATCGGCGCGAGCGTGTCCAGGCCGGTGATCCCCATCCGGCGCCTCGACCGGGCGGTCGCGCTGCTGGACGAGATCGTCACCACCCTCGAACGCGACCACTCACCGGCGAGCCGGATGGGGGCGGCCGGCGCGGCGTGGAAGCTCCTCACGCAGATCGTCGTCGACCGCGCCATGCCCGCGCCCGGCGACCCCCTGCAGCGGGCGATGGCCTACCTCGCCGAGCGGCTGGACAGCACGGTCCGGGTCGCCGACCTGGCGTCACTGGTCGGCGTCTCGCCCTCCCACCTGAGCGCGATGTTCCGCCACGCCACCGGGGGCGGGGTGCTCGCGCACCACACGGCGCTGCGGATGGCGCAGGCGCGCCAGCTGCTCGACACGACGGACGCGACCGTCGCCACCATCGCCCGCGAGGTCGGCTATCCCGACCCGTTCTACTTCTCCCGCCATTTCAAGCGGATGCACGAGGCCAGCCCCACCGAATACCGCAACCGCGCCAAGGGCTGAGCCGGGGGCTCGCGAGCCCGGGCACGCGGCCCGGGTCATGCCGCCGCCGTCCGGGCCGCGACGCGAACCCGGTCGCACCACCCGGGTCACGACGTCGCCGCCCCGGTCACGGCGCCGCCACGGGCCCGGGAGGCGAGGCGAGCGCCACCCGGGTCACGGCGTCGCCGGCCGGCTCACGACGCGGATCAGCACCGAGCGGTCGACGTCCAGCGACGGCGCCTCGACGCCGACGAGCCGCAGCACCCGTCCGGGCAGCGTCACCCCGTCGTACTGCCACGGCGGGAGCACGGCGCCGGGCGCGAGCGCGGGCGAGGTGCCCGGGTGGACGGCCTCGACGGTGTAGGTCCGCTCGTCGTCGAGCCCGGGGAGCCGGACGCGTCCCGGCGGCCAGGTCGACGGGCGCTCGACGACGCTGAACGCGTACAGCGCCTCGCTCCGGTCGGCCGCCACGACACCCTGCAGGCGCAGCGCCGCGTCGGCGAGGTCGGCGTGCACGACCTCGCCCGAGTGCAGCAGCGCCCGGTGCTCCTTGTGGAACGCGACCCATCCCGCGAGCGCGGCGCGACTCTCGTCGTCCATGGTGAGCAGGTCGACCTCGACGCCGAGGTGTCCCCACAGCGCCTTCTCCGCGCGGTAGTCGAGCGGATGCGTGCGGTGGGTCGTGTGCGTCTCCTCGGCGGCGATGTGCGTGCCCTGCATCTCCGGGGGCACCAGCAGCCCGGTCCAGCGCTGGATCTCCAGCCGCTCGTGCGGGTCGTTGCAGTCGCTCGGCCAGACCCGGTCGGTGTGCTCCAGCACGCCGAGGTCGATCCGGCCGCCGCCGCTGGCGCACGACTCGATCTCCAGCCCCGGGTGGGCGGCCTTGAGGTCCGCCATCAGCCGGTACGCCTGCCGGACCTGCTCGCGCACCCCCGGCCGGCCGTCGGGGCCGTGCCCGGCGTCGAGCAGGTACCGGTTGTGGTCCCACTTGACGTAGGCGATGCCGAGCGAGCCGATCAGGGCGCTCATCCGCTCCAGGAGATGGGCGTACGCGCCGGGGTGGCCGAGGTCGAGGACATGCTGGTGACGGGAGGGCAGCCCGGGGCCGTGCCCCGCGTCGAAGATCCATTCCGGGTGCTCGCGGGCCAGGTCGGAGTCGAGGTTCACCATCTCCGGCTCGAACCAGAGCCCGAAGTCCATGCCGGCCTCGCGCACACGGGCGACGAGCGGTTCGAGGCCGTCCGGCCAGACGGCCGGGTCGACCGTCCAGTCGCCCAGCGAGGTGGTGTCGTCCCGGCGGCCGAGGAACCAGCCGTCGTCCAGCACGAACCGCTCGGCGCCGATCTCCGCCCCGCGTTCGGCGAGCGCGGCCAGGGTCGCGAGGTCGTGCTGGAAGTAGACGGCCTCCCAGGTGTTCAGCACGACGGGCCGGGGCGAGCGGGGGTGCTCGGGGCGCGACCGCAGGTACCGGTGGAACCGCGAGGCGAGGTCGTCCAGCCCCACTCCCCACGAGCCGTACTGCCACGGGCTCTGATACGAGTCGCCCTTCCCGAGCACCACCTCGTCCGCGAGCAGCGCCTCTCCCGCCGCCAGGTGCCTGGTGCCCGCCGGTGTCCGCTCGGCGGCGAGCACCTGGTTGCCGCTCCAGGCGAGGTGGGTCGCCCACACCGTCCCGTGCCGGAACCCGAACCCCTCCTCACCGGCGACGAGCAGCATCGTGTGCTCGAGGCCCGGCTTGCCGCCCCGCGAGGCCCGGACCCACTCCCCGACGTGGAACGGGCGCCGCTGCGGCACGCGTTCGAGCGCCCAGCGGCCGGTCAGGTCGAGGACCTCCGACGCGTCCGACGGCACGGGAAGGGCCGTCTCCAGGCCGCCGACGCGGTACGGCGTCCCGGCGTCGTTGGTGATCCGGGCCCGCTGCCGTACGAGGCCGCCGGCGGCGAGCACCTGGATCTCGATGTCGGCGGTCAGCCCGTACTCCGGGTCGTGCGCCGTGCTCCGCAGCACCGGGCCGCCGCCGGCCTCGCCGTCGAGGTGGCAGGTCGCGTTCCGGAACTTCGGCGCCCAGCGGCGGCCGTCGCTGTCCCCGACCAGCCCAGGGCGTCCGAGCCAGCCCTCCGCCAGCTGGGGGAGCACCGGGACGGGCTGCGGGTAGGTGACCGCGCTGTCGCCGATGGCCGGGAGCGCGGCCCGGTGCAGGTCCGCCAGGGCGCCGTCCTCCAGCGGGCCGAGGTCCGCCCCCCAGTGCAGGACGCGCGGGAGCCGGCCGCCGTCGACGGCGACGACGAGGCTGGTGCCCCCGGCGCGCAGGTGTACCGGTACGTCGTTCGTGGTGTCGTTCATCATGTGATCTTTCCCTGTTTTTCCTGTCATCCCTTGAGCCCGCTGCTCGCGATGCCCGCGAAGAACTGCCGCTGCAGGAGCAGGAAGACGATCACGAGCGGGATGGAGCACACGAACGCCCCCGCCATGAGGGTCGGGTAGTCCGTACCGAACTGTCCCTGCAGCCCCGCCAGCCCGACCGGCAGCGGCCGGTTCTCCCCCGAGGGCGAGACGATGAGCGGCCACAGGAGGTCGTTCCACGAGTAGAGGCCGGTCAGCACGGCGAGCGCCGCGAGCATCGGCCTGGCCATCGGGAGCATGACGTACCAGAACACCTGGAAGGTGTTGGCGCCGTCGAGCCGCGCCGCCTCCTCGTAGTCCTTCGGCATGGTGAGGAAGGCCTGGCGCATCAGGAAGGTGCCGAACGCCGAGAACAGGCCGGGGATGGCGAGCGCCGGCAGGGTGTCGAGCAGCCCCACGCCGCGGATCAGCTCGTACTGGCCGATCAGGAACAGCTGGCTCGGCACCATCAGCATCGCGATGAACAGGCCGAACAGCAGGTTGCGGCCCCGGAAGGGGATGCGGGCGAAGGCGTACCCGGCGAGCGCCGCGACCGCGAGCTGGCCGGCGACCCGCAGGACCAGCGAGCCGACCGAGACCGCGAACATCGACCAGAACGGCACGGTCGTGAAGAACGTCGCGAACGCGTCCAGGCCGAAGCTCTCCGGCAGGATCGTCGGCGGGATCCTGGTCGCCTCGGAGGCCGACTTGAACAGGGTGAGGATCTGCCAGACGAACGGCACCACCATGACGACGGCCGCGACGATGAGAACGACGTGGATCGGCCAGGTGGTGCCCGCCTTCCCGCGCCGCCGGGGGCGCGGCCCGGGACTCCCGGCGGCGGTGGTTCCAGCGGCGGTGGTCTCGACGGCGGTGGTCTCAGCCATAGAACACCCACGATCTCTGGAGGCGGAACTGCAGGGCCGTGGCAATCATGATCACCATGAGCAGCACGATCGCGATCGCGGCGCCGTAACCCTGGTCGAACTGGACGAACGCCTTCTCGTAGAAGAGGTAGACGATCGTCTTGGAGTCGGCGAGGGCGGTGTTGTTCACCCCGCGCAACATGACGAAGATCAGGTCGAACATCTGCAGGGCGGCGATCACGTTGAGGATCGTGACGAAGAAGATGCTCGGGCTGAGCAGCGGCACGGTGATGTGCCGGAACTGCCGCACGCGGCCCGCGCCGTCCAGGGCGGAGGCCTCGTAGAGCTCCTTCGGGATGGCCTGCAGCCCGGCGCCCAGGATGATCAGGTTGATGCCGAGACCCATCCAGATGCCGGCCACGCCGAACGCGTAGATCGTGAACCGGGGATCGGCCACCCAGAACTGGCCGGGGACGCCGAACCACGACAGCACCGAGTTCAGCAGCCCGAAGTCGCCGTTGTAGATGAACCGCCAGACCATGCCGATCGCGACCGGCAGGGTGACCACGGGCAGGAAGAAGAGCACCCGGTAGACCGCGCGCCCCCGGCCGACCTGCTCGATCAGCGCCGCCAGCACGATGGCGAGCGGGATGCCGAGCAGGATGATCGCGGTGTAGAGGGCGGAGTTGCCGAACGCCTTCCAGAAGTCCTCGTCGCCGACGAGGTTCGCGTAGTTGTCCAGCCCCACGAAGGTCGCGGGCCCGAACGCCGGAACGTCCTGGAAGCTCTTGATCATGGTGGACAGGAACGGCCACAGGTAGAGGGCGGCCAGGCCGATCACCGCCGGGGCGATGAACGCGGCCGCCCACCAGCCGCTGGGCTGACCGACGCCCGTACGGCGGCCGGCCGGCCGCCGTACGGGCTCCGTCGCCCTCGCGGGCTTCGTCGTCACGGACGTCATTGCTTCGCGAGCACCTCGTCGACGGCGGCCTGGTACTCCTTGGCCGCGTCCTGCACGGGCTTCTTGCCGTCCCACGCGGGGGCGAGATACTCCGCGGCGAGGCCCTGCCACTCCGACGCGTTGCCGGCGACCGGGAGGGGGACGCTGTACTCGATGGCGTCGATGAACACCTTCAGCTTGAACTCGGGCATCGCGTCGAGCCACGGCTGCTGCGTCCCCTTGTACGCGGGGAGCACCGTCCCGGTGGCGGCCTGGATCTCGGCGGCCTTGGTCCCGCCCAGGAAGGCCAGGAACTTCTTCAGTTCCTCCGGGTGCTTGCTGCCCGCGTACCCGGCGTTGCCGATGCCGCTGGTGACGGTGGCGCGCTTGACGCCCTGCGGCAGCGGCGCGACGTCGACCTTGCCCTTCAGGTCGGCGTTCTTGTGGAAGCGGAAGGCCCAGTACGCGCCGGAGAAGTACATGGCGACCTTCTGGTTCTCGAACATCGAGACGGCCTCGGTGTCCGACAGCTGCTGCAGCGTCGGCGACGAGCCGGCCGCCTGCAGGTCGGTCCAGAACTTCAGGCCGGCGACGCTCTCCGGGCTCGCGAAGCCGGACGCGGTGCCCTCGGCGTTGATGATCGACCCGCCGGCCTGCAGGATCGTGTTGTAGTAGCCGCCCTGCGGGTCGATCGGCGCCGCGATGCCCCACACGCCCTTGGCCTTGTCGGTCAGCTTCTTGGCGGCGTCCTGCACGTCCTGCCAGCCCCAGGTGTCGTCCGGGTAGGCGACCTTCGCGGCGTCGAAGAGTGCCTTGTTGTACCAGATGCCGTTGGTGTCGAAGTCCTTCGGCAGCGCGAACAGCTTGCCCTCGTAGGTGTAGGAGTCGGTGACGGCCTTGGGGTAGACGCCCGTGTCGATCCCGGCGGTCTTGACCGTCTCCGACAGGTCGAGCAGCTGGCCGCCCTTCGCGTACTCGCGGAAGTGGTCGGCGAGCATCCAGAACGCGTCGGGCGCGGTGCCGCCCGCGGCGCCGACCTGGAGCGTCGACCAGTACTCGGTCCACGGCAGCGTCTGGACCTTGACGGTGATGTTCGGGTTCGCCTTCTGGAACTCCGCGGCGATCTGCTCCATCGCGGGAGTCTGGTCCTCGCTCCAGTTGGCGTAGGTGAGGGTGACCTTCTCGCCCGGCGCGGCAGCCGACCCCGACCCGGATCCGGACCCGCAGGCCGTGAGAATTGTCGTCGCCGTGACCATCGCCACGGCCGCCATCCACGTGCTTTTCATGGTGTTCCTCTGGTTGCGCTGTTGATCGTGCTGTGCGCCGGTCGTCGTGATCGGCACCGTGTCATCGGCTCGTGTCATCGGTTCGTGGGTGGGACGTGCAGGATCGTGTCGACCCAGTCGACGTGTACGCCGGCGTCGTCCGGTGTGGCCGTCTCGCTGCGCAGGCACAGGGTCCGGACGCCCGGCACCTCCAGGCTGAACTCCGTGACGGGCCTGCCCGCCTCGACGACGGCGGTGAACAGCTCGCGGTCGTCACCGAGCACGCTGACCCGGGCGCCGCCGGTCGACTCGTCGTCGACCCCGACCGCGCCGGTGAACGTCTCCACGCGCCCGCCGAGGTGGAAGCGCGCCTCCGAGTACGGCGCCGTGCCGAGTCCGCGCTCGAACCCCCGGCCCGCCACGCGCATGGGCCGGCCGTCGCCGGGGTTGCCCGCCCCGTTCGACAGGTCTCGCTCGACGGGCCCGTCGTCGTTGACGAAAGCGATCATCGGCAGGTCCGGGAGGGCGTGGTCGCCGGGCGTCAGCGGGCGCACGACGCGCGCGTGCGAGACCACGGGCACCTGGCCGTCGCCGTCGCCCGCGCCCTCGCCGTCCCGCTCGATCGTCACGACGCCGAGACGCCCGGGGCGCAGCGAGGCGTCGGGGCGGACGGTCCAGCCGGTCTCGCCGACGCGATCGGCCGACCACCCCGGGGGAAGGCGCAGCCGGACCCCGGCGTCGGTCGTGATCGACGCGGTCCCGTCCGCGCCGACCTCGGCGACGGCCGGGTACACGGCCGGTACGGCCTGACGCGGCCGGGGCGCGGCCCGGAACAGCTCGGTGCCCGCCGGCGCCACGATGGCGACGAAACCGCCGTCGCGGGCGACCTCGACGTCGATCGCGTCACCGGCGGTCGTGGCCGTCTCCACGAGCCCGGTCGCGGGCACCTCACCGGTCGTGGGCGACGCGTCGCCGACGATCCACACCTGGGCGTCCGCCCCGGCCCCGAGCGCGCCGAGCGGCACGCGGATCGTCCGGGCCTCCCCGGCGGCGATGCCGCCCACGAACCACCGGTCGCCGGCCCGGCGGGCGATGACCGCGTGGCTGTCGGGGTCGCCCGCCAGCAGCACCGTCTCCGCCCAGTACGGCGCCTGCTCCGCCAGGAACCGGGCCGCGAGCGGGCGTCCGGCGTAGGCGTCGACATGGTCGGCGAAGTGGGTGATCCCGCACTCGAACGCCACCGACAGCCCGAGCTCGTGGCCGTCGCTGGTCGTGCGGTTCGCGGCGCCGAACGCGACCGGCGTGGCGTCCATGCCGCCCACGACGTTGCGGGTGAACGGCTGGATGACGTTGTGCGCCGCGGTGAGCGCCTGGTTCTCGAAGAACACGTAGTACTCGGCGCCGCGGATCGCCTCGTACCCGATCACCTGCGGGAACGTGCGCGCCCAGCCGCGCGGGATGACCGAGCCGTGGAAGTTCACCATGAGGCCGAGCCGCGCGGTCTCGGCGAGGATCGTGTCGTACCAGCGGTAGCGGTCCTTCGACTCCGACTCCATGAAGTCGACCTTGATCCCGGCGACGCCCCAGGACCGCCACAGCGCCAGCCTGCGCAGGTCCTCCGGGCTGTTCAGGTCGCGCCAGATCGTCCACAGGTGCACCTGGACGCCCCGGCCGGCGGCGTAGGAGACGATCTCCGGTACCCAGGTCTCCTCCCACCCGCAGTCGATGAGCAGGTGTTCCCAGCCGAGGTCGGCGGCGACGTCGACGAAGTGCTTCTGCTTGTCCAGCTGCGCGCCCGAGTAGAAGTCCGACCACCACGACCAGGCCGCCCGCCCCGGCCGAACCCACGCCGCCTCCTCCAGCTCGGGGGAGGCGGCGGGCGCCAGCTCGTCGACGAGCAGCGAGGACACCAGCTCCGCCAGGGTCCCGACGAGGAAGACCCGCCAGGGCGTGACGACGCCGCGGGTGACCTCGACACTCTCGTCGGCGAGGGCGAACCGCAGCGTCCGCCCGCCGTCTTCGAGTTCCCCCGCCTCGACGTGCGCGCCCGCGAACCGGCCGTCGATCCCCGACTCGGTGATCAGTACGTGCTTCTCCGCGTCCAGCCGGGCCAGGAACGGGAACCCGTACGCGCCGCTCGCCAGTTCGGCGCCGTCGACCCCGGAGCGGGGCGTCTCGTACCAGGTCTGGTAGTCGAGCACCCAGCTCCGCGACCCGGCCGGAAGCGTGAAGGCGGTGCGGTCGCCCGTGACGCGGGCGGTCCCGTCCAGCGCGGGCAGCGCGTAGCGGATCGCGACGCCGTCGCGCGCGACGCGCAGGACGACCTGCCATTCGACACCGCCGGCCTCGCGGAAGTCGTACACGCTCTCGCGGTGCTCGTAATCGTGATCGCCGACCGACTTGCCGGAGCGGGCGCGGAACCGGTCGCGGACCGTACGCTCCGAGACGCGCACGAGCTCCGCGTCCGCCGTCCCCAGCTCCGTGCCGTCGAGCACGAACCCGAGCGGGACCCGGTCGAGGACGATCTCCTCCCGCCAGGTGACGGTCAACCGCACTCCCGTGCCGGTGTTCTCGACCCGGGCGTCGACCGGACCCGCGTTCGTCGCGGGTCTGGAGCGTACTTCGTCGGTCACCACGTTCTCCATCAGATGCCGTCCGGCTGCTCGGGCGGTGGGGAGCCACCGCCACATATCAATGACGCTATCGGCCGGGTGATTCTTCGTGAAATGGGCTTTCGCAGGTAGGGGATGGACGATCCGACGGTGTAGGCGGGGCGGCGCTGCGCCGGGCCCGCACCGCCGGGCCGGCGGCCACCGCCCCGCCCGGCCCGCATCCCGCGCGGACCGAGCCGACGATCATCGCCCCGCCCGGCCCGCATCCCCGCGCGGACCGAGCCGACGATCGCCGCCCCACCCGGCTCACAGCACCGTGCCGACCGAGTCGACGGTCACCGACGCCCCGGACGCTTTCTTGAACACGATCGTGTTCGCGCCGGGCTTCAACGGGAGCCCGACGGTCGCCGTCGCGGGGGTGTCGTCGCTCCCCGTCGCGTGCAGCGGCACGGTGATCGCGGCTCCGCCGTTCACCACCACCTTGATCGAGCTGGTGGTCGGCGACGCGTAGTCGATCCGCACCGTCTTGTCGCCCGCCGAGACGGCGTCGACGCGCACCGAGAGCGACCCGTCCTCCAGCCCGGACACCCCGGCCCCGCCCTCGCAACCCGAGCACGCGTCCACGGTGGCGCCGCCCTTCCGGGTGTTCGCCGGCGCCTCCGCCTGGACCGTACGCGCGATCGTCAACGCGTCGATGTCCGGGGCGTGAGCGCCGTCGTTCAGGAACGTGACGGTGTTCGCGCCGGCGTTGAGCGGCACGTCGAGCGACCACTTGCCCACGTGCTCCCAGCCGCCGGAGTCCTTGACGTTCTCCGTCGAGACAGTGGCGCCGTTGACCTGAACCCGCACCGAACGCGGGTCGCCCGAGGTGTAGGTGAAGGTCAGCCGGTGCGTGCCCGCGGTCGCGGCCGTCACGCCGTTGAAGCGCACCGAACCGCCTGCCCCGACGTCGCCGACCTTCTGCCCGCCGGAACACCCCTTGCAGGGGTGGATCCCGGCGGCGCCGCCGCGCGTGTTGGCCGCGCTCTCCGCCTCGTACCGCGTGTCACCGGAACCGATCTTCGGCAGGGGGGTCTTCGAGATGTGCACCGAGACCCCGCCCGTGGCGATCATCGGCAGCGAGAGCGTGGTCGCGCTCGTGACGGCCCGGGTCGACGTGGTGAGCCGTCCCGAACCGTCGTCGGAGAAGATCGTCGCGGTGTGCGTGCCCGAGCCGAGGAACGACAGCGGGACCGTGGCGGTCCTGGCCGGCGACGTCATCGCGCCGACGAACCAGTCGGCGCCCGAGCGGCGGGCGACCGTGATGTGATCTCCGGGGAACCCCTCGACGACCTTCGTCTCGTCCCACGTCGTCGGGAGCGCGCGCATCAGGTGACGGCCGTCCCACTGCTCGTAGGCCGCGGCCGAGTCCGCGTAGTTGACCATCGCCGAGGTGTACACGACGGCCTGCGCGAGCGTGTGGCCCTGCGTGAGGATCGACGCGTTCTCCGAGATCATCGTCGGCGTGTAGTCCATGCCGCCGAGCATGTTCCGGACGAACGGATAGGTGACGTCCTGGCGGGCGGTCGTGGGCGGCGGGTACAGGTAGTGCTCGGTCCCGGCCACCGCCTCCGTCGTCACCAGCCACGGCCAGGTACGGTTCTCGCCGCCCGGCTTGGTGTTGCCGTGGAAGGTGATCATCATCTCGTTGTCGCCCGCGGCCTTACCGATCGACTGGTACCAGCCCATCGCCTCCTTCGAGTCCCTGAGGAAGAAGTCGACCTTGAGGCCCTTGACGCCGTAGTCCTTGTGCTCGGCCATCAGCGCGTCCGCGACGGCCGGGTCGGCGAACGGCTCGGCGTTGACCCAGGCGAACATGTCGACCCCGCGCCGCTCGGCGTAGGACGCGATCGCCGGAAGGTCCGTCGCACGGTCGTAGCAGCAGTCCATGGTCACGTACTCGAAGCTCATCGACTCGGCGAAGTCGACGTACTCCTTCTGCTTGTCGAGGTCGGCGGCGCTGTCCCCGTCCGCGTACCACGACCAGGCGGCGCGCCCCGGGCGCACCCAGGAGGCGGCGGTCGTCGCCGGCGGGTTCAGGTGCTGCACCAGGTCCGAGTTGTAGAGCGGGTCGACGCCCTTCGCGATGATCGCCACCCGCCACGGCGTCTGGAACGGGTACGTCGCCGAGATCGGGAACGCCTGGTCCGGCGTCCGCTTCAGATTCAGCAGCCCGTCCCCGGCGCCGCTGCCCTTCAGCAGGGACGGCACGTAGGAGGCGTTCGCGTTCACCACCTCGGCCTCGGTGATCACCGTGAAGTAGGCGTTGTCGTCGATCGACGCCAGCAGCGGCATGGTGAGTTCCGTGCCGGAGTTCAGCTGGGAGGCGTTCCGGTAGGTGTAGTCCTGCTCGTAGTTCCCGTTCCAGGGGGCGGCCCACCCGCCGGTCGTCGTCGGCAGGCGCCACCCGCCGGCCTCGTCCGTGATCGACACCGCGCCGCTCCCCGGCAGCCGGTACCGGTAGGCGACGCCGTCGTCGTAGGCCCGGATCACCAGCTCCAGCGTCCGGCCCGACTTGGCGTACCGCAGCACCAGCTCGTTCGCGTGGTCGCGGTACGACGGCTTGGTCCCGGCGGGCAACGTGTAGGTCGTGTCGATCGACCTGCGGGACTCTCCCGCGAAGCCGAGCCCGGACCGCAGATCGGCCGCCGAGGTGGCGATGCCCAGGGGCGACTCCCCGAAGACCGAGGTGCTGCCGGCCGTCACCGCGAACGTCAGCGCTCCCTGCGCCTGCTCGGTGACGGTGAAGGTGATCTGCCCGTTCGGCGAGCTCACGCCACGGGTCGTCAGCGCGAACGCGGGAGGCGTCGCGAGAAGGCTGAGGAGTATCGCCGCCATGGCCAGCACGGCGATCAGGACTGGGCGGTGAGGGCCGTTTCGCTGCGGCATTTCGCCTCCGGTCAGGAAGGGGGGCTGGACTTCACCAGGGTGTATCCGCTCAGGTGAGGTAACTATGAGCCCAGCTGGGGGCCGCAGGAATGGTGGAACCGGTGGACTGGCTGGACGATCCGACTATTCGTCGGCGTACCGCGCAGAGGCTCGGGACCGCAATGGGGCCGGTTGTGGCACCGGAGCACCAGGCCGAAAAGAGCGATCACACGGCCGCCGGCCGACGACCAACGGTGTCCGGCGGTTCGAGATCCCCGGCGCCACCCGCCGACCCGGGAACACGCCTGTCGCTGTCGTACGCGGCTGGTCGCCTCAACGGGGGCCGTCAGCGTGTGAGCTCATACACGCGGTGAGGTACAGGTGAACCGGCGATTCGAGCGGTGATCGGTGGCGACCACGGTGTCGTGATCGACGACGTTGTGATCGTTCCAGGCTGAACGACCATGGTGTTGTGATCAGTCCAGGTTGAACCGGTCGTACATCGCCTCAAGCTGTTCCTGGCGTTGCCGGTCTCCGAGCATGATCCGGATTCGCGCGAGGTGTCCGTCGATGTCGTGATCGGCGGCGACGGGATAGAGTCCGTCGCCCCAACTGGTCAGGAAGCACATGGTCAGGCTGCCGTCGATCTCGATCGTGCCGGCCTCGTGCTCTGCGGCTCTGACCGTAGCCATGATCTGCCAGTGGTGGGAGTGTGGCCGGAAGTCGACCGCGATCATCCGTTCTGGAACGGCCTGCCTCCACTCCTGCAAGGCGATGGCACGGCCGGCGGCCTCGTCAACAGGCAGATCCGCCCACCCGTACACCCCGTCCTCACCCGGACTGACCAGAGGTGAGGCGTCGAAGTGAGCGGCCGCCTCCTGTACCGATCGTCCCCAGAACGCGACGTCGGCCATGCCGTCGAGCGGCTCCTCGTGCCGCCACGTTCCCAGCGCGTCGGCGTCGACGAGGCTGAGCCGGCCCGCGTCCACCCCGACATGGCCAAGGGGTCTGGTCGATACGGGATGTGTGGAGCACACGTTCAGTGAGACCGATTCCCACCGCACACCGATCCGTCCGTAGTCCCGGGAAGTCGCCGTCACCGTGATCTCCCGGTCGGCGGGTAGACCACCGATCGCCACGACCGGAACGCCGTTCATGATGAACTCCGAACCGCCGGCCCGTGCCGCGCGTTCGACACGCTCACGATGCGCTACCCGCGGTTCCTCGCGTTCCAGCCAGGCCGCGAAACCATGTGCCTGGCAGTGCTCGGCGAAGATGCCGCTCAACTGCTCGACACCGTGTCGGGGGATGTCGTAGAGCCACGTGCCCGACTGGCGGTCGAAGGATCGAGCGGCAGACTCGGCGTCGGGGCCGGCCACGGCCAGGTCGGCCGCCGCGCGAATGCTCTCACGCAACGCCGGATCGTCCACGGCGGAAAGTGCGAGCTCGTCCGCCACCGGTGGCGCGCTCCCCGACCACGACCCCAGATAGCCGGTGTCGGCGATCACCAACTGCCCGGACGGGCAGGTGATCGACCCCAGCAGTGTCGGGGCATCAGTCCTCATCGAGGCAGTATGCCGCAAACCTTCCCAGACCCTGATTAGCGGCTCGGCGCGTACGCCGCAGAAGAGACCTCCATCCGACAACCGTCGATCCGTCCGGCACGCCGCCCACGCGGCCGCCTTCGCCGAGTCCTTGACAGGTCCGAGCCCGGCGCGATAAAAACCACCTAGTTATAGAACCGAAAGGTAATAAAAGTGTCCGCCGACGTTCTCGACGCGACGTTCGCCGCGCTGGCCGACCCGACCCGGCGAGCGATCTTGACCCGGTTGATGGAGGGCGAGGCCACGGTGACCGAGCTGGCCGCGCCGTTCGCGATGAGCCAGCCGGGCATCTCCAAACACCTGCGGGTGCTGGAGCGCGCCGGACTGATCTCCCGCGGACGCGACGCGCAGCGCAGGCCCTGCCGACTGGAGGCCAGCCGGCTCAAGGACGCCGTGGACTGGCTGGCGAACTACCGCTCCTACTGGGAGGAGAGCTACCAGAGGCTGGACGCACTCCTCGGCGAGCTCGAACCCGGCGGAGCGAACGCCGCCGGACAGGAGAGCCGGGAGAGCAGGGAGAGTTCGTGATGTCACGGCAGGAGCGGGCCGAAGGTCTCACGGTGCGGGCGGTGTCCGACACCGACCTCGTGCTCACCAGGACGTTCGCCGCGCCCCGCCGGCTCGTCTTCGACGCGTTCACCCGTCCCGAGCTGCTCCGGCGATGGCACGGCGCCCGCGGCTGGCACCTCGTCGTCTGCGAGATCGACCTGCGCCCAGGCGGCGCCTGGCGTTTCGTGTCGCGCGGGCCGGGGGGTGCCGAGCTGGGCCAGAGCGGGGTGTTCCACGAGGTCGACGCGCCCGGCCGGCTGGTCCAGAGCGAGGTCCACGACGGCTGGGAGGAGGGCGAGGCCCTCGTCACCACCGTCTTCGACGAGCAGGACGGCCGGACCGCGATGACCACCACGGTGCGCTACCTCTCACGCGAGGCCCGCGACGGCATCCTCCGCACCCCCATGGAACGCGGCGCGGGCGAGGCGTACGACCGTCTCGCCGAGATGCTCGACGAGACGACCGCGAACGCCGGCCCGTGACGCCCGACCGCGAACGCCCGTCCGCGAACGTCGGCCCGTGACGCCCGACCGCGAAAGACGAGTCGCAACGACCGCCCGTGGAAGGTGAGTCGTCACCACCGACCGGTGAAGGCGAGCCGCGATGACCGACCTGAAAGGCAAGCCGCAATGACCGACGCCCAGCCCACGCAGACCGAGATCCCGGCCGACATCGCCGACATCCCGGCCGACCTCACCACCCCGCCCGTCCCTCCCGGCACGTTTCTCCTCGAACTCGTCCCGGTGCCCGTCAAGGACATCGACCGGGCCAAGGCCTTCTACGCCGATCGCCTCGGCTTCCACGTGGACGTCGACGTACGGCCCGCGGACGGGGTCCGGATCGTCCAGCTCACCCCGCCGGGCTCGGCCTGCTCGATCACCCTGACCGAGGGCGTCCCGTCCCTCGACATGCCGGCCGGCACGCTGCGCGGCCTGCACCTGGTGGTGAGCGACATCGAGGAGGCCCGCGCGGCACTCGTCGAGCGCGGCGCGGACGTGGGCCCGGTCGAGGACCTGGGCGGTGTCCACTACGCCGCCTTCGCCGACCCGGACGGCAACACCTGGACCCTCCAGCACATGCCCTGGCGCGCCTGAGGACGCTTTCGAAGCCGGCCAGGCAGGGGCAAGCATCCCGCCGCGGGACGCCACGACGTTCACGGACGTTCGGTACGGGTGGGGGTGCCGCGTACGAGCTCGTCGTGGATGCGCCATCGGGCGGTGACGGCGGCGCGCCCCGCCTCCTCGTCGCCGTGCTCGATGCGCTGTCGCAGCAGCCGCATGGCGATGCCGCGGTTGAGGCTGAACTGCCGCTCGGTGTCGACCACGACGACGATCCCCGAGGGCCGGTGGGTCGCCCGCACCGCCGTGCTGGCCTTGTTCCGATGCTGGCCGCCGGGGCCGCCGGTGCGGCAGGCGACGATGTCGACGTCGGCTTCCGCGAACGTCGTGCGCGGGGTGTCGACCTGGCACGGCCGGGCGATGACGTACCAGTTCTTCCGCCCCGTGCCGGCCCGGTACGGGCTGGGGGCCTGCCAGCACAGGGTTCCGGTCCACGAGGCGGCGAACGCCTCGGCGCCGGCTCCCGATATCCGGATCAGGACCGACCGGTAGGTGCCGGGCCGGTCACCGGGAACGGTCTCGGCACGGCGGGTCTCCAGGTTCCGCCGGGTGGCGTCGGCTTCCAGCCGGCGCAGCAGCCGGGCCAGCGCCCAGGCGCACTCCTGCGGGCCGCGCCCGGCCGACAGGAGCAGGTGGACGCTCACCGACGGCCTCGCCTGCGCGCTCACGACCGGCCCCGCTTCCGGCGGCGGTCCCGCTGGGGCGTGGACCCGAGGTCGGGCGTCTTGTAGGTGACCAGAGGGACCGTGGTGGCCACGGGCGTGGCCAGGTCGTGGTCGACGAGGTCGGCGATCACCTGCTCGATGCGCTTGTAGGCCGTCGGCGCCTCCTCGAAGAGCAGCTGGCGGTCTCCGCACACCACCAGCGACCCCACCGGCGTGCGGCGCAGCTCCTCGACCGTGTGCTTGGCCCGGCCCCGGCGCAGGGCGTCCGCACGCGACATCTTGCGGCCCGCGCCGTGCGCGACGGAATGGTTGGCGTCCGGCCCGGCGTGGGCGGCCACGAGGTAGGAGGGGGTGCCTCGCGTACCGGCGATGAGCACGTCGTTGCCGTCGCCCGGAGCGGCCCCCTTGCGGTGCAGGTAGACCCCGTCGCGGATCTCGACCAGGTTGTGGCACTGGTCGACGAGCGGCTCGGCGGGCTCGGACCCCAGGGCATGGGCGACCCGGGCGGCCATCAGCCGCCGGTTGAGCGATCCCCAGCGTACGGCGTCGTCGTGCATCGCCAGGTAGGCGCCGGGATCGGGGGCGGGGCCCGCGCCGTGGACCTCGGTGTGCGCCCGCAGGATCCGCTCGCCCAGCCCCCGGGAACCGCTGTGGACGATGAGAACGAGGTCGCCCTCGGCGAGTCCGAGACGGCTCGCGTGGCCCGGCTCGAAGACGGTGCCGATCCGCGCCAGCTCGACGAAGTGATTGCCCCGGCCGACCGTCCCGAGGCCTTCGGTGTGACCGGCGGGAATGTCGCCCTTCACCACGGCCCAGGCCGGGTCGCCGGCGTCCCGCTCGGGATCCAGCGCGCGATCGAGGTCGGGGAAGCGGGCGGCGAGCTTCTCGGGTACGGCGCGCTTGAGCTTCATGGGGAACACCGCGATGCCGCACCCGATGTCGGAGCCCACCAGGAACGGGTACAGCACGGTCGACGCCATGGCGGCGCCGATGGGGGCCCCCTTGCCGGGATGCAGGTCGGGCATGGCGGCGACGTGCGTCATGCCGTCGAGGGCGGCCACCTGGTGGCACTGCGCGAGGGCGTCGGACTCGATCCAGCTCGTGGGGGAGGCGAACACGGTGACGGTGGCCGGACCCGTGGCCGCGGTGGACGGCGGCGGGGAGTGTTGTTGCGACAAAGAGTCTCTCTCAAAGGGCATGGGCTCTCAAAGGCTCAAAGGGCATGGGCTCTCAAAGGCTCAAAGGGCATGGGCTCTCAAAGGGCATGGGCTGACGGCGTTACGGGGCGCGTCGGCGCCGTGGCATCTCGCCGTGGCGTCTCGGGGGCGGGGTGCTGTCCGTCAGAGCGTCATGGACACCACGTTCCCCGAGCCCGCCACGTGAGGCAAGCGGTTTTCGGCCGTGCGAGCCTGCGCGTCTGGCAGGCCGGGACCTCGGTCGTGGCCCGCTTCGTCGTCGACGGGGCGCCGGCCCTGCCGCACGATCCCGCGTGCGAGTTCGTCGTCCTCAGCCGGGCGTGAGGCAGCCGGTGGGGCCCTCGCAGTACTCGACGGCCTCGGCCAGGCCGAGTGCGGCGCCCGCGGCGAAACCGGCCTCGTATCGGGAGTCCCCCGCCAGCGCGCGGGCCGCCGCCTCGCAGCGGGCGCGGGCGTCGCGCAGCTCCGGGGAGCCCATCTGGGGGTGGCCGTAGTCGCGCCACAGCTGATGACCCAGCCCCAGCAGCCGGGCGGCGCGCTCGCCGTCGCCGGCCGCGACCGCGACCTGGGCGAGGGTGTCGGCGCAGTTGGCCATGCCGAGGCTGTCGCGCAGCAGGTAGCGGGCCCGCAGCGAGCCGGCCGCCAGCGCCGCCGCCTCGTTGAGCCGTCCCATGACCAGGGCGACCTGGCTGCCGATGTAGTCGCCCCACGACCGGGTCCAGATCTCGCCCAGGCCCTCGGCCACGGCGCGGTGCTCGGCCAGTGTCGCCTGCGCGCCGTGCGGGTCGCCCGCGTGCAGGAGCGCGAACGCGCGCGAGATGAGCAACGTCAGCAGCCGGGCGGGCGGCCCGTCGCCCTCGCGGTGGCGGGCCACGGCCCGCCGGGTGGCGGCCTCGGCCACGGCGTGCTCCCCGGCCAGCGTCGCCGCCACCGCTTCGAGGTGGAAAGCGTAGATCAGCGCGTCCTCCGCCTCCACGGTCCCGGCGCCTTCGGCGATCACCGAGGTCGCGGCGGCCAGGCAGCCGGCGGCCAGGCGGCGGGTGGCCGCGAGGTCACCCTGGCCCACGGTCAGGTGGCCGCAGGCCCACAGCGCCTTGGTGCGCTGCGGGGAGGGCTCTGGGGCGGCGGCCAGGATGCGGTCGAGGTGGTGGCGGCCCTCGCGCAGCCGGCCGCACGCGGCCCACAGGGGCCACAGGGCGGCGGCCAGCTCAAGGGCGCGCAGGCGTTCGCCGGACCTGCTCACGCCGAAGTCGAGGGCGGCGCGCAGGTTGGCGTCCTCGCGCAGGAGACGGTCGCACCACTCGACCTGGCCGGGGCCGAACCACTCGGCCTCGAACCGTAGCGAGAGGGCGTGGTAGTGGTCGCGGTGCAGCCGGGCGGACCGCTCCTCCTCGCCGATCTCCCGCAGGCGCTCCCTGCCGAACTCGCGGATCGCGTCGAGCAGGCGGTACCGGCCGTCGTGCTCGCGCATCACGATCGACTTGTCGACCAGGCCGGCCAGCACCCGCCACACGTCGGCGGTGTCCTCGCTCGCGCCGACGTCCTCGGCCGCGCGCAGGTCGAAGGTGCCGGGGAAGATCGACAGCCGAGCCCACAGCGCCCGCTCCCCGGCCGAGCAGAGCTGGTGGCTCCACTCGATGGCGGTGCGCAGCGTCTGGTGCCGCGCCTGAGCCGTACGGGTGCCACCGAGCAGCGCGAACCGCGCGTCGACGCGCTCCAGCATCTCGGCGACCGTCATCACGCGCAGCCGTACGGCGGCCAGCTCGATCGCCAGGGGGATGCCGTCGAGCCGGTCGCAGAGCCGGGCGACCTGGTCGTGGTGGCGGGTGAGGGCGAACTCGCGGTCGACGTCCCTGGCCCGCTCGGCGAACAGCGCGGCGCCGTCGCCGCTGCCCGCCATCGGCCGCACGGCGTACACGCGCTCGCCGGGCAGGGCGAGGGCCTCGCGGCTGGTGGCCAGGACGCGCAGGCCGGGCGCGCCGCGCAGCAACGACTCGGTGAGGTGCGCGCAGGCATCCACCAGGTGCTCGCAGGTGTCCAGGATCAGCAGGGTCCGCCGGTCGGCGAGGTGGTCGCGCAGCTCGTCGGCGGGCGGCCGGGCGGTCTGCCCGGCCACGCCGAGGGCCTCGCCGACGGTCTCGGCCACCAGGCCGGGGTCGCCCAGCCCGGAGAGGTCGACCAGCCAGACGCCGTCGGGGGTCTGCGGTGCCAGGTCGCGGCCGACATGGACGGCCAGCCGGGTCTTGCCGACGCCGCCGACGCCGGTGAGCGTGACGAGCCGCGACCCCGCCAGCAGCCGCGCGACCTCGGCGACCTCGGCCCGCCGCCCGACGAAGGTGGTCGTGTCGGCGGGCAGGTTCCCGCGCGTACGGGCGACCGGCCCCGGCAGCAGCGCCGGATCGGCCTCGATGATGCGCTGGTGGAGGGCCACGAGGGCGGGCCCGGGAGCGAGGCCGTGCTCCTCGGCCAGGCGAGCCCGCAGGTCGCGGAAACTCTCCAGCGCCTCGGTCGGCCGCCCGGCCCGGTAGAGCGCCAGCATGTGGCTCTCCCTGATCCGCTCGCGCAGCGGGTGGGTCTCGACGAGCGGGCGGATCTCCTGGAGCGCGGCCTCCGTGTTGCCGCGTGCCAGCTCGATCCGCGCGAGGTCCTCGATGGCGGCCAGCCGCTGGTCCTCCAGACGGCTGCGGGCGGGCTCCACGAACGCGCCCGACGCGTCGGCCAGGGCGGGCCCGCGCCACTGCGCCAGGGCCTGCCGGAGCATGCCGGCCGCCTCGGCGGGTGGCAGCGTGCGGGCGCGCCCGGTCATCTCCTCGAACCTGGCAAGGTCGAGCGTGCCGTACCCGGCGGCGATGCCGTACCCGGCGGGGCCGGCCATCACGGCGTCCTCGCCGCCGAGGTCGCGCAGCGCCATGCGGACGGCGTGGATTCCGGTCTGGATCTGCTGGCGGGCCGTCGCCGGGGCGGCGCCGCCCCACAGGGCCTCGGAGATGGCGTCGACGGAGAGCAGGCGGCCCTCGTTGAGCAGCAGCAACGCCAGGAGCCCGCGCCGCTGTGAGCGACGGACGGAGACGCGAAGGCCATCCCGCTCGACCACGACAGGGCCGAAGACCGAAAACTGCATCGATGTGCCGTCCGTCCCCTATTAGTGCTGAGGCGGCTCTTGTGTAGCGAATGCGTAGTGATCATGTCAACTGTGTGTACGGCATCCCACGATCATCATGAGCACCACTCCGAACCTCCTGGGGGAACCACCGTGCGCAGCAACCTCCTCAGCCGGGCCCTGGTGGCCGTGGCCGCCGCCGGGCTCGTCGTCGCCACCGCCACGCCCGCCAGTGCGTACACCTCGTTCATCGAGCTCAAGCAGAGCGGCAACATGGCCGCCATCGTCTGGTACAACTCGGGCACCCACAACATGACCAAGGGCCGCAACTCCTTCACGCTGCGGGCCGCGGCGGGCACGACGTGGGCCAAGCTCCTCTACACGACCCAGTACGCCGGGGGGAAGTGGAACTCCACCCACAAGGTGACCACCAGCGGCGGCAACGCGGCCGAGATCACCTTCAGCGACTACAAGTCCGACACCGAGCGCCACTGGATCAAGTACCGCCTGTGCATGTACCGCGGCGGCACGGAGACCTGCTCGGTCAACACCATCACCGACTACATCGACTGACCGGTCCCGGAAGGAAGGCGGCCTGGCAGGGCGGACACCCGCGTGCTAGACAGGCCGGGGCACGGAGGCCCATCGGGGGACGCCTGCGTGCTAGACAGGCCGGGGCACGGAGGCCCATCGGGGGAGCGTGAACCACAGGGGCACGGCGCGGCGGAGCGCTTCGGGACCCCGCACCTCGACCGCGTGGGCGCGCAGCGCATCCGACCAGCTCAGGTCGCCGCGCCAGACCTCGACCATGCTGCGCAGGCCGGCGGTCACCGTCACGGTCACGGCGTGGCCGGGGTCTGTGTCGCAGACGTCGACCTCGCCACGCGTGATCACGAGCCACCAGTGGCGACTGCTGGGCGGCACGTCCGGGAACCGGAACTCGATGACCGTCCGCCCATCAGGAACGGCGGTCCGGTCGACGTTGCGGTGCATGTCCCACAACAGCAGCTTCGGGTCCAGGTCCTCGTCGCCCAGCTCTCCGATCCAGCGGACGCCCCAGGCGGCGAGTGCCTCGACCACCGGTCGCAGTTCGTGGCCGGCCTGGGTCAGGACGTATCGCACGTCGTTGTCCTCGACGTGCCTCTCCACGATGCCGGCATGCGCGAGCCGGTGCAGCCGCCGGGACAGCAGCGTGGGGGACATGCGCGGCAGGCCGCGTCGCAGCTCGTTGAAACGCTCGGTCCCGCAGACCAGCTCCCGGATGACGAGCAGCGTCCAGCGTTCGTCGAGGAGTTCCACGGCCTTGGCGACTGGGCAGAACTGGTGGTACGAGGAGCCCATGCTCCGCAGTCTAAGCTCAGCTGCCGTGAACGCCAGAGACAGCCGACCGGGTCTCGGCCGGGTGCTGGTACAGATCGTGTACTAGATGGCGAACCCGTCCTTCCTTACCGTCGATCCCAGTTCACCGCGGCGATGAGGGAGAAGCAGGATGAACGTACAGAGCGACGCGCCAGAGGCCGACCGTGCGCTGAAGGCCAGGCATCGCGACATGTGGGCGCTGGGCGACTATCCCGCGGTCGCCGCCGAGATCATCCCCGATCTGGGCGCGATCCTGGTCGAGGCGTGCGGGGTGGGACGCGGGGACCGGGTGCTGGACGTGGCCGCCGGGTCCGGCAACGCCGCCATCCCCGCGGCGCTGGCCGGGGCGAGCGTGGTGGCCGGCGACCTGACCCCGGAACTGCTGGAGGCGGGACGGGCCCTGGCCGCGCAGCGCGGCGCGAAGGTGGAGTGGCGGCAGGCCGACGCGGAGGCCCTGCCGTACGCCGACGGCGAGTTCGACACGGTCCTGTCCTGTGTCGGGGTCATGTTCGCTCCCCACCACCGGGCCGCCGCCGACGAACTGATCCGGGTCTGCCGCCCGGGCGGCACGATCGGCCTGCTCAACTGGACGCCGGAGGGGTTCATCGGCCAGATGTTCGCGACGATGAAACCGTACGCGCCCCCACCTCCGCCCGGCGCGCAACCCCCTCCGCTGTGGGGCAGCGAGGATCACGTCCGTGCGCTGCTCGGGGACGCGGTCACCGATGTCGTCGCGCGCCGGCAGACGGTCACGATCGACCGGTTCGCTCACCCCGACGCGTTTCGTGACTACTTCAAGGCCAACTACGGCCCGACCGTCGCCGTCTACCGGGGGATGGCCGGGGACCCCGACCGGGTCGCCGCCCTGGACCACGCCCTCACCGAACTGGCCCGCCGCCATCTACAGGGCGAGAAGAAAACGGTGATGGAATGGGAGTACCTCCTCCTCACGGCACGCAAGCACGACTGACGACAAGAATCGGTGTGTCCCTGGTCCTGCGGAGGCGGTGGTCTGCCCGGGTCCGGCGGAGCCGCGTCTCCCACCCGAGCGGTCATCGACGGATCGCCGTGATCCTGGGCAGGAATCGCTGTGATCCTGGGCAGACCGCCGCACACGTCGGCTCAGTCCATGGGCGGGTCAGTTGCGGAGCTGGTGGGCGATGGACGGGTCGGCGATGGCGGTGTCGGCGGCCAGCAGGAACGCCTTCGACAGGATGATCGACAGCATCCCGCCGTCCTCCTCGAAAGGCAGGAAGAGCTGGTCGCCACCGCCGCGAGGGACGATGCAGAGGTAGGCGTCATTGGGGTCCATGAGGATGTTGCCCGAGCCGAGGTGGATCTTGTAGGTGCGTAGGTCGCCCCGGACCACCAGGAAACGATCGGTCAACGTGCACCGGCCGGCGATGGTCGTGCGGCCGATCAGCCGGGACAGCGCGTCTCGGCGCACCTCGGCGGACGGCGGCAGCGGCCCGAACGAACCCGTCCGCCAGTGGTCCCGCAGCCGATCCAGCCCACGGTCGGTCCATTCGGGGTCGGTCGCGATCGAGGTGACCGCGACGAACAGGTCCACGTCTCGCATCGCCTCGCTGAACACCAGCCGCGGCACCTCGATCAGCGGCGCCGGGTGCCACTCGCCCTCCGTGAGCCGGTGGAAGCGGACCTGGTCGGTCACCGCGTACCCCTCGTCGTGCGAGAGGTACTCGTGGTGGAACTCCGCTCGCCACCGTCCACCGGTCAGTACGCGTCGCGCCTCCCCGGAACCACCGCCGTCCCAGGGCCCCATGTAGTCGGCGCGCCAGCCCCGCTGCTTGAACAGCGCGTACAGCTTCCGGTAGTCGACCACGTGCCCGGCGAACCTGTTGGAGTAGATCCCGGTCGCCTCCTCGGCGGGCGTGAGCAGATACACCTCACGGAACGCCTGCTTGAACGGCTGCCGCAGCTCCTTGTCCTGCACGACCTCCCGCCAGGCGCGCACCTCCTCCGGCGACGCGCGGGCCGGATGCCACAGCCGCACCGGCATGTCCGGCAGGCCCAGCCCCAGCTCGCTCCGCCACACACCGTGGGAGACCTCGAACTCCCAGATCAGCCGATCGGTGAGCGGCTGCCCCGCCAGCTGCCGGTACGGCGGCGCGTTCTCGCTCGCGTATCCGGCTTCCAGCGCTCTGACCAACGTCGCCTGCTGCTGCCGAACTCGCCTGGCCAGCTCCCGCAGCCGCTTGACCTCGTCCGCGTGCTCACGTCTGACCGCTGCGGGGACGGACTTGAGCCTCCTGTCCCCGTGCCACCACGACAGCTCGACCTCGCCCTCGGTCGAGATCACCGCCGTGTGCTCGCCCACTGCCTGTCGTACCCGCCCGTCGGGCAGCCGGAAGGCCACCTCCACCCGGTCGGCCAGGGCGGGTTCGATCCGCTTGAGCATGCGGTCCAGCTGTTTGGACGCCCCCGCGTGCCTGGTCGCCTGACGGGCGGCTCGCAGCGCCGAGATCGCCTCCGGGGTGGGGTGGTCCTCCACCGCTCGGGCGATCTCGAACAGCACGCCCTGCGAGGGCAGCGTCCTGGCCTGGGTGGGTGCCACCGAGACTCCGTGCAGGAGTCGCCGCAGCAGTCCGGGCAGCCAGGGTTCGTCCCGGAAGAGCGCCAGCCGTACGGCCCGGCCGATGGTCTCCTTCTCCCCGTCTTCGAACGCCTTGTCCGCCCGATAGGGGATCTGCCCGGCGTGGATCGCTGCGATGCGGGCCTCGGCCGCCTCCAGAGTCGCCTGGGCGAAGGCCACATAGTCGGACAGGTCGGCGAGCCGTTCCCGGACGTCGGGTAGCGGTGGCGAGGAGGTGTACGACCGCTCCTCTTGCACCGACTCGGCGTACAGCGCCCGGCGCTCGGCATCCCAGCCGAGCAGCAACTCCACCTCGGCGACCGCGATCGGCCCCCGCCTCTCGACGAGCCGGGCGGCCACCTCCGTGTCCAGTCCCGCGAGCCCGGCCGCCGCCAGCAGGAAGAAGGGGGTGTCCAGCCGGTTCTCGCGCAGCAGGAAGCCGACCAGCACGCGGGCGGGATCGGCCAGCCGCTCCAACGGCGCTCCCGCCGGGCAGCGCACCAGCGCACCGATCCCGACGCACAGATCCGCCCATTTCCGGGTCTGCAATCCCTCGACCAGTGCGTCGAACATGTCGACGCATGCCTCAGGCGTGAACAGCGGTTGCCGCTGCCTGGCCTGCTCTTCGATCGAGAACCGGGCACTCATGGCGCCGCCGCCCTGTTTTCCGACCCGGTAGGCCGCAGGGATCAGCGTGCCCAGCTCGACCGCGCTCACCTGAGAGGCGTCGGGCCACTCCTCGTGGTCCTTCCCGGCTCCGGTCATCAGATCCAGCAGTTGCCGCGCTTGAGGGGAAAGCCGCATGCCTTGAGGGGAAAGCCGCATGCGGGAGATCCTGCCGGATGCCACCGACAGAGTCACCTCACCCGCTTCGGAACTCCTGACGGAATGATCCGCGATCTCAGGAGTCGATCTCCCAGAAGAGCGCGCCCATCTCTTCCGGCCCGGTAAGGATCTTCACCAGGGGGTCCGGGTCAGTACCTGGAGGGAGATCGACAGAGAGATAGGTGCCCTGCAACCACTCGTGAGCCAGACCGGACGTCGCCACTTCGCCATGAAGGAGCTCGTGGAACCGGTCGCGATGAGGGTGCTGCCGGACCAAGGCGACCCGCAAAGTGCGGTGGCCCGACTTCTCGACCACGGCCGCCACCAGGTGCCGGTCGTCGATGGTCACCACATCGTGATGGCAGATGCCGTGGGTGAAGAACGGCAGGCAGGTGATCTCGAACCTGTCCGGGGTCAGCCGGCGGGTCCACAGCTGCTCGCGCCAGCCGTCCACGCGTTCGGAGAGATCCGCGTGGACCATGTAGTCGCTGAGGTCACGGCCGATCGGATTGTCGTGCGTGATGATGGTGATGACGCGCCTTTCGGGTGAGAGTTCATATTCCGACAGCCGGAGAAGATCAGTTTCGGTGAGATGCCGTCAACCGACGCCGACGGATCAGGGCGCGTCCCAGGCTGAGGAAGGCTTCGTGGTCGTAGGCGCGGTCGGCATACAGCCTGCGAGGCTTTCGGCGGGGACGGCCGACCTTTGAGGATCAGCGCTCCTCTCGACGGCCGGCTCCGGAACACATGCGCCATCCTGAGCAGAAGGATCACACGCACATCCCCTCGTCTGCTGCAGGAGCCGTCGATGCCGGCACGTCGGATCGTCCCCAACATCCAGTCCGAAGCCCTGGAGGAGAGCGCGGAGTTCTACGGCCTCCTGGGCCTGGAAGAGGTCATGAACCACGGCTGGATCATGACCCTCGCCTCTCCGTCCGCTCCCACGGCGCAGGTCAGCATCATGACCGGTGACAAGACGGCACCTGTCACTCCGGACATGAGCATCGAGGTGGACGATGTGGACGCCGCCTATGCGGCCATGCGTGACAGCGGTGCCGAGATCGTGCATCCGTTGCAGGACGAGGAGTGGGGGGTCCGCCGGTTCTTCGTCCGTGACCCGAACGGCCGCGTGGTCAACGTCCTGGGGCACCGCTGACCGCGGAGGTTCGGTGACGGCGGTGGCAGCCGATGTACGGCATCGCCCGGCTGGCCAGGTGGTGACCGATCCGCACTCGCAGCGACCGGTCCATCTCCGGCGTCTCGGCCTCTTCGCGCGGCGAAGCCGGACCGCGTAATCCCTATGGGGCCTCTGTGTACTCCCGCAACCGGCCGTTCATGAGGTCCCAGAAGGAGCGGAAGCGCATGGCTCCGGGTAGCCAGGGTGCGAGATACCAGGCCTCCCACTCACCGTCCGGGGTCTTGATGTGAGGGTTGAGGAGGTACGTGCCGTCGTCGTATTCGCCGATCTGGAGGGTGTCCGGTAGATACTCTGCCCGGAGATGGACCGTGTCCTGACCTTCCCCGTAAACGAAGTAGTCCTCATCGGGCACGCTCAGGAGCTTCTCGTCCGGGGACGACCACATGCCGGCCAGATGCGGATCGAGATCACGAAGCCAACCGATCTCGGCAAGCGGCAGCAACTGACCGCAGGCGATACCGTCCTTGTCCCAGCCGTTGGTGACCTGGAGGAATTCCCTGTAGCTCGGGGGCAGGCGGGCACCAAGACGCTGCTCGTGCCGCACGATCTCGGGCTCAGCGACCCCAGGTGAGCCCAGCCAGTTCTGGGAGCTAACTTCGGCCGAGAGGTGTTCGGGGTCATCCCCGTACACACGCTCAATGGCTGTCGGGCCCACGTGCCGCAGAAGGCCGAGCCAGGGATGGCGCATGGTGCCGGGGACGTGGATGGCGTTCATGGGCGGATACCGTAGGGCAATGTGATCAAGAGGATTCGATGATGCGCGGCAGGTCGTTTCCGGCTGGGTAGTGCTCGGTACACCCGGGTGTCGTTGTCGCTGTGACGGATCATCAGGATCTCGTCCGCCTCGTTGGGCGACCGTCACGTTGACGGACGGGACCGAACTCTCGGCTGCACGTGATCGTTGAGAGGGGGCGTACTGAGCCCCAGGTCAGGGGCTAAAACAGCTGGTCAGAAGAGTGCCCCCGGCATGATTCGAACATGCGACACCCGCTTTAGGAGAGCGGTGCTCTATCCCCTGAGCTACGGAGGCAGGGGCTCCTAGTAAGAGTAGCGAAAGTGGCGAGTGGTTGCGCGCCCTGAGGGGGAGTTGGGGGCAGACGGTGGGTTATCGGTTCGCTGGCCTGGAGTAAAAGGGCGGCAAGTGGGCGGGTGTGGGGTGGTGGGCGAGGTTAGCGTCACGTTCCGTGATCGACAGGCGACGGAAGCGCATCCGCGGGCATCGCGCCCTGCGACCGGTGGTGCTGTGTGGCGCGATGCTGGCACCCGCGCTTCTGGCCGGGGGGTTGCTGGTGGCCGAGCTCACCGGCTACGAGGCGGCCGTCCAGATGGCCGACGGCGATGTGGAGCCTGAGGGGCCTGGAGAGGCCGAAGGACGCGGGAGAGCCGAAGAGGCCGAGAAAGCCGCAGAGGCAGCGGAGGCGGCGGAGGCGGAAGAAGCCGAGGGACCCGGGGAAGCGGAGATGCTTCACGGAGACGGAGGTCTCTGGGCGAAGGGTGGGGAACGGCAGGGTTCCCAGGGGAGTGGTGGAGCCTGGACCGGCGCGGCGTCCCGGGTGGGAGCCGGGGGGCCGGAGAGTTCGCCGGACGAGGAGCCGCCGGGGGACGCGGTGGCCGTGGTACCGGTCGTGGTCGGGCCCGTGCGGAGCCGGATGTTCGAGCCGAGGCTGGTGCCTCCGCCGTTGCGGCCGGAGCGGGTGTACGGGGGGTGGGTGCCCGTCGCGGCGAAGTCGGGAGTGCGCCGTACGGAGGAGGACCCGAGCGAGCCCGGCCGGCTGGACGATGCCCGTGAGACGAACGGGACGGATGGTGCGGGTGAGTCAGATGTGGTCGTTCCCATAGAGACCTATCCGCAAGGCTCCAGAGGGCCACGGAAGGTGGCATTGCCGCCCTCTGTGGCACCTGGGCCTCGGGGGGAGCGGAGGCCGCCACTCGCGCCACCTGAGCCCCGCGACGGGTGTTCGGCGGAGTGGAAGGGGACGTGGCTCTGGGAGGTCTGCAAGAAGCGCGGGCGGCAAGAAGTCTGACTTGTCCGGTCCCAAAAAGGGGTGTTCGGCGCATAACGGCTGTGGGGAGTCTGGCCCGTGCACTTGGTCAGCTGTAGTAGCGTGCGTGCCTGACCCAGGTCACGAGTTCGCAAACGGAGGGGTCGAACGTGCCACCTCGTCGATCAGCGGGTCTGATCGCCGTCGTCGCGACGATGACTTCCTTCCTGCCGGGAGCCGCTGCCGCGCAGCGGGCGCCGGCGGAGGTTCAGGCCGTCGTTGCCGCGGAGCCGGTGAATCTCACAGAACTGCGTCGTGAGGCGGAGAAGGCCGCGAAGGATCTAGAGGCCGCGACCAAGGCGCTGGAGCAGAGGCGGACCCAGATCCGCACCTCGGAGAAGGAGCTCTCCACCAAGCTGCGGGAGCTGCAGGTGGCAGAGAGGGCCTTCGCCCAGGTACGGCAGCCGCTGTCAGACCTTGTCGGGTTCCTCTACCAGCAGCCGAGCGGTGGGGACGTGGCCGGTTTCCTTTCCGGTGAGTCCGACGCCGACACCCTGCGCGCGATGGCCGGTCTCACCCAGATCGTCGCCGAGCGCGACCTGATCCTTGAGGACAGCAGCCGCCTGCAGCTGGAGCGAGAGCGCCTGGCGGGCGAGGCGCAGGAGCTCCGGGCGAGCAACCTCCTCGCGGAGGCGCAGATGGGCGCCGAGATCGAGACGCTCAGGGTGCGCTCGCAGAAGATCGTGCAGTCTCTCACCAAGGCCCTGGTGAAGCTGGGCGTCAAAATCAACAAGAAGGGGCAGCCGGCGGCCGGGTGCGACCCGACCAGGGCGACCTCGATGAGCGAGTTCCCCAACGGGCTCATCCCGCAGGCGTACCTCTGCCCGCTCCAGCAGCGGGGCAACCAGCTGCGAGGGGACGCCGCGCTCGCGTTCATCAGCCTCAACGAGTCGTACAAGCGGCAGTTCGGCAAGCCGATGTGCGTGACCGACAGCTACCGGAGCCTGGCCGAGCAGCAGTCGGTCTACTACACCCGCCCCGGCCTGGCGGCGATCCCGGGCCGCAGCAACCACGGCCTGGGACTCGCCGTCGACCTGTGCGGGGGCGTCGAACGCTTCCGCTCGGCCGAGTTCAACTGGCTGGAGACCAACGGCAAGAAGTTCGGCTGGATCCACCCCAAGTGGGCCTACGTCAGCCCCTTCGAGCCCTGGCACTGGGAGTACGACCCCAAGATCGGCTCCCTGCTGTAAGGGCTCGGTCGCGGTCTCGCGGGCGCTGTACCTGCGGCCAGTGCTCGGTGTCGGGTCAGATCTCTCCGGTGCGGATGCCTGTCAGGAAGTCGTTCCAGGCCGCGGGGGTGAAGGTCAGCGCTGGGCCGGACGGGTCCTTGCTGTCGCGTACGGCGACGAGTCCCGGCAGGTTGGTGGCCACCTCGACGCAGTTGTTGTTGGCTCCGCTGAGGGTGGAGGTGCGGAATTCGGCGCCGGACAGGTCAGGGGAGATCATGGTTGCTCCTCAACACGGTGATGAGCGCCGCGGATTCTTCGGGGGACAGGCATACGTCGATGAGGCGCTCGAACGTCAGCATAAGTTGCCGAATCTGCTCGCTGTCCTCGACGTACACCTCGCCTGCCGGGCATTCGGCGTAGCCGAGATCCGGATCGTCGTCGAACGACAGCACTGAGAAAGTCCCTTCCATGCCGCCGTGAGCACCGACTTTCGATGGGAGGACCTGGATCGTGATGTTCGGCTGATCCATGGCGTGAAGGATGTCGCCAAGCTGCCGGGCCATGATGCCGGGCGCTCCCACAGGATGGTGTAGAGCGCCTTCGGCGATGAGAGCGTGCAGGGTGGTGTGAGCACCGAACAGACTGGTCTTGCGCTGCATCCGGGCATCGACACGGCGTGCCAGCTCAACGTCAGACCGATCGGGATGACCTGCTTGGATGATCTCTCGGGCGTAGTCAGAGGTCTGGAGCAGGCCGGGAATCAACAGCGGTTCCCAGTGCCGGATCGTCTTGGCAGCCGCCTCGAACTCGACATACGACCCGGTGAACACATCTGAGTAGGCCGTCCACCAGCCGCGCCGGGCGACTTCGCGCGTGAGCTGCACCATGGCATTGGTGGTTGCCGTCTCCACGCAGTACAGGTGACAAATCGCCGCCACATCGTCAGGGGTCGGCGCACCCTTGCCCGTCTCGAAGCGATTGAGCTTGCTGCGCGACCAGCCGAGCTGTTCGGCGGCGGCCTCCGTCGTCATTCCTACGGTCGCACGCAGCGTGCGCAACTCACGTGACAGGCGGCGCAGCCGAACGGTGGAGTGCTTCATGCGGACAGCTTGCCGCATCAGCCGCTCCGGGGATGGACTTATCGGACACTTATTAGATGCCGTTGTATCGATGGGATTCTCACTGCACTATAGGAGTCCTGAGGGGCGTAGGCCTGAAAGGGGTGCGTGGCACGTCATGAGATTCGATCTCTGACGCGGAGCATGACCTGCTTCATCCGCCTACGAATGCAGGAGCCGTTGCGGCTCACCGATGGGCCTGCGAGCAGGTCAACACAGCTACTGGACTGAACGAGGTCATCAACAGAAAACGGACCCGTCGCCGGTCTTGCACACCGACGACGGGTCCTTGATCAGGAAGTGAGTCCTGACCCGTGAACAACCCTAGTGCTCCGGTCCTCGACCGGGCCACGGCGAGCGGCTGCGCCTGTTTCGCCGACGTACCGCCGTTGCCGATGGGGTGTGCCGCCTGCGGGCACGCCCCCTACGCGCACAGTTGCCCCGACCAGCTCGCCGATCATGAGCACGAGTACGCGCAGCCCTCGGGCGCCTTGATGGCCATCCGTCTGGAGGCCCGCCGCACCGGGAATCGCTCCCTGTCCTGCTTCGAGCCGCTCGCCCCCGCGCGCCGGGCCGAGGCGATCTCCCCGGTGCCCGCCCAGCGGTCCGCGGAGCAGGTCCAGGCCCAGCTCCAGGCCCAGATCCAGATCCAGGCCCAGGCTCAGTCCCAGGTCCAGGCCCAGGTCACTAAGGCCTCGCCGGTGCCCGTTCTGCGTCCTCCCCGGCGGGCTCGGACCGTACCGGCGCCGTCACCGTGCCGGGTGCGCGGCCGTCGTCGCCCGCTGCTCCCATCCAGGGCCGTTCTGACCAGGCCGCCCCGGCCCGGTACCGGGCGTCATCGCGCGCCCCACCCAACCCGGCCACTTCGGTCCCGGGGCATCGGGCACCACCTCGGGCGAACAACCGCCCGCATCCCGTGCCGCGCGGTGCTCACTCCAGCTCCGTACCGGCCGTCCGGCCCGTACGGTCCACCCCTCCATGTCCTTCCCCGCTTCACAAGGCGGGCCCGTCCACCGCTACCAACGACCGGACGGGCCCTTGATCGGATGGAGGTCCAATCAATGGACGATGGTAAATCCAGCACACCCGAACAGGCCATCCCCGGCTGGCGGCTGATTCTCAGTGACGCCGGGCGGCTGTGGGCCAGCCGTGAGAAGCCCTTCTCAGCGGTCGCGTTCGAGGCCGGGGCCGAACGGACCGTCGACGCCGACACCCTCGATGCCCTCCGGGATGAGACCGACCGGCAGGAAACCATCGCTGAGGAGGTCGTCGCCAGGGAGGCTCAGGAGGAGCGGGCTGCGGGGAGGGTGATCTCGTGATCCGCCGCGTTCCGATCAGACGGGCCTCCGCTCGCGGGCGCCACCGCGACGGCCTGGCCATCGCCGCCGTACCCCACTACACCTGGGACCACGAGGCCCGTGCCGAGGCGGCACTGCTGCAGGTCACCTGGCCGGGCTGGGCCGTGCTCTACGGCACCGGCAGCCGCCTCTTCCACGCCATCGCCACTTGGCCCACCCCGGAACCGCTGCTGCTCTGCGACCGGACCGTCGAGGGCCTGAAGAGCCAGATGCGCGAGGCCGAGATGACCGCGATCATCCGGCGCTGGGCGCTCACCGGGACCGACGGTCCCTGAGTGGGTATGGCGGCCATACCTCCCCGGCCCTGGCCGCCGTGCCCTCACCGGTCGTCATGAGATTCATCCCCCGCGAGGGCCGATCGTGATGGAGAGCCGCCCGCCGGCCTGGGCGGAGGCCAGCTCGGTCGCCTGGGCCGACGTGGTGGCCAGCACGATGAGCGCGCCCCGCTCCGACTCCCCGCCCGGGGTGGCCAGGACCGTGACGTCCTCGGCCGCGATGGTCGCCGGAGCATTGCCGTCCCAGGTCGAGGTGGCGGCGAGCACGTCCACCACGTCACCCGGGGAGAGCAGGCGCGCGGTCTCGGGATCGGCGACGCGTACCGGAGTGGCGACCGTCCCCTCGCCGTGGGCGGCCAGCAGGCCGGGGCCGAGCAGGCGGACGTCGGTCAGCGGCTCCCCGCGCCGTGCGGGACCCGCCAGGATCTTTCCCGCGTACGGCATGCCGGGCCGCAGGGCGCCGTCGGGGACGGTACCGGGTCTCAGCGGGGCCGGTGTCAGGTCGGCCTGTTCCAGCACGCCTCCGGGGAGATCCTTGGCGGCGGTCAGTACGGTCACCGAGGCGGTGTCCGGGCGCAGTGCCAGCACGGCGCATCCCATCGCCAGGGCGGCGACGGCGGTGGCGATGAGACGGTGACGGCGGTCGAGGAAGCGGCGCAGAGCGCGCATGGCTGACTCCAGAGGTGGGAGCCGGGCGGCGCGGTGCCCGTGATGGGTGGGGCAGCCCCGCCGAGTGGCGGCGTGGTGCCCGTGGTGGATAGGACGCCCCGCCGGATGGCGGCGCGGCGCCCTTGGTGGGTGGGACAGACCCTTGGTGGGTGGGACAGCCCCGCCAAGTGGCGAGGCGGTGCCTGGGGTGGATGGGACGCCCCGCCGGCTGGCGGAGCGGGGCGGAGCGAGTGGTTGTCGGCGGATCCGGGGCGTGGCCGGGAGCTGGATTCGGCCCTTCTCGGGTTTCGCCGGGTGGCTCACCTGGCGGTGACGCCGGGGCCGCCGGCTACAGGATCAGCCGGGGAGGTCGAAGGGGAGCTTGAGGCCGTCCAGGGCGTTCTGGCAGGGGCAGGTGCGTTCTTCGGGGAGGGCGGCGACGACCTCGCCGACGAGGGAGCGCATGCGGCCGACGTTGGTGGCGAAGAAGGCGAGGACCTCGTCGTGGGTGACCCCCTCACCCGCCTCGACCCCGGCGTCGTGGTCGGTGACCAGGGAGACCGAGGTGTAACAGAGAGCCAGCTCGCGGGCGAGGACGGCCTCGGGGAAGGCGGTCATGCCGACGATCGACCAGCCGTTGCCGCTGAACCAGCGGGACTCGGCGCGGGTCGAGAAACGCGGGCCCTCGATGACCACGAGGGTGCCGCCGTCGGTCACCTCCCAGCCGGCGGAACGCGCGGTGGAGACGGCCGCCGCGCGACCCGAGGGGCAGTAGGGGTCGGCGAAGGCGACGTGGACGACGCCGCCCGCGTCGTAGTAAGTCTGCACGCGGCCTGAGGTGCGGTCGACGATCTGGTCGGGGACGACCAGGGCGCCGGGGCCGATCTCGGCGCGCAGGGAGCCGACCGCGCTGGGGGCGAGGACCTGGCGGACGCCGAGGGAACGCAGTGCCCACAGGTTCGCCCGGTAGGGGATCCGGTGCGGGGGGAAGCGGTGGTCGCGGCCGTGGCGGGGCACGAAGGCGACCGAGCGCGACCCGATCCGGCCGACGGTGACGACGTCGCTGGGTGGGCCGTACGGCGTGGCGATCTCGACCTCTGTGGCGTCGTCGAGCAGGGAGTAGAAGCCCGAGCCGCCGATGACCCCGATGTCCGCGCGAGTGACCATGGAGCTGAGGTTAGCGCCACGGGCCGGTCCCTGAGGAGCCCGGGTGACGGCCTGTGGATAACCGCGTCCCCGGGTAGCCGCTCGGTCGCTTTCGGTGAAAGCGGTGGAACGCCGATCGGAGGCCGGGCGGGCTGTGCTGAACTGGCCGAGGGCTGTCCTGCGACGACCGGCGGCGGAGGGGCCGGGGCCGGGGCTCGTCAACCCCGCTTCGGTCGGTGAAGGGGGCGGATGGGAGGCCACGGCCCGGGGCGGCCGGTCGGACGGCCGCCCGTGAACGGCCGGCCGGGGGTGGGTTCGAGGGGGACGGGGGCGCGGCTCAGGAGGCCGCGGCGGCCGTGCTGCTCGCGGTCTTCGTCGACGTGGAGGCCGACGAGGAACTCGACGACTTCGACGAAGACGAGTCGGACGAGCTCGACGAGTCGGACGACTTCGACGAGGACGAACCGGAGGAGTCCGAGGAGCTGGAAGAGCTCGACGAACCGTTCGCGGACGTCACCGTGCTCGACGACGAGGACCGGCTGTCGGTCCGGTAGAAGCCCGAGCCCTTGAAGACGATGCCGACCGCGGAGAACACCTTGCGCAGGTCGCCCGCGCAGCTCGGGCACTCGGTGAGAGCGTCGTCGGAGAACTTCTGGACGATTTCGAACTGGTTGTTACAGGCTGTGCAGGCGTACTGGTAGGTGGGCACGCGCTCCTCCTCGTAATGATCCGCGCCGATTGGCACTCTAGTGGCGCGACTGCTAATGGTACGCAGCCGACAAGCTTAAACGCGAGTCGGAGTCCTCGCATTCCGTAGCAGGATTCCGATCAGATGTGGACGGACCACGCTCCGGACGCGGCCCGGCCTGGCGGATCGGGTGTCGCCGGCCCTCGATTCGGCCGGGACGAATCCCGCTTCGGATGTGGCCGGGGCCATGGGGCGGATGTGGCCGGAATCCGGTTCGGGCGCGGGCCGCCCCCGGATCGGGTGCCGTCGAGCCTCGGTCAGATGCCGGACGTCGCTCAGGTGCCGAACCTCAGTTGGACGTCGCTCAGGTGCCGAACCTCAGTTGGACGTCGCTCAGGTGCCGAACCTCAGTTGGACGTCGCTCAGGTGCCGAACCTCAGTTGGACGTTGCTCAGGCGCCGAACCTCGATCTGGTGCCGCCTTCGATCGGACGCCGGATCCCGGTCAGGTGCCGCGTTCGCCGAACCAGCCCGCGAGCTTGCCCTTGCGGCTGATCGCGCGCATTCGGCGTTCGACCGTGTCACGGCAGGCGGCCGTGGTCACGACCAGCAACTGGTCGTCGGTCCTGATCCTCGTGGAGTCGGTGGGGACGAACGTCCGGCCGTCCCTGACGATCAGCGTCACCTGGGCGTCCGTGGGCAGCCGCAACTCGAAGATCTCCACACCGTGCAGCTTGGACGTCGGCGGCACCTTGACCTGGAGCAGGTCCGCGTTGAGCTCCTCCAGCGGCGCGGACTCGACCTCCAGGTCGCGGGCCTCCTCGGGGGTGGACAGCTTGAGGAGTTTCGCCACGAACGGCAGCGTCGGACCCTGCAGCAGGGTGTAGACGATGACGATCACGAAGACCTCGTTGAACACGAACTTGGCGGTGCCGTCCGGAACGGAGGTGGCGGCCCAGGGGATGGTCGCGAGCACGATGGGCACCGCGCCGCGCAGCCCGGCCCACGACAGGAAGGCCTGCTCCCGCCAGCCCAGCCTGTCGATGCGCAACAGCCGGGTCAGCAGCGCGGAAACGATGATCGACAGAGGACGGGCCACCGCGACCAGGATCAGCCCGGCCACCAGGCCGGGCACAATCGCGGACGGCATCTCCGAAGGGCTGGCCAGCATGCCGAGCATGACGAACAGGCCGATCTGCGCCAGCCAGGCCACGCCCTCGGCGAAACCCCGCGAGGCCGCGCGGTGCGGCATCCGGGAGTTGCCCATGACCAGTGCCGCGAGGTAGATCGCGAGGAAGCCGCTGCCGTGCAGCAGCATGGCTCCCGCGTAGGCGACGAACGCGAGCGCGAGCACCGCGATGGGGTACAGGCCGGAGACGGGAAGCGCGATGCGGCGCAGCGCGTACACGCCGAGCGGGGCGACCGCCAGGCCGACGGCCGCGCCCACCACGAGTTCGAGGGCCACCTCGAACAGCGCCAGCCCCAGGCTGGGCGAGGTCGCGGCGCTCAGCAGCATGACGGCGATCACCGTGGGGGCGTCGTTGAGACCCGACTCGGCCTCCAGGATGCCCGCGAGGCGCGAGGGCAGGGGCAGGCGGCGCAGTACGGAGAAGACGGCGGCGGCGTCGGTGGAGGCGAGGATCGCGCCGAGCAGGAGCGCGGTCCGCCAGTCCATGCCGAGGATCAGGTGCACCGGGATCGCGACGGCCGCGATGCTCACCCCCACGCCGACGGTGGCGAGCACCAGGGCGGTGGGAATGGCTCCCTTGACGTGGCTCCAGGTGGTGGTCAGGCCGCCCTCGGCCAGGATGATCGCCAGCGCGATCAGGCCTATCTCCTGCGCGAGCTGCGGGTTCTCGAACTGCAGCCCGAACCCGGACTCGCCGACGAGCAAACCGAAGCCAAGGAAGATCAGGAGACTGGGCAGCCCGCTCCGATGGGCGACACGAACTGCGACGATGGCCGCGATGACGATTCCGGCACCGAGAAGCAGCCAGACGTCCAGTCCCATCTGGTCCCCTCTCTGACTCCGGGGACCATTGTGTCGCATTCAGGAGGGGCGCCACGCACACGCGGCGCGCACTCCCCGTCACGATTTCGACGCCTTCGGCCCCGCGTCCGGCGGCGATTCCGGCGGTCGGTCACACCTACGCCCGCCGGTCGGTCACGCCTGCACTCCTCGGCCGGTCACGCCCCGTTCCGGCGGTCGGTCACACCTCCGCGGCGGCGGTCTTGAAGATCCCCTCGGGGGTCGCCGCGTAGCGGACCGCGAGGTCGTGGGGCTCGGCGGGCACGCCGTCGAGCAGCTCGCCCTCGTGGAGCAGCGCCACCGTCGGCACGTTCGGGCCGACCCTGGCCAGCGCCCGGTCGTAGGAGCCGCCGCCGCGGCCCAGCCGTACCCCGGTGGTCCTGTCGACCGCGAGCGCGGGCACGATCACCAGGGCCGCGGTCCTGACGGCGTCGACGCCGCGCCGGGTGTCGACCGGTTCCATGATCCCGAAGCGGCCGGGGGCGAGGGTGTCCGGGCCGTCGTACACCGCCCAGTCGAGATCGTCGTCGTCGCGGAGCACCGGCAGGATCACGGTCGCGCCGTGTTTCCACAGGGCGAAGACCAGCCCGTGGGTCGCCGGTTCGGTCCCGATCGACCAGTAACACGCGACCAGCCCGGCCATCTGGACCCAGGGCCGGTCCAGCAGGGATTCCCTGATCTGGACGGAGGCCGCGTGCCGCTTCTCGTCGGGGATCGAGGCGCGTGCGGCCTCGATCGTGGCACGCAGCGTCAGCTTGTCCACAGGTCCCTCCACTAAGGTTTTGGTTATGGCCGACTTCGAAGCTGTGACGAAAGCAGTCGTTCCCGCGGCGGGTATGGGCACCCGTTTTCTTCCGGCGACCAAGGCGACCCCCAAGGAGATGTTGCCCATCGTCGACAAGCCCGCGATCCAGTATGTCGTCGAGGAGGCCGTCTCCGCCGGGCTGCTCGACGTTCTCATGGTCACCGGGAAGAACAAGCGTTCCATCGAGGATCACTTCGACCGGGCCCACGAGCTCGAGGAGATCCTGGAGGCCAAGGGCGACGACGAGCGCCTCTCGCAGGTGCGGGAGCCCGCTGACCTGGCCACCCTGCACTACGTACGGCAGGGCACGCCACGCGGCCTCGGCCACGCCGTGCTGTGCGCCAAGCAGCACGTGGGCAACCACCCCTTCGCCTGCCTGCTCGGCGACGACCTCATCGACCACCGCGACGAGCTCCTCAAGCGCATGATCGAGGTACGCGGCACGCACGGCGGCAGCGTCATCGCGTTGATGGAGGTCCCCCAGGAGCAGGTCTCCCTGTACGGCTGCGCCGCCATCGAGCCCACCGGTGAGGACGACGTGGTCAGGGTGACCGACCTGGTGGAGAAGCCCCCCGCCGACGAGGCCCCGTCCAACTGGGCCATCATCGGCCGGTACGTGATCGACCCGGCCGTCTTCGAGGTCCTGGAGAACACCCCGCCGGGACGCGGCAACGAGATCCAGCTCACCGACGCGCTCCGTACCCTCGCAGGACGCGGCACCGACCAGGGCGGCCCGGTGCACGGCGTGCTGTTCAGAGGCCGCCGCTACGACACCGGCAACAAGCTCGACTACCTGCGTACGGTGGTGCAGTTCGCCGCCGAGCGTCCCGACCTGGCGCCTGAGTTCATGCCCTGGCTCAAGGAGTTCCTGGCCTCGCGATGAGCTCCCTGAAATCGGTCGACGACCACCTCTCCGACATCCTCCGCACCGTGCGGGTGCTCGCCCCGCTGGAGCTGGAACTGGAACGGGCGCTGGGCACCACGCTGGCCGAGGAGGTCACTGCTCCGGTCTCGCTGCCGCCCTTCGACAACTCCGCGATGGACGGCTACGCCGTGCGGGCCGAGGACGTCGCGGACGCCCCGGTGACGCTCCCGGTGATCGACGACATCGCGGCCGGAGACGGCCGGTTGCAGGCCATCGGTCCCGGCATGGCGATGCGGATCATGACCGGGGCCCCGCTGCCCGCCGGGGCCGACGCGGTGGTCCCGGTCGAGTGGACCGACGGCGGCACCGCTCAGGTCGCGATCGGCCGCCCGGCGATGAAGGGCCACGCGATCCGCAGGTCCGGGGAGGACGTGCGGGCGGGCGACGTCGTCCTGCCCGTGGGCACCCCGATCGGTCCCGCGCAGCTCGGGATTCTGGCGGGTGTCGGCCGCCGCCGGGTTCTTGTACGGCCTCGCCCGCGGGTGGTCGTGATCTCCACCGGAGCCGAGCTGGTCGAGCCCGGCCTGCCTCTGGGACCCGGCCAGATCTGGGAGTCCAACAGCTTCGCCCTGATCGCCGGTGTCCGCGAGGCGGGTGGCGAGGGCTACCGGGCGGGGATCGTCGGCGACGACGCCGCGGGGTTCCTCGACCAGCTCGACGCGCAGCTGCTGCGGGCCGACCTCGTGATCACCAGCGGCGGCGTCTCGATGGGCGCGTACGAGCCCGTCAAGGAGGCCCTCGGCCCGCTCGGCACGGTCCGTTTCGAGCGGGTCGCCATGCAGCCGGGCATGCCCCAGGGATTCGGCGTGGTCGGCGAGGACCAGGTGCCGATCTTCGCGTTGCCCGGCAACCCGGTCTCGTCGTTCGTGTCGTTCGTCCTGTTCGTCCGGCCGGCGCTGCGCAGGATGCGGGGCCTGCCCGAGGAGCCCACGCCGACCGTGCGGGCGGTCACCACCGGCCGGCTCCGCTCGCCCGAGGGCAGGCGCTCCTACCTGCGCGGCGTGTTCGGCCCCGGCGGTACGGTCGGCCCGGTGCGCGGGCAGGGTTCCCACCAGCTCGCCGCCCTGGCCGCGGCCAACGCCCTGATCGTGGTGCCCGAGGACGTCACCGAGCTTCCCGAGGGTACGGACGTGGAGGTCATCCCCCTGTGAACCCTGTGAACCCTGTGAACCCTGTGAACGACCGGGACCGGAGCGAAGCGGCCGGATTCACCCACCTCGACGAGACCGGCGCGGCGCGCATGGTGGACGTCTCGGCCAAGGACGTCTCCCTCCGTACGGCGACCGCCACCGGCCGGGTGCTGCTGTCCGCCGAGGCCGTGGCGCTGCTGCGGTCGGGGGAGGTGCCCAAGGGCGACGCGATCGGCACCGCGCGGATCGCCGGGATCATGGGCGCCAAGCGGACCCCTGACCTGATCCCCCTCTGCCATCCCATCGCGCTGCACGGGGTCAAGGTCGAGCTGACCGTGGCCGACGACGGCGTGGAGATCACGGCACGGGTCAAGACCGCCGACCGTACCGGCGTCGAGATGGAGGCGCTGACCGCGGTCTCGGTCGCGGCGCTCGCCCTGATCGACATGGTCAAGGCGGTCGACCCGGCGGCCGTGATCACCGATGTCCGCGTCGAGGAGAAGACCGGCGGCAAGACGGGGATCTGGACCCGCCCCTGACATCCCGTCCCGGGATATCCCGTCCCTGGCCGTCCCCGGATATCCCGCCCCGGGATATCCGGTCCCGGTGAGGAGATCCCGTCACGACGGCGCCGAATCTTCGGGAGACCAGGTCGGTGGGAGGCCGGGTCCCCAGAGATCAGGTCGATGGGGGGCCGGGTCCCCAGAGACCGGGTCGGTGGAAGGCCGGGTCCCCAGAGACCGGGTCCCCAAGACCCTGGGAGGATGATCCCATGAGAGCTCTGGTGATCACCGCCTCCAACCGGGCCGCCGCCGGGACGTACGAGGACACCTCCGGGAAGCTGCTGGCCGAGCTGCTGGTGGCGGCCGGGTGCGACGTGGACGGCCCGGAGGTGGTCCCCGACGGCGAGCCGGTCGAGGCGGCGCTGCGGTCCGGGGTCGCGGAGGGGTACGACGTGATCGTCACCACCGGCGGCACCGGCCTGACCCCGGCGGACCTCACCCCGGAGATGACCCAGCGGGTGATCGACAGGGAGGTTCCCGGCATCGCCGAGGCCATCCGTCACGTCAACCGGGACAAGGTGCCCACCTCCATCCTTTCCCGCGGGCTCGCCGGGCAGGCCGGTGGCACGTTGATCGTCAACCTGCCGGGTTCCTCGGGAGGGGTGCGCGACGGCATGGGCGTGCTGTCTCCCGTGCTCAGGCACGCCGTGGACCAGATCAGGGGAGGAGATCACCCCCGTTGATCCGCCTCCCCTGCTTCCATGGCACCGCGGGCCTTCTTCGGGAGATGATGAGGGTGTGGATCGACTTCGTGGCTGGCCGGTGACCCTTACGGAAGGCCCGGTAGGACTTCGGCCGCTGCGGCTGCGGGACGTGCGCGTCTGGCGGGAATCGCGGCTGCGCAACGCGAACTGGCTCCGTCCCTGGGAGCCGAGCAATCCCGAGACCCCCCTCTTCAAGACCGGTCTCGGCCCTTACGTCTCCATGGCCGGAACCCTGCGCAGGGAGGCCAGGCAGGGTCTCGCGCTGCCGTGGGTCGTCACCTACGAGGGCGCCTTCGCTGGACAGCTCACCGTGGGCGCCATCGTCTGGGGCTCCGCCAGGTCGGCCCAGATCGGCTACTGGGTGGACGGCGCGCTGGCCGGTCGCGGGATCACCCCCACCGCGGTCGCCATGGCCGTCGACCACTGCTTCTTCACCACCGGGCTGCACCGCGTCGAAGCCAATATCCGCCCAGAAAACCACGCGAGCCGCAGAGTGGTTGAAAAGCTTGGTTTCAGGGAAGAAGGGATCAGACGTCGGCACCTGCACATCGACGGTGCCTGGCGCGACCACATCTGTTACGCACTCACGGTCGAAGACGCCCCGAGGGGGTTGCTCGTACGGTGGCGGCGGGCCCGTGAGGCGGCCGCCCACGGTGGCACTCCGCACGAAGAGGTTTGAAGATCTCGCGACACACCGCATCGAATGCTCGTCAAATAGTGACACGCGGTCTTACGGTGCGTGACATGAGCAGATTGAGGACGCCGGGAGACCATGCGCGTCTTCATGCTGCCCGGAGGTGGCCGTGAGCAGCGGTGTCGTTCTCTACCTGGCCATCGTCGTCATGTGGCTGTGCGTGCTGGTGCCCATGTGGCTGCACCGCGACCGCAACACCCTGGCCGAGACCCACAAGGACATCGAGCCGTACGCCTACGACGAGCGGGCGATCGACGAGGACTCGGCCGAGACCCTCACCGAGCCCCTGCCCGTCTCCTCCGCCGACCTGCCCGAGTCCTCGCTCTCCCCGGAAGGGGACGTTCCGTCGCCCGGTGCAGAGGAAGCCTCGCCGGGTGCCCAGACAGCGTCCGGGACCGGGGGTGAGGCCCCGCCCGCCCCGCCCCAGGCCGGCAAAACCGGTAGGACCGCCGCCGGCAGGGCCGCGTCCGAGCGCCGCCGCGCGGAACTCCGCCGCCGGGGCAAGCAGGTGGCCAAGCGAAGGCGCCTCACGCTCTGGTGCGTCCTGCTCCTGCTCGCCTCCGTGGTGACGGCCGCCGTCCAGATCATCCCCTGGTGGGGCGTGGCGCCCTCAGTGGTGCTCCTGGGCGTCTACATGGCCGTTCTCAGGGTCACGGTCCAGATCGACGCCGAACGGCGCGCAGCGATAGCCCAGGCCCACGCGGAACGTGCCAAGCGCGCCCGCCGCCGTGCCGCCCTCCTGGAGGCCCAGCGCCCCGTGGCCGAGATCATCGACCTGGCCGCGCTCCGCGACGAGATCTTCGATCAGTACGCGGAGCCCCCCCGCCGAGCGGTCGGCGACTGACCCGCGCTCCGGATGGCGCGAGTGCCCTCGGAAGTTTGCTAATCTAGTCCACGTCTTGGGGATGTAGCGCAGTCCGGTAGCGCACTTCGTTCGCATCGAAGGGGTCAGGGGTTCGAATCCCCTCATCTCCACCAGGTCAGAGGCCACTTCCGAGAGATCGGAAGTGGCCTTTTGCGTGACTAAGCCTCCTTGTCAGAAGCGAAGATGCGGTTCATGGCGGTTGCTCCGCCTTGGAGTACCGGGCGGATCTGCTTGCGGTAAATGGTCTCCGTGGTGACCGTGCTGCTGTGGCCGACCAGCCGGGAGATCTCCTCCACCGGGATGCCATTGTCTGAGAGCAGGGACACGAAGCTGTGCCGTAGCTCGCGGGGCGTCCACTCGCGGGGATCTAGGTCAGTCTTCTCCAGGATCTTCCGGAACGCCCGCCGTACGTTGTGCGCGTCCAGCTCGGTTCCGGTGGTCGAGGCGAAAACCAGGCCAGTTACCGACCATGAGTCTCCCTGCGCTTCCACTTGTGCCGCCAGGTGGTCGAGTAGTGCGTCTACGCAACGCTGAGGGAGTGCTAGCGTGCGCCGGGACTTCTTGGTCTTGGTGTCGCCACCGGTACGGACCGAGCGCCAGACGGCGACGAACGGTGGAACGCTGGGCGCTGAGTCTGGAGAACCTTCCAGGTCAACGTGGTCCCAGGTGAGCGCCCGTAGTTCCTCGGTACGAGCACCGGTGAGCAGGGCAAGCACGACGTAGGCATGGAGCGGAGTGTCCTCGGCGGCCTTGAGTACGGCTTCCGCCTGAGCCAGCTGAGCGCCTTGGAAGGACGACCCGTCTTGCCGCGAGGAACAGAGCAGAGGTCGACAGGGTTAGGCGTGATCAACCCTAGAGTGTTCTCAGCCGCTCTTGACGCGAAGCGCAGGAAAGGACGCGCAGGCGGCGAGATCGTCGAGGTATGCCCACGTTCCATGACCATCGCCGGGACTCTGGACGAATGGCGCAAATGGACCGGCCTCCCTTCGACGCCCCGGGCCTTCAGGATGTCCCGGAAGCGCTCGCCGCCGTCCACGTCGACATCGACCAGAACCACGCGGTTTATGTCGAACCCAATGTTTGGGTACGGCGCGGCCTGGCTTAGACCTCTCAGTCCAGACAGAACTCGTTGCCCTCAATGTCCTGCATCACGAGGGTCGACTCGTTTACCCCATCGGCAAGCAGGAGCTCTACGCGGACCGCGCCGAGCGGGATCAGCCGCGCGCATTCGGCCTCAAGGGCCGCCAGACGCTCCGCACCCACGAGCCCGCTGCCGACCCGCACACAAAGGTGCAGCCGATTCTTGACGACCTTGCCTTCGGGAACGCGCTGGAAGAACAACCGCGGACCCACCCCTGAGGGATCAACGCATGCGGCCCATGAACCCTGATCCTCAGGCGGCAGCGTGCGGTTGAAGTCGTCCCAGGTAGCAAATCCCTTAGGTACCGGCGGTGCGACATACCCCAACACTTCGCACCAGAAACGAGCGACGCGTTCAGGTTCCCCACAGTCGAAAGTGACTTGAAACTGCTTAACGGATGCCATGGGAGAAGCTTTCCATACTGAAGGTATTTCACCGCACCTTGCGAGCTTGCAGGACGAAGATTGCTTTGACGAGTTGACCTGCACGTAGCGGGCAGCAGCGGAGTTTGCGCAGGATCCGCCAGTTCTTCAGGACGGCATTCGCGCGTTCGCCGTGAGCCGGAGGTCTGGCAACTACGCCTGGAGCTGTCCCCCGTGTCCCCGCTGTCCCCGCTGTCCCCCAAAGGGGGTTGACCAGGGAGAACGCCATGAAGAATCGGGGACACTGCCGGGGACAGGCTGTCCCCGCTGTCCCCGACAAGGCCGAAGGGCAGCATAAGAGGCGCTTCTTGCTGGGTTCTGAGTGACCAACTGCGTGACAACCGTAAAGGTCGATCACAGACGTAGATGGACGTTGACGGACGGTCGGGCGCAGGTCGCGAGGGCGAGAACACGATCGGTACATGTGTTCGAATCCCCTCATCTCCACAAGGCGAAAGGCCCGATTCCAGATCATGGAGCCGGGCCTTTTCGCTGTTCAAAGGTTGTGAGGTCGCTTTGTCCTCCGGGAGCGTACGGCCTCCGAAGGGCCTTTGCGGACCGGGATCGGCGAAAAGTCGGTGATCACCGTGCGAGCCCTGTTGGTGTCAGGAGGAGAACAGTCTCCAGTGGCCCTCGGACACGACGTCGACGGTGCCCTCGGTCACTCTGATGGCGGTCTCGTCGTCGATCGCGTACGCCGGACCTGGGATTCCGGCCGCCCATCTTTCCGCGTCGGCCATGCTGTTCTCCGGCAGGAGCTCGTGATCCAGGTGCGGGAAGATCGAGAAGTCGACGATGCCCAGTGTGCTGTCGCTCCCGGCAGGCGGCTGCCAACCGACGAAGTGCTCTCCGATACGGGGGGTCATCACCATGCTTCCGGCGCTCAGTCCCACCCAGACCCTCTCGTGCAGCGACGGCAGGAGATCCGCCAGTCCTGACTGCCGCATCCAGTGGCACAGGTACAGGGCGTCGCCGCCGTTCACCAGCAGGACGTCTGTCTCTCGGACCCAGGAGACCCAGCGTTCTTCGTCGATGCTGGGCAGCGCGGTGAGCTCCAGCACTCCCAGGGACTTCCAACCCAACTCGCACATGGGGGTGGAGGACTGGCCGCTGATGAAACGCCATGCCCCACCGGGATTGCCCTGGGGGTGCCCGTAGCTGGCGGTGGGGATACAGAGGGCGTTGGAGTCGGCGATCGGTTTGCCCAGTAAGTCGACCAGCGCGCTGTGGATGCTCGGGTTCTTGACGCCGCCGGAAGTGAGAAGGAGCTTCACGCTTGCCTCCTGTACGGAGCGGTCATGACGCTCTCGTCGAGAGTCGGGAGATCGGTGCATACGAGCGCTGATCATGGCGTACAAGACCGACAAATTCGTGCCGGGCGCGGGAAACGCGGCTTCTCGTAGCCATGGTGAGGGGCCACGGTGATTCCGGACAGCCGTCTTATGGGCGTAGCCTATGCGGCTGTTTGGGTTGAAAGGGCCTCGTTGAGTACTTCCAGGGGTGGCCGGTAGCCGAGCGCGGAGTGCAGGCGTCGGTGGTTGTAGAACCCTTCGATGTAGCGGATGGCTTGTCGTTTTGCCTTGGCTCGGGTGGTGAAGACGAAGCGGTGCAGCCATTCGTTCTTGAGCGCGCTGAAGAACGACTCGGCCATCGCGTTGTCGTAGCAGGCCCCGGTGCGGCCGACCGAGCGGCGGATGTCCAGCCCGGCCAGGAAACGGCCGAACTCGTCGCTGGTGTAGTTCGAGCCGCGGTCGGCGTGGAACACCGCGCCGGGCTGGAGCAGGCCGGTGCCGACGGCCATCTGGATCGCGGCCTTGATCAGGTCGGTGCGGTAGTGGTCGGCCATTGCCCAGCCAAGGACCGCTTTGCTGTGGCAGTCGATCACGGTGGCCAGGTAGAGGAAGCCCTCCCAGGTGCGGATATAGGTGATGTCGCCGACCAGTTTGATCCCCGGCCGGGTGGCGGTGAAGTCGCGGGAGACCAGGTCGGGGATGCCGCGAAAGTCGCCGTGCACGGTGGTCCTCGGCCGAAACGCCCGTACCTGGGCCGGGGCCAGGCCCTGCTCGCGCATTAACGCGCGGACCAGTTCGGCTGAGCAGTACTCGCCGCGGCGGCGCAGGGCCGCGTGGACGCGCCGGTAGCCGTAGGTCTCGTGCAAGTCGGTGAAGATCTCGGCGACCAGGGCTGCCAGCAACCTCCGGCGTTGCGCGGTGGCCGAGGCCGACCGCTCACGCCATTCGTAGTAGCCCGAACGAGACACTCCCAGCCAGGCGCACATCCGGGCGATGGAGTGGCATGCCTTCTCCGCGTCGATCAGCTCGTACTTGGCGAGCGTCATCGACTCTCGGCCGCGAAGAAGGCGGCTGCTTTTTTCAAGAACGTCAGCTTCTCACGCAGCTCCGCATTCTCCCGCTCCAGCTCCCGGATCCGCGCCCGCTCCGGCCCGGAAACCAGCCGCTGCTCGTCCTGGGTGCTCACGATCCGATGCCGGTTCACCCAGCTGCCCAGCGTGCTGGCGTTGATGTCGAACTCCCGCGCCACCGACGCGACCGTCCGCTCGCCCTCCAGCACCATGCGGACGGCTTCTTCTTTGAACTCCGGCGAGAACTGCCTACGACGCCTCGTCACGTACCTACCTCTTCCAGACTTCTGTCAGCTTATGTAGCTGACTGTCAGGAATCTGCAGGGCACCTCAAACCGCGTTCGTGAACACCCCGACCATAAGGAGTCGCACAGTGATCGCAAAAACGTAACCGTAGAGGGCTGGGAGGCGCCGATGAAGACAGGTCTGCAACATTGTCGCTGCGAAGCCTTCGGCTCCGGACGCAACCCTACGGACGGGTGATCGAACTCGCTGGTCCTTGATTGTCGGGCACGTTGTCCGACAACATGATCGTTCGGTCGAGGAGGTGCGGGAAGCATGGCGTTGTCGCGCATGAACAACTGCCTGAAGAGCCTCGTGGGTCCACTAGGTGCTGTCCTCTTGGCGGTTGGCCTGGGATGGGCCACGCTGTACTTCTTCTTCGGGCCCGACGTGCGGCGCGTAGACCCGGACGTGCTCCCGGAGTTACGAACCGTCGGCCGGGTTGTCGGCGAAGAGGCGGTCATGGTCCATGAGTGGGAGAACGCGTACGTCGAAATGAACGACCTCGTGATCTACTTCGACGGCGACGTGAAGAACGACATACTCGCCGCGGCCGAGCGACGGCTGAACCAGAGTGGCTGGTCCGTATCGCGCAGGGAGCCGCCTGAAATCTGGGTGGAGTCGGCCAGATGGCCTTCCGTCCTCGTTACGGTGGAGCAGTTCAAAGGGGCGCACATGAGCAGCGACCTGCGCGAGCAGGTCGCGGCGACAGGGCTGCCGATGGACAACATGGCGTACATGAGCGTCCGGCCGTGAGCCTGTGAGCTCTAACGACTCTGTGCGCGATTGAGGTCGAGGCATGCTGGCCTGGACGGTCCTGTCGGTGCCCCTACCGCATGGCGCAGCGGTCGGAGACCAGCCCGGCGATGGCGCGGGCGATGGGTGCGAAATGCTCGCGGCGTCCGATCCAGCGCTGCATGGATCGCCATTGCTTGGGTTCGGCGATGGCGTGTTCGACGCAGATGCGCTGTGAGGACTGTCGGTGGCGTTGCGCCTCCCCGGGGGTTACCTCGGCTGGTGTGGTGTCCTTGCCGGGCTTCTTCGGCGGAGTGGTGACCTGGGTGGGGAAGTCGCGGGCGAGGCCTTGGTAGCCGGAGTCGACCTTGGTCTTGACGTCGGGATGGAACCGGAGCAGGTCCTCGATGCCTTCGGTGCGCAGCATGGTCACTTCCTTGCGGTGTTGTGGGTGACCGGCATGCTCAAGGTCGTCGGCGGGCTGCTGGGCCTGGCTCTGGTGCGCCGCCGCGCCTGGGGGCGCGGCATGGATTGCCTCCTGCAGCTGATGGCATGGGGCGCGGGGGTACTGCTCGTCTGGCATGGAGCACTGTTCGTCGGGCAGGGACTGCTCGTCCAGGCGCACATCATCGAGCTCGCTCCGGAGCTGCTACCGGTCAGCCGCTGGTACACCTACCTGTGGGGACCGTGGTTCGTGGGCGGCGGGGTCACCTTCATCTTGGCCGCACGTACTCACTTGAGCACGATGGCCGACCGCCGGGGTGCCACGATCACGGGCATGATCGGCGGACTCGGCGCACTGGCCCTGTCCGCCGCGGCCCTAATAGCAGGAATCGGATAACCCGTCCGGGATCGCCCACAGTCCAACTCGGTCCCTACGACCGATCTCCGCTATCGCGCACTAACTCGTAAGGCGTCGGTCATATCCGACAGTGGTCGCCGGGCAGGTATGTCCGAGTATTGCCCTGTCGTGCGCGCCGGGCCAGGATCGCTCGCGTGAGCGTCTTTTGTGAGTACTACCGGGCTGCGGATCGTGCGGCGGCGATGGTCCAACCGGACCGTTCCCGCGTGATCGACGATCCTGAGTACGGAGTCGCCGGGTTCGACGCCGTGGAGACCAAAGGAATCGACCCTCAGGTGATCCTGGGCCAGCTCGTGGCGTTCATCGGCGATGTCGACTTCTCCTTCGACCTGGTCGATGCGGTGCCCCTGTACCCCTCGTATCCCGATCCGGCCCCGCAGACCGACGAGGAGTGGGATGCCCTGCCTGAGGACTCCCCCTACCTGGGTGGGGCGGCCATCTACGAGTTGCCGGTGAACGCGCGCGACATCCTCGCCGGCGCGGACGACTCATCCCTGCCTGCGGTGGCGGAACGCTGGACGAAGATCGAGGAGTTCTCTTTCCACTCCTCGGACGACGACAGGGAATACATGCTCTCCCTGGTCAAGGACCTTGTCGGGCTGGCCCGCCGCGCGAAGGAATGCGACCAACTGCTCTACTGCTGGATGTTCGTCTGACCGAGGTGGTCACCGAAAGAGTCCGGCCTCAATGGAGACCTCTGCCTCTGCGAGAGGGACGACCACGTCCTCACCCTGAGCGCGTCGATACGGCGAGACCATGCAGTCGTCCACAGCAACAGATCAAAGCGCAGCCGAGCTCATTCTGTTAGGCACTCTCAGCGGGAAGCGATCTTCGTAACCCCCCTCGCGCCCCAGGCCAGCTCTACTTGTGAACACCCCACCAGGTCAGAGGCCGTTTCCGAGCAATCGGGAACGGCCTTTTGCTTTGCCGGGTGACCAACTGAGTGACTAGCCCCGCTACTGGGAGTCGCGTCCTGAGATCGCCATCACGGCGGCGGTCAGGATGCAGGCCAGCCCGACAGCGGAATTGGCGATCAAGAAGGGGACGGCGTCGTTGTCGGCGCCGGTGGCGACCGCTCCGCATCCGCCGAGAATGAGAATCGCCCACCCGAGGGTCAGCGGAAGCATGTGGGGACGACTCTGAGGTTTCACTGATCATCCTTCGTGGGGCGGACCAAGCTGGACGATGATCGCATGCCGTGATCAGTCCGGGAAGATCCGATCCATAGCTTCGGCTCCTTCCAGGAGCATCGGGCGGAGCTGCTTGCGGTAGACCGTGGCAATCTCCGACTATGGGAAGCCCAGCGGCTCATCTACTGATCGGTTCGTAGACATCTCTCTATTCGGTGAGCAGGACAAAGCCGGGCAGCATCACCATCTCCAGGAGGCGGGCCAGCACGTCCTCAATCGGCGGAAGATCCAGCGCGAGCAGCCCGGCCAGCGAGGTACGGCACACGTCAAGATCGATACCGTTGTCGGCGTACTCCCGTTCCAGTTCTGAGAGCCTGCTGACAAAGGCTTAAGCGCTCGTGGGCATGGGACTATAGAGGGCCGGTCCGATCTTGTTGATGTAGCCCTGGTGGGACCATTGAGACAGCTGGACGCGAAAGCTGTTGACGTTCTCGATACCGAGGATGGCGGCCAGTTCGCTCCCTCTCCAAGCCCGCCAGGGTTGAGCGGTCAGGAGTTCCAGGACCTTGCCGCGCCGGTCGGGGCTGGACAAGTTCGGAAGCGGCGGCGGGTCGCTCCAGTGGCTCGAGGGCGGCTGGCCTGCCAGTTCGCGCGTCAGACGGCGGGTCATAAGATGCACCGTGGCCCACCAGATCATGGCTTCGTGGTGTTCGGGCTTACGTTCATAGATCCGCACCAGGCGGCGGTAGCGAGCCAGCCAGGCGAACGTTCGTTCCACCACCCACCTGCGAGGCAGGACGACGAAGCCACCGATGTCGTCAGTGCGCTTGACGATCGTGACAGCCAGACCGAGAACCTGCTTGGCCCAGATCACCAGCCGTCCGGCGTAGCCACCGTCGGCCCAGATCAAGCTGACGGTGGAGAACTTCTCCCGCAGCAGTGCCAGCACCGGATGCGCGCCGTCACGGTCTTGAACCGACGCGGCGGTGACGATCACGCACAACAGCAGCCCGAGCGTGTCGACCACGACATGTCGCTTCTGTCCCTTCAGTTTCTTACCTGCGTCGTAACCGCAGGCCACCGCCCCGACGGTCTCGGCTGCCCTGACCGCCTGGGAGTCGACGCACCCGGCTGTCGGAAGCTCACCGCGCCCGGCCCGGACCCGCAGACGACCGCGTAGCCGCCCGGCCAGCCGTTGAGGCAGGCCACGCCCAGACCAGCGCAGGAAGAACGCGTACACCGCCTCACGCGGTGGAAAGTCGACCGGCAGGGCCCGCCACTCGATCCCGTACCGGGTCACATAGGTGATCGCGTCCAGCGCCGCTCGCAGATCATGCACCATCGGCCTGCCCGTGGTGACGACCAGTTCGGTCATCATCGCCCGAACCTCGCCCTCCAGGACCTCCCATTCGGCATTGGTCAGATCCGACGGATATGCCGGTTTCCGGGCGCGACATCCGCACCCCGGTGAGGCGCAACCGATGGCGTTCACGGCCGCAGGCGTGTAGATAGACAACCACGGGCTCCTGGCCGCTGAGCTGCTTGGACAACACCTCAGCTACCAGGAGCCCACTCCTGTCCGCAGGCGCGTCACTCGAAGACGCCCTCGAACAGGGCATCCTGTTGGGCGCCACTCCCGACGAACACACTGCGTCGCTCGTCGCGAGCAGAGGAAATCGGATATGAACGAGCTGAAAACCGGCGTCCACGTTCGCGATGACGCGGTGCTGTTCACCGTGACGGTACCTTCGGCAGATTCGGCTACACGTTCGTGGTGACGGGGGTGCGGTCGACGAGATTGAAGACCGTGTGAGGATCACGTCCGCCGAACAGCAGCGAGATCACGATCGCGGCCATCGCTTCGAGGTGGAGAGCGTGCTGCAGGTCGCCGATCGGCAGGGGCTCACCGCCGATGTCGACGATCAATTGCCGCGTCATGTCTCGTGCGGCCGAGTGGTCACCGCAGTACGGAACGACCAGACGGCGGCTGTCGAACAGTGGAGGTTCCATCTGCCATACGCGCGCATGGCAGAGGTTGAATGCTTTGACGACGTGACCGCCGGTTGTCCGCTCGATGTCCTGCGCCATCGACCGGCCGGGTTTTGTGACCAGTGTGAACCTCTCGATCTCGACCGGGTTGGTGCAGTCGACGATCGGCTTGCCGCGCAGCGCGTCGCCTATCTCGGCCAGCGTGGCCGGCATCCCTTGGTAGAGGACCGCGATCAGGGCGATGTCGCCGAACTCGGCCACCTCTCGGATACTGCCTGCGCGGCCGCCCCACTTGCGAGCCAGCGCCTGCGCCTTGCCCGCTGTCCGGCCGGCGACCATCAACTCGTGTCCGGCGGCCGCCCACCGGGTACCGAGCGCGTCGGCCATCACCCCAGCACCAACAACACCAATTCTCATGCCTGGCAACGCTAGGTGGACGTGGGGCACCATGTGGTTCCCTGCACGGTGTCAGGCGCTGTCATCGCCGGCAAGTTCCTCGGCGTGCTCTTCGGCCCACCGGGCGAGCACCGAAACCGGCCCGAGCAGGCTCTGCCCGAGCGGGGTCAGCCGGTACTCCACGCCTGCAGGCGCGGTGGCCAGGACTCGCCGCTCCACGAGGTCATTGCGTTCGAGCTTGCGCAGTGTCTGGGTCAGCATCTTCTTGCTGATTCCGCCGATTCGGTCGCGAAGATCGCTATAACGCTGCGGACCGCCTCCCAGCCCGAACACCACGACGACGGACCAGGTGTCAGCCACCAGGTCCAGCGTGGTACGGGCGGGGCAGTCGGCGAGGAACACATCGTGCTCACTCATACAGTGCCGATCTCCGTGTCCTGTACAGCGCGCCAACGTTCGGGGGCGTGTAGCTCATGCCAACAGGATTCCCCCTGTAACCAAGTGCCGTATACCCGAGGCACCCTAAGCGCGTTCCGGTGTGGATTCCGGGGCGTTCGGCGACTGGAAACTCCCAGCTCACCGCCCCGAACCTGGCCAAACATATCCGCTCATGCCGGGTATCGAATATTGTGAGCCGCGATCATGTCCCAGTGCCAGGATCAACTTCGGTCGCTTGTTCGACGGGGTGCGTAGCCACGAAATTGGGGATCTACGCCCAGCGCATGGTCGGCACACGGCGGAGGCAGTCGCCCGGCATATTTCAAGACTCGTGTTCACGACGCTGTCGTTACCGATAAGAGGGTTTCGGTCCCCGTCCTGCTCGCGACGAGCGACGCGGTGTGTTCATCGGGAATTACGGGCAACAGGCATCCCTGGTCCCGGCCTCAGCGACCAAATCCTTTGTCAGCAGGCTCTGAGACCACCGATCGCATCGCCTCCAGGCCGCCGGAGACGCGTGCGAGGCAATCCCTCCAACACGGGACTCTCACGATCAACTGGATCGCAGTGGTCAGGTTGCGGCCGATCGCATCGATGGGTGATCGAGCGAACTATCTCCTGGCTGTTCGGTTACCGGCGCCTGTCACCCGGCACCTATGTCCCTCTGAGGACGCAGTCAACGGCCGTATAGAGGGTTTCGGTCTCGGATCTCAGGATCGAATCCTCGGCAGGCAGGGCTCGTTCGATCGAGAGTCCGTCGAGGACGGTGAGCAGGAATCTCACCCGGCGTGCGTGGTCTTCCTTGGGCGCCACCCCTTCGTCAGCGAGAACCGTCAGCCAGTGCTTGATACGGCGCCCACCTTCCCGCTCCAAGGCGAGATACGCCGCGCGCACCTCCTCGGTCGGGTCGGACGCGATATACGTCTGGTACGCCTTGGTCCACGCCTCACGTGCCTGCTTCCCGACGCCGGCGGGGGCGAGCACTTGCCGGAGACAGTTGACCAGTCGATCTCGGGCCGGTAGCGATCGGTCGTGGATCGGGTCGTCAGGGAACAAGTGGCCGTAGATCCTGGCGAGCACGGCCTCCTGTAGCGCGAGCTGGGTCGGAAAGTGAAACCTGAGCGAGCCCGTGCTCACCCCGGCGCGTGCCGCAACCGCACGCACGCTCAGCCTCGCCCCTACATCCTCTGCGAACATCGCCGCCGCAGCCGCGAGAATCCGTTCGCGCGAGCCGGTGTTCTTGTCCCGCTGTGTCACCTGCCACCTCCTGTCACATCGTACTAGCACACTGTGCTAGCTTTGCCACTAGCACGGTGTGTTAGTGAAATGGCGGCGGTCAAGGACGAGTGAGGAAACGTGATCGAGGACTGGCGGCAACGGCGGGCAGCCAAACGCATCCAAGGCGGAGACGGGCGGACGTTGAAACCTCTCCGCTGGTGGCAGTTGCCCTTCCGCGCACTGTTCTACCTGCCGTTGCCCCACTGGGATGGCCGGCAGACGGTATATGCCGTCGACCTCCCGTACCGGGTTGATACGGGCAGCGGCAAGGTGAGAGCGCACCTGTACCTCGACGGCAGACACCACGCCGAGTCCAAACTCCCGGCAGCCTTTCCCGTCGAGGGCGGCACCATCGAGGTGGCGATCAGTGCATTCGGGATCAAGCGCTGCCACTACGTCACCACCGACGGCGCGGAGCACCAGCTCATCCCTGATCCGAAGTCCGCCGAAGGGCGCCGTGCCCGCGTCGAACGCGACCACCCGGCGCTGAGCCGCTCGGTCGGTTTTCTCTCGGTGCTGATGCTCCTCATCGGCGTCGGCCTGAACCTGCTGCAGCTCGCCGAACCGGTTTCGCGGATCCCCCCGATCGCCGAAAGCATCGGACGTTTCGAATCGCCCGTCCACCTATCGATTTGGCTTAACTTCGCCCTCGCTGTCGGGGCCATTTTGGGAAGCACTGAGCGGGCACTTCGCCTGCGTTACAGCCTGCTCGACGAAGCCGGGAAATAGCACACTCATAAGGAAAAGCCATGACCACCATGACCAAGCCGAACTGGCTGCTCACTCCAGGCGAGCCCCGCGATGGGCCGTCAATTCCAGCTGGAGTGGAGTACCACCGGGTACTCGCCGGCGACAAACGCCGGATCGGTCGCGGCATTTTCGCAATCATCCTCCTGCTGGCGGGCTTGGTCATCTTCCCGACGGTCATCGGCAGGGCGGCTGCGCTCATCGACGTACAGATGGGCAAAACCCCGCCGATCCTGGGTGGCACTGACTACACGCCGCTTTCCCATGCCAGTTCGATGATCTCCCTCGGCCTGCTCATTCCGTGGAGCATGCTCATCCAGCGGTGGCTCTACGGCGTGCCCGGTGCATCTCTGCACTCCGTGACATCGCGGTTCCGCTTCGGCCTGCTCGGCAGATCGCTCCTCGTCTTCGGTCCCGCCTGGCTGATCGTCAACGTCCTCGGAGCTCTCACGCCCGTTGAGGAGTCCCCTTGGTCGCAGACCGACCTCATCGCCATCTTCATCGCCACGATGCTCCTCACCCCGCTACAGGCGGCGGGCGAGGAATACGGCGTGCGTGGTCTGATCTTCCGCGTCATCGGAAGCTGGACCCGCAACCCAAGGGCGGGGTTGGTCGCCGGGGTGCTGGTCTCGAGCGTGCTGTTCACGGCCATCCACGGCGCAACGGATCCGTACATCATCGTCTGGTACTTCGTGCTCTGGACCGGACTGGCCATCATCACCTGGCGCACAGGCGGGCTTGAGATCGCGGTCATGCTCCACGCCGTACTCAATACCTTTACCTTGATCCTGGCCACATCCCTGCGGGTAGACCTCGGTAGTTCATTGCAAGACCGCTCAGCCGGAGTCGGCTCGCCGTACCAGCTCGTGCCCGCTCTCACCGTCATCGTCATAACCGCCATCGTCTGGTGGTGCACCCGAAAGTCAGGACCAGCACTTACTTTTGACTCGTTGAGTGGTGGAGGCGGCGCCGGCAGATCAGGGCGCAGCCGAGTTTGAGCTGGGCCAGGAACGTATGCCCGGTTAAGCAGGGCAAACAGATGCCATCACCGAACCGGTACGAAGATCACGATTTCTGCGCCCAGCCTTTTCTGGGGCCATCAGGCGGCTCATCGAGAGCCTGCGGAGCCGACGACGGTTGCCGGCCACCTCGCCTGGACAGCGGCTCCTCACAAGGTTGCTAATTCGTATGAGTAGCTGATATCAAATGAGGTGGGGAGCCGGTGAGGTTGGCGCGGGCTCAATGAGATGACCTCGGGACTGAGAGACAGTGATGGCCAAGAGGACGCGAGCTCCCAGGCAGAGCGACATCGCACGGCTCGCCGGCGTCACTCAGTCCACGGTCTCGCTCGTGCTCAATGGTCGCGCGGCGGCGGAGTCCATCCCGCAGGCGACGCAGGATCGCGTCCACGCGGCCGTCAAGGAGCTCCAGTACGTCCCGAACGTCGCGGCCACCTCGCTGCGCGGGGGGCGCAACGGTCTGATCGGGGTCCACACCTTCGAGCCGGTGTTCCCCGTGACCTCCGACGACTACTACAACCCGTTCCTGGTGGGGATCGAAGAACAGGCCGTCGAGCTCAAGGTCGACCTCGTGCTGTTCGCGTCCACGCAGGGCGACGACGGGATCCGCAGGATCTACGCCAACGGGGCCAACCGGCTTCGTCTGGCCGACGGCGCGGTGATGCTGGGTATGGAGCAGAACGAGGAGGAGCTGGTCCGCCTCGCCTCCGAACAGTACCCGTTCGTGTTCATCGGGCGACGAGACGGCGCGAGCGCGCAGCTCCCGTATGTGGCTCCCGATTACCACCAGGCGCTCGCCCTGGTCCTCGAACCCCTCGCCGAGGCCGGCCACCGCCGCATCGCCTATCTCGGAGAGACCGCGCGCAGGAACCCGCAGGAGGCGCGCCATGAGAGCTTCCGTGCGCATGTCGCCCGTCTGGGCCTCGGGTCGGGCGACCCGCTCTTCATCGCGCCGGACGAGCTGAACGCCGAGGTTTTCCACGGGATCCTCCGCGAGGGCTCCACCGCGCTGTTGATCGAGAACCACGACTCCGCGACGATACTGGCCGCCATCGCGCAGGCCGCCGGGCTCGACATTCCCCGCGACCTCTCGGTCGTGGTGCTCGACACCGTGCCCGACGTGTCGCCCGCGCACACCTGGAGCCAGATCCGGATGCCGCGCCGCGCGCTCGGTCGTCGCGCCATCTCCGTGCTCATGGAGCTGCTCGACGGGACCATCCCGAACACCTACCACGAGTTGCTCCCGGTCGAGCCGCCCTCGACGGCGACCATCGCCAGCCCGCACACGTCCCCCCCGGCCATCTCGACCTGAGCGGGCCGCACCCCGCACCCCGCACCCCGCACCCCGCACCCCGCAGCAAGACCGAACAGTTTTCTACTCATACGAAAAAGGAGATCCGATGAAGGCTGATGCTCCACGGCGCGCCCGGTGCCGGGCCGGCGTCACCGCGCTGACGATCGGCGCGCTCCTGCTCGCCGGATGCGCCTCGGCGCCGGCCGACGACGCATCGCCGGGCGGCGACGGGTCCAAGGGGAAGACCCTGACCGTCTGGTTCCCCGGAACCAACCAGACCGAGATCGACCTCGTCACCGGACCGATCGCCAAGGCGTTCGAGGAGAAGACAGGCGCGAAGCTCGATGTCACCTTCGTCGACTGGGGCGACCTGTCCACGAAGCTGAACGCCGCGTTCGCCGCGGGGACCGCCCCGGACGTGTTCGGGCACGGTCCGGCCGCGATCGCCGACTTCGTGGTCAACGACCGGATCGAGCCCCTCGACGGCTATCTCGCCAAGCTCGACCCGGCGGACCGGGAGGACATGGCCGCCGCCCTGCCGGGCGGACAGGTCGACGGCGTGCATTACCTGATGCCGCTGTCCATGCAGGGCAGCTTGATCGTGTACGACGCGGCCGACTTCACCGCCGCCGGGCTCGACCCCGACGCGCCGCCGAAGACATGGGAGGAAGTGCGCGCCGCCGCGAAGAAGCTCACGGTGCGTGACGGCGACACCATCACCCGCTCCGGGCTGCTGATGCCCAGCCAGGCGATCGGCCGGCAGCAGACGTTCGCCTCACTGCTGGGATCGGCGGGGGGATCCCAGTTGAACGAGCAGGGCACCGAGGCCACGTTCAACTCCGAGCAGGGTATCCAGGCGCTCGAGTTCTTCACCGGTCTGTTCGCCGGTCCCGACGCGGTCTCGGCGAACCTCGGCGAGGACTACGTCAACGCGCCCGCCGCGCAGCAGCCGATCGTTCTGGACACGGCGGCGATGGAGATCCAGTCGGCCAGCGGCGCGAACCAGATCGTCGCCGCGGCCCCCGACCTGGACCTTCGTGTGATGCCCGCCCTGCCCTTCGAAGGACAGGGTGAGGGCTCCGCCCTGGGAGGATCGGGCCCCGGCCTGATGATCAACACTGACAGCAAGGCGAAGGACCTCGCGTGGGCGTTCATCTCGTACATGCTCAGCCCTGACGTCAGCGCCGAGTACACCCGGGGCATCGGCGCTGTTCCGGTACGCGCGTCCGCGGCCAAGACGGCCTACGTGAAGGACAACCCAGTGCTCCAGGTGTTCGTGGCGAACGCGCCGAACTTCAAGCCCAACCCGAATGTCCCGGGCTGGGTGCAGGCGCGAGACACGCTGGACAAGCACCTCGAGCAGGCGCTGAACGGCGTCGCGACCGCACGGAATGCACTGGACCAGGCGAAGGTCGAGGTCGACAAGGTCCTCAAGCAGAACCGGTAGGAGCCTCTCATCGTGTCGACCAGCACTCCCCGCGCCACTTCGCCCCGCCCCGGACACCGCCGCTGGAACCGCACGCAGCTCATCGGTCTGCTGTTCGTGCTTCCCGCGGGCCTGTACATCCTGATCTTCCAGATGATCCCGGTCGTCTACGGGTTCGTTCTCAGCTTCACCCACTACAACCCCATCCGCCGGGGCGGCCCCGAGTTCACCGGCTTCGACAACTACGCCGAACTCATCGGCAATCCCGAGTTCGGCAACGCGCTGCTGGTCACCGGGCGGTATGTGCTGCAGGTCCTGCCGCTGACGGTCGTCATCGCCCTCGTTCTCGCGCTGCTGGTGAACCGGCCGTTTCGCGGGGTCGGCCTTTTCCGCTCCGCGCTCTACCTTCCGCACATCGTCTCCCTGACCGTCGTGAGCCTGGTCTGGCTGTGGATGTACTCTCCGAACGGCCTGTTCAACGACATCCTCGCCACGTTCGGCCTTCCCCGGCAGAAGTGGCTGCTGGATGCCGACACAGCGCTCAACGCCGCCTCGGCCATGCGGATCTGGAAGGCGCTCGGCAGCAACATGGTCCTCCTGCTGGCCGGTTTGCAGTCCATCCCCCGCAACCTGTACGAGGCCGCCCGCGTCGATGGCGCCGGTCGCTGGAACACCTTCCGCTACGTCACGCTCCCAGGGCTGCGGCCGATGCTCGTCTACGTCGTGACGATGGACATCGTCTTCCTCGCGCAAGGATTCGCCGAGATCTATGTCCTCACCAAGGGCGGGCCTCTGGGGTCGACCACGACCGTGAACTACCTGATCTACACCGAGGCGTTCCAGTACAACCAGCTCGGGTCGGCGTCGGCGATGGCGTTCGTGCTGTTCGCGTTCATCGTCGGGTTCTCTGCGCTCTCCGTCCGCTCGCTCGTTGGGAGACAGAAGTGACCGTCACTCGACCCATGGCGACCACGTCACGACGCACGACGAGGATCAAGGGCACGTCGCGCGTGCCGGCCATGATCTTCCTCTACGTCTTGTCGTTCCTGGTCGTCATGCCTTTCCTGTGGATGATCAGCCTGGCCTTCACGCCGAACAACGAGGCGTTCGGTTCCGTCTCGCTGATTCCCGCCAACCCCACACTGGAGAACTTCGGCACGGCGTGGACGGACGCCAACATCGTGCGGGCCATGTTCAACTCGACGATCGTCGCCGTCGCCGTCGTGGCATGCAACAGCGTCTTCTCGGTCCTCGCCGGCTACGCGTTCGCACTGATGCCGTTCCCCGGCAGCTTCGGCGTCTTCGTCGGGATCGTCGCCACCACGGCGATCCCCGTCTCCGTGACTCTCATACCGCTGTTCCTGATGGCGCGCGGGATACCGCTGGCGGGCGGCAACGACATCCTCGGGCAAGGCGGCAGCGGGCTCCTCGACACCCTTGCCGGGGTCATGCTCCCGTACCTGGTCCTGCCGATGAACATCTTCCTCGCTCGTCAGTACTTCAGCACGGCACCCCCTGAGCTCGCCGAGGCGGCACGCATCGACGGCGCCGGCGAGTGGCGAATCTTCCGCTCCGTCTACCTGCCGCTGGCGAAGCCGCTGATCGCCGTCGTCGCGATCTTCTCCTTCGTCGGCGTCTGGGACGACTTCCTCTGGCCGCTGGTGGTGACCAACACGGAGAGCTCCCAGACCGTGCAGCTGGCGCTGGCGCGATTCCTCGCCAGCGGCAACATCCAGTACGGCCCACTGATGGCCGGCGCGGTCATCTCGACCATCCCCGTCGTCGTCCTCTTCCTGTTCAACCAGCGCGCGTTCGTGGCCGGACTGGCCGACGGCGGCGTCAAGGGCTGACCGGCCCGACCTCTCGAAAGGAATCCTTTGCGCATTTCCGCCATCTCCACAGATCTCCTCGTCGTCGGCGGAGGGCTCGGAGGCGTCGCGGCGGCGCTCACCGCCGCGAAGCTCGGATGCCGGGTCGTCCTCGCCGAACGCTCGACGTGGCTGGGCGGACAGTTGTCCACGCAGGCTGTGCCGCCTGACGAGCACCAGTGGATCGAGACCTCCCTGACCTCGCCCAGCTATCGGGCGCTGCGGGAGGCGATCCGCGGTCACTACCGGCGCGCGTACCCGCTCACCGAGGACGCCGCCGGGATCGAACATCTCAATCCCGGGATGGGCTTCGTCTCACGGATCTGCCACGAACCACGCGTCGGGGCCCTGGCGGTGGAGGAGATCCTCTCGGCGCACATCGCATCCGGGGCGATCACCTTGCTGCGCGAGCACACCGCGGTCGACGTACGCAGGGATGGGCGACGGATCACGTCGGTGACGCTTCGCGCGCCGAACGGCGATCGCCTCGAGGTGCGCGCGACCCTGGTCGCCGACGCGACGGAGGAGGGCGACCTCATCGAGCCGGCCGGACTGCCGGTGGTCATCGGCGCGGAGGGGAAGGACGAGACCGGGGAGCTGCACGCCCCCGACGTCGCCGACGTCCACGACCAGCAGGCGGTCAGCTGGTGCGTCGCCCTGGAGTACCGCCCGGGGGAGGAGCACACCATCCCCCGGCCCGATCGCTACGAGTACTGGCGCGACACCGTCGACCCGCGCTGGCCCGCCTCCCAGCTGTCCTGGGAGGACGTGGTCCCCGACACCCTGCGGCCGCGGGTGCGCCCGTTGTTCGCGCAGTCCCCGCAGGAGGCGATCCACACGCGTGCGGACGATCTCTGGCAGTACCGGCGGATCCTCTCCAGGCAGCTGCTGGACCCGGACTTCACCGGCGGGGAGATCACCCTGGTCAACTGGCCGCAGATCGACTACTGGGAGCTGCCGCTGCACGGCGTGAGCCCGCAGGCCCGTGAGGAGGCGCTGGAGGGCGCACGCTCTCTCACCCTCAGCTTCGTGCACTGGATGCAGACCGAGGCGCCTCGCCACGACGGCGGGTTCGGCTACCCGGAGCTGCGTCCCCGCGGGGACGTCATGGGCACGGCCGACGGTCTCGCGAAGGAGGTGTACATCCGGGAATCGCGGCGCATCCGCGCCCTGTTCACCGTCACCGAGGGACACATCGGCCGCCGGATGCGCGGTGCCGACGCGGGAAGCGCGATCTTCGCGGACAGCGTCGGCATCGGCTACTACCGCATCGACCTGCACCCCAGCACGTCGGGGCGCAACTACGTCGACATCGACTGCTTTCCCTTCCAGATCCCCCTCGGCGCGCTGATCGCGGCCGACGCCGACAACTTCGTCGCCGCGAACAAGAACATCGGCACCACCCACATCACCAACGGCGCATACCGGCTGCACCCGGTGGAGTGGTCGATCGGCGAAGCCGTCGGCGCCCTGGCCGCGCGCGTCGTGGAGACCGGCCTGGACCCGGCACGGATCCGTGAGGACCCGCGGCAGCTGACGCGGCTGCGGCAGGTGCTCTCCGAGGATCTCGGGGTGTCCCTGGCCTGGCCGGAGCAGATCCGCACCGGCGGGGCCGCGTTCGACCGTGTCCCGATGCCGGCTGATGACGCGGCGCCGGCTCCCGCGCCGGCGGGGGCGTAGCGGAGATGCTCACCGACCTCGACGAGGCAGGGCTGCTCGACTACCGCAGCGCCGTGGTCGACCCGGAGGACTTCGACGCCTTCTGGACCGCCCAGCTCCAGCGTGCCGCCGAGCATCCGATCGACGTGCGAGCCACAGAGGTGGACTCGCTGCCGGAGACGGTCGATGTGTTCGACGTCCGGTTCGCAGGCCATGGCGGTCACCCGATCCGCGGGTGGCTCTACCTCCCGAAACACCGCGCCGCGCCCATCCCCGGGGTGGTGCAGTGCCAGGGCTACGGCGGCGGACGGGGACACCACCTTGAGTCATTGCTGTGGTCCTCGGCCGGATACGCCCATCTGATGATGGACAGCCGCGGTCGGGGCAGCGGCTACCGGCGGGGAGCCACCGCGGACCCCGTCGGCCCGTCCGGCCCGACCGTTCCCGGTCAGACGACCAATGGCATCGAGGATCCCGCGGGCCACTACTACACGCGCCCGTACGTGGACGCGGCTCGTGCCGTCGACGCGCTGCGCGCCGTCTTCGGCCGTACCAACGGGATCGGGAGGAGCAAGAGATGAGACTGCGACGAACCGACGTGCGCGACGGCTGGACCCTCCTCCACCTGGAAGGAGGGGCGCCCGTCGGATTGGGCGGCGTGCGCGTCCCGGCCGAGGTCCCCGGCACCGTGCACACCGCGTTGCACGCCGCCGGCGTCACCGAGGATCCCTACCTGGACGATCAGGAGTCCGCTCAGGCGTGGATCGGCCGGTCACGGTGGCGATACCGCACCGACTTCGATCTGGACGATCTCGGCCCCGGACTTGACCTCGTCTTCGACGGCATCGACACGGTCGCCACGGTTCGGCTGAACGGTCACGAGCTCGGCCGCTCCGAGAACATGCACCGCGGCTACCGGTACGACATCCGAGCCGCCGCGCGGCGCGGATCGAACGCCCTGGAGGTCGACCTCGAGTCGCCCGTCCGCGAGGCCGACCGCCGCTCGCTGGAGCTGGGATACCGGCCGCATGTGAACTCCCACCCGTTCAACGCGCTGCGCAAGATGGCATCCAGCTTCGGCTGGGACTGGGGAATCGACACGGCCAGCGTGGGCATCTGGCGCCCGGTGCGGGTGGAGCGGTGGACCGCGCGGCTGAGCGACGTGCGCCCCGTCGTCACCGTGGAGGGTTCGCTCGGGCTGCTCGCTTTGCACATCGATGTCGCCCGCACCGATCGCGATCGGCGCCTTGCCGTCCTTGTGACGATCGGGGGCCGGACGATCCGCGCCGATCTGGGCCGGGACACCGACCGGATCGTGGTCGACGCGGAGGTTCCCGACGTGCGGCTGTGGTGGCCTCGCGGGCACGGCGACCCCGCGCTCTACGACGTCACGGTCGCCCTGATCGATGTCAGCGACCCGGTATCCGAGGCGGTGCTCGATGAGCGCGACCAGCGCATCGGGTTCCGCACGGTTCACCTCGACACGACACCCGACGAGCACGGCACTCCGTTCACGGTCCGGATCAACGGTCGCCGCGTCGAGGTCCGCGGTGCGAACTGGATCCCCGACGACGCGTTCCCGCACCGGGTCACCCGTGACCGCTACGCCGCCCGCATCGGTCAGGCCACGTTCGCCGGACTGAACCTGCTGCGCGTCTGGGGAGGTGGCATCTACGAGTCCGACGACTTCTACGATCTCTGCGACGAGCGAGGGATCCTCGTGATGCAGGACTTCCTGTTCGCGTGTGCCGCCTACGCCGAGGAGGAGCCGCTGCGCGGCGAGGTCGAGGCGGAAGCGCGTGAAGCGGTCACCCGCCTCGCCGGGCATCCGTCACTGGTGATCCTCAACGGCAACAACGAGAACCTCTGGGGCCTTCACGAGTGGGGCTACCTCTCGCGGCTGGACGGCGCCACGTGGGGGGCGTGGTACTACCACGACCTCCTGCCCAGGATCGTCGAGGAACTCGCGCCGCACATCGGATACACCCCCGGAAGCCCGTTCACCCCCGCCGGCAGCGGGCTCGGCGACGACCCGGATCACAACGACCCGCGTCACGGCAGCATCCACATCTGGGATGTGTGGAACGAGAAGGACTACCTCCACTACCTCGACTACACGCCGCGGTTCGTCGCGGAGTTCGGCTGGCAGGCGCCACCGGCCTGGGCGACGCTGAAGCGTGCCGTCTCCGACGACCCGCTCACGCCGGAGTCCCCGGGCATGGTCGTCCACCAGAAGGCCGTCAACGGCAACGACAAGCTCACCGACGGGCTGCTCCCGCACCTGCGGCTGCCGAACGACATGTCGGACTGGCACTGGGCGATGCAGCTCAATCAGGCGGCCGCGATCCGCACCGGGATCGGATGGTTCCGCTCCCGCGCGCCGATCTGCTCCGGCACCATCGTCTGGCAGCTCAACGACTGCTGGCCGGTGACCTCCTGGTCGGCCGTCGACGGTGACGGGCGCGCGAAGCCGATGCTCTACGCGCTGCGACACGTCAACCGGGAACAGCTGGTCACGATCCAGCCCGCTCCGGACGGTCTCGAGGCGGCGATCCTCAACGACACCGACCGGCGATGGGACGGCGAGCTGCTGCTGGAACGCAGAGACTACGAGGGCGCGATCCTGGCAGAGGCCACCATCGCGGTCGCCGTCGGACCCCGCGGCGCGCAGCGCGTCCGGATCCCCGACGAGATCGGCACCGCCTCCTTTCCGGAACGAGAACTGGTCGTCGCGGCCCTCCACGGCGTACGCGCCCTCTGGTTCTTCGCCGAGTACCGAGACAGCGCGCTCGCGTCGGCGTCGTTCCGCGCCGAGGTGAGCAGGATCCCGGAGGGATACGAGCTGACCGTCCGGGCCAGAACGCTGATCCGGGATCTCACCCTCCTCATCGACAAGGCCGATCCGGCGGGGTTCGTCGACGACGCCCTCATCACGCTGCTGCCCGGGGAGCAGACCACGCTGCGGATCCACAGCACCGAGGAGCTGGACCTCGAGACCCTCAGCGCGCCCGGCGTGCTCCGATCCGCGAACCAGCTCGTTGCGTCAGTCCAGGTGATGCCCCGACGAGCACAGGTAAGGGCGTAGCCCGCGCGGTCCCGGAGACCGTCCGGCACGACTTCACAGAGCTCACTTCTATGCACGCCGATCCCCCAGGAGGTTGATCATGGAAGATCAGTCCGTTCCCTCAGTGTTTCGTCCGTCCCTCTCCCGCCGACAGGCCCTCATCGGCATGGCCACGGGAACAGCGGTGTTCACCCTGGCGCTGAACACGGCAAGGCCCGCGCTCGCCGCGACATCCGAGATCGGCGGTCCGCCGGCCGATGTCACCGCGTTGCCACCCGGTGCCCCCGACCGCGGTCTCTTCGCCGCGGCCGAGCAACGACTGGCTCCGTATCTGGCCGTGCTCGCGCCCTTGGCGAACGGGGTGGAGGATGAGGACCCGAACACGTACGGGTTCATGAGGGGCGGGTTCTGGCGGTCGCCGGCCGAACCGTTCAACGCCCGGGTGCAGGAGAACGTCTTCACCCTGTCGTGGTTCCACGCGAACGCCCGGAGCTGGAACCCCTACACCGGTGATCCCGCGCTGCTGGCGCGCCTGGACGCCGCCATCGGCCACTACCTCAAGCTGCAGAAGCCTCAGGGCTGCTGGCCGGAGTACTCCGCCGGAGAGCTGTCACGACCCGCGACGGGCTTCGCGCTCGGCTTCCTCACCGTCACGCTCGTGGAGCTCCAACGCGCCGGCGCGCTGCCCGAGACCCAGAGCAAGATCATCACCGCCCTCCGCAAGGCCGCGGACTGGTTCCTGGACCCGGCCAACCCGCTGGTCTGGTCGAACCCGATCCCGTACACCAATCAGGTCGCCGGGGGCCTTCTGGGGATCGCGGAAGCACTGCCGTTGCTCGGTGATCCCACCCTGGCCACCCGTCTCAACGAGCGGATCGACGTGCTCGCCCGGGACGGACTGAGCCCCGTCGGCTATTTCTACGAGCAGAACGGGAACGACCCGGGGTACTCGCTCGGTGTCATGACGCCCGACCTGGCGGCGCTCCACGAGACCACCGGCTCGCCCGTCGTGAAGCGGATGCAGGAGACGTACTACGAGTGGATCCGGTACAACTTCGTGCGTGAACCCGACGGCGCCGGCTGGTTCTGCAACGTCGCGACGTCATCGCGCACCTCTCTCCACATCCTCGATGACGTGAAGGACGACAGCTACAAGGCGGACATCAACTCCCTGTGGACGCCCAGCATTCCCGTCTCGGCGGCCTTCACGACGGCTCGGGAGGACAAGGCGGCGCTGAGGGCGGAATGGGCGGCGTCGACCGAACCGGTGCAGCGGCCGCCGGCAGGCCAGGTCGATCCGCAGGTGGTGCGCCTCTCCACCTACCCCGAGAAATTCCCCGCCCGTGCTGACAAGGATGCCGCGATCAGCACCATGCCCTACCTGACCTCCGACAGCTTCGTGGAGTTCCGGACCGATCCGCGCGGGCAGCAGTTCCTCTTCGTCAGAAAGCCCCCCTACTACTTCGGGGGCCTGTTCGGCGTCCGTGCCACATCCCGGGTCCAGAGCGGGCTGAGCTTCCTCTGGCACCCGGATGCCGGCATGCTGCTCTACAGTACGAACAACTCCGTGGAAGGGTGCTGGGGCACGCATCGTTCCGCCCAGTTCACCAGCATCGACTCCAATGGGAACCTGCTCGCCCGGTACTTCCGGGGCGACCCGGCCCACAACGACGAGCTTGCGCTCGACGAGGTGAGCTCAGCCGAGCATCTCGGCATCCGCTACACGACGCCGGACGGTCGACTCACGAAGGACGTCGATCTCCGCGCCGATGCCCTTCGCGTCAAGGTCACCGCGCTTCAGCACTCGACGGAGCGCATGCCTCTCGTGCTGCGCGGCGCCGATCGTCTGACGCTGCTCGGTCCGGTGGAGACGGAGTGGACGCCGGGTGTCGACGTCACGGGCGAGGGCACGGGGTTGCGCGTCCGGCGTGGTCGCACGGACATGGTCATCGAGTGGAACGCGACGCTGACGGCTCGGGTGGTGCCGAAGACGCAGACGTACTTCAAGGACGCCTCCCGGCGCCAGCACATGCTGCTCCTGCCGTTCGGCACCGAACTGGAGTACACGGTGCGCTTCGCGGACGTCACGGCGCTCGACGTGACGGCAGCGGTCACGTCACGCACGCGCGGCGGGAAGGTGCACTTGTCGGTGGCGGCGACGAACGACAACACCTTCCCGGTGGACATGGCGATCGCCACCGTCTACGGCGACAAGACGTTCAGGAACGTGGTCCCCGGCAAGACCGTGAGCGCGTCGATCAACACGCGGCTGACCTCCGTCCCCGCAGGCGTGGCCACCGTCACCGCGACAGGCGTCGCGCACGGTGAGACCATCACCGCGACCAGGTCCGCCGACTACGGAGCGTTCCCGGCCGCATCGTGACTCGCGGCCTCCTGACGCCCTCCATCGTCTCCATACGGATGTCTGCGGAATACGGCGGAAACGGGCCGCGCTCTTGATCGCCGGTCGTTGAACTTCTGACTTCACGCTGGTTGGTGATGGTTCCGGAGGGGATGGGTGGCGTCGATCGCGGTACCGCGATGCGCGCCTGACGCCGGCACGAGAACTCCATGATCATATGTGCTGTCGCCTGCGCGGCGCCCCTGGTGCTCCCATGTCGGTCGGGCTGCGCAGCGAAGATCCTTTTCCTCTTCTGTCCTCGCCGACGATCGGCACCGGCTGATCCTGGGAAACGATCTATCCCATTCCGGGAAGCGATCTTTAAGCGCCCGTTCCATCACAGGTCCCGGCTGGGAACGTGAACACGTTCCCAGCCGGGATCAACTCCAACACACGACCCACACCTCAGGCTTGGTCGCGACCATCCGGCAGTCGACCATGGCCCAAGGCCGAATTCCCGACTCCGGTCCGGAAAGGTCGGCAAAACCTTCCGGACACTCCTGCTCGCAGTGCGGGTCAGGTCACCAGCAGGCCACCGTCGAGGTACAGGTCGTGGGCGTTGATGCCGGTGTTGCGGAGCAGGAAGTCGGTGGCGTCGGCGACCTCGGCCATCGTGACCAGGCGTCCGATCGGCGTCCGGTCCGCATGCGGCGGGTTGGGCACATCGCGCCATTTTGGGCTGTTGCCGATCAGCCCCGGGTGCAGGGCGTTGACACGGTGCGGGGCGATCTCGACCGCGAGGGTTCTGACGAGGCCGGTGATTCCTGCGTTGAAGGTCGTGACGATGGTCGAGCCGGGGTACGGACGTTCCTTGGCGAGCCCGCCGAAGAGCACGACGGAGGCGCCGGGGTTGAACCGGTCGCTCAATGCCCGGACGGTCTCGGCGTATCCGACGAGCTTCACGGTCACAGCCGTGACGGCATGGGTGATGTTGAACTGCGCCAGCGAGTTCGCCCCCTCGGGGATCGCTGTGATGACGAGGTTGTCGACGTCCGTCACACCGGCCAGGGAGGTGCTGATCGTCTCTGGCCGGGCGAGGTCAAGGGCCAGTCCTTGGGCGCCGTGGCCGATCCGCGCGGCGACGGTCTCGGCCCGTGCCTTGTCCCTGCTGGTGATGACGACCTCGTCGCCGCGTTCGGCGAAGTGTTGGGCGATGACGCTGCCCAGGCCGCCGGTGCCGCCGACGATGACAGTGCGGGTCATGAGGTGACCGTCCTTTCGCGGAGGCTGTCCAGGGTGGCTCGGGCCTGCTGGCGCATGACCGGGACGAGTTGGAGCACGGGTTGCGGCAGGTTCGCGGTGACCACGGCGAGTTCCGCGGGGGTGCCCACCTGCTCGAAGAAGCCGATGTTGAGGTGGGCGTTCACGGGCGGGGCCGAGGCGATCACCTTCTGGGAGAACGCGGCCCAGGCCAGATCGGACATGTGCGCCGCCAGCACCGGGAACAGCACCGGCTCTTCGTGATCGAGGTGCTCGTGTACCAGGTCACGCACGGCGGCCGCCGCCGCGGCCAGTGCCGGCCGGTCCGCATCGTCGCGCACGGGGGCGGCGGCGAGCGCGTCCAGCCCGGAGTCCAGGGCGTCGTGTTCCCGGTTGAGTGCGGTCAGGCCTGGGCCGGCCGCGGGGTCGGCTGCGATCAACTGCGGCCACAGCTCGTCGTCCTCGCTCTCATGGTGATGGCGCAGCGCCGCCACCAGGAAGTCGCGCAGTTCGCCCAGCATGGGCAGCGGGGCGCTGTCCCGCTGTGCGGCGTCGGCCAGCAGGGAGGTCGCCACCCGGTGCATCTTGTGCAGCAGTCGGGTCTCGGCGACGGCCGCCGGCTCCGGCGGTTTCATGCTCATGACAGGCTCCTTGTCGTCCTTAATGGCCACTTGGCCATTAAGGGTACAGTAGTACAGTGACGACATGCGGGAGCCTCTATGAACGAGCAGGAATCACCCGGGGAGCCACGGCGCAGGCGCCGCGACCCGGAGGGGCATCGAGCGGCCATCCTGGAGGCGGCCCGCCACACCTTCACCGAGCGCGGTTACGCCCGCACCACTCTCAGGGAGGTCGCGCGCCGGGCCGATGTCACCCACGGCCTGATCTCGCGCCACTTCGTCTCCAAGGAACGGCTTTTCCTCGCCGCGATGCCGGGCAACCGTGACCTGGAACAAGTGGCGGCCGGGGACCCGGCGACGCTGCCCGAGCGGATCGCCCACGGGTTCGTCCAGCGCATGGAGACCGACGCCGCCAACGACTCGCTCGTCGCCCTCATGCGTAGCGCCGCGACCGACGAGCAAACGGCGACCCGCCTCCTGGCCGCGATGCAGGAGCGGAGTGTCCGCGTCTACCGCTCGGTGCTCTCGCCCGACGCGTCGGGCGACCCCGGAGCCGACCTGGACGCTCGCGTGGCACTCGTGGGCTCGCAACTGATCGGAGTGACCTTCAGCCGGTACATCGCCCGTGCCGAGCCGCTCGCCTCCATGCCATCCGAGCAGCTCACCGAGCACCTGGCGCGGACACTGCGGCACATTCTCTACAGCTGACAACGCGCGTGCCCGCTTCGGCGCGCGGTGTTCGGCGGCTTCCGCGACGTTGGTGAGGAGCATGGCGCGGGACAAGCGATGGACGGATACATTCACGATTCATTGCCTTTCTGTGAAGCGATCTTCTGCGCTGCTCTTCTCTCCCGAGTCAGACCCACTCGTGAACGTCCCACCAAGGTCAGAGGCCGCTTCCGAGAGATCGGAAGCGGCCTTTTGCGTTGCCGGGTGACCAGCTGAGTGACTACGGTCCATCCACCCGGTCCGTGCCCTTCCGGGTTTCGCAAAGTCCAGCGGTGAGCGATTCCAGTCCCGTGACCGTGTGGGTCTTCCTGGGCGAGAGTGCTCAGTGGCCGTCCGGCGTGTTCCGGACACGAGAGCGCGCAGAGTTATGGATCAAGACCGGCGAGCTGACGGGGATGCTCACGGAGTACCCTCTCGACACGGGTGTCTACGACTGGGCGATCGAGCACGGCCACTTCCAGCCTCGCACCGCCCATCAGCAGATCTCCTCGTTCGCCGGGCGCTTCACGACCGCGTGCCAGGAGCATTTCCACTACACCGACGGGGATCCGGACTGGAAAGAGACAGCGATCTATCATGCGTACACCGGCTACATGCGCGACTACGAGATGATCATTTATGTGTCGGCCGACCCGCGGTCGGGGATCGCACCTGTCCACCTCCGTTATCTCTTTCGATACTGCGTGGAGGCGCACGCGCGTACGGCGATCCTTCCAGAGCAGCGGAGGGCGTCTCTCCGACGGTCCAGGAGAGTGCGTCCTCCAGCCACTGATGCCGCTCGAAGAAATCGCGGTAGTAATCGATAACATGATCATTGTGGCGGAGGTCGAGTCGCATGATGAAAGCCCGACTCCAGATAGTGGAATCAGGCTTTCTCGCGGTGTCTCCGGTTAACTCCACCAGTCTTGCTCGGGCAGCTTGAGCCACCTGTCGGCCTGGCCGTTGATCGATCGGTTGTCGGCCGGCCGCAGGCCCGCTCCGGCGAAGCAGTAGGCCTCGGCTTGGTGGTGGTAGAGGTAGGTGGCGAGGATCTCCTCTGCGGACTCTTCGGAGTAGACGCTGCCGCCGCCGGGGTGGGTGTCCCATTCCTCGATGGCGCCGTCGCGGGCGACGGCCCCCTGGTTGCCGCTCTTGGGATTGGCGAACAGCCCGTAGCAGACGGTGCCCACCGACAGGCGTTTCATGACGCCGGGGTTGGACGCGGCGTATCCACACGGCTGAAAGACGACGCATCCGCCGGGCACGTCGGTGACACCGATGAGGGCCAAGCTGGCGTCGAAATCCGCCCAGGGATCCTCCACGATCTCTTCAACGTCGGCGTCATCGGCCGGTACGGCCTCCAGGCGCCGTACCGCCTCGGCAGCGGTGAGGTCGGCGACGCAGGCGAGGCTGTGGCCGTCGTCGTCGAAGCGCCCCAACGCGGAGATCAGGCGTCCGGCCTCCGCCACGGCGGCGGCCTCGGTGACGGACAGGCCGGCCTCCCCATCGGGAAGAGTGAACAGGTCAGGGGTGGGAGTGGCCAGGCTGAGCCGTCCGGGAGACCAGCCGTTCATCATGGGTCGCCACGGGTCTGCTCCGGCGGCGACCAGGGCGCGGGCGTTGTCGGGGCGGTTGTTGAAGACGGCTGCCCAGAGCGCGGTGCGGTCTTCGTGTTCCGCGTCGACATCGTCGACACGTTGGGCCAGTTCGGTGACCACCTCGGGTGAACCGCGCTCGGCCGCCGCATGAAGTGGCCGTCCATGGAAGGACACCCCCGAGTTCGGGTCGGCTCCCGCGTCGAGCCGGGCACGGATCAGGCTGAGGTTCGTCCAGCTGTCCCAGCCGATGCCGGACCACCCGGATCCATCGTTGACGGTCATGGCCGCTCCTTAAGGGGATGTACGGGATGTATGACCGCCGATCATGGCGTACGAGGCCGACAGATTCGGGTCGCGGCGATGCGGTCCGGCAGAGCCGTTCCCGCGGTGTTCTCGTGCGCTGAGGCGGCGAGTCCCACCGCTGCGATGACCAGTCCCAACGTGTCCACGGCCAGGCCGCGGTTGCGTCCCGGAACCTTCTTGGCCACGTCCTTGCCGGTCGTGGCGGCGTGGATGCTCCGGGTGTCCGGCACGACCAGGCTCGGATCGGCCTTTCGCCCTATGCTCTCGCGGAGATACCGGCGCAGCAGGTCGTGGGTCACCTGGTCGGTGCCGTCGTTGCGCCACTTGGCGAATCCGTACGGTTCTGATCAGCCCCGTTGGCGGCGCAAGTCCATCAGGCATGCGTGTGCCATGGCCGCGAACTCCGGGTGCCGTGTCGCGATGACCCGCTCGAACGCAGCCTCGGCGTCCGCGACGCGACCCGCGGTGAACCACAGGGCGCCGAGCTGGGTCAGTGCTCCCGGCGACTCGTCGGGATGACCTGAATCCACCGCGCGCTGCAACGCGCGCATCGCCTCTTCGGTACGGCCCTCTCCGGCGAGCAGGCCCCCCAGATTGAACGCCCCTTTCGGCGCGGCCTGCGGGTGGCCCGACTCCATGGCGAGGGTCAGGAAGGTCCGGGCCTGCTTGGTGTCACCTTCGTAGAACAGGATGATCCCCAGGTTCAGCGCGGACATCGCCGCCGCCTCAGGATTGGGAGAGTTCACGGCCATCCGGTACGCGTGCTGGGCGCCGCGCGCATCACCGCGAGATTCCAGCACCACCCCCCAGTTGAAGGCTGCCATTCCGGCGGGCGACGGGCTGCCCTTGGTCGCGAGCAGGCGCAGCATTTCCTCCGCCGCGGCGACGTCACCTTTCTCGTAGGTGTTCTTCGCCACCGCGATCGCCAGTTCCTCGGCCTCGGAACTGCTCATCTGGGCAGTGGGGATACCTCGTTTCCGCGCCGCCGCCAGCAAGAGGTCGGCGAAAGGGTCGGATTCGACCGCACGTCGTCGCCAGCGTTCAGGCCACCATCGCATCCCCTGTCACCCCTTCGGCCAAGAGCCTTGCCTCATCCTTCAGCCACCCTCCTCGCGGGTCAACGCAAAGCGGTGGCGAAAACTCGGAGTGGTCGACGAAGTCTTCGAATACCGCTACCTACGAAATGCTTACTGAGATCACCTCACTGCCCGCGACCGTCAGCCTCCTGCTGAAGCGACGCCGCCCCGATCGGCATGCGATCCCTCACTGCCAGACTGGTGTGACCCCGGACGGATGCGGATGTCCGGAACCTCCCGGCGCCCGGTCCTGGACGAGTGCTCATTCGCCTGGCGCGTGCTGCCGGAGGAAATCTCGCGCCGCGGCTTGTGCCTGACTCGCTTTCGGGCTGAGCCAGAAGCCCAGGTGATCGTCGTGTTCCATCCAGTACCGTTTCGCGCCGGGTATCCGCTCGGCTGCGAACTTCCCATGGTCGAACGGCACATCACCGTCTTGTGTGCCGTGGATCAGTAGTGCCGGGGCCGAGATCCGCTCCAGAGGCGGCTTTCCACGCCGGGCTTGCACCGCGTCGTTGTCCGTGCCCGCCCAGCGCTTCTGGTAGGGGAACGTCGTATCGAACATCGCTTTGAAGAGCTCCCGCACATGCGGCGTGTTCATGATGTGCGAGACGCGCTCCGCCCGTTGCCCGTCGGTGTAGGTGCTGGTCTCGCTCAACGTCCCCGCGACGATGGTCTCGAACGAGACCTCCGCCGTCAGCCGGGCCAGCTTCTGGCCCACCGTGTCCAGGAACGCTCTCCGCAGTGGCGAGCCCGTCCCGCCGGCAGGCCGCGGTTTGCTCACTCCGCCGATGGAGACCAGTGCCCAGATCCGATCCGGATGGCGCGCGGCGAAGGTGTAGCCCACCGGGCTTCCTGCCGAGATCGCGAGGACTCCGACTCGGTCGATGCCGAGCTCGTCCAGCAGCGCCGCGAGCAGATCCGCCTGCTCCTCGTTGGTCCGGCCGCTCTCCAGCGGCGTTCCGAGGTAGCCGGGCCGTGAGGGGCTGAGAATGCGGAACCCGTCCTTCCGCAGCCAACCGGCGAACAGCCGTCCCTGGTCGGCTCCACCGAGCCCGGCGTGAACAGACAGCAGCACGGGGCCTTCGGTGCCGTGCAGGTCGTACTCGACCGGACCGAGCCGTGTCATGGCGGTCCGCAGATCGATCCGGACATCACGGAGGATCGCCCGGCGCGGATCGGTGTCGATGCCGCCGTCCCAGAGGGCGAGCCCGGCGACTCCCAGTGCCGGCACCCCGATCAGAACAGCGAGCGTCACGCTGACGATTTTGACGGCTCTTCGTTTCCACATGGCTTCACATCCTTCGGGTATCCGGTTCGGGTTGACGGCGGCGTCTCGCGGGGAGCCGAGACGCCATCTCGTACGTGCTTCGCAAGCGTGCACTCGCCCGTTGGATGTCGTTGCTCCAGCGCTTCCAGGTAGGTGCCTGGGATGTACGTGCGTCCGGCGATCCGTGCCGACGCCGAAGTCACGCCGCTGTTTCTCGCAGCGGTGCCGTGATCCGATCGCCGAGGATGTCCGGAGCGCCGTACGCGGTGGCCTGGACAGCGGCACCCCTGTCGCCGGCAACGGTCCTGTGTGGTCGATCGATCGACGGCGGCCGAGGGTCGCCGGCACCGCAGTACCCGATGCCGGGGTGCGATGGCGGCCCGAGACGGAGCTGCCCGCCGTATCTCCGGATCAGATGAGTCGCCGAGCTCTTTCAACGGGTCTCGGGCCGGGCGAGGACGGCGATGCTGATTATCAGTGCAAAAGCAGACAAAGCGGTCAGAGTGCGGATCGTGTGGAAGAGCTCCCACCTCTGCAGGATCTCGGTGTGACCGGCCGGGGCGGAGGCGGCGGCGGCCCATCGCCTGATGTGGGCGTGCAGCGGGATGTTGCCGAAGACCGTCACCAGCAGCGAAGCCACCGTCAGGGCGCCGGCCCCGAGCGCCAGGCGCCGTGGCAGGCCGTGGCAGACGACGGCCAGGCCGAACGAGGTGAGGATCGCCAGCGCCATCGCACTCTGCATGATCGGCTCGTTGACCTCCATCATCGCGGTGTGGAAGGTCAGACGCACGTCCAGCGGGACGGTCCCGAAGGTGGGGACCACGTTGGCCGCGCCGTACCCGAAGGCTCCGGCGAGCAGCCCGGTGGCCAGCAGTGCGGCCCCGTGGACGTACCTGGCTGGGGTTCTCATGGCCGTAATCGTCGCTCGCCCGCCGACGCCGGTCGTCGCACCGCAGGAGACTTTCACCCGTACGACATCGGGAGGAGAGACGGTCTCTCTACGGCACCGGGAGTAGGCGCGCACCATGGCGCCACGCGGACGAGGAAGGTCTCATCTCGCTCGTGAAGCGCAGGGGGGTTGATCCGGGCGGGCGAGCCACGGGGTCGGTTTTCAACCCGTCGTCGACAATCGGAAGCGGCCTTCTGCGTTACCGGGTGACCAGCTGAGTGACCAACCCGTGAGCGCCGTCAGAATTTCGGCGATGACCGGTCCGCCGCGCACCTACCCGCCAGCCGGATCATGACGAGGCTCATCCGCTAACGGGTATGGGGCAACCCCAGCGGCAGGAAATCCCACAGGGCATTCAACAGCGCATCCCACCCCGTTGCCAGCATCCACCATGCGCCCACAGCGAGTACGACACCCAACAGCAGCGTCAGCACGGTCAACTTCGCCAAGGCTCGCCCGGGGGACCGGTTCGGACTCCGGAAAGTCATCACGACGCCAGCTAACCAAACAGATATGCGGCATACCAGCCCTTACGGCTATGCGCACCTGGCTCGCGACGGTGTCGAGGCAGCGCCAGGTCATGCCGGGCCCAGAGCTCACAGGACATTCACGCGGGGTCGACGGCTTCGAGGAAGAGAACATGGTCGAGGACCCGCGCTCGTTCGGTGGTTCTCGGCGGCGGGTGGAATCGGGCTGGATGTCATCCTTGGACAGTCGTTGTGAGATCGACGCGGGCGTTCCCTAGTTCCGGGGGAGCACGGTCGCCGCGATGATGACGCTGTTGACGATGGTCGCGGTGACGGTGCGCGCGACCGCTTCGGCGGCGGCCCCGGCTCCCCAGCTGCCTTGCTCGAGCTCCTTGGCGCGGGTGATCACGGAGGAGGTCCAGGGGATCTCGGGATGGAACTGGGGAAGCGTCCCGCTTCCCGAGAGCAGTGCCGCGAGTGCGGCGACACGGGGCCGCGGTTCCACACCCTCGACGAGCACGTCGCGGACGTCCTCAAGAAGCCGGGACCGGCGCCCGCTGCCGCCGTCCTCGAGGACCTTCACATCGAACAGGCCGAGCGTCCTGCGGCTCGCACGGCGGATGTCGCCGCGTTCGACGAGTCTGTCGAGCAGCGGGCCACGCATTGTCGGCCCGACCGCCGCGAGCACCGTCTGGACGCCTCGGGGCTTCTCGGAGAGGTAGTCCCAGGTGAAGCGGAGAATGTCGTCCGATGGCGGGTGATCCTCGACGGCCTCTACCCGCGTCGTCCCGCCCCAGCCGGAATCGGTTCGCACATGATCGCCGAGCCCGAGATCCGCGAGCACCGCTCCCGCGAGGGTGTAGAAGAGCGTGTTCTCACCTGCGATGGTCCCGGTGCCCGACCGGAGGCCGGAGTTCGGCTGGAACAGGAGGAGCAGGAGATCCTCCGCCAGGGTCGGGGCCCCGAGCCGTTTCGCCTCGCCGGGCGTCTCGGCCTTGCCGCCGTCGAAGGGTTGTTCAGGCTGCTGAGTCATCGGTCCTGCCTTTCGAGGGGAGGTGTGCCGGCTTCGTGACGTCGGAGGTCGAGGAACATCGGAGCGAGAAGTGGCGCCAAAGAAACGTGATCATGGTTTTTGGCGTGACGATCAGCCGGGTCCGGTGGTTCCGGTGATCAGTACGAACAGCGGCAGGCCCATGTTGTGGACGGTGTGGACGGCCACCGCGGGCCAGATCGACCCGCTGCGGCGCATCGTCTCGGCGGCGACGATGCCCACCACGAACGCCGTGGTCATGGCGATGTTGACGCCGTGGAAGAGGGCGAAGATCGCCGAACTGGACAGGACGCCGACGACGGGCCCGTAGCGCAGCAGGGCGTTGGTGACGACGCCGCGGAAGAGGAACTCCTCGCCGATGGGGGTGAGGACGGACAGGAAGGCGAAGGTCAGGATCAGGGGCAGCACGCCGCCGCCGGCCGCGTCGTGGTACGGGCCTTGGGGATCGGCGTCGAACCCGGTCAGGGTGATGACGGCGTAGTTCACCACGCCTTTGAGCACGAACGCGATCACGCCCGCGGCCGCGCCGATGCCCATCCAGCGCCAGGTGGTGCGGCGCACGCCGAAGGCGCCCCAGGAGCGGATGCGGATCAGCGCGGCCGCGGCGAAGCCGACGAGGCAGACGATGCCCGACCAGGCGGCCAGGGTCAGCCCGTACACCACCGCGTCCGACTCCAGCCCCAGCGGGCCGAGGAACGGAAGGACGGCCGTGGCGGCCGCCATCGCGAGTAGGCCGACCACGATCTCGGGCCAGCCCGGGCGCGCAGGAAAAGTGGTGCCGGCCGGGGCCGGCTGCTGCGAGTGGTCGGCATGGTCGGTCGACATGGCGGTGAACTCCTTGTTCTCTGGTCTCGAGGGGAGCCGGGCCCCGCGGGTGGCGCGTCCGGCGCGTGGCGTTCGGTAAGGGGCGCCGGTCGGCTTCCGGACGCGCCGTCAGTACGTGGCCGATGCGTTTCAGCACGTCAGACCGGGCGGAGTCGTACAGGTCCCCGCCGCGGCGAGAGTCTGCGCGGGGCTGTCTCGATTCCGGCCAAACTCATCGGAATACGGTGGAAGTCGCCGTAGGCGAGGTTCGGACGTTCGACGTCGATGACCGGTGTGGAGGACATGCCGTCGATTCCAGCAGTCGCCGTGCTCGGCGGGCAGTGCGACCACGTCACGACCTCGTCATGACATTTCCTGGCCGAACGTATGACGCAGCGTCACTGGTGGCGCCACTCCTCATGATCGATTGTAGGGTGAGGCGTTCGCTCCCATCCCCTCGGAATCCCCAGGAAGCGTCCCGTGTTACGTCGTCACCGCTCGGCCCTGCCCGCCCTGCTCGTCACCGGTCTGTACGGCACCGCGCTGACGGTCGCCGTCGTCGTCGCCCTGGTCTCTGGCGACCTCGGCCCGTTGTGGTGGCTGACACTGTTCACGACCGTGACCGAAGGCGTCGCGGTGACAGGGCAGAACCTGCTCCTCCTGGTCCTGACCGGGCTGTCCTGGGCATGGGGGATCTGGCAGATCCTGCGCGGTCCGCCGGCGGGGCCGCAGCCCCTGCAGGACCGGAACACCCTGCGGTTGCGGGTGGCGCTCTACGTCGCGACGGCCACGACGTGGCTGCTTTACGGCACCGAGTCGTGGATCTGGGCAGATGCGATGGTGGTCGTCTCTGCGGTTATGTGGGTGGTCGTGCTGCTGTTCATGCGGGTGCTGGGCGGCGACCGGCCGTACATGCGGGGCGCGGGGGTGCTGGGGTACGGCGGTTTCACCGTCATCGGCGTGCTCGACCTCGTCGGCCGGCCCGTCCCGGATGGGGTGGAGTCGATCTGCGGCCTGACCGGCCTGGCCTGGACGGTTCTGGTCCTGCGGGCCCAATGGCACGACGACCGCTGGGAGACGGCGACCGTCGCATACGGTATCGCCGCCCTGGTGGTGCCGATCTTTCTGGTGCTGGTGGCATTGCCGTTCTCGGACGAGGGAAGCGCCGCCGAGGCTCTCGGTGTGGTCTCGAGCGTCCTGATGATGATCTGGCTGGCCCGCTCCGCCCACGACCTCGCCGCCCCGCGCCACCAACCGGCCGCCCGGACCACGCCGGAGGCATGAGCCGACGAGCAGTCGCGTTGTCCGTGGCGACCGGGTGACCGTACGGGCGAGGTGGTGGCGGCCACCGCCTCGGTCGGGCCTGTCCCCGTACCGCGGTCAGGTGGATCCGCCGGCGAGAACCTTTCCACGCGGCGGCGGGGGCGGCCTCCGGTGCGACCTCGGACGGTCACCGCCGGGCGGTGACCACCCAGAGCTCTCCGCCCAGGCGGACGCCTTCGGGACCCGCGTAGGGCCGCAGCGCCTCCTCCAGAACGGTCCGGGCGGCGTCGGCCGTCATGACCGCGTCGTCGAGGATCGCACGAACGGGGCCGGTGCCGAGAAAGAAGCCGGCGGCGCTCGCGGCGTCCTGGCCGAAGAACAGGGAAACGCCGGCGGAGACCGCCGTGACCGTCCGGAATCCGGCCCCGTGGAGCACGTCCTCGATTCTCCCCCGGTCGGCGAGCGAGAACATCCCGGGTTCGCACGCGTTCGGGGAGGGCTCGGGAGGACCGGTCAGGGCGGAGATCGGAACGGTGTACCACTCGCATCGGGCCATCTGCCGGGGGCACACGAAGACGAGGCGGCCCGCGGGTTTCAGGGCGCGGCCGATATTGGCGAAGGCGGCCACGGGGTCGGCGAAGAACATGATTCCGAACTGGCTGACGGCCACGTCGAACTCGCCGTCGCCCAGGGGATGGACCTGGGCGTCCCCTTCCTCGAACCGGAGGTTGGCGAGCCCGGCTCGGGCCTGGTCCGCGCGGGCCCGTTCCAGCATCGGCCGGGAAAGGTCGAGACCCACGGCATATCCGCAGGACGCCTGGCGAGCGGCCAGGATGGTCGTCTCGCCCGCGCCGCACCCGATGTCCAGGACCTTGTCCGTTTCCTCTATCGCCGCGGCCTCGAACAACAGCCGGTGCAAGGCGGTGTTGCGGCCCGTGGTGCGGTCCGTGCTCTCGGCCCAGTGGGTTCCTTCGGGCCCGTTCCATGAATTCGCCTGTGCGGCGTTCGGGAGGGACATGAATCTCCTTTTCGTTCGTGTTGCTCGTTCGGGGCGCCGTGGTCGCCGCCCTGGCCCAGCAGGAGACCCGGCGGGAGACGTCGGATCGCGCCCGGCCGCCACGGTCCGGCCGGGGAACCACAGGCCGAGTCGTCGCGCGGTCGCGCCGCCGACCGCTCCGTACCCGCCGATGACGACGATCGACTTGCCCGCGCCGGGCCACTCCCGGTATTCGTCGGCGCCTGTGCGCATGCTGTGCCCTCGCAGTTCGGTGTCGGGAAGCGCTGAGGTTCCCAGGATCACGTGGGAGTGATATGCACACCACTGCGGATGTCTTATGGGGGACATGTGTGGCCCGCATGGCAGGCCGATCGGAGGGAGGGGCTCGCACATGCTTGATCCCTGGACGTTGCGGGTGATGGTCGAGGTGGAGGAGCGCGGGTCCTTCTCGGCGGCGGCCGAAGCCCTGTCGATGACCCAGCCGGCCGTGTCACGGCAGATCGGCGGTCTGGAGCGCAGGCTCGGCGTGTCCCTCTTCCGGCGTACCGCGCGCGGCGTCAAGGCGACGGCGGCCGGTGAGATGGTCGTCAAGCAGGCGCGGGACGTCCTGGCGCGCCTGCGGGCTCTGGAGATGCGGGTGAACGCCTTCACCGGCGCCGAGACCGGGCATCTGCGCCTGTCGGCGTTCTCCAGCGCGAACACCTGGTTGATGCCGGAGGTCATCAGGCGTTTCAGCCGATCCCACCCCGGAGTGCGGCTGAGCCTGATGCGGGAGGACGCCGCGGGGCCGGTGGCCGCGATCAAAGAGGCCCGGATCGACCTCACCTTGGTCACCGCCTGGAGTCTGTACGCGGATCCGACGGCGGCCAAGCACGACTCGTCGGCCGAGCCCCTCGATCCCGCCGATCTCACCGGAGTCGACCTGCTGCCGTTGCTGGATGAGGAGTTCCAGGTCGCCTTGCCCGCCGGCCATCGGCTGGCCCGGCTTCGCCGGGTGCCGCTGCCCGATCTGCGTGACGAGGTGTGGATCGAAGGCGGTTACCCCGACTGCCTCGGCCCGCTCCCGCAGCTCGCCGAAGCCCTGGGCCGCCCCCCTCGGATCGGGTTCTTCTGCGAGGACTGGAACGGCAGGCAGGCCCTGGTGGCGGGCGGATCCGGCGTCATGCTCATGCCCACGCCGGTGCGGGGCGCCGTACACCCGGGGGTGGTGAGGAGGCCGACCGCTCCCTCGCTCCCTTCCCGCCGGTTGTACGCGGCCTCCCTGGCGCCGCCTTTCCGCCTCCCGGCCGTGACCGCCCTGCTGGACGTGATCGCCCGCGTGAGCCGAGAGCAGATCCCGGCCTGATCCGCCGGGCAAGGGGTGGATCTCTCAGCGTCGCAGCCGGCTGCGGTACGCGGCGCTCTTGGCCCGGGCGGTGCAGGCGGGGCCGCAGTATCGGCGCGATCCGTTGCGCGTGAGGTCGACGTAGACGGCGTCGCATCGATCGGCCGAACACCGTCCGAAGCGCCCGGCCCCGTAGCCGTCCACGATCAGCGCCAGGGCGGTGGCGAACTCACCGCCCATCGCCTCCACGTAGGTGCCGCCCTGCCCGTGGAAGTGCAGGTGGAAGGGCTGACCGACGTCCTCCACCAGGTACGGCTGCGCGCCGTACCTGCGGATCATGGCGTTGATGAGCGCGGCCTGGTCCGCCGCCCGCTCCGCCAGCAGCGCCTCCCTCAGTTCCCCGGCCAGCTCGGCGAGGCGTTCCCCTGCGCCGGAATCGCCCCGAAGTGCGGTCGCGACACGCTCTCCGGCGGTGGCGGCGAACGCGGCCACCAGGTCATCGCCGCGAGGGCACGGTGTGGCGACGCCGCCCCGCCGCTGAGAGGTCGCCAGATTGACCAGTTCGGTGATCAATGGCACCTGCCGGGTGACGTTACAGGCTATTTCCACTTGACCGGTAACACCTTCTCGTGATGCGTTATGGGCTAAACAAGATTCGATGGTAACGGAGGTGTCGTGGTCACGTCCTATCGCCGCTTCCTCTCCCATCCGGGGGTCCCTTTCCTGCTCGCCGTGGAGGTGATCGCCAGGCTCAGCACTCCGATGCTTGGTCTCGCGCTGCTGCTGTCCGCCGCCGGCCAGGCCGGCACGTACGCGACGGCCGGGCTCGTCCTCACCGGACACGCCCTCTCCCTGGCCGGGTGCGCCCCCCTCGGCGGCCGCCTCGCCGACCGTCACGGCCCGCGCCGTACCCTCACGGCCTACCTCGGAGCCCATGCCGTCTCCTACGGGCTGCTCCTCGCCGCTCAACGGGCCGGGCCCGCCGCGATGGTCGGCACGGCAGTCCTGCTCGGCGCGACCACACCGCCCGTCTCGGCCGTCATCAGGGCCAACTGGCCCCGGCTCGTCCCGCCCGGCTCACTGAAGACCGCCTACGCCGTGGACAACGCCGTCAACGAGGCGATGTTCATCCTCGGCCCCCTCCTCGTCCCCGTCCTGATGCTGGCCATGCCGGCGTACGGCGTGGTCGTCACGGCGGGCGCCGCCCTGCTCATCGGCGGCGCGTTGACACTCCTCGCGCCATCCGTCCGGCAGGCCGGACCCTCGAACACGCCGGCGGCGACCGGGTCCGGGCTGACAAGACTGGCCGGGCCGCTGGCCCATCGCCCGACCCTGACCCTGCTGGTGCTGGCGGCATTCGGCACCTTCACCTTCGGCTGCCTGCGCATCGCCACCGTGGCGGCGGCCACGGCGTCCGGCGCACCGTCATCGGCCGGAGTGCTGATGGGGCTGTTGTCCGCCGGCGCGCTCGCCGGCGCGCTCGGCTTCGGAGCCCGCGACCGGCCCGTCTCCGCCAGACGACTACTCGTCGTGACCTCGGTGGCCGACGGCGCCGTCATGGCGGTCGCCGGCCAGACCCCGAACCTCCTCGTGCTGGCCGCGCTGATCACCGTGATCGGACTGGTGACAGGACCCCGTGACGCGCTCCATCCCACCCTGCTCGCCGAACACGCTCCCGCCCGCCACCGAACCGAGGTCTTCGCCTGGTTGAACACCTTCATGTGGACGGGCTACGGCCTGGGAACCGCCGTCGCGGGCTATCTGAGCGAGCCGGACACCGGCGGAGCGGCGGCGTTCACGGCCGCCTCGGTGGTCGCCCTGTCAAGCGCGATCGTCGCGGCCGTCGCCTACCGCCCGCACCACACGCCGCCGAACGAGCGGGAAACGATCCATCCTGTTCCGGGCAGCGATCGTTAGGCGTCCGATCCGTCCCAGGTCAGACCTGCTCGTGAACACCTCGCCAGGTCAAAGGCCGCTTCCGAGCAACCGGGAACGGCCTTTCGCGTTGCTGGGTGACCGACTGAGTGACCAGCCCCGCCACTGGCGGTCGCCGCCTCCTCCATCGCGAGTTCGTTCAACTCGTCGAAGGCCATCACGTGCGGGTCGCGGCTCGACGCGTCAGCCGGCGCGATCGAGGCGGACGCCGTCGTCGTACGACTCGCGGGCGTCGAGCAACTCGTCCCAGTGCTCCTGCGTCCAGGCGCAGGCGATCGCCATCGGCCCGAGCATGCTGTGGCCGAGTGGGGTCAGCTCGTACTCGACGCGCGGGGAAGCGCCGGCGTGGGCGGTGCGCTTGACCAGCCCGTCCCGTTCGAGGGAACGCAGTGACCGGGTGAGGACCTTGGGAGTGACGCGGCTCAGCGGCACGCGCAGTTCGGAGAACCGGCGCGGCCCGTGTTCGAGGCAGCGGATGACGAGAGCCGCCCACTTGTCGCCGAAGCGGATCGGATTGAGCGAGGACGGGCACAGCTCGTCGAACATGTCGGCGGGCAGAGGTTCCCTCATGGCCTCACGATAGCCGGTATCCCAGCGGTAACCGCAGCCCTCGATAGCGTCCGCGAAGTGGCCGGGCGGATGGGACCCGGCCCCGGTGAAAGGTGGTCCACCATGAACATCGTGGTCTTCGGCGCGGGTGGCAGAGCCGGTAGGCAGGTCGTCGCCGAGGCGCACCGGCGCGGGCACCGGGTCACCGCCGTGGTGCGTGACCCCGCGGGCCACGGCGACCTGGCCGACGTACGGGTGGTGGCGGGCGACGTAACGGACGGGACGAGCGTCGCGGATGCGGCCGCGGGGCATGACGCGGCCGTCAGCGCCGCCGCGGACCTGTCGGTGCCGCCTCACGAGTTCTTCACCGCGTCGGCTCGCGCCCTGACCGGCGGGCTGGCGAAGGCGGGCGTGCGCCGGCTGGCGGTGGTCGGCCTCGCGTCGATCATGCCTGGGGCGTCGGGTGCTCCCCTGATGGACGAGCCCGGTTACCCCGACGAGTACCGCGACTTCTATCTCGGCCACGCGGCGGGACTCGCCGTGCTCCAGGGCTGCGACCTGGACTGGACGTACGTCGCGCCGGCCGGCGACTTCGACCATGCCGGCACGCGCACCGGCCGGTACCGGATCGCCGATCACGCGGATCCGGCCAGCAGGATCACCTACGCGGATTTCGCGATGGCGCTGCTCGACGAGATCGAGGCCCCCCGCCACCACCGCGCCGCCGTCAGCATCAGGGAAGCGTGATGCCCGAGATCCACGACAGCCCGGATCCCTGGATCGCCGAGCACATCCGTCGTTTCCGGGAGACCGGCGGCCGGCCACGGCCCGGCGTGAACGATCTGCTGCTGACGACCCGGGGCCGGAGAACCGGCGAACTGCGCCGCACCGCGCTGGTCTACGGGCTCGACGGCGAGCGCTACGTCCTGGTGGCCTCCAACCGTGGCGCGGACCGCCATCCGGCCTGGTATCTGAACCTGCTCGCCGATCCGTGTGTCACCGTGCAGGTCGTTACGGAGACCTTCGCCGCGCGAGCGCGTCCCGCCGCGGCCGCGGAGCGCCCGCCTCTGTGGAGCCTGATGATCTCGGCGAGACCGGAGTACGCGGCCTACCAGGAGCGGACCGCCCGTGAGATCCCCGTGGTTCTCCTGGAACGCCGGTGACGACCGGGCACAGTGCTTCCGGGACGCTCCGGGTGGCGGCCGTTGTCCGACCATGGGCGGGTGCCGCGTGATCCGGTGAGGCGATACCGTCCCATCATGGAATGGGCCGGCTGGCGGCGCGGTGGAAGGGACGTCACCGACGCGGTGGTGGCGGTCGCCGTGGCGCTGCTCATCAGATACGCCATCGTCGATCCGCCGGGGTCGTCGTCACCGTGGCCCGCGTGGTCGGCATGGCCGGTGGCGGCGGTCCTGAGCTTTCCGATCGCCGTCCGGCGGCGTCGGCCGTGGGCCATGCTCGCCGTCGCGTGCGCCGCGGGCACGGGGGTGACCGTGGCCGGCGCCGTCGCGGCGGGCGCGATCTGGCTGACTTTCGTGCCGACCGTGCTCGTGCTGTACCTGGTGGCCACCACCGTCTCGATCGCCTGGTCGGCGGCGGGCCTAGCGGCCTGCCTGTCCGCCGCGGTGACCGCGATCCTGATCTTCTACGCGCAGGTGTTCCCCGGTCTCGAGCGCGCGGCGACGCCCAGCGAGATGCCGGCGGCCTGGCCGATCGAGATCGGTACGATCGGTGTGCTCCTGACCGTCGCCTGGGCCGTCGGAACGGCCGTGCGCTGGAAGCGGGACACGACCGCCCGCCTTGTCCGCCACCTCGCCGACGCCGCGGTGACCGACGAGCGCAGGCGCATCGCCAGGGAACTGCACGACGTCATCGGCCACAGCATGAGCCTGATCGCCGTCAAGGCCACCGTCGCCAACCACGTCGCCGACGCCCGCCCGCAGGAGGTGCGCGCCGCGCTGGCCGTCATCGAGCAGACCAGCCGCAGCACGCTCGCCGAGATCCACCGGGTGCTCGACCTGCTGCGTTCCGACGGTGATCCCCAGCAGGACCCCGTGCCCGCGCCCGGCGTGGCGGACCTGCCCGAGCTGGCCGCCCACGCCCGCTCGGCCGGAGTCGAGGTGGAGCTGACCGTCCGCGAGGAGGCCGGCCTGCCCGCCGCGGTCGCGATGTCGGTGTACCGGATCGTGCAGCAGGCCCTGACCAACGTCGTCACCCACGTGGGGCCGACCCGCTGCGCGGTCACCGTGGACGTCGGCGGGCGGGAGGCCGTGATCGAGGTCGTCGACGACGGTCCCCGCCACGGCCGGCCGCCGCGCGCGGTCCACGGCGGACACGGTGGCCACGGCCTGATCGGCATGCGGGAACGGACCAAGCTGTACGGAGGCACGTTCGACGCGGGGCCCCGGCCCGAAGGAGGCTTTCGCGTGTCGGCTCGACTGCCCTACGCCCCGGACGGCACCGCGGCATGAGCACTGACGGCATGAGCACTGACGGCATGAGCACTGACGGCATGAGCACTGACGGCATGAGCACTGACGACATGAGTATCGACGACATGAGCACTGACGGCATGAGTACTGACGACATGAGTACTGACGACATGAGCACTGACGGCATGAGCACTGACGGCATGAGTACCGGCGCCGCATCGCACGACTCGTCCCCGCCGGTCCGGGTCCTGCTCGCCGAGGACCAGGTCCTGATCCGCGACAGCTTCAAGATTCTCATCGACGCCACACCGGGGCTGGCCGCCGTGGGCGAGGCCGGCACCGGCACCGAGGCCGTGCTCCTGGCCCGCCGGCATCGGCCGGACGTCGTCCTCATGGACATACGGATGCCGGACATGGACGGCATCGAGGCGACCCGGCGTATCTGCGCGGACCCTGACTGTGCCGGTGTGCGCGTACTGATCCTCACCACGTTCGACCAGGACGAATACGTGTACGCGTCGCTGCGGGCGGGTGCGAGCGGCTTCCTGCTCAAGAGCGCCACGGCGGCCGAGCTGCTGGCCGCCATCCGGGTCGTCGCCTCCGGTGAGGCGCTGCTCGCGCCCACCGTCACCCGCCGGCTCATCACCGAGTTCCTGCAGGACCCTCGTCCCGCCCAGGTCGTACGGGACCTCGACGACGTCACCCCGCGCGAGCGCGAGGTGCTCGCCCTCATCGGCAAGGGGATGTCCAACGCCGAGATCGCCGAGCACCTGCATCTCACCGTCGGCACGGTCAAGACCCACATCGGCCGCCTTCTGGCCAAACTGCGGGCCCGGGACCGGGCCCAGCTCGTCATCGCCGCCTACGAAGGCGGGCTCGTCACCAATCCGCACGGCCGCCGGTGACCGGTCCGCCCTTCCCCGGACGAGGGCCCGCCTTCGCGCGTTCGTCGGCTCTGTCGCCGCTCCTGGGGCGGTCGGCTTCGGGGCCGGAGCGGGATCCGCTTTCGGAGCGGATCGAAGCCTGCTCGCCCGCAGCCCTGCCGCTTGATCGGCTTCACTCGCGTGTTCCGTCTTTCGGTCTGGACCGAGTTCCAGGGAAGTCTTTCGGCCTGGCCGCAGTTCCAGGGAAGTGACATGCCGGCTCAGCGGCGTACCACCGGTCCGGATCGTCATCCTCTCGGGCCGAAGGCCGTCATGAGGACGTGCACGCCGATGAGGACGGCGACCCAGATCATGGCGCGCCTGGTCGGCGGGGGGCCGCCACGCAGCAGCGAGACGCCCAGGGGGATGAAGGCGAGGCAGAGGCCGCCCACGGCGATGAAGGACTGTGGCTCGGTGCCTTTGAGCGTCCCGAGCGCGAGCGCCGACATCAGGCCGAGCGCGATCGAACGGCCCAGCCCCAGGGCGCCGGAGCGGTAGGCGCCGATGGCCAGCACGACCCAGCCGAAGAAGGCCGGCCCGGACATGGACCTGAACGGGTGCCAGACCGTGTCCCGCCATGCCAGGTAGTAGCCGTCGATGCCGGTGAGCATGGTCTGCAGGCCGAGGGTGTCGGTCAGGTGAAAGGCCAGGTGATCGGTGCCGAACTGGAAGGTCCGGGTGAACAGGCCGACGATCACCAGGCAACCGCCCCAGATTCCCCACAGCGGGTTGGTGGCGGCGATCCTCTGCGCCAGTGTCATGACCGCCGGCCACAGCAGCACGAACCCGCCGGCGAAACAGACGTAGGCGGCGGTGATGAGGGCGGGATGCTGGGTGTAGGCGGTGAGCTGGTAAGGGACGAAGTAGTAGAACGGGGAGCGCAGGAGAGTCCCGGCCATGATCAGGGTGGGGCCGCCGATCAGCGAGATGGCGCTCACCCATCGGCCGGGAAACGGGGGTTGGCGGTTCAGGTTGGCGGTGGCGTTGGCGGCCCGCCGGTCCGCGCCGGTCTGCCGCCATCGCGTGACGCGCCCGCGAAGATCAGTGCTCATGGATTGCTGCCCGTCCTGTCCGTGTCGGTGCGCCCGGACCGGTATGTCCGGGCACACCGAAATGGTGAGGGACGACGCGGGGGGCGCGCGTCTGGCTCGGGTCGCATCTTGGTGGGCGGGCACGAGCAGGTGGTGCGACCCCAGACGGATGCGCATATCTGACCGTGGGCAGATGCCGAGTGATCCGTCGAGGCGATGACCTCTCTGACCGTGGGCAGATGCCGAGTGATCCGCCGTGGCGATGACTTCGCGTCGTGGAGTTGCGGCGGGCCCATGTCGTAGCGGACGTCGGCACCCGCGGTGAGTTCGGCCGGGCGCCGTACCGTGTCCGGGTCGCGGAGCAGTTCGGTGAACAGCCGGGCCGGTCCCGGGGCGGAGCCGAACTCCCTGAGATCCTCCGGCGGCGACGGCTTCCGGCCGGCCGAGCCTGGGGGCGGAGATCTCGTTCGCGTGGGGAAACCCAAGCCGTCACCCTGCGGGCAGGACAACCATCGGGCGGGAGCCGATTCCCGGCCGCAACGCTACGGACCGGGTCGGAAACCGAGTTCGCTCTGCTCAGAGCAGATCTGCCGCAGGCAGATCGTGTCGACGCCGATCCGGATCGCCCCACATGATGGGCGCATGGGCGAAGAATCGAAACTTCCACTGTTCGACGCGCGGGTGAGACGTCAGCTTTACGATGGGCGCGTTCTCGTTCTCGACGGTCCTCTCGATGACGACAACGGGACATTGCTCGCCACGCAATTGATAGCACTCGCCACGCAGGACGAGTCGGCCGACATCGCATTGTGGATTCACTCCCCGGGCGGCTCGGTTCCGTCGATGCTTGCGATCCGTGACATCATTCGGCTCATTCCCTGTGATGTATCGACCCTCGCGATGGGCATCGCCTACAGCGCAGGGCAGTTCCTGCTCTCGTCGGGCACCCGGGGGAAGCGCCGCGCCCTGCCGCACGCGCGTGTCCTGATGCACCAGGGCTCGGCCGGAATCGGTGGCACCGCGGTCGACATCGAGCTGCAGGCCGACGACCTCCGGCATACTCGTGACACGGTGCTCGGCCTCATCTCCGATGACACGGGTCAGCCTGTAGAGCGCGTATTCGAGGATTCCCTGCATGATCGCTGGTATACGGCGCAAGAGGCGCTGGACTACGGCTTCATAGACGCGATCGTCCAGAGCTTCGACGAGATAGCGCCACACGACCGCCTGCGGTCCGGATTCGGCGTCACCGAAGGAGCCGGACGGTGACCACGTACACGATTCCCAACGTCATCGCCCAGAATCCTCGCGGTGAGCGGATCATGGATGTCTACTCACATCTTCTCACCGAGCGAATCGTCTATCTGGGGACCGCAATCGACGCGGGCGTCGCGAACGCGCTCGTCGCGCAATTCATTTTTCTGGAGTCGGAGAGCCCCGATGCCACCATACAGTTCTATATCAACTGTGAAGGCGGGGACCCGAGTGCGATGCTCGCGATATATGACACCATGCGCTATATCCGCCCGCGGGTTGAGACAACCTGCGTTGGACAGGCCGTCGCGGTGGGTGCGGTCCTTCTCGCCGCGGGCGCCGAGGGAAAACGTGCCGCTCTCCCGCACGCACGGGTGATCCTGCACCAGCCGGCTGCTCAGGGGCGCGGAACGATCCCCGATCTCATCTTGCAAGCCGACGAGGTCGTACGTGTCCGAGCGGACATCGAGCGCATACTGTCACGGCACACGGGCCAGACCGTCGAGACCCTACGCGCCGACACCGACCACGATCGCGTGTTCACCGCGACCGCGGCCTTGGAGTACGGGCTCCTCGATCAGATCATCGAGGAGCGTTCACCGGCTCGTGGATGATCCAGGCAGGCCGCGCTACGCGGCCAGAGCATACGCCGCCGAGCAGGTGGCGCCTCTCGACGTGCTGCTCTGAGCGGACCGCAGGCTCGTGCTGCTCTGAGCGGACCGCAGGCTCGTGCTGCTCTGAGTGGACCGCAGGCTCTCGGCGACGGCGAGGGTCAGATCGACCAGGGTGACATCCAGCGCGCCGGCGACCGCAGCGATCATTTCGCTCGATGGCTCTTTGACGCCTCGTTCCATCTCGGAGAGATACTGCGGCGAGACGCCGGCGCGACGCGCCGTCTCGCTCAACTTCTCGCCCCGCTCGTGACGAAGACCTCTGAGACGCTCACCGAGCACGTGCCGCCACAATGGCTCGCGAGCCGGAGACGACGTGGGATCGGTCCGATCGATCGCCGGCCGTAGCGGCGGGACAGAGGAGGCCATACCTCACCATAGGTAGATGGCGCGTTCGAGTTTTGCCGACTTCGCGCAGAGCGGAACCGTCTCCGGCTCCTCCGTCCCGCCCTCGGGGGCGGTGAGGATCGCAGCTCATACAGACGTGACCCGGATCAGAGGCCGTTCCCGAGAGATCGTCGCCTGGGGCGCAGCTGCTCCAGGGGCCGTCGGCGGCAGTGGTGATGCGGCTGATCTGCCGGTCGGTGTGGCCAGGCATTCCGGCGATGAGCGTCCGGCCTACGCGATAGGGCGATCAAGCTCGATCAAGCCGAAGCCGAGCTGGCTGTACAGCTCCAGCTGGTCGTAGTACTCCCGTTGCGCAATGATCACACCGTTGGCGACGTGGTACGCGCATGAAGCACGGATGGTGATGCGACGTCCGGTTCCTTCCACCTCACGCCCCCCAGGTATGAGGAGGGGTCCCATGTGGGTGCCGGTAACCGTCCATTCCGTGACCACGGGATCGCCGTCGGCGACCTCGAGCCACGCCGTCTTGTGAAAGTCCGGGAAGGCTTTGAAGAACTGCTCGTAGAACCAGGCGATCTGCTCCTGTCCTTCTGCCATGCCCATTGGTGAGATGAGAACAGCGTCCGGACTGTAGTACTGGAGCAATTGATACAGATCGTGAGCATTGATCGCTTCGGTCAACCGGTCTTTGAGCTCCCAGGGTTCAGGCATGGAAGTGGCCCTTCGATGATGCGGGACGAGGCGTCGGGCTCGCCGATGCCTTCGAAGTCATCGGGATGACAGATGTTTCATCGGGATGACAGATGTTTCGGTGCTCGGGCGGCGTCGAGTCGGGGCCGAAGCCTCGACGGCGCCCCTCCAACGTTACTCAGCATCGCGTCAGGCGCTGATCTCGATGGCGTTGTACGGACACCACGGAAAGTTTCGCTGTTTCTCGACAAACCCATGACAATGCCAACAATGTAAAAGTTTAGAAATTACCCTGGCTTCCCCGGGTCATGTCGATGTAATTGATTTAACAAGAATCAGCGATTATTTTATAAATTTTCCCCCGCGAGCTGCGTTGTCCGAGGTGTGACCTCCGACTGCGCGCCGCTCTTCCGGTGATCCTCGTGGTCGCCGGTCTCACACCACCGGGGTGTTGTGAGACCGCGCTGCCGGGCCGAAAACGGCCGCGGCCCGTGTGGGTCGACCGGCCCGTGTGGGTCGATCGGCCCGTGTGGGTCGACCGGCCCCGGAAGAATCCCGCCGGAGCTTCGCGAGAGCATTATCCGGTCGTACTACGGTCATGCTTCATCGTGCGCACACACCGTTTGGCGGCTTCTGCCTACTTTGCCATCACCCTCGGTTCGATCATCCTCCAGGACTGGGCGACCTGCGTGACGGCGAAGGCGCTGCGCTCGGCCCCGCCACCCCTGCGACGCAAAGGCTGGGACGCGGTGGTCGAGGCGGACATCGTCAGCGAATCGGGTCACCTGTTGATGGAGACGCTGTCGGCGAGCAAGGTGCGCTTCCCCGATCTCGCGCGCGGCGGTCCCGGCCGCTACCGGCTGCGCCTGTACACGCGTCCCGGCGTGGATCTCATTCTCGTCTATCCGGCCCGGAGAGCGGCGTAGCGACGGCCGGCCGGTTACGAGCGTGACGCCGGTTCCGCGGCCGCCTCTCGGCAGAGGAGCGATCCACGGCCTCGAGTGTGGCGACGGTGTGGAGGTATGGGGCAGGTAGCGTGCAAACCATCGTACGGATGAGGCATCACCCCTAACGTCGCAAGATATGCAGACAGTGGATGTACTGGTCGTGGGTGCGGGTCTGGCCGGTCTGCGCACAGCCCGCCTGCTCGCGCGACGGGGACTGAGCGTGATGGTGGTCGACCGCCGCAGGTCGCTGTCTGCGGGCATCCGCACGACAGGGATCTTCGTGCGCCGCACCCTCGACGACTTCGACGTGCCGGATCACCTGCTCGGGCCGGGGATCCGGGACGTACTGCTGTATCCGCCGTCGCGGCGGGCGCCGATCCGGCTCACCAGCGACCGGGACGAGTACCGCGTGGCCGACATGGCGGCCGTCTACGAGCACGAGCACCGTGCGGCGGAGTCGGCCGGGGCACGGGTCCTCCTGGGCGTACGGTACGTCGGCACGTCGATGGGTTTCGTGCGGTTCGCGGATGCGGAACCGGTGACGGCCCGGTTCGTCGTCGGCGCGGACGGCGCCCGCTCCCGGGTGGCCCGTGATCTCGGCCTCGACGTCAACCGGCGCTTCCTCACCGGTGCCGAGATCGTCCACCCGATCGCGTCGGGCACGACCACCCCGGCGTTCCACTGCGTGCTGGACCCCCGGATCGCGCCGGGGTACCTGGGCTGGGTCGTCGACGACGGCCGGCACGCGCACATCGGCGTCGCGGGGTATCCGAACGCGATGCGCACCGGCATCCGCCACCTGCTGGACGCCTTCGCCGCGGACGCGCCTGGCAGCACACCGCCGGCCGGACCGGTCGAGCGCCGGGGTGGTCCGATCCCGGTCGGCGGTGTGCTGCGGCGGTTGGCGTGCCCCGCCGGACTGCTCGTCGGAGACGCGGCGGGCGCGGTGTCGCCGCTGACGGCCGGTGGGCTGGACCCCTGCCTGCGCATGTCCGAGCTGGCCGCGGCGGTCACCGCCGGGTACCTGCGTACTGGCGACCGGCGCATGCTCAGCCGGTACGACGGGAACGCGTTGCGGACCCGGTTCCGGGGCCGGCTGTTGCTGCGCCGCGTGTTCGCCGGCATCCGATCCCCCGCCGCGGCGGAGGCGGCGGTGGCCGCGCTGCGCGGTCGTGCCGGTCGTGCCCTGGCGGCGCGGATCCTGTTCGGCGACGGATCGTTTCCCGAAGTCAGCTCACAGCTCGCGGACCTGGCGATCGACCGCCCTCACCGGTGACGCCGGCCGGCTCACCTGTGACAGAGCGGGCGCGGGCGCACGGATTCCGCGCGGTGGTCGTCCGCTGACGTACGCGCCTTTCGCGCGGCGGACGTGCGCGCCTTTCGCGCGGCGGACGCCGAGGCCGGAACCATGCCGGTCTGATCCGCTTCCACGCACGTCATGGTCCTTCGTGCCAGGTTCCGTCTCGCGCGAACCACGGCCCAGGACGGTCTGGACCGCCGGTTTCACCGGACAGCACACGGTCGACCGCCGCCACGAGCAGTCGCGCCCTGTCGGTGCCGGTGGGCCCCACGCGCGTCCTGCCGGTCTTCCCGGCCCGGTTGTCCCGATCGATGCGACTCAGAATCGCGTCCCCGAATTCCTCCGGTGTCCGCAAGCCGCCCAGGACCTCCGCACGGACGTCCTCGTCGAGAAAGTCGTCCCTGGCGATGACGGGTAGTCCCGCGAGGGCGGCCTCCCACACCGTGATTCCCTGTGTCTCCGTGACGGAGGCGGTGGCGAAGACGTCGACCCGGCGGTAGAGGTCCGACAGCGTCCGGCGCTCCACGGGGCCCACCACGAGCAGGTTCGCTCCCAGACGCAGCCGCGCCGCACGCAGCCGAAGCCATGTTTTCGGGTCTTCGCACGGGCCCACAAGGATGAGAGCCGCTCGTGGCCGGCGCTCCACAACGTGCCCGAACGCCTCCACGAGGAAATCGATCCCCTTCTCCCGGCTCAGCCGGCCGACATAGACGATGCGGCTTCCCTCCGAAGTGGCTTCGATGGACTCGACCAGCCCCTCCGGCGGTGTTCCTCCCCTCAACTCCGATTCCTCGACGCCGGTGGGCAGCACGAAAACAGGCCGCTCGGCTCCCAGGCCCTTCAGGTAGGAAGCGGTTCCGGCGGACGGGGCGACCACCAGGTCAGCGGCATCGGCCACGTACGCGAGGATTTCCCGGATAACGCCTGACCCGCCGGCGCGGGCTGCCTTCCTCGTCAAGTCGCGGCATGACCGAACACCTCCTCCCCTCAGAACGATGTATGCGGGAAGTATGAACAGCCACGCCAGCCGATACCTGTTGAGGTAGGACTCGAAATCCGTATGCCAGGAGAGCGCGACAGGCGATTCCAGCCGGTGCGATGCGCGCAGGGACGCCACCCCGAGAGAGCCGATGGTCTGGACGGAGATGAAATCCGGTTCGAAAACGCGAATGATTCTGGCGATGCTTTTCGCGGAGGCCAGGGAGAGCGGATACCCGTCCAGCGGCGTCCTGAACGACGACACGCGCCACCGCTGCGTGCCCGTCCCGTCCACCCCGTACTCCGAGCGCCGCCCCGGAAAAACCACTCCCACGTCGTGGCCGGCGGAGACAAGGCCGTGAATCAGGGATTCGACGGAGACCGCCACCCCGTCCATCCTCGGCGAAAAAGAATCCGTAACGATGAGGACGCGCATTCCAGGCTCCAGTTGATGCGAAGCATCCGCATGTCGCCCCGTCCAGGACGGTGATCGTCGATTCTACAATGCGTAAAGGCGGATCATGCATTCTTCCCATGCGTATTCGAAACCCTTGGGGCACGAGCGGCGGTACCGGTCCACGGCGAACGGTCTCGACGGCAGGCGACGGCCTGGATCATGAGGGCGCTTGACGCGGCGTTCGGCTGTAGCGAAAGACCCACTTCTTCAGCCTTTGAGTCGCGCGGCCGCACGGCGGTGGTGGGCGGGGCTTGAGTCTCAAGCCGCTTGAGACCCCATAGTGACGGCATGGACGACAACGAGCTGTATCCGATCGGGGACGTGGCACGCCGGACCGGTCTGAGCGTCAGCGCCATCCGGTACTACTCCGACGCCGGGGTCATCGCCCCCACGCATGTGACCGAGGTGGGCTACCGCCTGTACGACGTCCGGGCGATCGCCCGGCTGGAGCTCATCCGCACCCTTCGCGACCTGGACGCCGGCCTGGACGACATCCGCCAGCTGCTCGACGGCGAGACGTCACTGCATGATCTCCTGGTGACACACCTGGAGCTCGTCGAGCGCCAAGAGCGTGACCTCCGGGCCAGACGGGCCGTGCTGAGGACCCTTGTCAAGCAGGGTGGCACGGCCGCGCAGGCGGCCCTGATGCACAGGCTCGTCTCGATGCCCGATGAGGAGCGCGAGCGGCTCGTCGACGATTTCTGGAACGAGGTCGGCGAAGACCTCGACGTACCCTCCGGTTTCGTCGAGCGGTTGCGGACGATGCGACCGCGGCTGCCGGAGGACCCCGCCGCCGCCCAGCTCGAAGCCTGGATCGAGCTGGCCGACCAGGTACGGGGCGAGGAGTTCCGCGGCGCGGTCCGCTCCTATCTCCGGGACACCTACGGCACGTTCCCGGGACGGCGCCTGGCCGCCGCGCCGGTGTGGGACTTCATCCACCGGGAGGGGGCGAAGGTCGGGGAGGAGATCGTGGAGGCGTATCGTTCCGGGCTGCCGGCGGACTCCCCCCGGGCACAGGAACTGGTCGTCCGCATGGCGAACGCGACCGCCGAGGTCTTCGGCGGGCAGGCCACGGCCGAGTCACGGGACCGACTGGCCGCGGCCTTCCTCCTCGTCGAGAAGGCCCAACGCGAGGATTCCCAGGAGGAGGCCCGGTACGACGCCACTCATGGCAGGTACCTGTCCCTGGTGGCCGTGATCAACGGGACACCGCCCGATACGGGCGAGGAGGGTGCCGCGCTCTTCAGGTGGATCGCGGCGGCCCTTCGTGCCTCGGCCCGGCCCGCCGTCCGCGACGAAGCTTGAGCACCTCCACGCGGCGCCTCGGGCGGATCGCGCGGAACCCGGCGGCCGGGTCGATCGCAGGCCGGCACGCTCCCGGCCGGAAGCGGCGCGGACGCCGTCGTCGTGGTCTCGCCGGACTAGCCCTTGTCCATGAACAGGGCTTCGAGCACACGGGGGCCGCCGTCGAATTCCTGCACGGTCACCACGATGTCCCGGTCGCCGACCTTCTTGCCCACTCCCGCGACGCAAAGATCTGCGCAATGCTCTATGGGCTGAGGCAGGTCGGCCCATCCGGCGGAATGAAATTTCTTCAGCGCCGCCCTGGGAGACACGCCGGGATCCAGGTCATAGGTTATCCACGCTCCTCCCTCCAGTACGGAGTCGCAGCCGCTACCCGCCTCGAGCGTCGACCGCACGTGTGGCGCCAGCAGCGGCCCTGTTTCCTCCGCGAGCCGGTTGCTCTCGCGTCTGTCCTTTTCGTAGCACTCCTCCTGTGCTCGGAGGAACGCGGTGTCGTCGTGATCTCCACATCCAGCACCGACCGCCGCTGTGACGGCCAGAAGCAATGCCAGGCCGATCTTCATTCGGCACCCTTTCGACATGAATGATCGAGGGATGTGGACGTCGTCGCACCGGCGACGGCTATATGCCCGGATGCGAAGATCATAGGTGGACGAACGCGGCGGAACCACATCCCGTTCGATCGCCTTGGTCGGGCGGGATCCCCTCGTTTCCCGGTCGGTGCGGCCGTCGGCGAAGGACCGTCAGGTCGTCAACGGATCACCCTCGCCCGGCACGCCGGTGAACCGGTCGCGGAAACGAACCTGGAATTCGCGGCCGAGGTGTTGTGCGGCACCCCGTACCACCGCGGCCTGCCGTCAACCCGCCCATCGACGAGAGCGCGGTCGGCGGGCTGCCGGACATGTTCGTGGCCACTTGACCTCGACTCCGGTTGAGGTTGGAGACTTCTCTGCGCCGGTGTACGGGTGGGCCGAGTGCGGGGGAGCGATTGACATGCGGGTGGTGCAGGCGACGCGTTTCGGAAGTCCGGAGGTGCTGGTCCCGGGCGAGCTGCCGGATCCGGTCGCCGGGCCGGGCCAGGTGGTGGTCGACGTGTCCGTCGCGGGCATCACGTTCGTCGAGACGCAGATCCGGCGTGGTGTCGACAAGTGGCACGACAGGCCCGCACTGCCGTACGTGCCGGGCGGTACGGTGGCCGGCCGGGTGGCTTCGACCGGGGAGGGCGTGGACCCGAGCTGGTCCGGGCGGCGCGTCATCGCCGATGTCGGGGAGACAGGCGGCTTCGCCGAGCGTGCGGTGGCCGTCGTGGAGAACCTGATCCCGGTGCCGGAAGGGCTGGGGCTGCCCGAGGCCGTCGCCCTGCACACCGACGGCGGCACCGCGCTGGGTCTGGTCGAGGGAGCCCGGATTCGTCCCGGGGAGTGGGTGCTGGTCGAGGCGGCGGGTGGCGGCGTCGGCAGCCTGCTGGTGCAGCTGGCCCGGGCGGCCGGTGCCAGGGTCGTCGGGGCCGCGCGCGGCGCGCGGAAGCTGGACCTGGCCCGCGACCTGGGCGCGGAGGCCGTGGTCGACTACTCCGATCCGGACTGGACGAAGCGGGTACGTGAGGCGACCGGTGGTCCGGGCCCCGACGTGGTGTTCGACGGGGTCGGCGGGGAGATCGGCCAGGCCGCGTTCGAGGCGACGGCGGACGGCGGCCGTTTCTCCGTCCACGGTGCTTCCAGCGGAGAGGTCACGGTGATCGATCCCGCTCGGGCCCGGCGACACGGAGTCGAGGTGATCGGGATCGAGCAGCTCTTCGGCTTCGGGCCGAAGATGCGGCACTGGGCCGAGCAGGTGATGTCGGAAACGGTGGCGGGCCGGATCCGGCCGATCATCGGCCAGACCTTCCCCCTGGAACACGCCGCGGACGCGCATGCCGCGATCGAGTCGCGCAGTGCCCTGGGGAAGACTCTGCTCCTGATCTGACGGTGTTCCAGGACGGTGGGCCAGGACTGGGCCAGGACGGCGTTCCGGGGCGCCGCCCTGTCGTCGCGGTACCGGGGCGAGGGAACGCCGCTCGCGTCCCTCCGCGCCGACCGCGTCGTGCCGTGACCGGGCTCGCGCCGACCGCGTCGTGCCGTGACCGGGCTCATGTCCCGCCGCGTCCTGCCGTGACCGGGCTCGTGTCCCGCCGCGTCCTGCCGTGACCGGGGAGACCCGTACGCTGCCCGCCCTCGCGACGGGACCGGTCGAGACGCCGTTCTCATGTGCGGGCCGACCGGTCCCGGTTTCCGCGCCCGTCGCACCGTCGCGGGCCGGCGGCTCCGTCCGATCCGGTGCGACGGGTGGTCACCCCAGGTGGATCGGGGTCACGCGCGCAACGCGGGGCTAGCGCTGGATGGCCTTGAGCTCGGTGAACTCCTCCACGCCCGCGCGGCCCATCTCGCGTCCGTTGCCGGACTGCTTGTATCCGCCGAACGGGGCGAGCGGGTTGAACCGGGCGCCGTTGATGTACACCTGCCCGACCCGCAGCCGCCCGGCGATCCGCAGGGCGTGCTCGTCCTCGCCGAACACGGCGGCGTTGAGGCCGTAGATCGTGTTGTTGGCGATCTCGACCGCGTGGTCCTCGTCGTCGTAGGGGATGACAGACAGCACGGGCCCGAAGATCTCCTCCTGCGCGATCACCGAGTCCGGGTCGACGTTCGCGAAGATGGTCGGCCGGATGTACGCGCCGTGCTCCAGGCCGGGGATCCGGCCGGGGCCGCCGGCGACGAGGGTCGCCCCGTCCGCGATGCCGCGTTCGATGTAGCCGTTGACGCGGCTCCACTGCCGCTCCGACGCCAGGGGGCCGAGCCGGGTGGCCTCGTCGGTGGGGTCTCCGACGGTGTAGGCCTTCGCCGCCGTGACGAGCATCCGCACGATCTCGTCATGCCGGGCCGCCGGGACGAGCATGCGGGTCCACGCTCCGCAGGCCTGACCGTTGTTGGTCCAGGCGTAGACGAGCGTCTCGTCGACCGCGTGGTCCAGGTCGGCGTCCTCGAGCACGAGGTTGGCGGACTTGCCGCCCAGCTCGAGTCCGACCCGCTTGACCGTGGCCGAGGCGACGACCGAGACGCGTTTGCCCACCTCCGTGGAACCGGTGAACGAGACCATGTCCACGTCAGGATGGGCGGCGATCGCCTCGCCGACGACGGGTCCGGATCCGTAGACCACGTTGAACACGCCCGCGGGCATTCCCGCGGCGCTCGCGGCCTCGGCGAACAGCCGCGCCGTCAGGGGGGCGAACTCGGCGGGTTTGAGCACGACGGTGTTCCCGGCCAGCAGCGCGGGCGCGATCTTCGTCATGATCTGCTGGAGCGGGAAGTTCCACGGGGTGATCGCGCCGACGACACCGACGGGCTCGCGGACGACGATGGAGTTGCCGATCTCCTCGGTCCAGGGGAACCCGTCCGCGAGGCCGGCCGTCGCGGACGCGACCGCGACGGGGAAACCCGCGTGGCCGAGGCGGGCCAGGGTGATCGGGGCGCCCATCTCGGCGGTCACGGCCTGCGCGATCTCCTCGTTGCGCGCGGACAGCTCGTCGGCCAGCCGCTGGATGATCGAAGCCCGCTGTGCCGGTTCGGTCGCCGCCCATCCGGGAGAGGCGGCCCGCGCCGCCGCGACGGCGCGGTCGACGTCGGCCGCGGTGCCGGCCGGGATCGTCGCGACGACGTCGCCGGTGGCGGGGTTGACGACGTCGATGGTGGCGCCGCTCGCGTCGACGATCGCGCCGTCGATCCAGTGACCGGTCACGCTCAGGTGCTCATGTGTGGGTGTCATGGCCTCAACGATTCACCGCGTGGAGGACGACATCCAGGTCGAGACGATCCGCGGATAACGAGGAAGACCCTGGTCAGGGCAGGGACACGTTGTCCGTGGACACAGGTGGCACGGATGCCGTCGCGAAGCGCGAGGCTTGTCCGGTGGTTCGGCGGGCCGGCCGGGAAACGCCGGCCGGACGACCTCGGAACGGCCTGCCACCGCGTACCGGTCCCGCCCGGCACGGCGCGGACCGTGGTGCTCTCCGCGGGAGCGGGAACGCGGGTGACGTCAGAAGAAGGACGGGGCGTCCGGCTCGACACGCCTGTCGAACAGCCGCCACGCCCACACCTGCACGACGACGACGAGGACGAGCGCGCCGAGCCCGTAGGCGGTCAGCACCGCGAGGGCCTGCCCGCTCGCCGGGTGGGCCAGCAGACCGGGTGCGGCGACCAGCCCGGCCGCGGCGGCCGGGGCGCTCACCGCGACGGCGCTGAGCGCGAGGGTCCGGCCGCCCCCGTCGAACGGGCGGGACCGGATCCACCACAGCGCCGCCACGGCGGCGAGGAGGGGGAGCAGCGGGAGCATCGCCGGGACGTCGCCGAGCCCCCGGGTGGCGACGGTCACCGCCAGGCCGCCGCCCGTCGCCACGGCGGTGAGCACGAGGGCGAGCCCCGTGACCCTGACCCCGAGCCGCCGGACGTCGGGACGGAGACGGCCGGGCAGGCGGCGGGACAGGAAGGCCGTGCCGTGCGCCGCGAGCAGCGCGGGCAGGGTCACCGCCCACAGCACCGCGTAGGGGGCGAACAGCCTCCCGGGTGACAGCGGCGTCCCGGGCAGGCCGAGGAGCAGGTTGCCGACGACGAACCCCCACGCGACGGCCAGCAACCCGCTGCCGACGACGATCGCCCTCGCCCACAGGCGTCGCCAGGCACCCCCCGTACGGCGGAGCCTGAACCACAGCCCCGCGTCACGGACGACCCATCCGACGAGGCCGGTGACGACGAACGGGTAGAGCCCTGAGATGATCTCTCCTTCCACGAGCGGGAACGCGCCCATCAGCACGCCCGCCACGGCGACCAGCCACACCTCGTTGGCCAGTACGAACGGTGCGAAGGCGGCCACGGAGACGTCCGTGTCGTCGCGTGTGCCGTACCTGCCCAGCAGCAGCCCCGCGCCGAGGACGAACCCCTCCAGGACGAAGTAGCCGACCAGGACCAGCCCCAGGATCAGTAGCCAGACGACGTCCATGGCGTTTCCTCCCTTTCCGGCGACAGGCGGGCGGTGTCGGCGTCGGCCTCCGGCGCCGGCAGGGTCCCGGCGCCGAGCCTGAGCACGTCCTCGTCGGGGCCGCGCCGGACGAGGTGGGCGATGAGCGAGTAGTCGACGGCGGCCAGCAGGAGCAGGACCGCGGTGAACGCGACCAGCGATCCGGTGATGGCCACCGTGCCGATGTCGCCGAGAGCCTCCTCGGTTCTCAGCAGGCCGTAGACGGCCCACGGCTGGCGGCCCACCTCCCGGACCACCCATCCGCAGATGACGGCGACGAACGGGAGCGGGATCAGGAACACCATCACGTGCAGCAGCGGCCGCAGGCGGACGCTCCAGCGCCAGACCATCAGCGGGAGGAGGATCAGGGAGAGCAGCGCCAGTATCTGGCCGAGGTAGACCATGACCTGGCTGACCTCGTAGATCCATGTGGGCGGGGTGAGGTCGCCCGGCCCGAACCGGGCGGCGAGCAGGCTCCGGGCCTTCGCGAGCTCCTCGGCGCTGCCGCCGGTCAGCGCCGTCTTGGCGGGCTGGAAGCCGCCGATCACCGGGAACTGCGCGATGCCGGTGACCATGACCGACGGCGCGGTCACGGCCGCCACCACGAGGCCCACGCGCATCGAGCGGCGGAAGAACTCGACGTCCCGCGTGCGCCGGACGAAGTGGTGGGCACTGACACCGGCCACGAAGAACGCCCCGACGCTGAGCGCGGCCGGCAGCAGATGGGCCAGGGCCACCGTCAGGGCGGGGTTGCTCACCAGCGCGCCGAAGTCGGTCAGGCGGATGCCCGCCCCGTGCCTCTCGTACCCGACCGGGTGCTGCATGAAGGAGTTCGACACCATGATGAAGAACGCCGAGGCGTAGGCCGTCAGCGTGACGACGGCGAACGCGCCGAGGTGCGCGATCCGGGGGAGCCGGTGCCAGCCGAAGATCCACAGCCCGAGGAAGGTGGACTCCAGGAAGAACGCCACCAGGGTCTCCAGCGCGATGGACGCGCCGAAGACGTCCCCCGTCAGCTTCGCCAGGCCGCTCCAGTTGAGCCCGAACTGGAACTCCATCACGATGCCCGTGACGATGCCGAGCGCGTAGTTGACGAGGTAGATCTGTCCCCAGAACCGGGTCATCCGCTCGTACACCGGCCTGCCGCCGAACACCCATCTGGCCTGCATGTACAGGATCAGGGGCGCGAGACCGAGGGTCAGCGCGACGAAGAGGAAGTGCAGGCTCGTCGTCAGCGCGAACTCAAGCCTGGCGAGGTCGAGTGGCTCCATGGTCTCGCACGCTAGAGGCGTGTGCAGGGGCCGGTCGTCATCCCGTGGGGGCGCAGGAAAGCGCCGCTGGACGTATGCGGCCCGCTCACCGTACGCAGGGAGGCGCCGCCGGACGTGTGCGGCCGCTCACCACAGGCCGGGGAGGCGCCGCTGGACGTGTGCGGCCGCTCACCGTACGCAGGGAGGCGCCGCCGGATGTGTGCGGTCCGCTCACCGTACGCCGGGAACGACCAGTCCCGTCTCGTAGGCGATCACCACGAGCTGCGCGCGGTCCCGCGCCCCCAGCTTGAACAGGGCACGGCCCACGTGGGTCTTCACCGTCGCCGGGCTGATGAAGACGCGCCGGGAGATCTCCTCGTTGGACAGCCCGCCGCCGACGAGTCCCACGATCTCCTTCTCGCGTTCCGTCAATACGCCCAGAGGCGTGTCGTCGAGCCGGTGGGGGCGCTCTCCGGTGACGAAGCCCTCGATGAGGCGGCGCGTGACGCCGGGGGAGAGCAGCGCCTCCCCCCCGGCCACCACGTGGACGGCTCTGCGCAGCTCGTCGGGGTCGGTGTCCTTGAGGAGGAAACCGCTGGCCCCGGCCCGCAACGCGTCGAAGACGTACTCGTCGACCTCGAAGGTGGTGAGCATGACGATCCGCACGTCCCGCAGCGAGGCGTCGCCCACGATGGCCCGGGTCGCCTCGATGCCGTCCAGGACCGGCATGCGGATGTCCATCAGCACGACGTCGGGCCGCTCCCCGCGTGCCAGCTCGACGGCCTCGGCCCCGTCGGACGCCTCCCCGACGACGACGATGCCGGGGTCGCGTTCGAGCAGCGCGCGGAAACCCGCGCGCACCAGCGTCTGGTCGTCCACCAGGGCGACGCGCGTGCTCACCGGTGCCCCTCCTTCGTGGGCAGCCAGGCGTGGACGCGGAATCCCCCGCCGGGGACGGGGCCCGCGGCGAGGTTGCCGCCGAGCGCGGTGACGCGCTCCCGCATCCCGGTCAGGCCGTGGCCGGGCGGCCGCTCCTCGGCCCCTCCCGGTCCTCCGCCGTCGTCGACGACCTCGATGGAGACACCCGACGGCTCGTAGGAGACGGTCATCTCGACCACGCTCGCCCCCGAGTGCCGAATCACGTTCGTCACCGACTCCTGGATGATGCGGTAGGCACTCGCGTCGACCGCCGCCGGAAGGTCGTACGGTTCCCCGCGAGTGTTCCAGCCTACGTGGAGTCCCGCCCGTTCCGCCATCGTGGTGAGGTCCCGCACGCTCGACAGGCGGGGTACGGGAGAGCGGGGCTCCCCGCCCGGATCGAGGTGGCGCAGCAGGCCGATCGTCGACCGCAGCTCCCTCATGGCCTCGACACCCGCTTCGCGGATCACCGCCACCGCTTGCCGGCTCCGCTCGGGTTTCTCCTCGAACAGCTCGTGGGCCACCTGGGCCTGCACCTGGATCACCGTGACGGTGTGGGCGATCACGTCGTGGAGCTCCCGGGCGATCCGCAGCCGCTCTGCCTCGATACGGCGCTCGGCCTCGGCCTCCCTGGCCTCCTGGGCGATCCGCAGCCGCTCGCGCACCTCCTCCGCGAGCGCCTGCCTGCTCCGCGCCGCCTCGCCGAGGAAGAGCACGGCCGCCAGCAGCGCCGCCTGGAGCGCCGCCTTCTCGACGAGGAGGCTGAGCACCGGGTCCCGGACGACGATCGCGCGGTAGCCGACGCTGTAGACGCTGAGCGCGCCCACGATCACCGCGGCCCAGCCGAAGTGCCCGCGCTCCGCGGCCGTGTACGTGGCCACGCCCAGGACGATCGCGACGGACAGGCTCGGGTAGGCGAGGGAGTGGTAGACCAGCACCAGCGCGCAACTGGCCACCAGGACCGGCAGCGGCCAGGTGCGGCGGGCGAGCAGGACCAGGCCCATCCCCGCGCCGATGGCGTAGGCCGCCGCGTCCGGGGGCCTGGCGCCCGGCTCGGCGGACACGCCGATCATCGTTGTCGCGGCGACGGCGACGAGGACGGCGAGCGTCCCGTCGAGCAGGCTGGGCGGGACACCTCGCAGCAGCGCCCGGAGGGCTCGTACCGGCATAGCGTGACCATAGGACGGCTGAGCCTTTCCCGCGTCATCCTCAAAGACGCTTTCGTCATCTTCAAAGATGCTTTCGACATCCCAAGGACGCTTTCGACGCCGGCCGGCCTGGGCCGGGGACACCGGTGGCGAGACCTGAGAACGGCGAGATCCCGCCCGATCATGTCGATCGGACGGGATCTCGCCGTTCTCGCGCCGGCGCCGGCGTCCGCGCCCTCAGCCGGCGAGCAGCGCCGCGACCGTACCGGCGTCCGCGCCCTCAGCCGGCGAGCAGCGCCGCGACCGTACCTTCAGCCGGCGAGCAGCGCCGTGACCGCGCCGGTCGTCGCCGGGTGCCGGGCGAGCAGCTCGCCCGCCGCCGTGCCGCCGCCCGCCGTAACCCCGCCCGCCGCAGGCCACTCCGCCGGGTGGCCGAGCAGCGCGGCCACGGCGTCGCACGCCTGCGGATGTCCGGCCAGCAGGGCGGCCACCGGCCCGCCCGGAGCGCGCCGGACCGCCTTCGCGGGCGCGGGCGCCGATCTCTCCCACGGCGGGACCCACGCGTCGAGCTCGGCCAGCCCTCCGGGGAACGTCCGGCCCGCCTCGCGGACGAGGACGGGCACCAGCTCCAGCGCGTGCCGCCGCAGCGTCGTGATCAGCGTCGGCAGCCACGGCAGCAGGACCGGGTCGGGCAGCCGGGCGAACGCCTTGGACAGCACCTCGACCACGAACGGCGCGAGGGCGGGAACCGGCTCCAGAGCCTGGACGAACCCGCTCAGGTAGAGCGGGAAGGAGGGGATGACGAGCGGGTTGGCCAGCAGCTCGTCACAGCGGGCGCGCAGCTCGGCCTGCGAGAGCAGGCCCAGCTGGGTTCTGGCCGCCCACAGCAGCGCCACCTTGGCGGGGGTCTCCGGGTGCGACTGCCGCACCGCCAGCTCCAGCTGGGTCCGGTCACAGCCCAGCGACAGCGCGAGGCTCTCCATGCCGAACAGGAAGCCGAGCGTGGCGCCGACCTGGCGGACACCGGTGTCCTCGTCCACGAAGGCGGTCGGCAGCAGCGTGCAGTAGTGCGCGTAGCCGGCCGTGACGAACGCCTCGCACCAGGCCGGCAGGTCCGGCTGGGTGGCCCGGTAGTGGGCCAGCAACCTGCGGATCCGGTGCAGCACCTCGGGGGCGTCGTCCACGGTGCGTTCGGCGGCGAGCAGTTCCACCGCGCGGTCGCCGAGCTCGTCGGTGAGGCGGCGGCCGCCCAGGTAGAGGATGGCGTCCTCCACGGCGGCCAGGGCGGTCCCCGCGGTGGCCCGCGGCTCCCACACCTTGCGGCGCAGCCGCTGTTCCAGCACCTGCTCGACGGTGACGCCCTCGTAGCCCAGCTCGATGATCGCCCGCTGGTGGCGGCCGATCGCGATGTCCCAGCTCTCCTGGATCGGCCGCTCACCCAGGCGGCGCGTCCCCATGATGGGCCGGACCGCGTCCTCGGGCAGCAGGTAGCGCAGCTTCCACAGCAGATCCGAGCACGGCACCAGCTCGGGATCGACGGTGAGGTCGAGCAGCGCCCGCTGCAGGGTGCGCCTGCTCAGGTCCAGCCCGAGCGGTTCCAGCCGGTCGTACACGTCGCGGGCCAGCGGCGGGAGCGCGTGGTAGCCGACCTGGCCGATCCGGTCGCCGCCCAGCAGGATCTCGCACAGGCGGCGGACGTCGCGGCGGCCCGGCACCACGTCCTTCTCGATGCACGTGACGGCGGCGTCCTGGAAGTCGTACGGCGTCGGCCTGGCCCGGTTGCGCAACCCCGCGAGCAGGATCGAGGTCTCGAACACGGCGATGGCGTCGGCCGTACTGGCCAGGTAGCCGTTGCGGCGGGCCAGCCGCACGATGTCGACGCACCATCCGCGCAGCTCGGCCTCGTCCAGGCCGTCCAGCGCGGGCGGGGTGGCGAGGAATCCCGACAGCCGGTCGGTCGCCGGCTCCGGCGGGACCGGTTCCACGGCCCGCGCGGCCCGCGCGGCCCGCGCGGTCTTCGCACGCGAGCGCGTGCCCTGCTGCCCTCCCAGCCGGTACGGGGTGACGCCGCCGCGCGTCGCGGCCTTGGCCCAGGTCGCCGCGGCGATCGACACCGATCCCTGGGCCAGGCCGAACTGGGCCTCGATGGCCGAGTGGCTGGAGGGGATGAGCCCGTACAGCCAGCGGGTGGCCGTGCGGGGGGTGACGACGTAGTCCCGCACGGTGGACGCCAGCCCGAACTCGGGCACCGTGCTGACCGCGTGGAAGGCGCCGCACACGTACAGGCAGTGTGCGGGGTCGGCGCCGGAGGAGGCGAGGTGCTCGTGGATCCGGGTCCACATGTAGCGCTCGCGCTCCTCGTCGTCGGCCAGCCGGTCGCCCCCGGGGCCCAGCCGCCGGAACAGGCTGCCGACCAGTGCCATGGCCTGCCGGTAGGTGTCGTGGTCCGCGCCGGTCAGCGGCTGCTCGACGTACTGGTCCCACCACTCCGACCAGTGCCGGACCTTGCCGTGGCGCAGCAGGTGCTCCTCCAGCTCGGCGAAGCGCGGGCGCAGGTCGCCCACCTCCACGCCCACGGCGTCGCCGTGCAGGTCACCGGCACCCTCGCCGGTGCCCTCACCGGTACGGCCGGGGGCGGCCGGTTCCCGGGGGAGCCACTGGAAGACGTGGTCCGACGAGCGGTCGACCAGCACCAGCTCGACGTCCGGCGTCTCCAGCGCGTAGGCGATGGCCTGGTACTCCGCCGACGCCTCGGTGACCGGCGCCACCACGCTGAGCGGGCCGGAGCCGGGCGGGAAACCCTCGAGCTCGGTGGCGAACGCCTGCAGCGCCACCGGCAACCGGCAGTTGCGCAGCTCCTCCAGCAGCGGCCGCAGGTCCTCGCACAGCTCCAGGTAGATCACCTTGGGCCGCTTCTCGCGCAGCCGCCGCGTCATGGCCAGCGCGGAGGCCGGCGAGTGGTGGCACACCGGGAAGATCTCGAGCTCCTCGCCCAGCGCCCGGTCGACGTCGTCGACCAGGCCCGTCAGGATCTCCGGCAGCGCGTCCGGGCCACCGGCGAACGCGGTGGCGGCGCCGAGGAGCTGCTCGCGCAGAGCGGTGAAGGTGCTCGTGTCAGTGCTCGTAGCAGTGCTCACAGCAGTGCTCGTGCCGGCGCTCATATCAGCGTTCATGACAGCGTGGAGATGGCCTGGCGGCCGCCTTCGAGGAAGGCCGTCCACTCCCCGCCCTCCCGCTGGCTGCGCGGCTCGACGACCCCGTGCCAGTACTTGTTCAGGATGGCCAGGTCCTCGGGGGCGCGCCTGGCCAGCGAGCCCACCAGGGCGCCGGCCAGCGTCTGGGCGCGCAGGGTGCGGTCGCCGAAGAAGTTGCTGTGCAGGATGGCGTTCTCCAGCACGCCGATCTGCTCGGCGGTGGACAGCGCCGACTCCAGCTTCTCGTCCTCGCTGCCGGCCGAGGCCGCCGCGGCGCGCAGGTCGGCGAAACTCTGCAGCAGGATGTCCAGCAGCGTGGGCGGCAGGTCCAGCTCGATCCGGTGGCGGCGCAGCAGCTCCTCGGTGCGGAACCGGACGATCTCCGCCTCGCTGGCCTTGCTCGTCACGACCGGGATCCTGACGAAGTTGAACCGGCGCTTCAGCGCCGAGGACAGGTCGTTCACCCCCCGGTCGCGGCTGTTGGCCGTGGCGATGATGGAGAACCCGGGCCGGGCGAACACGATGTTGTCGGTGTCGAGCTCGGGGATGGACATGTACTTCTCGGACAGGATCGAGATCAGGGCGTCCTGCACGTCGCTGGTCGAGCGGGTCAGCTCCTCGAAGCGCCCGATCACGCCCTGCTCCATCGCCGTCATGATCGGCGAGGGGATCATCGACTCGCGGGACTGGCCCTTGGCGATCACCATGGAGACGTTCCACGAGTACTTGATGTGGTCCTCGGTCGTCCCGGCCGTGCCCTGGACGCCCAGGGTGGAGTTGCGGCAGATCGCCGCGGAGAGCAGTTCGGCCAGCCAGCTCTTGCCGGTCCCGGGGTCGCCGATCAGGAGCAGGCCCCGGTCGGAGGCGAGCGTCACGATGCTGCGCTCGACGAAGCTGCGGTCACCGAACCACTTCTGCGGGATCTCCCGCTCCAGCCCGTCGGAGCGCTCGGAGCCGAGCACGAACAGCCGCACCATCCGGGGGCTGAGCCGCCAGGAGAACGGCTTGGGGCCGTCGTCGACCGACTCCAGCCAGTCGAGCTCCTCGGCGTACTTCACCTCGGCGGGGGCGCGCAACATCTCGTTGGTCATCGGGGGTCTCCTAAGCGAGGAAGTTCTTCAGTTCGAGTACGAGCTTGCGGATGTGGCCGGAGATCACCGGCGTGCCCTGGTCCTTGAGCTTCTGCCGGAACCACGGATTGACGCTCTGCTGGCCGCCGCTGTTCACCGAGCCCACCGGGATGAGCCGGACACCGGAGCGGTGCAGTGCCTCCATGCCGGCGAAGACGGCCTCGGACCGCCATTCGTAGAAGTCCGAGATCCACACGACCACGGTGTTGCGCGGGTCGGCGACCTTCGGCTGGGCCAGGGTCAGGGCGGCCGTACCGTCGGTGCCGCCGCCGAGCTGGGTTCGCAGCAGCACCTCGAACGGGTCGTGCACCCACGGGGTGAGGTCGAGCGCGCGGGTGTCGTAGGCGATCAGGTGCACGTCCACCTTGGGCAGCCCGGCGAAGATCGACGCCAGGATGGTGCAGTTGACCATCGCGTCGACCATCGAGCCCGACTGGTCGACGACCACGATCATCCGGGCGGGGGTGGTGCGCCTGGCGGTGCGCCGGTAGTACAGCCGGTCGACGTAGAGCCGCTGGTCCTCGGGATTCCAGTTGACGAGGTTCTTCCAGATCGTGCGTTCGACGTCGAGGTTGCGGAAGACCCTCTTGGGCGGCACCGACCGGTCGATGACGCCCGCGCCGGCCTTCTCGACCTGCGTGCGGAGCACCTCGGCGACCTCGTCGACGAACCTGCGGATCAGCGCCTTGGCGTTGGCCAGCGCCACCCCCGAGAGGTTGGACTTGTCGCGCAGCAGCTGCTCGACGAGCGACATGCTCGGCGTGAGCCGCCTGGCCAGCACCGGGTCGGCCAGCACCTCGCGCAACCGCATGCGGCTGACCAGGTCGGCCTCCAGGCCGGCCAGCACCGCGGCCAGCTCGCGGTCGCTCTCGGTGCCGCCACCACGGCCGCTCTCGCCGCCCGCCGCGTGGCCGCTCCCGCGACCGTTCCCGTTCCCGGGGTTGTTTCCGTGACCGCTCCCTGGACCGTCTTCGGGGCCGGTCCCGCCGCCGCGCGTACCGCCCAGGGCCTGCCTGAACCAGCCCGCGTCCTGCTGCCAGGCGGCGAGCCGGGTGGCGGTGACCTCTCCCGTCCCGGTGGCGAAGACGTTGAGCAGCAGTTTCGACACCAGGGCCGCCCTGCGCACCTCCGCACCGGACGTGTCGGGTTCACCGGTCGCGTGCTCCGGCGGTGTCATCAGGGTCTGGAAGTCGGCGGCCAGCTCGGGGAAGCGCTGCACCAGGGTGTCGACCGACACCGAGGGGTCGAGCAACGCCCCCGGCAGGCCGAGGTCGTCGAGGACGGCCGCGCTCGCGGTCTCCAGCGTGGGCTGCTCGTCGCTGTCGAAGAGGCGGGCGAGCAGCCGCCAGTAGAGCACCTGGCGGCGGTTCCGCTCGGCACTCGTCACGGTGTCGTGGCTGTTCTCGCTCATCGTCGCAGCAACCGTCCGGCTCGCTCGCGCAGGATGGTGACCGCGTCTCCGGTCCTGGCCTCGGCCTTCACCACCTTGGGGTCGGTGGGCCCCAGCGCCCAGTCGCCGGTGTGCACGTCGAGCGTCTCGCGCTTGACCTTGGTCTGGACGGCCAGCGGCTGCAGCAGCCAGCGGCCGTCGTCCCAGCGGACCAGCCCGATGCACGCCGAGGAGCCCGCCACCAGCTTCGGGGTGAGCGGCCCGCAGGCGGGCAGCAGGCCGGTGTCGACGGTGAGTACGGCGCCGCCCAGGTCGAACGAGCCGTCCGCGGTGACCTTGTAGCCCTCCACCAGCACGGGCTCGGCGATGCGCACCGGATGGCGGTCGAGGGGCGGTACGGCGGGCGCGAGCACGCCGCCGAGCCGGAGCCTGGCCACGGCGAAGGGGTCGGCCGGTTCTCCGGCTCGCGCCCGGCCGTCGTCCCACAGCAGGTCGCCGCCCGCCAGCACCGGCATGTCGGTGATCTCCAGGCCGCGCCGTCCGGCCAGCGCGCCCAGCAGCAGGGGGTGGCGGTGCAGCAGCTTCCACACGGCGGGACCGGTGATGGTGTCCACCTTGGCGGCGGCGACGGTGGCGCGTACCAGCCGGGCCTGGCCGCCGCCGGCGGGTTCCAGCACCCCGTGCACCTGCGCCTGGACGGCGGTGGAGTGCTCGTGCACGTCGACGCCGAGGATCAGCAGCCGTCCGGACAGTTCAGGAGGACGGCCGGCCGGGGCGGGCTCGCCGGTCCGGCCGCCCGTGCCGGTCAGGAGGAGGGCCCGGGTCCACAGATCGGCCCAGCGCCGTACCGGCAGCCGCTCCATCGTGCCGACCGGGCAGGAGGCGCGCAGCTCGGCCGCGAGGCCGTCGAGCAGCACCGCCGGCCTGCGGTGTCCCGGCACGGCCAGCAGCGCCTCGATGACCTGGTCGGCGGCGGAGACGAGCCCGTGGTCGACCCCGCGCCAGCCGGTGATGGCCAGCTCGCACAGCCAGGACCGGGCGGCGCCGAGCAGGTTGCCGGAGTCCGTCCCGGGGACGGGCGCGGCCTGCCACGTGTCGCGTTCGCGCCCGAGCGCCCCGTCCAGGTCGGCCAGCAGGGCGTCGTGCACGGCGCCGAGCAGCGCGGCCCGGCCGCCGGCCAGCGTCGTCAGCGACTCCTCGGTGATCGAGCCTGCGGTGATCTTGGCCGTGGCCTCCGCCAGCCCCTCGCCCAGCGGGGTGAGCGCGAAGGCGTCGGCGAGCGCGGTCAGCGCGGCGGCGCGATCCTCGGCGAGCCGGGCCAGCCCGTGCACCAGTGCCTCGTCGAGGCCGGTCACCAGGTCCAGCGCCTCCCCGAGGCCCGCCGGGTCGCCGTCGAGCAGCTCGGTCAGCTGCACGGGGAGCATCAGCGCACCACCCCCGTGGCCGGGGACGTGGCCGGGAACCAGTGGAGCTCGGGGATCGGCTCGGTGGTGTCGGGCAGCTCCAGGTAGGCCAGATGGCGCAGGAAGCGGCTGAACACCATGGCCGCGGGGGCGGGCTCGTGGCCGCCCTGTAGACAGTCGATCAGCTCGGCTCCCTCGGAGACCTCCGCCCGCAGGTAACGGGCCACCCGGTCGGTGCCGTACTGCAGGACGGCCTCGGCGGCGAGGGCCCGCAGGTGCTTGCACGGCGAGCCGTACAGGCCGCCGCACGGGCGGTTGTTGTTGGTGCTGCAGTTGTAGGCGTGGGTGCCTGCGGCGATGGAGGAGACGTAGACGCGGCTGATGTCCGAGCCGCTGGACACGACACCCTGCAGCCGTCCGTCCGCCAGCTCGACGAAGGGCACCTTCGCGAGCTTGCGGGGCTGGACGGGTGGCACCACCCGCACCCTGCTGCACTGCTCCCATGCGGCCCTGCCGGCCGCTGAACGGTCGATCATGAATCGGGAACCTAGCGCCGCGCACCGACAGAAACACGGCGAAGGCGGTAGGACGCAGGGTGGTGCGGCTGCTGCGCGCGACGGGAGAGCGGGTACGGCCCGCGTCCCGTTCCGGCGAGGTGCGTTTCGACTGGTCGGAGCCCGCCATCTGGAAAAACGCGCTGCGAGGCGCCGAGGCGGTGTACCTGGTGGCGCCCGACGACCCCGCCCCGGTCCACGACTTCGTCAAGCGGGCCACGGGCGCCGGCGGTTCGGGGTGTCAGGGTGCGCTGTGGTGCGGGGAGGATCGCAGGGCGTTCAGCAGGGCGTCGGGGGTGTCGGTGAAGAAGCGGATCGTGGTGGCCTCGGCGCGGCCGCCGAGGGGGCGGACCACGGTGACCGGCTCGGTCAGCTCGACGACCACGTTGGTCTGGGAGGACACCACCACGCTGAGCCGCGAGCCCGTCACGGTGATCATGCCGCTCTCGTTGTAGGAGCGCGACAGCCGCACCGAGGAGATCAGCTCGCGGGGGACGCGCAGGTCGAAGTACACCCCGGAGCGGATGCGCAGTTCCCCGGGAGTCACGACGTGGGGCCGGGTGACGCCGGCCGCGCCGAGCATGAACACGTACAGGATCCCGTAGAGGTCGGCCACCAGCACGGCGAGGCGCACCCCGTGCGGCACGTCGAGCGCCTTCAGCAGCAGATCGATCCCCACCGTCTCCACGACCATCACGAACAGGAACACCAGCAGGATCGACGACTGCTCCCGCGAGTACGGCGCGGCGACGGCGCCGGGCGGCACGCCGTCGCGGCGGCGCGCGATCCACAGGGCGATGCTCACCAGGCCCTTCAGCTCGAATCCCACGAGCCTGCGCACCTGTACGGGCACCAGGAGGTGGAAGGTCGCCACGAGCGCCGCCCGCCGGTCGGCGCCGCCCCGGCGCTCGGCCCTGAACAGCCAGTACGCGGTCACCGCCTCCAGGACGAGCATCGACGCGACGGCCAGCTCCGCCGCCACGATCACCGGGCCGGGCAGCGGCACCCCCGACACCAGCAGGATCACGAGCAGCATCTCCACGGGGATGACGGCGAACAGCGCGGCGCGGGCGGCCCTGAGCATCAGGCTCTCTCCTTCAGTGTCGTCATGACCGTCTGGAACACCTCGGCCTGGGCGGGGGAGACCTCGGCGTACATCGTCTCCAGCCACCGCCCGCCGTCCGGCCGCTCCGCCGGGCCGTGGCCGGGCGGGCGCGAGGGGTCGGGGGGCGGATCCAGGTTCGCGACCATCACCGCGGCCATCTCGCCGGGGATGTGGGCGACGAGGTCGGCGGCGAGCGCGGCGACGCGGGGATCGCCGGGATCCGCGTCCGCGAGCTCGTCCAGCCGCCGGTAGAGGTCGTGTCCCCGCGCGAGCGCGTCGGGTTCGGTGAGCGGGCGCATCAGGTCGAGCATCTGTGCCCGGCCCGACGGGTCGGTCACGGTGTCCAGCAGGGCCAGCAGCTCGCGGTCGATCTCGGCGAACCTCGAACCCGTGGCGGGAAGGTCGCGCAGCACCGCCGCCATGGCGGGGGAGACCATCGAGTCGGGATGCGGGTCCGCCTCCGCCAGCAGGGCGGCCAGCCGGTCCCGCCTGGCGCCGATCGCCTCCTGCTGCCTGGCCAGGTCCGTGTCCAGCTCCAGGAGCACCTCGCGCAGTTCCTTGCCCCGGTCGTCGGCGAGCACGTCGCGGATCTCGTCCAGCGACAGGCCGAGTTCTGCCAGCCGCCGCACCCGGGCCAGGACGACCGCGTCGCGCAGCCCGTACTCCCGGTAGCCGTTGGCCAGGCGTACGGGTTCGGGGAGAAGGTCCAGGTGGTGGTAGTGGCGCACGGTCCGGGCGGACACCCCGACCAGCGCGGCGAGCTCGCCGATCCGCATGCCCTCATTAGAAACGTTGACGCTACGGCAAGGTCAAACCCGGCGGTTGATGCTCAAGTGGGTGCCCGGCCGTTCGCATCACCCCCTGTGAGGTCCCGGGGGAAGGGGCAGGGCCGGCCGAGGCGCGCCGGGAGGGCGGGCCCCGGCCGGGGGTGGGTCAGATGTCGCCGTTCTCGATGGCCTGCTTCAGGCCCGCCTGCGTCGCCTGGTGGGAGGAGACGCCGCCCGCGACGACGAAGTCGATCAGTGCGGTGTCCGCGTCGAAGGTGAGGTACTCGGTGACCTGGGTCTTCCCCGGGGTCAGCTTCTTGAAGACGATCTTCTGGTGCGTGACGACGCCGGGCAGCGACCAGGTGTCGGTCTCGTAGGAGAGGTCCGCGTAGTCGATGCGCTGCTGCGCGTGCGTGTTGCTGACGACGATCGAGCCCTCGTAGGGGATCTCCTCGACCGCGGTGAAGTTGACGTGGCGCTTACCACCCTGGAAGCAGTCCTTGTGGGTGACGACCCGCTTCAGGAACGAGTGCATGCCGAGGTGGTTGTTGATGTTCGAGTACGCCGGGAACACGCGGCTGACGGGGGCTTCGATCGTGATCGAGATGCTCTCCTGCGCCCGGCTCCGCCCCGATTCCGGGAGGGGAGGAATGTTCTCGTAGAACTTGTGGGTGTCCCAGGCGGCCTGCCACTCGGCGGCGAGCTGGGGGTCGGTGTCGGAGGTGGCCGCGCCGGCCGGGCTCGAGAAGGCGGTAAGGACGAGGACCGCAGCGAGCAGCTGGGCCGCGAGGAGTCGAAGGTGCTTCTTCACGTGTACCCCAAGGGGAGGCAGTAAGTACAAGTGATCTTTTACCGCATGTTGTCGTGATCTCGGTACTTTTGTGGCGAAGAGGCGAAAAAATCTTTTTATGTCGTTATGTACGTATGGGTGCGCCGAGAAGCCCGGCGCGGTCCTGTCCCGTGACGGTCAGGCGCGTTCCTGCCGGGGCAGGACCACCTCCCGCAGAATGAGCAGGATGGCCGCGGCCATCGGGATGCCCAGCAGCGCGCCCACCACGCCGAGCAGCGCGCCGCCCAGCAGGGCGCCGACGATCGTGGCGAGCGGCGGTACGTCGACCGAGCTCTTCATCACGGCCGGGGCGATCCAGTAGTTCTCGATCTGCTGGTAGATCGTGAAGAAGACGAGGCAGACTATGCCGACGGTCGGGGAGACGAAGAACCCCACCAGGGAGGCGACCCCCGCGCCGATGAAGGCGCCGACCAGGGGGATGAGGTCGGTGAGCGCCACGATCAGGGCGAGCGCCAGGGCGTACGGGACCCGCATGATGCTCAGGAAGATGAAGGTCGTCACACCGGCGATGAGCGAGATGATCAGGTTCCCGGCGACGTAGCCGCCGATGCTGTCGATGATCTGGTCGCCGAGCAGGGTCGCGCGGGTGCGGCGGGTCCGGGGGACGAGGCGGTAGGCCATCCGCTTCAGGGACTTCAGCGAGCCCAGGAAGTAGAGCGTCAGCACCAGCACCGTCAGCGAGTTGAAGACCGCCCCGATGAGGACCGTCCCGATGCCGAGCACGCCGCCGAACATCTGGGTGCCGAAGTCGCCGCTCGTCACGTACGTCTGGAGCTTCTCCAGCAGTTGGAAGCGCTGGTCCAGGTCGCGGATCACCGGGTTGTTCTGCAGCTCCTGGACGTACTGCGGGAGCTGGTCGACGAACTGGGCGGACTGCGTGGTCAGCGGGGGGACCACGGCCAGGCCGAAGACGACGAAGACGAGGATGACGCCCAGGAAGACGATGGTGATGGCGATCGCGCGCGGCACGTTGCGCCGCTGGAGGAACTCCACGGCCGGGTTCAGGCCGATGGCCAAAAAGAGCGAGACGACGATGAGGATCAGCACCGAGCTCGCGCTCGCGACGGCCTGCACCAGCCACCAGGCGGTGAGCACGCCCAGGGCGGCGGTGAAGCCGAACACGAAGGGGTTGTTGCTCATCGAGCGCCCTGGACGGCCGAACGGGAGGTTCGGCGCCACAGCCGAGGGCGGGGCCGCGCCGGAGGACGCGGTGGCCGTGCTCGCGGGTACGGCTCCGCTCACGGGTACGGCTCCGCCCGCGGGGCCGCCGGGGTCCGCGGGCGGGGTGGGCGGCAGGACCAGGGGGCCCGCGGAGGTCAGGATCGGCTCGGGCGCCGCGGGGTCCGTGGGCTCGGCGGCCGGTCCGGCCGAGGTGGCGGACCCGGCCGGTCCGGCCGAGGTGACGGGCTCTGTGGTTCCAGCCGATGAAGCCGGTCCGGCCGATGAAGCCGGTCCGGCCGGTGAGGCCGGTGTGGACGCCTCCGCGGACGGAACGCCGGGGGCGGGCGGGGACGCTGCCGCCGCTGTGGCGCGGTCAGCGGAGATGGGCTCGGGCACCAGCGGCCACTGCCCTTTCCGGAGAGGGATAGTCGGCTTCCGCCACCTTACTTTCCCTGGTCACCGCACGGTTCGGAGCACCGGGGGACGGGAGGGGCGGAAGGAGTGACGGATGGTGCCGTCAGGGCATGTTGACGTACTGGCGGGGCCGCAGGGCGTGGCTGCGCAGGGCGGCCAGGGCGGCGGAGCGGCCCGCGGGGGTGAGGCGGCCGTCGACGCGGAGGCCGAAGGCGTCCAGGCGCCTGCCCAGCTCGGTGAGCGAGGCGTCGACCTCCACGGTCTGCCACTCCGCGCAGTCGATCACGGCGGTGACGTGGTCGCGGTCGGCGGGGGAGCCGTCGGCGAGCAGCATCAGCGCCACCTCCCTGGCCGAGGCGCGGAAGCCGTTCTCCCCCGACGCGGGAGCGAGCAGGGCGGCGGCCGCGGTCTCCCAGAGCAGATCGGCGTCTCCGAGCAGGCGCTCGCCGGCCGGGGTGGTCACCAGGCGTCTGCCGGCCTGGCGCAGCGCGCCCATCTGGTCCTGGGCCACCTCGCGGACGGCCGCCAGCTCCGCGCCGCTCCAGGTGCTCTCGGCGAGCACGGAACGGGCGAGGTTGTGCCGCTGGGTCAGCGGGATGCCTCCGGGGCGGCGGCCCACGGTCAGCAGCCAGCGCAGCGCACCCAGGTGATCCTCGTCCGGTGCGGGGATGGGCGCGTGCAGCCGCACCTCGAAGGGCTGGGCGAGCTCGCGCCAGGCGGTGCCCCGGCCGAGGACCCAGCGGTTGAGCCGCTCGCCCTGGACACGGTGCAGCCAGTTGTCGCCGCCCAGCTCGGGACGGGGCGTGGTGAGCCAGTGGCTGGTGAGCTTCTGCCGCTCCTCGGGGCCGGGGACGAGCTCACCGGAGACGATGGCCAGCTCCAGCGCGGCCGAGCAGGCGCCGTGCGCGCCCAGCTCCTCGGGGCCCATGATCGAGCTCCACCGCAGCTCGGGGACGTCGGGCGGGAGCACGCCCGTCGCGTCCAGGGCGGTCTGGTACGCGGCCATTCCCGCGTCCTCGCCCAGCCGGGCGTAGGTGCGCAGGATCTGGGTCGTCGTGGCCGACGAGCACAGGGCGGCGTAGCGCTCGAGGCCGCCCAGCCGCAGCAACCGGCCCAGCGCGCGGGCGATCGCCGGGCGGTCTCCGGTGACCTTGGAGGGCAGGGTGTACCAGAGGAACTCGCACACGTTGAGCTCGGTGATCGTTTCCAGTGGCTCGCCGCCGGTCAGCCAGTCGATCGCGCTACGGGCGTGCTCGGCGGAGGCGGGCTCGGAACGCTCCAGCTCTGACAAGAGTGCGGCCACGTCCGGTGCAGGCATGCTTCGAAGTCTGCCGTATGCGGGCCTGCTCTGACGATGGACGTGACGTAATGGATCCTGCACGGTGCCTACCCTAGGAAATGTCTTCTAAGTGGCTCATATGCGGACGCTCAGATCCAGCCCTTCTTGAAAAGCATTCGTGAACTCCACTCGGCGTACGGGACGATCTCGGCGGTGAGCACCGGGTAGAGCCACCAGAAGTTGACGAGCGCCAGCAGGGCGAAGGCTCCCACGGCTGCGGCGCCGACGATCCGGCGTCCCTGCGGGGCGCTCGCCGGGCCGATGATCAGCCCGGCCGCGAGCACGATCGCCAGGATCATGAAGGGGACCATGGGAATCGCGTAGAACAGGAACATGGTCCGGTTGTGGACGATGGCGTAGTAGAACCAGGGGAGCCAGCCGGCGGCGTAGCCGAGGAGCACGGTCCCCGCGCGCCAGTCGCGGGTGGCGACGTACCAGGCGATCATGGCGACGAGGGCGACCAGGCCGCCGTACCAGATGACCGGGGTGCCCACCCCGAGCACCGCCTGAGAGCAGCTGTCGGCGCCGCAGGCGCCCGTGGGGCTCTCGTAGAAGAACGCCACCGGGCGCAGCAGCAGCGGCCAGCTCCAGGGGTCTGACTCGTAGTTGTGCGGCGTCGCCAGCCCGCTGTGGAAGCCGAGCACCTGGAAGTGGTAGCTCAGCCACGAGCGCAGCGAGTCGAAGACGAAGAACGCCGGGCCCTGCGAGGTCGCCTGCGCCCAGTTGCGGCCCCAGCCGCCGGCGGAGGCGAACCAGCCGGCCCAGGAGACGACGTAGGTCACCGCGGGCAGCAGGGCCATCGCCGCCAGGGCGCTCGGCAGATCCTTGCCGAAGGTTCCGGCGTACGGCTTGCGCAGGCCGATCGCGCGGCGGGCGCCCGCGTCCCAGACCAGGGACATCACCGCGAAGGCGACCAGGAAGAAGACCCCCGACCACTTCACCGCGCAGGCCGCGCCCAGGCACAACCCGGCGGCGATCCGCCACGGCCGCAGCCCCAGCCCCGGCCCCTGATCACTCAGCGGCGAGGTCTCGTACCAGGTCACCAGCCGCTCCCGCGCCCGGTCACGGTCGACCACCAGGCAGGCGAAACCGGCCAGCACCCAGAACACCAGGAAGATGTCCAGCAGCGCCGTGCGCGACAGCACGAAATGGAGGCCGTCCAGCGCGAGCAGCAGCCCGGCCAGGCAGCCCAGCATGGTCGAGCGGGTCATCCGGCGGGCCACCCGGGCCAGGATCAGGATCGACAGGATCCCGACCACCGCCCCGGCGAACCTCCACCCGAAGGGGGTCATGCCGAAGATCTGCTCGCCCACGCCGATCATCCACTTGCCCAGCGGCGGGTGGACCACGTAGGAGGCGCACTTGTCGAGCTCGGTGGGCGCGCACTGCTGCCAGATCCCGGTGCCGCCCCCCATCAGGATCTTGTCGGCGTCCTTGACGACGTTGTGCTCGGCGCCGAAGGTGATCAGCGCCCAGGCGTCCTTGGCGTAGTACGTCTCGTCGAACATGATCGCGCGCGGGTGACCGAGGTTCGTGAAGCGCAGGATCGCCCCGAACGCCGCGACCAGCAGCGGGCCCAGCCAGCCCCACAGGGCGCCGCCGGGCATGGGCGGCACCATCCGGTCGCGCACCGAGCCCCTCGCCCCGCCGGGCGGCTCGGGCTCCGGCTGCTTGGGTGCCTGATTGGTGAAGTCGGTCACGGCCACCCGGACATCGTACGGTCCCCCCACCCCCCTGAGCCCAGGAAAAATCTGCCAGATGCCCAATTCGAGAACTTCTCCCCAGGCTGGGGGGCCATCCGGAATGCGGGAGGATGGAACGGTGACGGACAACGGCAGGCTTGTGCTGGCAGGGGCTCCGATCGGGCAGGTGGGCGACGCCTCGCCCCGGCTGCGGCAGGCGCTGGAGAGTGCCGACGTGGTCGCGGCGGAGGACACCCGCAGGCTGCGCCGCCTGGCGGGGGAGCTGGGCGCGGAGATCGGCGGCCGGGTCGTCTCCTACTACGACGCCAACGAGGCCGGGCGGGCCACCGAGCTCCTCCAGGCCCTCCAGGACGGCAAGACCGTGCTGGTCATCACCGACGCGGGCATGCCGGGCGTCTCCGACCCCGGCTACCGCCTCACCCACCTGGCGGTCGAGGCGGGGATCACCGTCACCTCGCTGCCGGGACCGTCCGCGGTGACCACGGCGCTGGCCGTCTCCGGGCTGCCCAGCGACCGCTTCTGCTTCGAGGGCTTCCCGCCGCGCAAGTCCGGTGAGCGCTCCCGCCGGCTCGCCGCCCTCGCGGAGGAGGAGCGCACCATGGTCTTCTTCGAGGCGCCGCACCGGCTGCAGGTCGCGCTGGCGGCGATGGCGGAGGCGTTCGGCGCCGACCGCCGGGCGGCGGTCTGCCGGGAGCTCACCAAGACGTACGAGGAGGTGCGGCGGGGTGGCCTCGGGGAGCTGGCCGAGTGGGCGGCCGGGGGCGTCAAGGGGGAGATCACGGTCGTCGTCGCGGGGTACGCCGGGCAGGCCCTGCCGCCGGTGATCGGGGACCTGGTCGACGAGGTGGCCCGCAGGGAGGAGACGGGGATACCGAGAAAGCAGGCGATCGTGGACGTGGCGAAGGCGGCGGGCATCCCCAAACGCGATCTTTATGATGCTGTCCATCGCGGCTGAATTATCACCATAATTGCCCGAATGGGATTAATACGGGATCGCCTCTTGCCGCCCATGCAGGGAAGCGTGGCCTGGGGCTGGCTGGGACCGATACTGGTCGCGGCGTTCGGAGGGGTCCTGCGGCTCGTCGACCTCGGACGGCCGCACGCGGTCGTGTTCGACGAGACGTACTACGCCAAGGACGCCTGGGCGCTGATCCACTACGGGGTCGAGCGAGCCTCGCTCGGCACCGTGGAGGACCCGGTCGCCGACCGGATGATCATCGCGGGGAAGACCGACTTCCTGGTCAAGTGCACGCCGCCGGAGGCCGACCCTTGCCCGCTCTACGTGGCCCACCCGCCGCTGGGCAAGTGGATGATCGGCGTGGGCGAGCAGATCTTCGGCATGACCCCCTTCGGGTGGAGGTTCGCCGGGGCGGTGGTCGGGATCCTGTCGATCCTGATCCTGGCCCGGGTGGCCCGCCGGATGACCCGCTCGACCATGCTGGGCTGCCTGGCCGGGCTGCTGCTCGCGCTGGACGGCCTGCACCTCGTGCTGTCGCGCACGGCGCTGCTGGACATCTTCCTGATGTTCTGGGTGCTGGCCGGTTTCGCCTGCCTGGTGGTCGACCGTGACCGGGCGCGGGAGCGGCTGGTGACCTGGTACGAGACCTCGCCGCTGAGTGACCAGGGGCCGGGGCTGGGGGTGCGGCCGTGGCGGATCGCCGCCGGGTTGTGCCTGGGCGCGGCCTGCGCGGTGAAGTGGTCGGGGGTCTTCTTCCTGGTCGCCTTCGCGGTGATGTCCCTGGTCTGGGACGCGGGCGCCCGCCGCGCGATCGGCCTGCGCAAGCCGTACGTGGGGGCGCTGAACAGGGACCTGACCGGTGTCGTGCTGGCGATGGGCCTGCTGCCCGTGGTCACCTACGTCGTCTCCTGGGCCGGTTGGTTCGCCTCGCCGCTGGGCTGGGGCCGCAACTGGGCGCAGGCGACCTCGCAGGGCCCGGGGTTCTTCGTCTTCGACTCGCTGCGGTCGTGGCTGAGCTACCACTTCCAGGTGCTCGGCTTCCACACCGGGCTGAGCACCGGGCACAACTACCAGTCGGCCCCCTGGACCTGGCCGCTGCTGTCCCGCCCGGTGGCGTTCCACTATCCGCCGAACAAGACCGGGTGCGGCGCCGACAGCTGCGCCGAGGCGGTGCTCGGGGTCGGCACCCCGGTCATCTGGTACGGCGGCCTGGTCGCCCTCATCGCCATGATCGCCTGGTACGTCGCCACCCGCGACTGGCGCGCGGGGACCGTGCTCCTCGGCTACGCCGCCGGCTGGCTCCCCTGGTTCTACTACGCCCTCGCCGACAACCGCACCATGTATCTCTTCTACGCGATCACGATGCTCCCCTTCATGATCCTCGCGCTGACCCTGGCCGCCGGGCTGATCATCGGACGGGCGGACGCCGCGCCCAACCGCAGGGCGGTGGGGGCCGCGGTCGTCGGGGCCTTCACGCTCCTCGCGCTGATCAATCTCGGGTGGCTCTACCCGGTGCTCGTCGCCGAGCTCATCCCGCACTCCCAGTGGTGGGCGCGGATGCTGTTCCGGAGCTGGGTGTGACGGAAGCGGACGGGGCGGAATCCGGTGCGACGGGATCGGCCGTGACGGGATCGGCCGTGACGGGATCGGCCGTGACGGGATCGGGTGCGACGGAGCCGTCCGCGCCGGCGGGCGGCGCGGCGGGACCGATCGCGATCGTGCCGGTCGGGGAGTCACCGGGGACGACGTCGCCGGACGTGACGTCGCCGGGTGTGACGGCGGCCGGCACGGCGGCGGGCCCGGAGAACCCGTGGCGCAGCGAGATCGCCGCCGCCAGGCACGCCAGCGGCACCGCGGGCAGCAGGTAGCGGTAGTCGAACTCGGCCGTCGCCGCCGGGGCCAGGATGAGCCCGAACGCCGCCAGCCACGGCAGCAGCACGGCCCCGCCCAGCGCGCGCCAGCGCGCCGCCACCCCGGCCAGGCCGACCAGCAGCAGCGCGCCGAGCACGATGCCGGGCAGCCGGACGACGCGCTGGTAGCCCTGCAGGAAGTCGGCCCACGGGGCGTGCAGGTCGGTGCCGATCACGCGCTGCTTCCCCTGGAGCTGCGCGACCCGCAGGCCCGGGTCGTACTTGCGCGCGTCGGTGTCGGTGTTGCCCTGGTACGACGACCAGGCGGGCAGGACCTTGGTCGTCAGCGGGAACTCGTACTGCACGTAGGTCTGGACGTCGGGGAAGCGCGGCCTGCCCCAGTGGAAGGCGCGGAGGAAGTCGCCGGCCACGATGCCGAGATAGTCGAGCGGCTGGGACAGGATGGCCCGCTGGGCGAACGTGCCCGCGGTCTTGTTCATCTCCGGGGTGAACGTGCTGCCCACCCCGAAGGCGTGGAAGCGCTGGCCGTTCTGCGCCCACCAGAGATACTTCTGCCCGGAGAAGTGGCGCTCGCTCGGCGGCGCGCTGATGCACAGCAGCGCCAGCTCCAGCTCCTCGCGCGGATCGACCTTCATCTTCGTGCAGTCGGCGAAGAGCGACGTCCGCATGTAGAGGATCGCGCCGTCGCTGTTGGTCATCGCGAAGTTGCCGTGCGCCGAGGCGAACCAGGCCATGTAGCCGACCACCGGGAGGGCGCACGCGGTGATCATCGCCGCGATCGTCTTCCAGGCCGTGCGCTTGACCAGCAGGTAGACCACGACCAGCGCGAGGATCGGCAGGCCGATGGACCGGGTCAGGGCGGTCAGCGCCAGCATCAGCCCGATCACCGCGCCGAGCCGCCAGGACATCCGCCGGTGCCAGAGCACCAGCGTGATCACGCCCACGACCAGCAGCATGAACATCACGTCGGACATGATCAGGTGTTCGAGCTGGATCTGGTACGTGTCGAACAGCACCGGCAGCGCGGCCAGCGTCGCCCCCCAGCCGGGCAGCCCGAACCTGCCGCGCAGCAGGGTGTAGATCAGGACCGCGATGCCCAGGCCCATCAGGTGCTGGACGAAGGCCACCAGCGCGAAGCTGTGCAGGGGCCTCAGCAGCAGGAGCAGGAAGGAGTAGCCGTTCGGGCGCAGGGCGCTGGGACGGCTCGGGTTGACGGCCCCCGAGACGTACTCGTAGGAGTCGTTGAACCACAGGGCCGGGCCGTACCCGAGCATGGTGATCACACGCAGCAGGAACGCCAGCGCGAGGGCGGCCACGAAGAGGCGATGCCGGAAGAGGAAGGCTCGCAGGCGAGCGCCCCGCTCGGGCGGAAGAGCGTCCAGGCGGGGGCGGTCGGCGACGGTCACCATGCATTACAGGATGCCAGCCGTTTCAGGGAGTTGACCCGGGCAGGGGACTCTAGAGGGCATCATGGTGAGATTGGCTTGTGCAGTGAGTGAAGGGTTGAGACGTGGAACTGACCGTGGTCATGCCTTGCTTGAACGAGGCGGAGACCGTGGAGACCTGCGTACGCAAGGCGCTCGCCTGCATGCGGGAGCACGGGATCGACGGAGAAGTCCTGATCGCCGACAACGGCAGCACGGACGGCTCCCAGCAGCTCGCGCGCGAGGCCGGGGCCCGGGTCGTGCACGTCGACGCCAAGGGGTACGGCAACGCGCTGATAGGCGGCATCCGCGCGGCCCGTGGCCGCTACGTCATCATGGGCGACGCGGACGACTCCTACGACTTCACGGCGCTGCTGCCCTTCGTCGAGCAGCTCCGTGACGGCGCCGACCTGGTGATGGGCAACCGGTTCAAGGGCGGCATCGCGCCGGGCGCCATGCCCCCGCTCCACCGCTACCTGGGCAACCCGGTGCTCTCCTTCATCGGCCGCCTGTTCTTCCCCAGCGCGATCGGCGACTTCCACTGCGGCCTGCGCGGCTTCCGGCGCGACTCCATCCTCAAGCTCGGCCTGCAGACCGGCGGCATGGAGTTCGCCAGCGAGATGGTGGTCCGCTCGACCCTGTCCGGGCTGGACGTGCGCGAGGTGCCCACCACGCTGTCGCCCGACGGCCGCTCCCGCCCGCCGCACCTGCGCTCCTGGCGCGACGGCTGGCGCCACCTGCGCTTCCTGATGCTCTACAGCCCCCGCTGGCTGTTCTTCATCCCCGGCCTGGTCCTGATGACCCTCGGCCTGGTCGCGGGCGCCGCCCTCACCTTCGGCCCGGTCTACATCGGCAAGCTTGCCTTCGACGTCGACACCCTGGTCGGCGCCTCGGCCATGGTGGTGATCGGCTTCCAGGCGTCGCTGTTCGCCCTGTTCACCAAGGTGTACGCCGCCGAGGAGGGCTTCCTGCCGGAAGACCGCAGAGTGCGCAAGCTCGTCGACATCGTGAGCCTGGAGAAGGGCCTGATCGTCGGCGGGCTGCTCGCCCTGGGCGGCCTGGGCGGGCTGGTCGCCTCGCTGGTCCACTGGCAGACGCGCAGCTTCGGCCCGCTGATCCCGTCGGAGTCGCTGCGCCTCGTCGTTCCCTCGGCCACCGCGCTGATCGTGAGCTTCCAGACGATCTTCGCGGCGCTGTTCATCAGCATCCTGGGCATCCGCCGTACCAAGGAGACGCCCATCGACGTGGCCGCCTCCGCCGCGGAGGAGGCCGCCGAGGCCGTCAGCCGCGCCGCGGCGGGCGACCCGGCGGACGCCCCCGCCGAGGGTGTCACGCCGGCGGCCCCGCGGCTGCCGTGAGCGGCGCGGCGACACTGCGGCCGCGTGAGGTGACGCGGCGGCTGCCGTGAGGTGATGCGGCGGCTGCCGTGAGGTGACGCGGCGGCTTCGGGAAAAGCTCCCGGAAATCGAGGGCCGCGGAGACCCGAGACAGCACCAAGGCCCGAGGCCGCGTCCCTTAGGCTTGCACCATGTCCCAGCACATCCTGACCGCGGTCGCCTGGCCATACGCCAACGGCCCCCGCCACATCGGGCACGTCTCCGGATTCGGCGTGCCGTCCGACGTCTTCAGCCGCTACCAGCGGATGGCGGGCAACAAGGTCCTCATGGTGAGCGGGACCGACGAGCACGGCACCCCGATCCAGGTCCAGGCCGACAAGGAGGGCCTCACCGCCCGCGAGCTCGCCGACCGCTACAACAGAGTGATCGTCGAGGACCTCCAGGCGCTGGGGCTCTCCTACGACCTGTTCACCCGGACCACCACGGAAAACCACTACGCGGTCACACAGGAGATCTTCAAGGGACTCCACGCCAACGGCTATATCTTCCCCCAGACCACGATGGGCGCCATCTCGCCCTCCACCGGGCGCACCCTGCCCGACCGCTACATCGAGGGCACCTGCCCGATCTGCGGTTACGAGAGCGCCCGTGGCGACCAGTGCGACAACTGCGGCAACCAGCTCGACCCGATCCAGCTGATCGACCCGGTGAGCAAGGTCAACGGCGAGACCCCGATCTTCGTGGAGACCGAGCACTTCATGCTCGACCTGCCCGCGTTCGCCGAGGTCCTGGCGTCGTGGCTGTCCTCCAAGGAGGGCGACTGGCGGCCGAACGTGCTGAAGTTCGCCCTCAACATGCTCGGCGACATGCACCCCCGCGCGATCAGCCGCGACCTCGACTGGGGCGTGCCGATCCCGCTGGAGGGCTGGGACGACCAGGCCAACAAGCGGCTCTACGTCTGGTTCGACGCGGTCATCGGCTATCTCAGCGCCTCCATCGAGTGGGCCCGCCGCTCCGGCGACCCCGAGGCCTGGCGCCGGTGGTGGCAGGACCCCGAGGCCCTCGGCTACTACTTCATGGGCAAGGACAACATCGTCTTCCACGCGGAGATCTGGCCGGCGATGCTGCTCGGCTACAACGGCCAGGGCGCCCGTGACGGCGAGCCGGGCTCCCTCGGCGCGCTGAACCTGCCCTCCGAGGTCGTCTCCAGCGAGTTCCTCACGATGGAGGGGCGCAAGTTCTCCTCCTCCCGCTCGGTGGTCATCTACGTGCGCGACTTCCTGGAGCGCTACGACGCCGACGCGCTGCGCTACTACATCGCCGTGGCGGGCCCGGAGAACCAGGACACCGACTTCACCTGGTCGGAGTTCCTCAACCGCAACAACGGCGAGCTGGTGGCGGCCTGGGGCAACCTGGTGAACCGCTCGATCTCGATGGCCGCCAAGAACTTCGGGGTCATCCCCGAGGCGGGCGAGCTCACCGACGCCGACCGCGCGATGCTGGAGCGCAGCCGCGCGGCCTTCCCGAAGGTCGCCGTGGAGTTCGAGCACTGCCGGTTCAAGAACGCGACGAACGAGGCGTTCGAGGTCATCCGCGAGGCGAACCGGTACCTGGCCGAGCAGGAGCCCTGGAAGATCAAGGACGACCCCGCTCGGGTGAAGACCATCCTGCACGTCGCCCTGCAGGTCGTGGACGACGCCAAGACGCTGCTCACCCCGGTCCTGCCCAACTCCTCCAACAAGATCTACGCGATGCTCGGCGGCACCGGCGTCTGGACGGGCATGCCGGAGATCCAGGAGGTCACCGACGACGACGGCAGGACCTACCCGATCATCACCGGCTCCTACGACGACGGCGCCGCGCGCTGGGAGTCGTCCCCGATCCGGGTGGGCTTCCCGCTCGCCCCGCCGACCCCTCTGTTCGTGAAGCTCGACCCGAAGATCGTCGAGGAGGAGCTGGCCCGCCTGGGCGAGTAGGCCGGGCTCTCCACGGGCCCGCGCCCAGGGCTCTCGCGTCCCGCGTCCAATGCCCTCCGCGGGCCCGCCCCAGGGCCCTCCGCGTCCCGCGCCCGGAGCTCTCCGCGGACCCGCGCCCGGAGCTCTCGCGGCCCGCGCCCGGCACCGGGCGCGGGCCGCGTCCGCTTCTCGGTAGGTTGGACGCCGTGAGCACGCCGAAGCTTCCCGACGCACCCAGACCGCTGCCGGCAGAGGTGTTCGACAGCCACTGCCACCTGGACATCATGGTGGGCAACCGCCAGGCCTCCTCGGGGGATCCGGTCGCCCAGGCCGCGCAGGCGGCCCGGACGAGCGTCGAGGGCATCCTCGACGAGGCCCGCGCCGTCGGCGTGACGCGGCTCGTCACGATCGGCTACGACCTGCCGTCCTCGCGCTGGAACGCCGAGACGGCCGCCCTCCACGCGGACGTCTACGCCGGGGTGGCCATCCACCCCAACGAGGCGCACGCCTCGACGCCGGAGACCCTCGCCGAGATCGAGAGACTGGCCCGCCTGCCCCACGTCAGGGCGGTGGGGGAGACCGGTCTCGACTACTACCGCGACTGGGCGTCGAAGGACGACCAGCACGCCAGCTTCCGCGCGCACATCGAGATCGCCAAACGGACCGGCAAGGCCCTGGTGATCCACGACCGCGAGGCCCACGACGACGTGCTGCGCGTGCTGGCCGAGGAGGGCGCCCCCGAGGTCGTGGTGTTCCACAGCTTCTCCGGTGACGCCGAGATGGCGAAGCGGTGCGCCGCCGCCGGATATTTCATGTCGTTTTCCGGTCCGGTCACCTACAAGAACGCCGCCTACCTCCGCGAGGCCGCGCGGGTCGCGCCGAGGGAGCTGATCCTCGTCGAGACCGACGCGCCCTACCTGCCGCCCACCCCCCACCGGGGCAAACCCAACGCGCCCTACCTCATACCGCTCACGCTGCGCTGCCTCGCCGAGGTCAAGGCGGCCGACCTCGCCGACCTCGCCACCGCCATCAGCGCCAACGGGGAGACCGTCTTCGGCTCCTGGTGACCCTTACCGGGGTCCAGTCCACCGCGGCGCCGGAGCCGTTCCGAAGCCGGAGCCGTTCCGAAGCCGGGAGCTCCGCGCCCACGGCGACCGGGGCCGGAGACCTCAGCCCACGGCGGCGCCGAAGTCGGCGGAGGCGGCGCCTTCGAGGGCGGGGATCTTCCCGGCGCCCGGTGAGAGCGGGGTGCCCTCGGTGTCGTTGCGGCCCAGCAGGACGACCGCTCCGGCGCCTCCCCTGTCGGGCGCCCCGGCGACCAGCCGGTTGCCGCTGAACCCGACCGACCAGCCGAAGTGGTCGCCCGCCTCGCTCTGGGTGACCAGCGTGCCCGCGTCCGGCTCGCCCATCGTGATCAGTCGCACGCCGCCCTGCCCGCCGGTGCCGTCGAAGGGCACGCCCACGGCGAGCCTGATCTCTCCCGCGCCCTCGCCGGTGAAGGCCAGCGAGAATCCGTAGCCCTCGCCCTCGGCCCCCTCCGCGCCCTGGTGGAGGGTGGCGATCGGGCTGATCTCCTGGGCGTCGGAGGACTGGAACAGCTGGACGAGGCCGGAGTCCTTCACCTCCCCGCCGTCGCCGAGCGGGGCGCTCACCGCGAGGTAGCCGACGTCCCCCTGCTCGGCGTAGGCCATCGCGTAGCCGAACCGGTCACCCTCCTCGGACCTGGCCACCTCACGAAGGTCCCACTTCCTGTTCCGGTACTCCTCCTTGGCCTCGCGCACGTCGTAGATCACCGCGATCGACCCCGAGTCGAGCTTGCCCGCGCCGGCCTGGCGCCCCGCCCCGTCGTCGTTCTCGTACGGCACGCCGACCGCGAGATCCGGCTCGTCCGGGGTGCCGCCGAGCCTGCCGATCGCCAGGGACCAGCCGAACATGTCGCCGACCTCGCCGTTGCCCGAGATGCCCTCGGTCTCCTGGGAGATCCGCCGGCCCGCGCCGAGCGTCGCGGTGTCGAACAGGTGGACCGCGCCGGAGTCGGCCGTGCTCCCGGCGTTCTCGTGCGGGGCTCCGACCGCCACCAGCGTCCCGCCGGAGGCCAGGGACCAGCCGAAGTGGGCGTCGGCCTCCGGCTCGGCGGAGACCAGGCGGACCGTCCTGCCCCGGGGGCCGCCGTACACCACGTAGACCGCGCCGGCGTCCGTACGGCCCGCCACGTCCGCGTACGGGGCGCCGACGAGCAGGTCCGCGCAGCCGTCGCCGTCGACCTTGGCCAGCCGCACCGACCATCCGAAGGCGTCCCCCGCCTTCGTCTCGGGGACGGTCACGGCCTTCCCGCTCTCTCCCCGGCCGAACAGCACGTGGACGGCTCCCGCACCGGTCAGCCCGCCTGGGTTGGCGAAGGGGTCGCCGACCGCGGAGTCCTCCAGGCCGTCGCCGTCGAAGTCGCTCACACCTGCCCCGGTGCAGTCGGCGGGCGAGGCGGGCGAGGCGGGCGAGGTCGGCGAAGCGGCCGAAGCGGCCGAAGCGGCCGAAGCGGTGCCTGATCCGGCCGCGAGGGGCCTGGCGGGCGCGGTGAGCGCCTCGGCGGCCCCGGTGGCGGGGAGCGCGATCGCGGCCGTCGCCGCGAGGGAGAGCATCAGCCTCAAGACAGTCTCACCTCGATGGTCCTGCCTTCCTTGATCATCACGCCGGTCAGCTTGGCGGGCTTGCGGGCCGGGGGAAGATCGAAGACCAGGAGTGCCTCCGCCTTCGTCCCGGGGGGCAGGGCGGGGGGCAGGGCCGTCGACACCCGCTCGGGGGAGTGCGTCGCGCCGCGATCGTCGACCAGGGTGATCGCAGTGCTGTCGCCGAGCTGGACCGGCTCCCCGCCGGGATTGATCAGCGTCAACGGGACCGTGCAGAACCGGCCCTTCGCCGGGGTGGCGTTCCCGTAGGAGGTGAGGCCGCAGGCCGGGGTGCGCGGGACGATCAGCCGCGGATCCCCGATGAAGGAGCCGGTCGTGATCGTGCGGCCCACGTCGCCGGCGCCGGTACCGGCGAGGTCTCCGGTCTCTCCGGTGGTGCCCGTCCGCGCCTGACCCTGGCCGTTCGGGTTTCCCCCGGGGATGTTCAACAGGACGACGACCGTGACGGCCAGTGCCACGAGCACGGCCAGTCCGGCGAACACCCAGCGCCGCCGGGGCGCCGAGCCCTTCGCGGCCGGCGTGTCCGGCCCTGACGGGACCTGGAAGCCCGACGGGGGCGACGGGGGCAGGGTGGGCACCTGACCCGGTGCCTGATCCCGCGCCCAGCCCTGCGCCTGATCCCGCGCCTGTCCCTGGCCCTGGCCCTGGACCGGTCCCCTGGCCGGTCCCTGGCCCGCTTCCCGGACTGGTGCGCCGCCCGCCGCCCGGCCGGACGCCGGGGCCTGGAAGGGGGCCGTGAACGGGCGCGACGGTGACGTCGTGGGCTCGGCCCGCATGGGGTACGGGAGCGGGTTCGGCGGCGAGGTCCGCTCCGGCGGCGCCGTCAGGGAATCCTGCGACCCCGGCGACCCCGGCGACCCCGGCGACCCCGGTGACCCCGGCGGTCCTGACGGCTCCGGCGGCGTGGCCGGAGAGGCCGGCGTCGTACGGGGCGCAGGGGTCGTCCGGGACCCGGAGGGCGCCGGTGTCGTGGACGGGCCGGGCGCCGCGGCCTCCGGGAGCGCGGACGTGAAGGCCGCCCCGGGGGCGGACGGAGCTGGGGCCGTGAACGAGGCCGGTACGGAGGACGGGTCCGCCGGCCCCCGGACGACCGATCCGGGGATGGGCGTCGGTGCCGTGGCCGGGTCGCTGAACCCCGCCTCCAGGTTCAGCGCGCTGAGGGTCTGGGTGGAGTCGGGCTCCACGTTGGCGGGCGGCTCCCACGACTCGTTCAGCAGGTCGGTGGCGATCAGCGTGGGCGGGTCGGCCCGGACGGGAGCGGGGACGGGGGCGGCCGGTGCCGCGATCCCGCCGCCGACCAGGGCGATCAGCAGGTCCTGGGCGCTGGGCCGCTGGTAGGGGTCCATCTCGGTCGCGCGGCGCACCAGGTCGTTCAACGGGGCGGGAAGCGCGCCCAGGTCGGGCGGGGTGGTGAGCAGCCGGGTGGCCATGGTCATCATGTCGCCCCGCCCGTAGGGGTGGCGGCCGTTGCCCGCGTACGCGACCAGGCAACCCCAGGCGAAGACGTCGGCGGCCGGGGTGATCTCCAGGCCGCGTACCTGCTCGGGGGCCCACCAGCCGGGGCTGCCGAGCACCTCGCCCGAGCGGGTGAAGCTGTGCGTGGAGTCGAGGGCCCTGGCGATGCCGAAGTCGATCACGCGGGGCCCCGACATGGACAGGATCACGTTGGCGGGCTTGAGGTCCCGGTGCACCAGCCCGGCGACGTGGATCGCGGCCAGCGCCGCCGCCACCCCCAGGGCCACGCCGTGCAGGGTGCCCTGCTCCAGGGCGCCGTGCTCGGTGATCTGGCGGGACAGCGGCGTGCCCGCGATGTACTCGGTGACCATGTACGGCCGCCCGTCGCCGTCGTTGCCGTTGTCCAGCACCTGCGCGGTGCAGAACGAGGCCACCCGCCGGGCGTTCTCGACCTCCGTGTGGAACCTCGCCGCGAAGCCCTCCTCGACCGCGAACTCCGCCTTCACCACCTTGAGCGCGACCGGTCTCCCCGTCGGCGCCAGCGCCAGGTAGACGGTTCCCATCCCGCCCTCGCCGAGACGTCCGAGCAGGCGGTAACTCCCGATCTGCTCGGGGTCGGCGGGTCGCAGCCCCTCGACACCGGGCTGGTTCACGTCCTCTTCACCGGGAAGATTCCCTTTCTCACCGTTGGGCCCCCGTACGGCAACGTTATCCACAACGGAACCCCTCGCGCTTCATCGAGCGTCTTTGCATCGTCTTCGGTGCGGGAAACTGGTCGGATGGCATGGGAGAGCAACCTTGGGTGATCGAGACAAACGAGTCGAAGGCCACGGCGGACCGGTGAATGCCGGGTTCAGGCCGCCGTGCGGAGAACCAGCATGAACCTACTTGGTCCTGCAGAAATACGTATTTTGGCGAACAAGCTCAACATTCGTCCCACAAAAAAGCTCGGCCAGAACTTCGTGATCGACGCGGGCACGGTCCGCAAGATCGTGCGGGTGGCCGGGCTCGAGCCCGACGACGTCGTCATCGAGGTCGGTCCCGGGCTGGGGTCGCTCACGCTCGCGCTGCTTCCCGAGGTCCGCGGCGTGATCGCCGTGGAGATCGACCCCGTCCTCGCGGCCCAGCTCCCCCTGACCGTCGCCGAGCACGCCCCCGAGCTCGCCGGCCGTCTCACCGTGGTGCTCGCCGACGCCATGCGCGTGCTGCCCGCGGAGCTGCCGGAGGAGAGGCCGACCGCGCTGGTCGCCAACCTCCCCTACAACGTGTCCGTGCCGGTGGTGCTGCACCTGCTGGAGACGCAGCCGTCGCTGGGCAAGGTCCTGATCATGGTGCAGGCCGAGGTCGCCGACCGGCTGGCCGCGGCCCCGGGCTCCAAGGTGTACGGCATCCCCTCGGTCAAGGCCGCCTGGTACGCCGACGTCCGCCGGGCGGGTCCCGTCGGCCGTACGGTCTTCTGGCCGGTTCCCAACGTCGACTCCGGCCTGGTCGCGATGGTCCGGCGGGAACCGCCCACGACCGTGGCCACCCGCGAGGAGGTCTTCGCGGTGGTGGACGCCGCCTTCGCCCAGCGCCGCAAGACCCTCCGCGCCGCCCTCGCCTCCTGGGCGGGTACGGCCCCCGCGGCCGAGCGGGCGCTGCGGGCCGCGGGCATCGACCCCTCCGAGCGCGGCGAGCAGCTCACCGTCGAGGACTTCGCGCGAATCGCCGAGCACCGTACGACGGAAAGCGCGGCGGATGGCGCGGCGGAAAGCGGTGTGTAGCGTGATTCGCCGGTCGGTTTGTGTGCGCGGCGGAAGGATCCCGTTACGATCTGACGTCGTGACCAGTGAGCGAGCCCTGATGGGGGACGCATGAACTCCGTGACCGTCCGCGTGCCCGCGAAGGTCAACCTGCAGCTCGCCGTCGGGCCGCTGCGGGATGACGGCTACCACGACCTCGTCAACGTCTTCCACGCCGTCTCGATCTTCGACGAGGTCACGGCCACCGCGGAGACCGGGATGAGCGTCCGGGTGGAGGGCGAGTCCGCCGACCAGGTGCCGGAGGACCGCGACAACCTCGCGATCAGGGCCGCCCTCGCGCTGGCCGGGCACGCCGGCCGCTCGTACGGCGTGAACCTGCTCATCCGCAAGTCGATCCCGGTGGCGGGCGGCATGGCGGGCGGCAGCGCCGACGCCGCCGCGGCCCTGGTCGCCTGCAACGAGCTGTGGGGCCTCGGCCTGCCGATCGAGGACCTGATGGAGATCGCCGCCGACCTCGGCAGCGACGTCCCGTTCGCGCTGCTCGGCGGTACGGCCGTCGGCACCGGCAGGGGCGAGCGGCTCACCCCGCTGGACATCGCGGGCACCTTCCACTGGGTGTTCGCGCTCGCCGACGGCGGGCTGTCCACGGCCACGGTCTACGCCGAGTGCGACCGCCTCCGCCAGGCGACCGGCGAGCGGGTCTCCTGGCCCCAGGCCGCCGAGCCGCTGCTGGCCGCGCTGCGCGAGGGGGACGCGGAGACCCTGGGCGCCGAGCTCCGCAACGACCTGCAGCCCGCCGCGGTGATGTTGCGCGGCTCCCTGGCCCGCACGCTGGACACCGGCCGCGAGCACGGGGCCCTCGGCTCGCTGGTCTCCGGCTCCGGGCCCACCTGCGCCTTCCTCGCCCGCTCCGAGGCCCACGCGGGTGAGCTGGCCACCTCCCTGAAGGACGCCGGGGTGGCGCGCGACGTCATCACCGCGCACGGCCCCGTCCCCGGCCCGGTGATCGTGTAGTCGCGGGGGAGCGCGCCGGCCGGGAGCGGATACGCTTGTGTGGCGATGAATCTGGTCAATCTTGAGTCGGTCTCCCACTCCTACGGTCCCAAGCCCCTGCTCCGCGACGTCTCCCTCGGCATCGAGGTGGGCGACCGCATCGGCGTGGTCGGCCGCAACGGCGGCGGCAAGACCACCCTCATCTCGGTGCTCGCCGGCGACCTCAAGCCGAACACCGGACGGGTCACCCACAACCGGGGGCTCCAGGTGGGCTCGCTGTCACAGGGCGACGACCTCGATCCGGCGCGCTCGGTGAGCGAGATCGTCCTCGGCGACAGGTCCGAGCACGAGTGGGCGGGCGACGCGGGCATCCGCGAGATCCTCGCCAGCCTGCTCGGCGACATCGACCTGACGGCGCTCGCCGGGAGCCTGTCGGGCGGTGAGCGGCGCCGTACGGCCCTGGCCAAGCTGCTCATCGACGAGCACGACCTGATCATCCTGGACGAGCCGACCAACCACCTCGACATCGAGGCCATCGACTGGCTCGCCAGGCACCTGGCGGGCCGCAGGACCGCGCTGGTGGTCGTGACCCACGACCGGTGGTTCCTGGACGCGGTCTCCACCAGGACGTGGGAGGTCGTGGACGGTGCGGTCGAGCGCTACGAGGGCGGGTACGCCGCGTACGTGCTGGCCAAGGCCGAGCGCGCCCGGGTCGCGGCCTCCACCGAGGCCCGCCGCCAGAACCTGATGCGCAAGGAGATCGCCTGGCTCCGCCGGGGCCCGCCCGCGCGCACGTCCAAGCCCAAGTTCCGCATCGACGCCGCCCAGGCGCTGATCGCCGACGAGCCGCCCGCCAGGGAGAGCGTCGAGCTGGTCAAGTTCGCCGCCGCCCGGCTGGGCCGCACGGTCTACGACCTCGAGGACGTCACCCTGCACGCCGGGGGCCCCGGCCAGGGCCCGATGGTCCTCGACCACTCGACCTGGCAGTTCGGCCCCGGTGACCGGGTCGGCCTGATCGGCGTGAACGGGTCGGGCAAGTCCTCGCTGCTCCGCCTGCTCGCCGGTACGGTGCACCCCGACTCGGGCAGGCTCGTCCGCGGCAAGACGGTCCGCCTGGCGCACCTGTCGCAGGAGCTGGGCGAGCTCGACCCGGAGCGCCGGGTGCTGGAGACCGTCGAGGAGGTCCGCAAGTTCATCCAGGTCGGCAAGAAGGAGTGGACGGCCTCCCAGCTGCTGGAACGCCTCGGCTTCAAGGGCGAGGCGCAGTGGAAGGTCGTCGGCGACCTGTCCGGTGGCGAGCGGCGCCGCCTGCAGCTGCTCCGCCTCCTCATGGACGACCCCAACGTGCTGCTGCTCGACGAGCCGACCAACGACCTCGACATCGAGACGCTCAACGAGCTGGAGGACCTGCTCGACGGCTGGCCCGGCACGCTGATCCTGGTCAGCCACGACCGCTACTTCCTGGAGCGGGTCACCGACAGGACCGTCGCCCTGCTCGGCGACCGCAAGCTGTCGATGCTCCCCGGCGGGGTGGACGAATACCTGGCCCGGCGCGCCTCGGGGGCGGCCCTGTCCGCGAGGGCGGCGTCCGGCGCGGTGTCCGGCACGGCCTCGGCGACCTCGTCCACCGGTGCGAAGGAGACGGCTCCCGGCCTGTCCGCGAAGGACGAGCGCGACCTCCGCAAGGAGCTCTCCCGGATGGAGCGCCAGCTCGACAAGCTGAGTGGCCGGGAGGCGAAGCTGCACGCGTCCATGGCCGACGCCGCCGCCGACTACGAGCGGCTGGCCTCGCTCGACGCGCAGCTGAAGGAGATCCTCGCGGAGAAGGAGTCGATCGAGGGCGAGTGGCTGGAGCTCGCCGACCGCCTGGGGGAATAGGCCGAATTCGTCTCAATATTGGGGAAGGCCCACGTTTGGATCTTCCTCGGGGGGTACGAAGGGTCAGCGCACTCCGGTGTCGGTGGCGTCGAAAGGGACGAGTAGCGTGCGCAGCAGGCCCGAAAGGGCCTGCTGTTCGCGTTTTCCCAGGCCGGACAGGAGCTCGCGCTCGCGGCGCAGCAGGTCGGCGAAGGCGCCGTCCACGCGCGTCCGCCCGGCGTCGGTCAGCGAGACCAGGACGCCGCGCCGGTCCTCGGGGTCGGGGCGCCGCCTGACCAGCCCGGCCGCGGCCAGCCGGTCGATCCGGTTGGTCATCGTCCCGGAGGTCACCAGCGTCGCGCGGAGCAGGGCTCCCGGGCTCATCTCGTACGGCTCCCCGGCCCGGCGCAGGGCGGTGAGCACGTCGAACTCCCAGGTCTCCAGGCCGTGCTCGGCGAAGGAGGCCCGGCGGGCGCGGTCGAGGTGGCGGGCGAGCCGGGAGACCCGGCTGAGCACCTGGAGCGGCTCCACGTCGAGGTCGGGGCGTTCCTGACGCCAGGCGGCGACCAGCAGGTCGACCTCGTCCCTGCTGGGATCCCTGTCGAGCGCGCCGGCCGTGACGGTCTCGTCCTTCGCGGCGGACGGACGCCCGGACTCGTGGTCCGCGTGGTGCAGGGTCATGCCGCGAGTCTATCTGTCTTGACATCGAGATATCTTGCCGGATATCAATTGTCTTGATGTCAAGAGATATGTGGGACCCGGTGATCTACGGCCGCTACGCCGGCGAGCGCTCGCGGCCGTTCTTCGATCTTGTTTCCAGGATAGCCGCGGAGCGCCCCGGCCACGTGGTCGACGCGGGCTGCGGCACCGGTGAGCTGACCGCCGAGCTCGCCAGGCGGTGGCCCGGCGCCCGCGTCCACGGGTTCGACTCCTCGCCCGCCATGATCGAGAAGGCCCCCGCGGGCGGCTCGCTGACCTTCTCCGTCGACGACGTCACGCGGTGGCGCCCCGGGCACCCGGTCGACGTGATCGTGTCCAACGCCGTCCTGCAGTGGGTGCCCGAGCACCGCGAGCTGCTGCCGCGCTGGGTGGAGGCCCTCGCCCCCGGCGGCTGGCTCGCCTTCCAGGTCCCCGGCAACTTCGACGCCCCCAGCCACGCCCTGGTCCGCGAGCTGTGCCGGACGACGTGGCGCGACCGGCTGGGCGACCTGGTCCGTCCCTCCCCGGTCGACGACCCGGCCGCCTACCTCGGCCTGCTCACCGGCCTGGGCTGCCGGGTCGACGCGTGGGAGACCACCTACCTGCACGTCCTGCCCGGCGACGACGCCGTGCTCACCTGGATCACCGGCACCGCCCTGCGCCCCGTGCTCGACCGCCTGGATCCGGCCGAGGCCGCCGCCTTCCTCGCCGACTGCGCCGCGCCGCTCCGCGAGGCCTACCCGCGCGGGCCGCACGGCACGGTCTTCCCCTTCCGCAGGGTCTTCGTGGTCGCCCGGAGGTGAGGGCCGTCCGGACCGCAGGTGTTCTCGTCCGGCCACAACCGGAAAGTTTCTTGATCCGGTTGTGGCCGGCGTGATTCGGTGGACGTGGGCCGGTCCGCGGGGTGCCGGGGCGGGGCCGTGAGGACGCGGTCGTGACCGGCCGCGGGACGTGACGCGGCGATGTGCCGGACGGGTGTCAGGGGGCCGGTGGAGGAAACAGGGGGTTCCGGGCCGGAAGCGCCACGCCCTTTGTGGCGGGATCGTTCCTTCGGCGTCTTCTGGGGCGCGCAGACCCTTTCGGTGGCCGGTGACTCGTTCGCTCTCATCGCCGTTCCCCTGCTCATCCTGAACGTGACGGGATCCGTCGCGCAGATGGGCCTGCTGACCGGCGTCTCGGGCGCCGCCTCGGTCCTCGCCGGAGTGTTCGCCGGGGTCCTCGTCGACCGGTTTGACCGGCGTACCCTGCTCATCGTCTGCGACCTCGCCAGGCTCGTCCTGTACGCGCTGATCCCGCTGGCCTGGACGACCGGACCGCGGATCTGGCTGCTCTACGCGGTGCTGCCGCTGGCCGAGGCCGTCGGCATGGTCTTCCAGGTCACCTACGTGACCGCGGTGCGCAACCTCGTCGGCGAAGGGCGCGTCACCGACGCCAACGGCAAGCTCTACGCGACCGCCGCCGCGGCGGGGATCCTCGGCCCGATGCTGGCCGGGGTGGTGGCCGGAAAATTCGGCCTGACCGCCGCGATCGGCATCAACGCCGTGAGCTTCGCGGTGTCCGCGATCGGGGTCTGCCTGATCCGCGTCCCCCGGGACACCGGCGGCCCCGCGGCACCCGCCGTACGGGAGCGGCCGTGGCGCGAGATCCTGGCCGGGGCGGTGTTCCTGTGGCGTCATCCGGTGCTGCGCGTGCTGACCGTCCTGCTGTCGTTCTTCGTCTTCCTGACGCTCGGGCTGACCGACCTCGTGATCTACCGGCTCAAGCACGATCTGGGTCAGCCGGACTCCGCCGTCGGGGTGGTCCTCGGCATCGCCGCGGTCGGTACGGTGATCGGCTCCCTCCTGGTCGCGCGCCTGCGCGCGCGTGTGGGCTTCGGTCCCGCGTGGATCGGCGCGCACGCCGTGGCCGGACTCGCGATCGTCGGTGCCGGATTCGCGGGTTCCGTCTGGGGGATGGCCGTCATCGTGGCCCTCTACCTCGGCTGCGTGAGCGTCGCGGGGATCTGCTCCATGTCCCTGCGCCAGCAGGTGACCCCGGACCATCTGCTCGGGCGGGTCACCTCGGCGTTCTGGACCATCCACTTCTCCATGGGCCCCATCGGTGCCGCCGCCCTCACCTGGGGCGCGGCCCGCTTCGGCGCCACCCCGGTCTTCGTCCTCGCGGGCGTCTGCTGCCTGCTGATCGCGGTGGCCGCCCTCTTCACCCCCGCACGCCTGCGGCACCCGGAGAACGTGGTCCCCGCCCCGTGACCTGATCGGCCGGGATTCGCGGACGTATGACCCGGGATTCCCGGACGGATAACGGGGCATCAATAAATACTGCGAACACATGGTGGAAATCTGGGCAAATCTGGGGATGACCTGTGGGAATAGAGATCGAGGACAAGTTCGACGTGCCGGTGGACTACCAGCTGCCGGACCTCACGGGCCTTCCGGGCTCGACGGAGGTCGTGGGCCCGAAGACCCACCAGCTGGTCGCCCTTTACTTCGACACGCCCGATCTGAGACTCGCCGCGCGGGGGATCACCCTGCGCAGGCGCAGGGGCGGCACCGATCCGGGCTGGCACCTCAAACTTCCCAAGGCCAAGGGCGTCCGGCAGGAGATCACCCACCCGCTGACCCGGAGCGCCAAGGTCGTCCCCGCCGGGCTGTCGGACCTGGTGCTCGCCTACACCCGGGGCGCCCCGCTCGCGCCCATCGCCGAGCTGGACACCCGCCGCGCCGTCACCACCCTGGTCAACGGCGCGGGGGTGAGGCTGGTCGAGATCGCCGACGACCGGGTCAAGGGCACCGTGTTCGGCGAGGAACCTCACGTCGAGCGCTGGCGCGAGGTCGAGGCGGAGCTGATCGAGGGCGACGAGAAGCTGCTGAAGAAGGTCGGCAGGCGGCTGGGCAAGGCCGGGGCCACCCCCGCCGACGCGGCCAGCAAGCTCGCGCGCCTGCTCGGCGGCGCCGGAGCGGTCTCGGAGCATCCGCGCGCCGAGACCGCTCCGGGGTCGGCGGGCGAGGTCGTCGTCGGCTACCTCGCCTCCCAGGCCGGCGCGCTGCTCGCGCAGGACCCCCGGGTCAGGAAGGCGGAGGAGGACGCCGTCCACCAGATGCGCGTCGCCGCCCGGCGGCTCCGCAGCGCGCTGAAGTCGTTCAGGACGGTCGTCAAGGGGACCGAGAACCTCCAGGAGGAGCTCAAGTGGCTCGGCACGGTCCTCGGCGAGGCGCGTGACCTGGAGGTCGTCCGGGAGCGGTTCGCCCGCAGGCTCGACAGCCTGGACGACGGGCTGATCGTGGGCCCGGTCAGGGCGCGCCTCAGCTCCGACCTGCTGGACGACGAGCACGAGGCCCTCGACAGGATCAGGGACACCCTCGGCGGGGAGCGCTACTTCGCCCTGCTCGACGCCCTCGACGACCTGACCGGCACCCCGGTGCTCACCAAGGCCGCGCAGAAGCCCGCCGACACCCTGGACACCGTCGCCGCCAAGAGCTGGCGCCGGGTCACCAGGGCCTACGACACCGCCCAGGCCATCGAGAACGAGTCCGAGCGCGAGGTCGCCATGCACGACGTGCGCAAGGCGGCCAAGCGGGCCCGCTACACCGCCGAGGTGCTCGGCATGAAGAAGCTGGCCACGCGGGCGGAGGACGTGCAGGAGGTGCTGGGCACCCACATGGACGGCGTCGTCGCGCAGGAGCGGCTCGCGGCCGAGGCCGCGAACGCCCGCCTGGCCGGGGAGGACACGTTCACCTACGGCGTGCTGACCGGCGTGGAACGGGCCGGGGCCGCGCGCGCGTGGGAGGAGTTCCCCCGGGTCTGGGCGGAGACCACGGACGCCGTCGCGAAGCTCCTCTGACGGGTGTCAGACCTCGTGGTCGTCCACGGCCACGACCTCGCCGCCCGCGTGGTGCAGCACCATGAACGCGCCCTTGGACAGCCGCGTGCCGCCCGCCCGCTCGTCGAGCCCGGCGATCAGCTCGGGCAGGACCTTGCCGTGGCTGCAGAGCGCCACGGGCCGGTTCGAGACCATCGCCTCCGTGGCCAGGCGCAGGGAGGCCCCGGCGTCGTAACCGCTCTCCGAGAGGACGGATTCGAGCCGGATCGGCAGGCCGGCCCGCTTCGCGTACGGCTCCAGGGTCTGCACGCACCGCCTGCTGGGGGAGCTGACCAGCTCCGCGAGGCGGAAGGCGCCCAGCACGCCCGCCAGCACCTCGGACTGCCCGCGCCCGCGCCTGTCGAGCGGCCGGTCGTCGTCGTCGCCCTCCCAGTCCTGCCGGTTGCCCGCCAGGCCGTGCCGTACCAGGACGAGAGGAGTGGTCGCCGGCGACGCCTCGCCGAGCACGTCGAGCAGCCCGGCGTCCCACTCGTAGGTCAGGCGCCGCGCGGCCTCGTCCACCGGCAGCCAGACCACGCCGTCGACCTCGTGCGTGTCGGTACGGGGGCCCTCGGCGACCATCCTGGCCAGCCAGTAGTCGACGCGCTTGGGCCGCCCGCCCTTCAGGTAGTGGCTCGACGGCAGCGAGCGGCCGAACTCCGCGGTGATCCCCGCCTCCTCGGCCAGCTCGCGCACCGCGCCCGCGACGGGGTGCTCGCCGCGTTTCAGCTTCCCCTTGGGGAACGACCAGTCGTCGTACTTGGGCCGGTGGACGAGGGCGACCTCCGGGGCGTCCGGGGAGCCGCGCCAGACGACGGCCCCGGCCGCGTGGATCGTGCCGTCCCTGCGGGTGTCGCGCTCAGTCATCGATCGTTCTCCACCGGCGGGTGCCGATCAGGTAGGTCTGCAGGTCGTCGCCGGGATGGCGGGTCCAGGTCCCGTCGGAGTTGAGCCACCAGGTCGCGGTGTCGTCCGACATGGCCCGGTCCAGCAGGTCGCTGAGGTAGTTGCGCTGCTGCTGGCTGGAGACCTTGACCAGCGCCTCCACCCGGCGTTCGATGTTGCGGCGCATCATGTCGCCGCTGCCGATCCAGATCTCCGGGCGCCGGCCGTGGCCGAACTCGTAGATCCGCGAGTGTTCGAGGAACCGGCCCAGCACGCTCCTGACCCTGATGTTCTCCGACATCTCGGGGATGCCGGGACGGAGCGTGCAGACTCCCCGCACCCACAGGTCCACCGGTACGCCGGCCCGCGACGCCCGGTAGAGGGCGTCGATGATGGGCTCGTCGACCAGGGAGTTCGTCTTCATCCTGATCCTGGCCGGGCGGCCGGCCTCCTGGTGGGAGATCTCCCGCTCGATCCTGGCCAGCAGCCCGCCGCGCAGGGAGTGCGGGGCGACCAGCAGCCGCCGGTAGGCCGAGTGGTTGGAGTAGCCGGTCAGGTGGATGAACAGGTCCGTGACGTCCTCGCCGACCAGCCGGTCGGCGGTGAGCAGGCCGAGGTCCTCGTACAGCCTGGCGGTCTTGGGGTTGTAGTTCCCCGTGCCGATGTGGCAGTAGCTGCGCAGCTCGCCGGAGGGCTCCTGGCGCACGACCAGGGCCAGCTTGCAGTGGGTCTTCAGCCCCACGACGCCGTAGACCACGTGGCATCCGGCCCGCTCCAGCTTGCGCGCCCAGGTGATGTTGGCGTGCTCGTCGAACCTGGCCTTGATCTCCACCACCACGACGACCTGCTTGCCGGCCTCGGCGGCGTCGATCAGCGCGTCCACGATGGGCGAGTCGCCGCTGGTGCGGTAGAGCGTCTGCTTGATGGCCAGTACGGCGGGGTCGGCCGCGGCCTGCTCGATGAACCGCTGCACGCTCGTGGAGAACGAGTCGTACGGGTGGTGCAGCAGCACGTCCCGCTCGCGCAGCACCGCGAAGATGTCGTCCTCGACGTGCACGACCTCCGCGGGCACGAACGGGCGGAAGCTCAGCTCGCCCCGGTCCAGGTCGGCGATCGCGTGCAGCCCGGTCAGGTCCAGCGGCCCCGGCAGCCGGTAGATCTCGTGTTCGGCCACTCCCAGCTCGTCCACCAGCAGGTCGAGCACCTCGGGGGTGATGGTCTCCTCGACCTCCAGCCGGACCGGGGGGCCGAAGCGGCGCTTGAGCAGCTCGCGCTCCAGCGCCTGCATGAGGTTCTCGGTGACGTCCTCGTCGACGTCGAGGTCCTCGTTGCGGGTCACCCGGAAGACGTGGTGCTCGACGACCTCCATGCCCTTGAACAGCTGCCCGAGGTGGGCGGCGATCACGTCCTCCAGCGGGACGAAGCGGTTCACGGACGCCGTGACGAAGCGGGGGAGCTGGCTGGGCACCTTGACCCTGGCGAAGACCGTGTTGCCGGTCGTGGGGTTGCGGACGGTGACGGCCAGGTTCAGGGACAGGCCAGAGATGTACGGGAAGGGGTGGGCGGGGTCGACGGCCAGCGGCGTCAGCACCGGCCTGATCCGCTCCCTGAAGAGCTTGCGCATCTCGCCGCGCTCGTCGCGGCCCAGGTCGTCCCAGCGCACGATCTCGATGCCCTCGGCGCCCAGCTGCGGGCAGATCCGCTCGTAGAAGCAGGCCGACTGCCGCTGCGCGAGGTCGTTGGCGATGGCCGCGATCCTGGCCAGCTCCTCGCGGGGCTTCAGCCCGCTTTTCGTGCGGAGCAGCAGTCCGGTGGCCATCCGCCGTTTCAGCCCGGCCACCCGGACGCGGAAGAACTCGTCGAGGTTGCTGGCGAAGATGGCCAGGAACCGCACCCGCTCCAGCAGAGGCAGGGAGGAATCCTCCGCCATCTCCAGAACTCGCTGGTTGAACTGGAGCCAGCTCTCCTCTCGGTTGAGGAAGCGCTCCTGGGGTAGTGGAAGCCCGTCGGGGGTGGGACGAACGAGTTCAGCGGACATATGACCAGAATGCCCGCTTTGGTTGAACGGAACGTTAATTTAGTCTCAACGAGCGCTGTTGCTTACTCACTTGGCTCAAGTTTTCCCTGCGCGTCATCAACGGGTTTCGCGTGCTTGAGGGCGTCGCGCTCGGCGGCCTTGGCCTCCTTCAGGCGCGCCTTCTCCTGCTCCCTCAGCAACCGCTGCTGCTCCCGATACTCCCGCTCGCGCGCCTTGTCCAGCTCCCGCTGCTCGCGGAGCTGTATCTTCTCCAGCTCCCTGGCCAGCTTCTCGGCCTCGCGCTGCTCGCGCTGCCGCAGCTTCTCCCGCTCCTTGAGCTCGCGCTCGCGTAGCTTCTCCTGGTTCCTCAGCTCCCGCTCGCGGGCCTTCTCCAGCTCCCGGATCTCCTTCTCCGTCGGGGGCGGCGATAACTCGGGGCGCGGGGGCGAGTGTGATCCCGCCGGAGGCGGTTGCGGCTCCGTCTCCGCGGCGTACGGCTCCGTCCCCGCGGCGCGTGACTCCGTCTCCACGGTGTGCGGCTCCGCTCCCGCGGTGCGTGACCGCGGGCCGGAGGGGTGGGGCTGCGGGCCGGAGGGGTGGGGGTCGGCCGGGCGCTGCGGCGGATGGGCCAGCCGTTGCTCCAGACCACGCGAGGCGGCGGTCAGCCGGGGGTCGGGGTTCAGGCCGGTCAGGCCGTTCCAGGCCAGGTTGACCAGGTGGGCGGCGACCTCCTCGCGCGGCGGCCTGCGCACGTCCAGCCACCACTGGCCGGTCAGCGCCACCATGCCGACCAGCATCTGGGCGTACATGGGGGCCAGTTTGGGGTCGTAGCCACGCTCGACGAACTCGTCGACCATGACGTCCTCGACCTGGCTGGCGATGTCGTTGATCAGGCTGGCGAACGTGCCGGTCCCCGAGGCGGCGTGCGAGTCGCGGACGAGGATGCGGAAACCCTCGCTGTTCTCCTCCACGTAGGCCAGCAGGGCCAGGGCCGCCCGCTCCAGTTTGATCAGCGAGTGCGAGGCGGAGAGCGCCTCGGTCACCAGGCCCAGCAACTTCTGCATTTCCCGGTCGATGACGACCGCGTAGACGCCCTCCTTGCCACCGAAGTGCTCGTAGACCACCGGTTTGGAGACGTTGGCGGTCGCCGCGATCTCCTCCACCGAGGTGCCGTCGAACCCTTTCTCCGCGAAAAGGGTCCTGCTGATCTGGATCAGCTGTTCCCGGCGTTCCTTACCTGACATGCGCCGTCGGGGTTCGCTCACGGTTCTCATAATGACGTTTCCCCGCTCCCGGACGGCACCCGAACCCCGGGTCAGGCGGCGATGCGCTTGGCGGCCAGGCGCTCGGGCGTCGGCCAGCGGACGTCGTACGCCCAGCCGGCCTTCTCGAACCAGCGGATGACACCCGCGCTGAGGTCGATCTGCCCCTTCAGCGCGCCGTGCCGGGCGCAGGTGGGGTCGGAGTGGTGCAGGTTGTGCCAGGACTCGCCGAAGGAGGGGATGGCCAGCCACCACACGTTGCGCGACTTGTCGCGCGACTCGAAGGCCTCCTCGCCGAAGACGTGGCAGATGGAGTTGATCGACCAGGTCACGTGGTGCAGCAGGCCGATCCGGACCAGCGTGCCCCAGAAGAAGCCGGTCGCCATGCCCCACCACGACCAGGTCAGCAGGCCGCCCAGCACGGCGGGAGCGACCATCGTGGTGATCGCCAGCACCGGGAAGAGCTTGTGCAGCTTGATGATGTCCGGGTCCTTGACCAGGTCGGGCGCGTACTTCTCCCGGTTGGCCCGGTCGGCCTCGAACAGCCAGCCCATGTGCGCCCAGAGCAGGCCCTTGGACACCGCCACGAAGCCCGTGCCGAAGCGCCACGGCGAGTGCGGGTCGCCCTCCTTGTCGGAGAACTTGTGGTGCTTGCGGTGGGTGGCGACCCAGTCGAGCACCGACATCTCCATGGAGAGGCTGCCCGCGATGCCCAGCGCGATCTTCAGCGGGCGCTTGGCCTTGAACGAACCGTGGGTGAAGTGGCGGTGCAGGCCGACGGTGACGCCGAGCCCGGTGACCACGTAGAAGACACCGGCGATGACGATGTCGGACCAGCCGAGTCCCCAGCCCCAGGCGAACGGGACGGCCGCCACCAGGGCGATCAGCGGGGCGCCGACCACCACCCCGAAGGTGATGATCTCGGGCAGGGTCTTCCGCTCGGGGTCGACGTCAGGCTTGGGGCCCTGAGCAGGGCGTTCTTCGATGAGGGTCATGCGCTACCTCGCGGTGGCTCGGAAAAGGCCAAGGACTCATGTGCGGCTACGCCACCGTAACCTACGCCATCGTAAGTTAGGAACACCTAAGAACCCAATGTCTGGAACATGACTCTTTGGGATTGACGCCGTAGCGGGTCCACCACTTGTTCTACCCTCGGCCGACCTGCTAAACGGGGCCCTCGCGCGCGCATGGTCGCGCGGGCGTGTGTCGCGGGTGTACGGGCTCCGGGGCGGGACGCCGAGACGGGTCCGCAAACGAGGCGCGTTCGGCGGCGCGGGCTCTGTATCGTAGGGGTGCCGGGCGCGCGGGAACCGTCCCGATCGCCTGGTCGGTCCGGCATTGGGTAATTGGCAGCCCGCAAGGTTTTGGTCCTTGTTGTCCAGGTTCGAGTCCTGGTGCCGGAGCCATCCCTTGTGTCTGTTTTATTCACTCGGCTGGTCGGCTGAGTGGGTTCCCGAGGGGGAAGGTATCCTCACGTTGTCGAGCAGGTGACGATGCCGCGCCCTGGGGGTGGCCATCCGTCATCGCGCTTCGCCATGTCTCAGCCGCGACGCCGAGGGAGCCTCGTCCGTGAGTGTGCCGCGCCCGGCAGCCGTCATCGTCCTCGCCGCAGGCGAGGGAACCCGGATGAAGTCGAGAACACCGAAGATCCTCCATGAGCTGTGCGGCCGGACCCTGGTCGACCACATGCTCGTCGCCGCCCGGGGTCTCGAACCCGAGCGGCTCATCGTCGTCATCGGCCACGAACGGGAGCGCGTCCAGGCGCACCTGGCCAAGACCGATCCCGACGCGCAGACCGTCGTCCAGGCCGAGCAGAAGGGCACCGGCCACGCCGTCAGGACCGCCCTGGAGACGTCCGGCACCATCGACGGCACCGTCCTGGTGACCTACGGCGACACGCCGCTGCTGCGCACCGAGACCCTCGCCGCCCTGCTCGAACGGCACGGCCAGGACGGCAACGCCGTCACCGTGCTCACGGCAGAGGTCCCCGATCCGCACGGCTACGGCCGGATCGTCCGCGACGACTCGGGCGCGGTCCTGGAGATCGTCGAGGAGAAGGACGCCGACCCCGCGCAGCGGGCGATCAAGGAGATGAACTCCGGCGTCTACGCCTTCGACGGCCTCCTGCTCGCCGACGCGGTCAAGCGGGTGTCCGCCTCCAACGCCCAGGGCGAGGAGTACCTCACCGACGTCCTCGCGATCCTGCGGGAGGACGGCCACCGGGTCGGCGCGCACGTCGCGGCCGACTACGTGGAGGTGGAGGGCGTCAACGACCGCGTGCAGCTGGCCTTCGCCCGCAAGGTGCTCAACGCGCGCCTGCTGGAGGCCCACATGCGGGCCGGGGTGACCGTGATCGACCCGGCCACCACGTGGGTCGACGTCGACGTCATCCTCGAAGCGGACGTGGTGATCCACCCCGGAACCCAGCTGCTCGGCTGCACGACGGTCGCCGAGGGCGCCGAGGTCGGCCCCGCCAGCACCCTGACCGACACGATCGTCGCCCAGGGGGCGCTGGTGCGCAACGCGGTCTGCGCCGACGCCGTGATCGGCCCCGAGGCCCTGGTCGGGCCGTACGCCTACCTGCGCCCCGGCACGGTCCTGGCGCGCAAGGCCAAGGCGGGGACGTACGTTGAGATGAAGAACGCGCAGGTCGGAGAGGGCGCCAAGGTGCCCCACCTGAGCTACGTGGGCGACGCCACGATCGGCGCGGGCGCCAACATCGGCGCTTCGGCGATCTTCGTCAACTACGACGGGGTCGACAAGCACCACACGACGGTGGGCGAGGGCGCCTTCGTCGGGTGCGACACCATGCTCGTCGCGCCGGTCACCATCGGCGACGGCGCGTACACGGCCGCGGGCTCGGTCATCGACGGAGATGTCCCCCCAGGGGCCATCGGGGTGGCCCGCGGACGGCAGCGCAACATCGAAGGGTGGGTCGCGCGCAGGCGCGCGGGCACCAGATCGGCCGAGGCGGCGCTACGGGCCGCCGAGGCCGGGAAACAGCAGGGGAGCCAGACGTGAGTGAGCGAAGCGAGCGGCCCGGCGGGCACGGCAGCGTCGCGCGGGCATCGGTGTGCCGTCAGGCGAGGGGGACGGCATGAGCGGCATCAAGAAGACCGGCGAGAAGAACCTGATGTTCTTCTCCGGGCGCGCGCACCCGGAGCTGGCGGACGAGGTGGCGAGCCACCTCGGGGTCGACGCGGCACCGACCACGCTGCGCGACTTCGCCAACGGGGAGATCTACGCCCGCTACCAGGAGTCGGTCCGCGGCTGTGACGCGTTCGTCATGCAGAGCCACACCTGGCCGATCAACCAGTGGATCATGGAACAGCTGATCATGGTGGACGCCCTCAAGCGCGCCTCCGCCAAGCGGATCACCGTGATCATGCCGTTCTACGGCTACGCCCGCCAGGACAAGAAGAGCAAGGGCCGCGAGCCCATCACCGCCCGCCTGATGGCCGACATGTTCAAGACGGCCGGGGCCGACCGGCTGATGTCGATCGACCTGCACACCTCCCAGATCCAGGGCTTCTTCGACGGCCCGGTGGACCACCTGTTCGCCATGCCCGTCCTGGTCAACTACCTCAAGGACAAGCTCGACCTGGCCACGACCACGGTCGTCTCGCCCGACACCGGCCGGGTGCGGCTCTCGGAGCGCTGGGCCGACACGCTGGGCACCCCGCTGGCCTTCATCCACAAGCGCCGCGACCTCGACGTGGCCAACCAGGTGAAGGTGAGCGAGGTCGTCGGCCGGGTCAGGGGCCGGACCTGCGTGCTGATCGACGACATGATCGACACCGCGGGGACGATCTGCAAGGCGGCCGACGCGCTGTACGAGCAGGGCGCCACCAACGTGGTCGTGGCTGCCACCCACGCGGTGTTCTCCGACCCCGCGGTCGACCGGCTGAAGAACTCCAGGATCTCCGAGGTCATCGTCACCAACACGGTGCCGCTCCCCGAGGACAAGCGGTTCGACAAGCTCACCGTGCTGTCGATCGCCCCCCTGATCGCCCGTGCGATCAACGAGGTCTTCAGCGACGGCTCGGTGACCAGCCTCTTCGAGGGCGACAGCTGACATCCCGTCCCGCCCTCCGGTAACCCGTCGCCGACGCGTTCCCGGGGGGCGGCCGGGGCCGCGGCGCGTCGACGTCACCGTTGACACGGTAGGGTTGTGGGATTGCGTGCGTTCGTAACGCCTTCCGCTAGGGCGGGTGAGGGGGAGCGCACCTTTCCGATTCCCAAGATCCCTAGGAGATCAGCCATGTCCGAAGTGGTCATCACCACCGAACTCCGTGACAAGTTCGGCAAGGGCGCCGCCCGCAAGATCCGTCGTGAGAACAAGGTGCCCGTCGTCCTCTACGGGCACGGCACCGACCCCCAGCACCTGTCCCTGCCGGGTCACGACCTGCTGCTCGCCCTGCGTACGCCGAACGTGCTGATCCGTCTCGAGGGCGCGGTGGCCGAGCTGGCCCTGCCCAAGGGCGTCCAGCGTGACCCGATCAAGGGCTTCCTGGAGCACGTCGACCTCATCCTCGTCCGTCGCGGCGAGAAGGTCACCGTCGACATCCCCGTCACCGTGGTGGGCGAGGTCGCCGACGGCATCCTCGACCAGCAGCTCGTCTCCATCTCCGTCGAGACCGAGGCCACCCACATCCCCGAGGGCGTCGAGGTCGACGTCGAGGGTCTGGAGGTCGGCACCCAGGTCACCGCCGCCGACCTGAAGCTGCCCAAGGGCACGACCCTCGCCGCCGACCCCGACGCGCTGGTCCTGATCGTCGCCGGGATGACGGCCGCTGAGCCGGAGGGCGAGACCGCCGAGGCCGCTCCGGCCGCCGAGGGCGAGAGCTCCGAGAGCGCCGAGTAGTTTTCTCTGCTAGATCTGTCAGGGCGGCCCGGGACCGGGCCGCCCTGACGCGCGTGTGAAGGGATGCCGATCGTGGACCGCTGGTTGGTCGTGGGCCTGGGAAACCCCGGGCCGGAGTACGCCGGGAACCGGCACAACGCGGGGTTCATGGTCCTGGACGAGCTCGCCGCGCGAGCCGGGGGACGGTTCAAGGCGCACCGGTCGCGGGCGGAGGTGCTGGAGGGCCGCCTGGCGGGTGTCCCCGCCGTGCTGGCCAAGCCGCTGTCCTTCATGAACCTCTCCGGCGGGCCGGTCAAGGCCCTGGCCGACTTCTACAAGGTCGACCCGGCCCGCGTGGTCGTGGTCCACGACGAGCTGGACATCCCGTACGGCGCGCTGAGGGCGAAGCTGGGCGGCGGCGACAACGGCCACAACGGGCTGAAGTCGATCACCAAGTCGCTGGCGACCAAGGACTACCTGCGGGTGCGGTTCGGCATCGGCCGCCCGCCCGGCCGGATGGACGCCGCGGCCTACGTCCTGCGCGACTTCGCCACCGCCGAGCGCAAGGACCTCGCGTTCCTGGTCGACCGCGCCTCGGACGTGGTGGAGTCGCTGATCAGGGTCGGCCTGGAGCCGACCCAGAACGCCTTCCACACCGGCGACCTGAACGTCTCCGGCCCGCCCAGATAGCCGGTCCGGCCCGGATGGCCGGTCCCGCCGTGACCCGTCCGCACGGGTTCGCACGGGTGGTCCGGCCCCCGCTCGGACGCCGGCCCGCTCGGGCATCGGCCCGCTCAGTGGCGCGGCGGGTCGAACGCCATCAGGTTCTGCAGCAGCTCGGCCTGCTCGATCGCGTCGTCCAGCGCGTTGTGGGTGTGCGGCCGCCGGGACCGCAGGTGCTCGGGCATCTGCCGCTTGGTCGCCCAGCCGATCGGCACGCCCGCCTTGGCCGCGTACAGCGTCTTGAGGTCGATACAGCGCGAGTGCCCGAACGGCGAGACGCCGGTGAAGCGCATGAAATACCAGTAAATCCACATCCAGTCGTAGGAGAGCGGGTAGGCCGCCAGCACCGGCGAGCTGTTCCCGCACACCTCGCGGACCCATGCGGCGGCCTCCCGCATCGCCTCGGCCGGGTCGCGGCCCTCGCGGAGCAGCGTCTCCCGGTCCAGCCCGCTCACCGCGAGCGCCTCGGGAACGTGGTCGTCGCTGATCGGCCGCAGCTCCACATAGTGCGTGTGCGTCTGCGGATCCACCGGTTCGAAGACCTTTCCGGTCATCCGCCCGGCAACGGTCATCCCCAAGCTGACCATTGAATATGCCCCCGGAATGGGACCATCGGCCTCGACATCCACAGAGATGTACGTTTCGGTCTTCAACCTTCGGGCCTCTCCCGCCGCCGCTAGCATTCGGTAACTGTCTGTCCGTGAACGGTTACGCAGGGGGAGCGCGTGCGCGACGTGACCGCGGTCCAGGCCGCACAGGAAACCGGGCCCGGAGCCGTTGCGGCCGCGCGCCGGCGCATGCCGGGCTGGGTGCGGGAGCATCGCGCGACGGCCGTCGCCGCCGACACCGCCTGCGCCGCCCTGGCCGGAGCCCTGGCGCTGTTCGTTCGATTCGGCGAGGTTACCGCCTACGTCTTCCCGTACGTCATGCTGAGCGCGGCCCTGCCCGCCGTCTGGGTCTGCGTGGTCGCGCTGAACCGTGCCTACGAGCCCCGGCTGATCGGCCTGGGCTCGGAGGAGTTCCAGCGGATCCTGCAGTGCGGCTTCATGCTCACCGCCGCCCTCGCCGTCTGCGCCTACCTCACCAAGATCGAGGTGGCCCGGGGTTACGTGGTGCTGGCGATCCCGCTGACGACGCTGCTCACCCTCCTCGCGCGCTACGCCCTGCGCCGTTCCCTGCACCGCAGGCGGGCGCGGGGCGGGTGCATGCGGCGGGTGGTGGCCGTGGGCCACCGGGCGGCGATCGCCGAGCTGGTCCGCAGGTTCCGCCGGGAGCGCTACCACGGCATGGAGGTCGTCGCGGCGTGTGCCCCGCACGACGGGACGGGCGACGTGGAGGGCGTGCCGGTGCTGGGCGACTTCACCGACGTCGCGCTCGCGGTCGGGCAGGTCTCGGCCGACACCGTGGCCGTGCTCGCCTGCCCGGAGATGGACGGGGTGGCGCTGCGGCGGCTGGCCTGGCAGCTGGAGAAGACCCACACGGACCTGATCGTGGCTCCCGCGCTGATGGAGGTGGCCGGGCCGCGGATCACCATCCGCCCGGCGGCGGGACTGCCGCTGCTGCACGTGGACCACCCCGAGATCTCCGGCCTGCGCCAGGTGCTCAAGAACCTGTTCGACCGGGCGGGTGCCGGGCTGCTGCTGGCGGCCCTGCTGCCGCTGCTGGCGGGGGTGGCGGTGGCCGTACGGGCCTCGGGGCCGGGACCCGCGTTCTTCCGGCAGACGAGGGTGGGCCGCGACGGCGCCGAGTTCACGATCTACAAGTTCCGGACGATGCGCGTCGACGCCGAGCACCGGAAGATCGCCCTGTCCAGCGACGGGCACGGCCTGCTCTTCAAGATCCGCCACGATCCGAGGGTGACCCCGCTGGGCGCCTGGCTGCGCCGCCACTCACTGGACGAGCTGCCCCAGCTGATCAACGTGGTCCTGGGACACATGTCCCTGGTCGGCCCTCGGCCGCCGCTGCCCGAGGAGGTCGCCAGGTACGGTGACGACGTCCGCCGCCGATTACTGGTCAAGCCCGGGATGACCGGCCTCTGGCAGGTAAGTGGTCGTTCCGACCTTTCCTGGGAGGAATCCGTACGGTTGGACCTGCGTTACGTGGAGAGCTGGTCCCTCATGCTGGACCTGCAGATCCTGTGGAAGACTTGGTCGGCTGTCGCGCGAGGAGCTGGAGCATACTGATGACCGTTCGCGACGATCACGTACTCGCCGCGGAGCTGGCGACGACGGCAGGCGAGAAGCTGGCCGCCCTGCGCGCGGAGCGGGGCTTCGGCGACCCGTCCGAGCTTCGCAAGGAGGGCGACGCCGCCTCCCACGTGTTCCTGATGGAGGCGCTTTCCCGGCTGCGCCCGGGTGACAGCGTGCTGTCCGAGGAGGCGACCAGCGAGGAGCGTCTCGACCCGCGCAGGCTGCGTGCCGACCGGGTCTGGATCGTCGACCCGCTGGACGGCACCCGCGAGTTCGCCGAGGAGGGCCGCGCCGACTGGGCGGTCCACGTGGCGCTCTGGGAGCGCGGCACGCTGACGGCCGGAGCCGTCGCGCTGCCCGCCCAGGGCCGTACGCTCTCCACCCTCGAACCCCCCGTGCCGCCCGCTCCCGAGGCGGGCGCCAGGCCGCGGATCGCGGTCAGCAGGACCCGCCCGCCGGAGTTCGTGCAGAACCTGGCCCGGCTCGCCGGCGCCGACCTGGTGCCGATCGGTTCGGCGGGCGCCAAGATCTCCGCCGTGCTCACCGGCCAGGTCGAGGCCTACGTGCACGCCGGAGGCCAGTACGAGTGGGACTCCGCCGCGCCCGTCGCGGTGGCCCTCGCCTCCGGGGTCCACGCGAGCCGCATCGACGGCTCGCCGCTGGTCTACAACCAGCCTGACCCCTCGCTGCCGGATATTCTTGTATCCCTACCGGGACTGGCGCCAACGTTGCTCGCTGGAATCCGGGATCTGCACCGCTAATCCCCGCTAGGAGAGTCTGATGCTTCAGCGCGACTACACCACGTCGCAGCTCGACGTCCTCGAGGCAGAGGCTGTTCACATCATGCGCGAGGTCGCGGCGGAGTTCGAGCGTCCCTGTCTGCTCTTCTCGGGGGGCAAGGACTCCATCGTCATGCTTCGCATCGCGGAGAAGGCGTTCTGGCCGGCGCCGATTCCCTTCCCGCTGATGCACGTCGACACCGGGCACAACTTCACCGAGGTCATCGAGTTCCGCGACCGCCGCGCCGCCGAGCTGGGCGCCCGCCTGGTCGTCGCCAGCGTCCAGGAATCCATCGACGCCGGCCGCGTCGTCGAGGAGACCGGCCGCAGGGCCTCGCGCAACCGGCTGCAGACCACGACGCTGCTGGACGCGATCGAGGAGAACGAGTACGACGCGGTGTTCGGCGGCGCCCGCCGCGACGAGGAGAAGGCCCGCGCCAAGGAGCGCGTGTTCTCCTTCCGCGACGACTTCGGCCAGTGGGACCCCAAGAACCAGCGCCCCGAGCTGTGGAACCTCTACAACGCCAGGATCCGCAAGGGCGAGCACATCCGGGTGTTCCCGCTGTCCAACTGGACCGAGCTCGACATCTGGGACTACATCCGGCGCGAGGGGATCGAGATTCCCTCGATCTACTTCGCCCACACCCGCAAGGTGTTCGAGCGCGACGGCATGCTGCTGGCCGACAGCGAGTTCATCACCCGCGACGACGACGAGTCGCTGCTGGACATGACGGTCCGCTACCGGACGGTCGGCGACGTGACCTGCACCGGTGCCGTCCAGTCGAGTGCCACGACGGTCGAGGCGATCATCGAGGAGATCGCGGTGACCCGGATCACCGAGCGCGGCGCCACCCGCGCCGACGACCGCGCCTCGGAGGCCTCCATGGAGGACCGCAAGCGGGAGGGGTACTTCTAGTGAGCGTCCGTCTCCCCGGCTCCCCGTGCCACCCGGCCCACCCGGCCCACCCGGTCTCCCGCGAGCCCCTTCCCGCGCGGTCCCGCCGCGCACGCCGTACGACCTCTGGAGAGCAGCGCTAATGGACATTCTTCGCTTCGCCACGGCGGGAAGTGTCGACGACGGAAAGTCGACCCTCATCGGGCGGCTGCTCTTCGACTCCAAGGCGATCTTCGAGGACCAGCTGGAGGCCGTCGAGCGCACCTCCCGTGACCGCGGCACCGAGTACACCGACCTGTCGCTCCTCACCGACGGCCTGCGGGCCGAGCGGGAGCAGGGCATCACGATCGACGTGGCCTACCGCTACTTCGCCACTCCCAAGCGCAAGTTCATCATCGCCGACACCCCCGGGCACATCCAGTACACCCGCAACATGGTCACCGGCGCCTCCACCGCGGACCTGGCGATCGTCCTGATCGACGCCCGCAAGGGCGTGCTGGAGCAGTCGCGGCGGCACGCGTTCCTCACCACCCTGCTGCGGGTGCCGCACCTGGTGCTGGCCGTCAACAAGATGGACCTGGTCGACTACTCCCAGGAGCGGTTCGAGGAGATCCGCGAGGAGTTCACCGCGTTCGCCTCCAAGCTGAACGCGCCGGACCTGACGTTCATCCCGATCTCGGCGCTGCACGGCGACAACGTGGTGGCCCGCTCGGAGAACACACCCTGGTACAACGGGTCCTCCCTGCTCCACCACCTGGAGCACGTGCACATCGCCTCCGACCGCAACCTGGTCGACGTGCGCTTCCCCGTGCAGTACGTCATCCGCCCGCAGCGGGCCACCGACCCCTCGCTGCACGACTACCGCGGCTACGCGGGCCAGGTCGCCGGAGGGGTGCTCAAGCCGGGCGACGAGGTCATGCACCTGCCCTCGGGCCTGGCCACGCGCATCGCGTCGATCGACACCTTCGACGGGCCGGTCGACGAGGCGTTCCCGCCGATGTCGGTCACCCTCCGGCTGGAGGACGACATCGACATCTCGCGCGGCGACATGATCTGCCGCCCGAACAACCAGCCGCAGGTCTCCCAGGAGCTGGAGGCGATGATCTGCTGGATGGCCGACACCGTCAAGCTGTCCCCGCGCACCAAGCTGACCATCAAGCACACCACCCGCACGGCCCGTGCCCTGGTCAAGGACCTGCACTACCGGCTGGACGTCAACACCCTGCACCGGGACGAGACGGCCCCGTCGCTCGGCCTCAACGAGATCGGGCGGGTATCGCTCCGCGTCACCCAGCCCTTGTTCGTGGACGACTACGCCCGCAACCGCCTCACCGGCGGGTTCATCCTCGTGGACGAGTCCACCAACAACACGGTCGGCGCCGGGATGATCGTCGACGCCCGGTAGGCACACCCCGCCCGCGGGCCGGCGTGACCCCCTCCTCGTGCGCGACGGGGGGCCACGCCGGGCCGCGGGCGGTTCGCCGTTCCCTGAGCTGTCCTCTGCGGAGCCGTTCCCGGGGCTGTCCACGGAGCCGTTCCCTGAGCTGTCCACAGAGCTGTCCACGGAGCCGTTCCCTGAGCTGTCCACAGAGCTGTCCACGGAGCCGTTCCCGGAGCTGTCCACGGCGCCGGTGGGTCGTCCTTTCCGAGCCTTCCGATAAGCCCGCCCGGCGATGCGGAGCCCTTCCCGAGGTGCCGGTCGTCGTTCGTGGAGCCGCGCATCCCCTCGCGCCCGCGGCCCGGCCACGGGCCTGCCCGGCGCCGGGTCGCGAGGTTGCGGCCCTTTCCCGTTCAGGAGATGGGCGGCGTTACACCCGCTGGGTAGATCCTTTGTCCGTTCTCTGACTCCTCCGTTACGCTCCGCGCTAGCCTCGGCACGTTCCGTATCCGTCGGGTAAGGATTCGTGCCTGTGTCTGATAGTCCGTCACCTGCTCGGGTGGTATTCCTGGGCGGCCTCGGCCGTAGCGGGACCACGCTGCTCGAGCGCCTGCTGGGGGAGGTTCCCGGCATCGCGCCGCTCGGCGAGGTCGTCCACCTCTGGGCCAGGAGCGCGCTCGCGGACGAGTCCTGCGGATGCGGCGAGCCCTTCGGGTCGTGCCCCTTCTGGGAGAAGGTCGGCGAGCGCGCGTTCGGCGGCTGGTCCGAGGGCCTGGCGCACCGGATGATCGCGCTCAGGTCCCGCGTCGACCGCACCCGGCGCATCCCGACCCTGGCCAGGCTGCTGGCCGAGGAGCAGGCTGGCACCGGCAGGTGGCCGACGCCCGGCACCGCCGAGCTGGACGAGTACGCCGCGGTCCACCGTGACCTGTACAACGCGGCGGGCGAGGTCGCCGACTGCCCGGTCGTGATCGACTCCAGCAAGCACGCCTCGCTGGCCTTCTGCCTCGCGGCGGCCGGGGTCGACGTCCAGGTCGTCCACGTGGTCCGCGACCCCCGCGCGGTCGCGCACTCCTGGCGCAGGAGGGTCGCGCGTCCCGAGGACGGGCGCCCGATGACCCACTGGTCGCCCTCCCGCACCTCGCTGCACTGGCTGAGCGAGAATCTCAGCCTCGAACTCCTCGCCCGCAGGGGCGTACCGGTCACCCGGATCCGCTACGAGGACCTGCTCGACGCCCCCGCCGACACGCTCAGGCGCGTGGTGGCCAGGATCGGCCTCCCGTGCCGCCTCGACTTCCTCTCGGGCCGCTGGGCGGAGCTCTCGACGGCGCACACGGCCTCGGGCAACCCCGTGCGCTTCACGGTCGGCCGCACGGAGCTGACCAGGGACGACAGCTGGCGTGCCGTCGCGTCGTCCCGGCAGTCGCGCCTGGTCACCGCGCTGACCTGGCCCCTCATGATCAAGTATGGCTATCACGGGAGACTTGTGTGAACACATCGGTGGGTGTCGTCATCCCCACCCGGGGACACCGGCCTGACCAGCTGCGCGCGGCCACGCTCGCCGTGCTCGGCCAGGACCACCCCGGCCCCGTCGAGGTCGTCGTCGTCGTGGACGGGGGTGATCCGGCCTCGGTCGCCGACCAGGTGGCCGACCTCCTGGCCAGCCGGGCACTGGCGCCCGGCCGGCGCGAGGCGCCCCCGCGCGGCGTGCGGGTGATGGCCAACCGGCTCACCCCGGGCCTGCCCGGTGCCCGCAACACCGGCATCGCGGCGCTCGGCACCGACATGGTCGCCTTCTGCGACGACGACGACCAGTGGCTGCCCGGCAAGATCGAGGCCCAGGTCGCCGCCCTGGAGGCGGAGCCGGACGCGCGCTTCTGCAGCTGCGCCATCGAGGTCGAGTACGGCTCGCGCCGCATCCCCCGGCTGGCCGGGACCAGCCGCGTCACCTACCGCCACCTGGTGCGCTCGCGGATGGTGATGGTGCACTCCTCGACCTTCCTGTTCCGGCGCGGCGGGCTCTGGGTGGACGAGAGCGCCCCCAAGGGCCAGAACGAGGACTGGGACCTGGCGCTGCGCGCCGCCGCCCAACACCCCATCGTGCACGTCGACCGGCCCCTGGTCCGGGTGCGCTGGGGTGGCTCCTCGTACGCGGCCCGTTGGGCCGACCGGATCGCCGGGCTGCAGTGGATGCTCGCCCGGCACCCTGATCTGGCCGTGGATCCGCGCGGCGCGGCGCGGGTCTACGGTCAGCTCGCCTTCCACCACGCGGCCCTCGGCCAGCGGCGGGAGGCGGGCCGCTGGGCCTGGCGGGCGTTCACCGCCCGCCACGGCGAGCCCCGCGCGCCCATCGCGCTCGCGGTGGCGGCGGGCCTGGTCCCCGCGAGGATCATGCTCAGTGTCCTGAACCACCGAGGGCACGGCATCTGATGGCGCCCATCACCGAGCAGCCGCGGATGACCCTCCGCCACGGTGCCTGGATGGTGTCGTCCACGACGGACCAGGCCGTCGAGCGCCCGCCGGTGCCCGCGCGCCACGGCCCGCCGGTCGCCTCGCTCCTGGCGGGACAGGCCGTCGAGCGCCCGACGGTGTTCCCCCGCCACGGTCCGATGCTCGCTCACGGCCTGGTGCTCGTTCCGTCCGCGGCGGGGCAGGCCGTCGAGCGCCCGCGCGCGACCGTCCGCTACGGTCTGCCGGTCCTTCCTCCCGCGCCGGGCCGGGCCGTCGAGCCTCCGCCGGTGGTCACGCGCCACGACTCGCCGGTCATGTCGTCCGTGGTGAGGCGGGCCGCGGTCCCGGTCACCCGTGACGCCGTGACGCCTATCCCACCCCTCACCGACCACCGGTCCGCGACCACCGGTGGCGATCCGGTGCCCGGCCTGCCCGCCGTCGCAGGGCGGGCCGGAACGCCGATCGCCAGGCGGGGGGCGACCCCGGGCGTCCCTCGCCGGAGGCCCCGGCCCGACAAGGCCACCCGCAGGCGTCTGCGCAGGCGCGTGCACGTGGCGGGGGTCGCGATCGACCCGATGACCGAGAGCGAGGTCGTCGACCACGTGGTCGACGCCCTGAAACGCGGTGAGGGCGGCCACCTCGTCACCCCGAACGTCGACATCAGCCGGACCGTCGCCCGAGACCCCCGGGCCCGCCGGTTCGTCGAACGCGCAGATCTGGCGGTGGCCGACGGCATGCCGCTGGTGTGGGCGGCGCGACTGCTCGGCACCCCTGTCCCCGGCAGGGTCACCGGCGCAGACCTGATCTGGTCCCTGTCGGAGGCCGCCGCCTTCTACCGCCATCCCGTGTACCTGCTGGGCGGTCCCCGGGGCACGGCCGCACAGGCGGCCCGCGAGCTGGTGAACCGCCATCCGAAGCTGATGATCGCCGGGGTCGACGCCCCGCCGTACGGATTCGAGGACGATCCCGAGAGTTACGCCCGGGTGCGCGACGCCGTGATCGCCGCAGCACCCCGGCTGGTCTTCGTCGGGCTCGGCTTCCCCCGGCAGGAGCGGCTCATCGCCTCGCTCCGCCGGGACCTGCCGGGCACCTGGTTCGTCGGCTGCGGTTCGGCGATCGCCTTCGCCGCGGGCACCGTCCGGCGGGCGCCGGCGTGGATGCGCCGTGGCGGCCTGGAGTGGATCTTCCGGCTGACGCGGGAGCCTGGCAGGCTCGCCCGCCGCTACCTGGTCGACGACCTGCCGTACGCGCTCCGGCTCCTCACGGTCTCCCTCGTACGAGGGCTCTTCTCCTGAGATCATGAGTCTCCTGAGATCGTGAGCCGTGAGGTTTTGAAGCGCCGGTGCCGGGGCCTTCGCCGGGCTTCCCGATCGCCATCGCCCTGATCGGCCGTCAGCGTTTCGCGGAGGCCAGCTCCCTGACCCGGAGGGCCTCCTCGGGGCTCAGCCGGGCACCGGCCTCGGCGAGGGCGCGGCGCGAGTCCATCGGCCGGTAGGCCGTGCGGGACAAGCCGCTCCAGGCGAAGCCGCCGGGGCCCGTGCCCGAGGTGGCCGCGCCCGACGCGGCCGCGCCCGCCCTGGCCGTGCACGCGCGGCGGACGCGCTCCTCGGCGCGGGCCGACCAGGTCAGGCCCGCCCACTCGTACAGGCGGCGAAAGCCCGTCAGGGGGTCACGGGCCAGGTCCTCGTAGCGGGCAAGCATGATCCCCGGGTGCCGGTCGGCCAGGTCGGCGGCGGTGATCCCGGCCGCCCGCCACAGGGCCACGGCCTTGGCGACGCGGTCCTGGGAGCCGATCAGCGGGCGCAACGCCTCCAGGTGCCGCTGGTCGCGCACCAGCAACGGCTGTTCGAGCAGCTCGTGGAAGTAGACCGTCCAGCCGAGCCGCTGCCAGCTGCCGACGAACGCCACCGGGTCGCGCAACAGGACGATCACCCGGCAGCCCAGCCGGTCGGCGAACCATCCGGCGGAGAACAGCGCGAACGGGTCGTCCAGCAGCGCCCGGCGCCCGCCCAGTCGCCCCAGCGTGAACGCGGTGCCGTACCGGACCATCCGCGCCAGGTCGTACGGTGACCGGTTGCGGCGCAGTTCCGCCAGGAATCCGTAGCGCAGCGCGACCGTACGGGCGAAGGCGGGCAGCCAGGCCCGCTCGTTGTCCGGGCAGATGTACTGGAAGCGGTGGCCGACCACGGCGTCGAGGACGCCGGGGGAGCGGCCCGGCGGGTGTTCGGGGTTGAGCGGCTCGTTGACGTAGACCAGCTCCCCGCTCGCCGCGAGCATCCTGCCCGTCCAGCTCGTCCCGGTCCTGGGCAGGCCGGTGACCAGCACCGGCGTCACGGCCCCCACCTCCCGTCCAGGTCCTGGGAACGGCCGGGCCGCCTGCGGGCACGGCGTCCGGGGCGGCCGGGCGGCGCGGTCACTGTGTCCGCCGGGGGTTCAGGGCGGTCCGGCTGTGCGTGCCGAAGGGGCGCAGGCCGTACAGGCGGTGGATGCGCCACAGCGGCAGCAGGTTCTTGACCACCGTGCCCCCCGCCCAGCCGAGGGCGGCCCCGAGCGAGCCCGTCGAGGGGATCAGCAGCAGGTCCAGCGTGACCGCCGTCGCGACCGCGGCGACCAGGTTGGCCAGGCTGGACCCGGTGTGCCCGGCTGAGGTCAGCACGACGTCGGCCATCCCGCACGCCGTGGCGAGCATCATCGTGGCGGCCAGCACGAACGCCACCGGCGCGCCACCGGTGTAGCCGTCCCCGAAGACGGCGCCGAGCAGCCAGGGCGCGAGCGCGGCGTACCCCAGCCAGACCGGCCAGGTCAGCAGGACCAGCCAGAGGGTGGCCGACTGGTACAGCTCGCGGGCACGCGGCAGGTCGCCCCCGGCCAGGGCGCGCACCAGCCTCGGCTGCGTGGCCTGCGCCAGTCCCTGGCCGGCCAGCTGACCCACGATCTTGAAACGGGTGGCGGCGGTGTAGACGGCAGCCTCGGCCGGCCCGGCCAGCAGCGCCACGATCACGACGTCCAGCCGCTGGAACACCGCCTGGATCCCGGCCGCCAGCGACCGGGGCCAGGTGTGGCGCCACAGGTCGCGCGCGATACCCGGCGGGCAGGGGGTCCGGGGCGACCGCCGGCGCAGCCAGATCGAGGCCAGCAGCAGCACCGGCAGGTACGGCAGCGCCCACGCCGCGGCGAGCAGCGGCACGGAGTCGCGGCCCGCGAGCACCACCGCCCCGACCAGGAGCAGCTGGGCCACCGGCTGCAGCACCCCGTCCAGCAGCACGGTCGGCCGCATCGAGCCGAACCCGCGGGTCGCGCCCACCGCGACGCCCGAGCACGCCACCGCGGGCAGGGCCACCGCCAGCACCCGCAGCACCGGGTCGGAGGTGGTGAGGATGACCGTCGCGCCGGCCGCCAGCGAGAGCGAGGCGACCGGGACGAGCGCGGCGCGGACGTAGCCGGAGGCGCAGCGATGACCGGAGGACCTGGACCTGGCGATGAAGTAGACGAGCCCGTTCCCGGCGTCCAGCCGCAGGACCGCGGCGACCATCAGGCACAGGGCGGTTCCGGAGAAGAAGAGACCGGCCGTCTCCTGCCCCACCCCCCTGGTGACCAGCACGACCGTCAGGAACTGCGCGGCGGCCCCCGCCCCCGCTCCCGCCAGCCCCGCCGCCCCGCCCCGCGCGGCCCCCCTCAAGCCCGCCAGGCCCGCCAGGCGGGTGGGGGTCAGCGGCGCCACGACGGCTCCGCGCCCAGCCACGGGGTCAGCAGGGTGTCCTGCTCCGCGAAGTGGGCCCTCAGCTCGCGGCGGAGTTTGCGGGACATGGGACCGGGCCTGGTCCGGGTGTTGTGCCGCTCGAACACCGGGTCGCCGAGGTGCGGCAGCCCGAGGAACGCCAGCACGCGGTCGTAGACGAGGTCGGGTTCGGCGAAGAACCGGCCGCTGTCGAGGACGAGCAGCCGGTCGCGGCCGACCAGCGGTTCCAGCCGGGCGAGCTGCTCGGCATAACGGCCCCTGGCGAGGTAGGCGTGGTGGCGGTGGGCCAGGTTCGTCGAGTGCGGCGAGGCGATCAGGGCCTCCTCCGCCCCGGCCAGCCGTTCCTCCTCCAGCCGTACGGCCCTGGCGAAGGACCGCTCCGTCTCGAAGCCCCTGGCCAGCTCGTGGGCGTGCGCGGAGAAGGCCCGTTCGACGGGGTCGCGGACCAGCACGATCAGTTTCGCGCCCGGCAGGTCGCGGGCGATCCTGGGACCGGCCAGCGGGTGGAACAGGTAGTAGGGCGACGACTCGAACGCCTGGGGCCGGCAGCCGTACCTGCGGGCCGGCCAGGAGGCCGACGCCCGCAGCGGAAAGTGCGCCCGGTACCAGGACAGGCCCCGGTCGTACGCCGTGTCGAAGTAGTGCACGCCCTTGCGCAGGACGGGTTTCAGGACGAGCGGGTGCTGGGACAGGACGCGGTACAGGGAGGTGGTGCCGCAGCGCTGCGCCCCGATGATGAGGAAGGAGGGCAGCACTCGGCTTCCCGAGGTGAGGCGCCCTATGGCCCCCGACGCCGCGTGGATCGAACGCTTCAACGCGGGCTTCACAGCAGGGTCTCCTGGGAGTCGGCGAGGGGGGTGAGCCAGAGCTCCGGCGGTCCCAGGGGCGCGTGGCCGTCGGCCGCGTGGCGGTCGGCGAGGGCGATCAGGTAGCGGAGCGCGGTCAGCCGGGACTCTGCGGCCGACAGCCCGAACGGCGCCAGGATCCGCAGGGCCCGCGCCACGCAGGCCCTGGCCGCTGTGGCGGGGTCGTCGCGGCGCAGCGCCCGCTGGAAGAAGTGGTGGACGGCGTCGAAGCCCAGCGGAACCCCGGTGCCGAACCGCTCCCAGTCCCAGACCAGCAGCCGCCCGTCGGGCCCGCGCGAGATGTTCCACGGCGTCAGGTCACCGTGCCAGGAGAACAACCGCTCTTCGGACGGCTCTTCGGGACCTCGGTTCGTGAGGGCGTCTCCGGGAGGCGAACCGGCTGGAGCCGGGTTTCCGGAGGCCTGCCTGGGGCCGGCGGCGTTTCCGAGGGCCCGGTCGGCACGGGCGCCTCCGGGAAGCGGGTCTCCCGGAGCCGGGTTTTCCCGGCCCGGGAGAGGGAGACCTTGTTCGGGGAGACTTCGGCCAGGGAGATCCCGTTCCGGGAGACCTCGGCCCGGGTTTCCTTCGGCAGGGCCGCCGAGGGGAGCGCGCTCCGGGACATGGCCCCCGGGAATGCGGGCGATCTCGGCGATCGCGTCGGTGAGGACGTCGCCGGGTATCCGCCCCCGCCGTACCGGAAGCGGCGTCAGCGCCAGCACGGACAGGCCGCGCCAGGATCCGTGGTGCAGCACGGCGGGCGGGACGACGGTCTTCAGCGGCACCCCGGCGAGCAGGCCGAGCGTCCGCGCCTCGTGGGCGACGAGCTCCCGGGTCAGGTCGGTGTCGCCGATCTTCACGAAGGCGATCGGCCCGTCGGCGGTGCGCGCCTCCAGGATCGGCTTGCGGTTGGCCCGCCGGGCCGGCCGCACGCGCAGCGTGACGCGGACGGGAGTGCCGAACACCTCGCTCAGGTGGCTCTCGATGCCGTCCCGCCCCGACGGCACGGTGACCCTCCCGCCGGGGTGCCACCACGCGCGGGGGACCAGCCTGCGGGGGAGCAGGCGGTGCGGGAGCAGGGTGTACGGGATCGGGTCGCCGGGGCCGGGGAACAGCAGGTCGAGAGTCTGGTCCAGGTAGCGCAGACGGGCGCGGGCGTCGTTCATGCGGCCGTGCTCGCCATCGAGTTCCTCCAGAGCAGCGCGAACGAGACGAGGTACAGGCTGAGCGGGGTGACCAGCCCGTCGTAGACGAACATGTAGAGGAGGGTGAGGATCATCACGAGGACCCCGGCCAGGCCGATCGGGCTCCGGTCACGCCAGTGTCGGCGGACGGCCCCCGCGAAGAACGCCACGTAGAGCGCGGCCCCCGTGAAACCCTGCGTGATCATCAGGTGCCAGAGCTGGCCGTCCCCGCCCAGCGGCGGGTGGCCGCAGGTGGGGCACCACCCGCTCTTGCCGGTGGTGATCGTCCGGTGGTTGCCCGTGGCGTTGCGGGTGTTGCCGTACCCGACGAGCGGCGCGGTGCCCGCGGCGGCGAGGGTCGCCGAGACGGTGAAGGCGCGGATGTCGTTGCTGTGCGGGCTGTCGAGCCGCTGGGCCACCATCGCCTGCAGCGGGCTGAGGGCGAACACCAGCGCCCCGGCGGTCAGGGCCGCGCAGGTCGCGACGCGGACCCGTGTGCCCAGGCGGAGCAGGACGTACGCGGCGGCGACCCCGAGCCCGATCCACAGGCCGCGGTTGAGCGAGTAGACGACGGGGATCGCGGCCAGCGCGACCAGCGGCACCACCGCCAGGCGCCTGCGCGGCCCGCCGTACACCCACCAGCCGACCACGAACCAGACGAGCAGCACCGAGAGGTTGCCACCCCAGGCGTTGGCCCACTCGAACGGCGCCTCGGGGCGCGGCGAGGCGTGGCCGAGGACCCTCTGCATCTGGGCGGCGGTGGGGTGGATCAGGTTGTGGACGAAGGGGTTGCCGCTGATCCAGCCGGGGAGGAGCATCTCGACCGGCGAGGTGAACTCGGCGCGCGGGGCGAGCACGCCCAGCAGGCCGCCCGCGACGGTCGTGAGGAACAGCGCGCCGAGCATCCGCACCAGGGTGAGCTGCGGGAGCTCCTCCTCCGTCAGGTTTCCCAGATAGAGCACCATGATCAACAGTGAGACGTAGAGGCACAGGCGCATCAGGTAGCCGATCAACCGTCCGGCGCCGAACTCGCCGTAGGTGCCGGGCGGCATCTCGCCGAGCATGAGCGCGCTGATCAGGTAACCCGCCAGGAGCAGCAGCCAGAGGCCGAAGCCGCGCGGCGCCCTGACCGGCCGTCTCCGCCACAGGACCAGCGCCATCGCCGGGGCCACCACGATCACCGACAGGCCCCCGAAGCCGAGCGCCCACCAGACCGGGTATCCCACCAGGAGCGCGGCGATCGGCCAGGCGGCCGGACGCGGTCCTCTCACGACCTGCGCCCCCTCCGCCCGCCTGCGGCCTGCCGGACGGGTGGAACGTTCCCGTACGCCCGGGACGCGAGCAGCGCCTCCGACGCCTCGGCTGATCCGTGCGCCCCGTGCGCCCCGCTCGCCCCGTGTGCTCCGTCGCCGCTCGCGCCGCTCGCGCCGCTCGTCCCGGTCACCCCGGTCCCGCTGATCCCGTGCGCTCCCGGGCGGGCGGGTGCCTCCGGCTTCTCGCCGGGCGGCTCGGGGATGGCCACGCCGCCCGGCACGCCGCCCGGCACGCCGTTCGCCACGCCGTTCGCCACGCCGCCCGGCACGCCGCTCGCCAGGCCGGCGAGAGGTCGCCCCGCCCTCCTCGGGAGGCTCTCGCGCTCTCGCGTCCCGCCGGACCGCGGCGGGGGCGAGGCGTGCGGGATGTGCGGAGCCTGTGAGACGTGCGGAGCCTGTGAGACGTGCGGGAGCTGCGAGCCGAGCGGGGCCTGCGGGAGGTGGGGAGCCCGCGGTGCCTGCGAGACGCCCGGAACCCGCGCGGGGGGAGACGCGGGGAACGGCGGGGCCTCGTCGCCGATGACGAACGCGCCGACCACGGGAACCCCGCGTTCGTTCAGGGCCCGTACGGCGTCCTTCACCTCGCGCGAGGAGGTGCCGGGTACGGCGACCACGAGCACCGCGCCCGCCAGGTCGGGCGTCTCCCCGCTGTTGACGGCGTCGAGGCCGGTCAGGCGCCTGACGTCGGCGGCGGTTCGCAGGGCGGTGTCGAGGCGCTCGCGGAGCCAGGCGACCCCGACCCCGCACAGCAGTCCCGCCATGAGGCCGCTGCCCAGGTAGAGGGGCGGTCGGGGAGCGGTGGGCCCGGCCGGTGCCACCGCCTGGCTGATCACGGAGCCGGGGGTGACGGCGACGGTCTTGAGGGCGTCGTACCTGGCGGTGAGGCTGTGAGCCTGGCGGGCGAGGACGTTCTGCCGCTGGAGGGCCAGGGCCCGCTCGGTGGTCCCCCTGCCGAGGCCGGGAAGCTCGGTGGCGACCTTGGTGAGACCCGCGTTGGTCTGCCGCAGCTTGAGCAGCACGGCCTTGAGCTGAGCCGAGAGCATCTGGGTGGAGGACTCGCGGCGCTGGGCCAGGTAGGCGAGGGCGTAGGCGTTCGCGCCCGAGGCCGCGGCCTTCGGATCGGCGGCGCTGCAGGAGATCTCCAGAACCGAGGTGTTTGGCGGCACCGAGACCTCCGCGGCACAGGGAAGGCCGCCGAACAGCCGGCGGGCCTTCGCCGCGACCACCGCGGAGCGGGCCACCTGGGCCTCGGTGTCGAGGTTGAGCGGTTCGCGCTGGCGGGCGGTGACCTGGTTGGTCTGCTCCTGCGAGCCGGTCGCGGTCACCAGGACCTGCCCGGAGGCGGTGTAGGAGGCCGGGGTGAGCCACAGCAGGGCGAGGCCACAACCGGTTCCGGCGAGGAACAGGGAGAGGACGATCGGCCACCGGCGGCGGAGAAGCGACGCGTAGTCCGCCAGATCCTCGCCTCCGCGGCGGACGGGAGCGTCCGGTGACGGGCTCATATGTCGCTGGTGCCTCTCCGGCGAACAGACGCTGGGAACCCTAGGAACTATAGGTCGGGTTTCCATTTCCCCGAACCGATACACAAGATTTTCTTCGCGTTGCTCCTGCTAATCACAGGGAGATAACAGCCGTTTATCCGATATTTCCTGTCGTCCGCCCGGGGGCTACGGCACGGACCGGCAAAGTCAGGGACGAGGCACGTCCGGGCGATGGGAAGGTGTTCCCCCGTGATGGTCGAGGACCGTCCATGAATGCGTACGCGCGACATCTGTGAGGAACCGGTGCATCAGACAAATGCCGCTATAGAGGTAATTCCGCGAGTAGTAAGAATCGCCGGTTCCGGCCTCGTCCTGGCGCTGGGGCTGGGTACCCTCGCGCTGGGGATCGCGGGGCTGAGCGGGGGCGGCCGGGCCTCGAACGCCGCGGGCGCGGGGAAGGCCCCGGACGCGCCGGGAGCCGCAGGCGCGCCGGACCCGTCCGCCGGGCCGTCCCGGGCGGCCTGCGAGGTTAGCGGCAAGCTCGTCCCCTCCTGCGGCGCCTGGTGGGGCATCGCGCCGGAGATCTTCACGGGGAGGCCTCCCGGACGGGCCCTGGAGAGGGCGGAGAGGCGCATGGGCCGGCCGGCCGACATCATGCACGTCTACCACCGGGGCGACGAGCTCTTCCCGACGCCCGCGGAGCGCGCGATCGCCCGCGACCCGGACGGCCGCAGGCTCCTGCTGGTCAACTGGAAGCCGTCCCTCGACCACACCTGGGAGCAGATCGCCCACGGGGCGCTGGACGCGCGGATCGACCGGCTGGCCGCCCACATCGTGAGGACCTTCCCCGAGAAGTTCTTCCTCACCGTCCACCACGAGCCGGAGGACGACGTGCGGGAGGCCCGCGGCAAGGGGATGACTGCGGCCGACTACGCCGCGATGTTCCGGCACGTGGTGACGCGCCTGCGGCACGGGGGCGTGACCAACGCGGTCACGGTGATGACCTACATGGGCGCGCCCAACTGGGCGTCCGAACCCTGGTTCGAGAAGCTCCACCCCGGTGACGACGTGGTCGACTGGGTGGCGATGGACCCCTACGTCGACCACCGGGTCCACAGCTTCGACGGGCTGGTCAACAAGACCCGTCCGGAGTTCCCCCGGTGGCACGGGTTCTACCGGTGGATGCGGGAACGCTTCCCCGACAAGCCCGTCATGCTCGCCGAATGGGGCGTCTTCGAGCGTCACGACAGGCCCGGGTTCAAGGAGTCGTTCTTCGCCTCGGTGCGCCGGGAGATCGGCGACTATCCGCAGATCAAGGCCATGATCTACTTCGACTCGCCGCGCGCCCCCCGGGGCGACACCCGGTTCGACACCACGCCCGGCGGCCGGAGGGCCTTCGGTGAGCTCGCCCGCGACGCGCGCCTCAACGCCGCCGTCCCCGCCGGCTGACCCCCGCCGCACCCCGCCGGTCCCTCGCCGCACCGCCGGCCACGGCCGCCGGGCCCTGCCGCGGGCGCGGATCCGGGCCCCTCGCACGGCGGCGAGGGACCGGCGAGCGGCAGGGGACCGGCAGGGGACCGGCGGGGACCGGCAGGGCGTCGACGCCGTGCGGGACGGCCCGGACCACCGGGCCCGGACCGCCGGATCCTGGCCGTCGGGCTCAGGTCACCGGATCCAGCCGCCCTGGATCAGCGGGTCGAGCACCTGGTGCACCGCCCGGTCCACGCTGATGCCGGTGGTGTCGATCTCCAGGTCGGCGTCGTCCGGCTCCTCGTACGGGTCGGAGATGCCGGTGAACCCGGGGATGAGCCCCGCGCGGGCCTTGGCGTAGAGCCCCTTGCGGTCGCGGCGCTCGCACTCCTCCAGGGGGGTGGACACGTGGACCAGCAGGAAGTCGGCGCCGACGGCCTCGACCATCTCCCGCACCTCCTCGCGGGTGGCCGCGTAGGGCGCGATGGGCGCGCAGATCGCCAGCCCGCCGTGTCTGGCGGCCTCGGCGGCGACGAAGCCGATGCGGCGGATGTTGAGGTCGCGGTCCTCCTTGGAGAAGGTCAGCCCCGCCGACAGCAGGTGGCGGACCACGTCGCCGTCGAGGTAGGTCACCGTGCGGCTGCCGCGTTCCAGCAGCGCGTCGCGCAGCCCCCGGGCGACGGTCGACTTGCCGGAGCCGGACAGGCCGGTGAAGAAGACCACCAGCCCGCGGCGGTGCGGGGGGCCGGGGAGCGTCACGGGCTCGGGGCCCGCCAGGTGCTCGGTCGCGCCGTAGGCCTCGGCCACCCGCTCGCGCAGCTCCAGGTCGATGGCGGGCTCCCTGGGCGCCAGCGGCACCACCGCCACGAGCGTGTCCTCGGGCAGCCCGTCGCGCGCCTTGAGCGCGGCGCGGACCACCGCGGGCCCGCCCTCGCCGTACGCCAGGGGGAGCAGCAGGATCGACGCCTCCAGCTCCTGCGCGGTCGCGATGATCTCGCCGAGGTCGCCCAGCGGCCCGCGCATGGTGACGGCCAGGACCGACTCCCGCCCGCCCAGCTCCTCGCGGACCCGCGCCGGGGTACGGCGCAGCCGGGCGAACGGCCCGTGCTCGGGGGCGTCCAGGGGCTCGACGGGGCCGGCGACGAAGCCGTTCTCGCGCCCGGTGACGGTCAGCACGGCGAGCGCCGCGCCCTCGGGGTCGCGCAGGGTGATCCGGTCGCCGGGGGAGGCCGGGTGGTCGTCCGGCAGGGTGAGGGTGACCGGCGCGGGCCACGGGGTGCCGTCGGCGAGCGTGCCGCGCTCGTCCACGGCGTGCGCGTCCGCCGAGCTCAGGAAGCCCGCCAGCGGTCTGAAGGCGCCGGAGAGCAGCAGCTCGAGGTCGGCCAGCTCGCGGGCGTCGGGGGTCCACTCGAAAGGCGCCGTCATCTGCTCCACCATCGTGATCGTCGGACTTTCCTGCCTCGCCCGCTCACGATGGGCCCCTGTCCGGCGAGCCTGGGATCCACCGGTCCGGTGAATCCCGGGCGCCCCGGCCCGGTGGATCTCAGATCAACCGGGCGAAATGGCTCTGGGGCTTGCGGATCACCATGGTTATCTCGTCGTGAGACGCGGGCCGGCTTCCCCTGGAGAGGGCCTCCACCACCGAGCAGGCGGCGCGGGCAAGCTTACCGAGAGGCCCGCGGAGCGCGGACCCGCTGCTGGCGGAGATGTCCTCGGTCACCATCAGCCCGCGCACCAGGCAGAAGGAGTGCATCCCCTCGCGCGAGGCGATCTGCTCGTAGACGGCGGGCAGCGGGCCCACGGTCCCGGCGGGGGCGAACCTGCGCCACACCGCCCGCCGCAGCCTCGCCGGCGCCAGCCGGTCGCACGCCCCGTACGCCGAGGCCCGGTCGCGCATCCTGACCAGCAGCAGCCCGCCGGGGCGCAGACCGGTCAGCAACCGGTCGAGCACCAGCTCGGAGTGCTCGATCCGCTCCAGCAGGAACGACACGTAGACGATGTCGAACGCCCGCGGGGGCACCGGCACCGAGCGCAGGTCGCCCAGCGCCCAGGAGTCCAGGTCCTTGCGGGCGGACGTGCTCCTGCGCAACACGGGCAGGTCCTCGTCGATCCCGATGACCCTGGACTCCGTCTGCGCCAGGTCGAGCGGTTCCGGCCATCCGCACCCGGCGATCAGGATGTCGAGCCGCCGGCCGAGCTGGCTGCTCCACTGCTCCCTGATCCGCTGACTCAACAAGTCGTCGCGAGCGACGACCGACCTCACCTCTGACATGTAACCGAGAGTAGTCAACTCAGCACGATTCGTCGCGCATTTACCACTCTTTGCGAGAGCGGGTGCCCGGGCAAGTAGCCTTGAGCAGGTACCCCCCGTGTCTTCCCGGCCCGGGGTTGTCGTGTTGCCGTCGTGGGGCTGTGGGCGAATCTGATGAGTCTTTCCGGACTTCTGGACCTTGTCGCCGGGGAGCCTGAGCTGGCTTCCCTTCTTCAGGACGTGCGCGGGGGCGACTCGTCCGACGTGTCGCTGGTCGCGCCGCCGGCGCTGCGCCCCTTCGCGGTGGCCGCGCTGGCCAGGGAGGGGGCCAAGGGGGCGGCCAGGACCGTTCTCGCGGTGACCGCCACCGGGCGCGAGGCCGAGGATCTCGCCTCGGCCCTCACCAGCCTCCTGGACGAGAGCACCGTCGCGGTCTTCCCCGCCTGGGAGACGCTCCCGCACGAGCGCCTGTCGCCGCGCAGCGACACCGTGGGGCAGCGGCTGGCGGTGCTGCGCAGGCTGGCGCACCCGGTCGAGGGCGACCACTCGGCGGGGCCGCTGCACGTGGTCGTCGCGCCGGTCAGGGCGCTGCTCCAGCCGATCGTCCAGGGTCTGGGCGACCTGCGGCCGGTGCGGCTGCGCGCCGGGGACGACGCCGATCTCGACACCGTCGTCCACAGCCTCGTGGAGAACGGCTACCACCGGGTCGACATGGTGGAGAAGCGCGGCGAGGTCGCGGTCAGGGGCGGCCTGCTGGACGTCTTCCCGCCCACGGAGGAGCACCCGCTGCGGCTGGAGTTCTGGGGCGACACCGTCGAGGAGATCCGCTGGTTCAAGGTCGCCGACCAGCGTTCGCTGGAGGTGTCCGAGGACGGGCTGTTCGCCGCCCCCTGCCGGGAGCTGCTGCTGACCGCCGACGTCAGGGAGCGGGCGAGGGAGCTCGCCGAGGCGCACCCCTCGCTGGCCGAGATCCTGGAGCAACTGGCCGAGGGTGTGCCGATGGAGGGCATGGAGGCGTTCGCGCCGGTGCTCGCCGGGGAGATGGACCTGCTCATCGACCACCTGCCGGGACAGGCGGCGATCTTCGTGTGCGACCCGGAGCGCATCCGGGGGCGCGCCGACGAGCTGGTGCGGACCAGCCAGGAGTTCCTGGAGGCGTCCTGGATCAACGCGGCGTCCGGCGGCGAGGCGCCGATCGACCTGGGCGCGGCGGCGTTCCGCGACCTGGAGGAGGTCCGTGACCACGCGCGGGGACTCGGCCAGCCCTGGTGGTCGCTCGCACCGTTCGGCGCCGGCACCGACGACGCCGAGCCGGGCGGCGGGCAGGCGCTGGGAGCGCGCGAGGTGGAGTCCTACCGGGGCGACACCCAGCGGGCGCTGGCGGACATCAAGGGCTGGCTCGACTCCGACCGGGTCGTCGTCCTGCTGAGCGAGGGCCACGGCCCCGCCGAGCGCATGGTCGAGCTGCTCAAGGGCGTCGACCTGCCCGCGCGCCTGGAGCCGGGCCTCGACGCCGTGCCCGACAGGAAGGTCGTCCACGTCACCACGGGCCTGGTCGAGCACGGGTTCGTGACCCCGACGCTGGCCGTGCTGACCCACCTCGACCTGGTCGGCCAGAAGGCGTCGACCAAGGACATGCGGCGGCTGCCCTCCCGGCGCCGCAACATGGTCGACCCGCTCCAGCTCAAGGTCGGCGACCACGTCGTGCACGAGCAGCACGGCGTGGGCCGCTACGTCGAGATGGTGCAGCGGACCGTGCAGGGCGCCACCCGCGAGTACCTGGTGATCGAGTACGCCAAGGGCGACCGGCTCTACGTGCCGACCGACCAGCTCGACGAGGTCACCCGCTACGTCGGCGGCGAGTCGCCCACCCTCAACCGGATGGGCGGCGCCGACTGGGCCAAGGCCAAGACCAAGGCCAAGAAGGCGGTCAAGGAGATCGCCGGGGAGCTGATCCGCCTGTACTCCGCCCGGATGGCCTCGCCGGGACACGCCTTCGCGCCCGACAGCCCCTGGCAGCGGGAGATGGAGGACGCCTTCCCGTACGCCGAGACGGGCGACCAGCTGGAGGCCATCGACGAGGTCAAGCGCGACATGGAGCGCCCGATCCCGATGGACCGGCTGATCTGCGGCGACGTGGGCTACGGCAAGACGGAGATCGCGGTGCGGGCGGCGTTCAAGGCGGTGCAGGACGGCAAGCAGGTGGCCGTCCTGGTGCCGACCACGCTGCTGGTGCAGCAGCACATGTCGACCTTCGCCGAGCGGTTCTCCGGGTTCCCGCTGAACGTGCGGCCGCTGTCGCGGTTCCAGAGCGACGGCGAGGTCAAGGCGACCATGGAGGGCCTGCGCGAGGGCTCGGTCGACATCGTGATCGGCACGCACCGGCTGTTCTCGCCCGAGGTCAGGTTCAAGCAGCTCGGCCTGATCATCATCGACGAGGAGCAGCGGTTCGGCGTCGAGCACAAGGAGGCCATGAAGCACCTGCGCACCCAGGTCGACGTGCTGGCCATGTCGGCCACCCCGATCCCCCGCACGCTGGAGATGGGCCTCACCGGCATCAGGGAGATGTCCACGATCCTCACCCCGCCGGAGGAGCGGCACCCGATCCTCACCTTCGTCGGCCCGTACGACGAGAAGCAGATCGGCGCCGCGATCCGGCGCGAGCTGATGCGCGACGGCCAGGTCTTCTTCGTCCACAACCGGGTGGCCAGCATCAACAAGGTCTCCGCGATGCTGCGCGAGCTCGTGCCCGAGGCGAGGATCGCCGTCGCGCACGGCCAGATGCAGGAGCACCAGCTGGAGAAGATCATGGTGGGCTTCTGGGAGCGGGACTTCGACGTGCTCGTCTGCACCACGATCGTCGAGTCCGGCCTGGACGTGCCCAACGCCAACACCCTGATCGTCGACCGGGCCGACAACTACGGCCTGTCGCAGCTCCACCAGCTGCGCGGCCGGGTCGGCCGGGGCCGCGAGCGCGGCTACGCCTACTTCCTGTACCCGCCGGAGAAGCCGCTCACCGAGACCGCCCACGAGCGCCTGGCCACCATCTCCCAGCACACCGAGATGGGCGCGGGCATGTACGTCGCGATGAAGGACCTGGAGATCCGCGGCGCGGGCAACATCCTGGGCGCCGAGCAGTCGGGCTTCATCGCGGGCGTCGGCTTCGACCTGTACGTCCGGATGATGGCCGAGGCCGTGCAGGAGCAGAAGGCGAAGCTGGCGGGCACCTACCAGGAGGACGAGCGGCCCGACGTCAAGGTCGAGCTGCCGATCAACGCCCACATCCCGCACGACTACGTCACCTCCGAGCGATTGCGGCTGGAGGCGTACAAGCGGATCGCCGGGATCGGCTCCGACTCCGACATCGGCGCGGTGCGCGACGAGCTCGTCGACCGGTACGGCCGGCCGCCCCAGCAGGTGGAGAACCTGCTGGAGGTCGCCCGCTTCCGCATCCGCGCCCGCCGCGCCGGGCTCACCGACGTCACCCTGCAGGGGCAGAACATCAAGTTCGCGCCGGTGGACCTGAAGGACTCCCAGCAGGTCAGGCTGCAAAGGCTCTACCCGAAGGCGCTGCTGAAGCAGGCGGCCGGTACGTTGCTGGTGCCGGTGCCCAAGACCAGGCCCCTCGGCGGCCAGCCGCTGCGCGATCTGGACCTGCTCAAGTGGTGCGGTGATCTCGTCGAGGCGATGTTCCTCGAAACGGTGCGGGTAGAGTAAGCGGCGTTTGTCGTGAAGGGAACGCATGTGAAGTCGACTCGAATTCGCGTCATCCTGGCGGTCGCCGCCGCCGGTGTCGCGCTGACCGCCTGCTCTCCGAACCAGGCCGGCGCCGCCGCCGTCGTGGGCGGGGAGCGCATCAGCTCCGGTGAGCTGGACAGGAACGTGCGCGAGTACGAGGCGGCACTGGCCAAGGCCAAGGTCACCCCCGCGGACCTCAAGTTCCAGGACAGCGTCCCGCAGCTCGTGCTCTTCCAGCTGGCCAACGCCAAGCAGTTCGCGAAGGTCGCGGAGAGCAAGGGCATGACGGTCACCGAGGGCGAGATCGACCAGCTGGTCGCCGGCCAGGGCGGCATGCAGAAGCTGGAGCAGCAGCTGCTCCAGAACGCGGTGGCCCCCTCGCAGATGCGTCCCTTCATCCGGGCGCAGCTCCTGTTCAGCAAGCTCATCGCCAAGTACGGCGGCGGCACGGACGAGGCCGCCCTGCAGCGCGGCCAGCAGCAGGCGATCAAGGACCTGCAGGCCGTGCCGATCACCTGGAACCCCCGGTACGGCACGCCGAACCAGCAGCGGAGCGAGCAGCAGCCGAGCGTCTTCGTCGACGCCGGCCGTTTCGGCGCCCCCGCCGCCCCCGGCCCCGCCGACGCGCCGCCCGCGCCGCCGCAGCAGTAGCCTCCGGGCATGCCGCTGATCGTCGTCACCACCTCGCCCCGGGTCGCCCCGGGGCTGCTCAGCCGCCGCGCGTGGCGGGTCCTCGAGGAGGGCCCGGTGCGCACCGGGTCCGCCGACCACCCGCACCTGCCCTACCTGGCAGAAGCCGGGGTCGACGTCGAGGTGGTCGTCCCCGACCCGGCCGCGCTGGTCCGCGAGGCCGGGGCGGCGACCGTCGTGTGGCTGGAGGCCGACGAGGCGCTGATGCGCTCCATCGGCTACGCCGCCGTGGCGCTCGACGACCCGCCGGTGATCGAGGTCGTGCCGGGCTCGTACGACCTGCCGGGCGCCCGGCTGCTCGACCTGGTCTCGGTGATGGACCGCCTCCGGGTCGAGTGCCCGTGGGACGCCCGCCAGACCCACGAGTCCCTCGCCCCGTACCTCATCGAGGAGGCCTACGAGGTGCTGGAGACCATCGAGGAGGGCGACCACGCCGCGCTGCGCGAGGAGCTGGGCGACCTGCTGTTGCAGGTGGCCTTCCACGCGCGGGTCGCGAGCGACCGGCCCGACGGGTTCGACGTCGACGACGTGGCCGAGGGGATCGTCGCCAAGCTCGTCCGCCGCCACCCGCACGTCTTCGCCGACACCCGGGTGGAGGGCGCGGGCGAGGTCAGCGCCAACTGGGAGACCATCAAGGCCGCCGAGCGGGCGGCCAAGAACGGCGGCGACCCGGGCTCGGCCGTCGACGGCGTCCCGATGGGCCAGCCCGCTCTCTCCCTCGCCGCGCAGCTCCTGCGCCGCGCCGAGCGCGCCGGAGCCTCCGCGGCCCTCCCCGAGGGGGTTCCCGCCGACGGCCTGGGGGCCAGGCTCTTCGAGCTCGTACGGCAGGCGGGGGAGGCCGGGCTCGACCCGGAGGCCGAGCTGCGCGCGGTGGCCCGCGCCTACCGCGACCAGGTCCGCGCCCAGCCGCTCTGAGGCCGCTCCAGGGCCGCTCCAGGGCCACTCCGGGGCCGCTCCGGGGCCGCCCCTGAGGCTCCTCCGGGGCCGCTCCGGGGCGGGTCCTGCCGGGCCCCGGCGGACGCCGAGGCGAGGCCGGGCGCTCCGCCGATCCTGAGCGGTGCGCGGCCGGGTCGTCTCCCCGCCCCGGCCGGGCGAACCCTGCCGGACTCTTTACGATCACCGTTCGGAAACGTCCCGGCCGCCGTACCGGTAAGTAGGTCTCGGTAGGCTTCTGAGGCAAACTGTCCTGCGACTTTAGGAGCGCTTCGTGGCTTCCATCGAGGGCGTCACCGCCCGAGAGATCCTTGACTCCCGGGGCAACCCGACGGTCGAGGTCGACATCCTCCTGGACGACGGCAGCCAGGGGCGTGCCGCGGTTCCCAGCGGCGCGTCCACCGGCCAGTTCGAGGCCGTCGAGCTGCGCGACGGCGACGAGCGCTACGGCGGCAAGGGCGTCGAGAAGGCCGTTCTCGGCGTGACCGACGAGATCGCCGACGAGATCCTCGGGTTCGACGCCGCCGAGCAGCGCAGCATCGACCAGGTCATGATCGACCTGGACGGCACCCCCAACAAGGCCCGCCTGGGCGCCAACGCGATCCTGGGCGTCTCGCTCGCCGTGGCCAAGGCCGCCGCGGAGAGCGCCGAGCTGCCGCTCTTCCGCTACCTCGGCGGGCCGAACGCGCACGTGCTGCCGGTGCCGATGATGAACATCCTGAACGGCGGCGCGCACGCCGACAGCAACGTCGACATCCAGGAGTTCATGATCGCCCCGATCGGGGCGGAGACGTTCCGCGAGGCCGTGCGGATGGGCACCGAGGTCTACCACGCCCTCAAGTCCGTGCTGAAGGAGAAGGGCTACGCCACCGGCCTCGGCGACGAGGGCGGCTTCGCGCCCAGCCTGCCCTCCAACCGCGACGCGCTCGACCTGATCCTGGTCGCCATCGAGAAGGCCGGGTACGTCGCGGGCGAGGACATCGGGCTCGCCCTCGACGTGGCCGCCTCCGAGTTCCACTCCGACGGCGTCTACACCATCGACGGCAAGGGCCTGTCCGCCGCCGAGCTGATCGCCTTCTACGAGGACCTGGTCGCGAACTACCCGCTGGTCTCCATCGAGGACCCGCTGGACGAGAGCGACTGGGAGGGCTGGAACGCCATCACCCGCGCCCTGGGCGACAAGGTCCAGCTGGTCGGCGACGACCTGTTCGTGACGAACCCGGAGCGCCTGGGCCGCGGCATCGCCGAGGGCACCGCCAACGCGCTGCTGGTCAAGGTCAACCAGATCGGCACCCTGACCGAGACCCTCGACGCCGTGGACCTGGCCCACCGCAGCGGGTACCGCTGCATGATGAGCCACCGTTCCGGCGAGACCGAGGACACCACGATCGCCGACCTCGCCGTGGCCACCAACTGCGGCCAGATCAAGACCGGCGCCCCGGCCCGCTCCGACCGGGTGGCCAAGTACAACCAGTTGCTCCGCATCGAGGAGCTTCTGGACGACGCGGCCCGTTACGCGGGTCGCGCCGCCTTCCCGCGCTTCCGGCGGTAGTTTCGTCTGGCGGCTCGCGCCCGCCCGGGCGCGAGCCGCACCACCGGCCGCACCGTGCACGAGTGCCGGTCTCCCCGCCCCGACCCCGGCGAGGGGGCCCGCGCGCGGGGACCGGAACGAAAGATCGATACCGGATCGACGCGGGGGGATCGGTCCCCGCCGGTGTCGCGTCCACCGCGCGGGGCACGGTGGACGACGCCACGAGAGCGTGGAGACGGAGGAGGGCGCATGGCGACACGGCCGCAGCTGACGGGACGGGCCGCGGTGCTCGCGATCGTGGTGTGCGCGATCGCGATGAGCCTCGCCTACCCCATCAGGGAGTACGTCGCCCAGCGCCGCCAGATCGCCCAGCTGGAGCAGGAGAAGGCCAGGGAGATCGCCGCGATCAAGGCCCTGGACGACCGCGCCAAGCAGCTCCTCGACCCCGGTTTCATCAAGCGGCAGGGCAGGGAGCGCCTTTTCTACTGCGACCCCGGGCAGAAGTGCTACGTCGTCATGGGAGGCTCTCCCTCGCCGGGTAAGGGCACGGCCGGCGAGCGCAAGGCCGTCGCCAGGCCGCCGTGGTACGAGACGCTGTGGGACTCGGTCAAGGCCGCCGACAGCGGCAGGGGGCAGAAGGCGGCCAAGGCCGCCGGGTGACGCCGATACCCTGGGTGTCGTCTTTCAGGGGGTGTCACGAATGGTTGATGATCGCGACGTGGCGGCGGTGGAGCGACAGCTCGGCCGGGCGCCGCGAGGACTGCGCGAGGTGGCGCACCGCTGCCCGTGCGGGCTTCCCGACGTCGTCGAGACCGCCCCGAGACTGCCCGACGGATCGCCCTTCCCGACCCTTTTCTACCTCACCTGCCCCCGGGCCGCCTCGGCCATCGGCACGCTGGAGACCTCGGGGCTGATGCGGGACATGCAGGCCAGGCTCGCCGACGATCCGGAGCTGGCCGAGTCGTACCGGGCCGCCCACGACGACTACGTGGCGCGCCGCGACAGGGCCGCCGCCGAGGCCGGCCTGGAGCCGCTGCCCCGCGACATGCAGAGCACCGGGGGCATGCCCACCCGGGTGAAGTGCCTGCACGCCCTGGTCGGGCACGAGCTGGCGGTTCCGGGGAGCAACCCCTTCGGCCGCGAGGCCCTCGACGCGCTCGGCGACTGGTGGTCCGCCGGGCCGTGCGTCGCCCAGGACGTAGCACCGTGTGCCCGAGCCGCGGCACCGACCACGAAGGAGACCGAGTGATCCGCGTCGCCGCGATCGACTGTGGCACCAACTCCGTCCGCCTGCTCGTCGCCGACATCGGCAGGGACAGGCTGATCGACCTGGAGCGCCGGATGGAGATCGTCCGGCTGGGCCAGGGGGTCGACGAGACCGGCAGGCTGGCGCCCGAGGCCCTGGAGCGCACGTTCGCGGCCATGCGCGGCTACGCCGGGCTCATCGACCGGCACGGGGCCTCCGCGGTCCGCGTGGTCGCCACCAGCGCGACGAGAGACGCCGCCAACCGGCAGGACTTCGTCGACGGCGTGCGCGACATCTTCGGGGTCGAGCCCGAGGTGATCACCGGCGCGGAGGAGGCGGAGCTGTCGTTCGCCGGGGCCACCCGCGACCTGGTGCGGTTCTCGTACGAGACGGGCCTGCCCGCCCCCGACGGCACCCGCCCGCCGTACCTCGTGGTCGACATCGGCGGCGGCTCGACCGAGTTCGTGCTCGGTTCGACGCACGTGGAGGCCGCGCTGTCGGTCGACATCGGGTGTGTGCGGCTGACCGAGCGCCACCTGCGCGGCGCGGGCGACCCTCCGTCGGCGGAGGCGATCGAGGCGATGACCGCCGACATCGACGACGCGCTCGACCGGGTCGCGGCCGAGGTGCCCGTGGAGCGGGCGCTGACGATGGTCGGGCTCGCCGGATCCGTCACCACCGTCGCCGGAATAGCGCTCGACCTGCCGGAATACGATCCGGAGAAAATTCACCACTCGCGAATTTCCGCAGGTCAAGTGCATGACATCGCCGAGCGTTTGCTTGGAATGACCGTTGAACGCCGGGCGGCGATTCCCCTCATGCATCCCGGAAGGGTCGACGTGATCGGGGCGGGCGCGCTCATCCTGGACCGGATAGTGACCCGGTACGGCTTCGGCGACGTAGTCGCCAGTGAGCACGACATCCTCGACGGTATCGCGTGGTCGCTCGCCGATTCATAACAAGACCTAGACAATTCACCTGTTTAGGGAGTATTGAGGAAAGCTTCCCGTTTATGGTTAGGTAAAGAAGCTTTAGTGAGGCTTTGCCGTGGGGCCCGGCACAGCTGTTGCCGGGGCGGCAACCGTCTCTCGAGCGATCTTGCTTCCCAACGAACGGAGCATCCCCTCATGAAGTCCGGACTAGCAGGCAAGCTAGCCGCAGCAGGAGCCAGCGTGGCCATGCTGGCAACCATGGCAGTAGGCATGCTGGCCACGCCCGCAGCGGCGGCCAGTGGATCGAGCCAGGCGGGGAAGGTGGCCTCGGTCGCCGCCAAGCCGCGGCCCGCCGTCTCTGCCGGCACCCCCAAGGCCTCCCCCGCGAAGTACGCGGGTGAGTGCCCCGTCAACGTGACCTTCTCCTCGAAGATCAAGGTGAAGGCCGTCAAGAGCAAGACCACGGTCGCCTACCGGTGGCTGCGTGGAGACGGCTCCAAGGGCAAGGTGAAGTCCTTCACCTTCCGCGGCAAGGGCGTCAAGAGCTTCATCGTCAAGGAGAAGGCCACCTTCAAGGGCAACGTCAAGGGCTGGCAGGCCATCCAGGTCCTTGCCCCGCGCGGCGTGAAGTCCTCGAAGGGCTACTTCTCGGTCGCCTGTGGCTCTGACGAGGACAAGCACGAGATCGTCACCCCCCGCGTCGGCGCCCACGTGTGGGTCGACGAGGGCAACTGCAAGGCCGTCCTGGTCGGTCGCATCCACGCCTCCGGCGTCCGCTGGGTGCACTACCGCTGGGTCGTCAACGGCCACGTCGTCGACCGTGACTCCGTCCGCGTCGACGGCTCGCGCAAGGTCTTCCACGTGATCAGGCCCCGTGACGACTTCAGGGGCTGGGCCTCGCTGCAGATCGTCGGCCCGGTGGAGGCCTCCTCCAACCGCGCCTACTTCAAGATCTGGTGCAAGGACACGTCGCCGAAGGTCTGGGCCTCCGTCGACGCCCCGGCCGCCTACGAGGGCACCTGCCCGACGGCCCGTACGTTCAGCGGCACGATCAGTGCGAGCGGTCGCACCACCGTGAGGTACCGCTGGATCCGTGACGGTGTGGCGGGCGACTGGAAGTACGCCCACTTCACCGGTCACGGCTCGCAGAGTCAGGGCGTGACCGACACCTGGAGCGCCTCGGCGTCCGGTGAGTCCAAGCGCGCGATCGACATCGCCGGTGGCCCGACCACCGGCACCGTGGTGGCCAAGGTCGTCTGCAAGGTCGCTCCGACCCCCACGCCGACCCCCACCCCCACCCCCACTCCCACCCCGACCACCACCGCTACCACCAGCGCCTGATGGCACGGTAGGTCGAGGTAGCGCGCCCGGCGGCTGACGCCGGGCCGCGTCCCGAGTGAGACGAGAGGCGGCGCCCGCACCCAGCGGGCGCCGCCTCTCGCGTTTCCGCGCCTGCCTTCCGGAGTCCGCGTCCCGGAGTCCGCGCGGAGCGAGCGGCCGGGTACGGACCTCGCGGTCTCCCGCGTCGGGCACCATCGAAGGATGACCCACGTTCCTCCCGGATCCGGCTGGCCCGGCGATCCCGCCCGTCCCGACACCCCGGTCGCGCACGACCCCGCCGAGGTGCGGAAACTCGCGGGGGAGAGCCGTACCCTCGCGGAGCTCACGGCCGCGCAGTCGGTCTGCCGGGCCTGCCCGCGCCTGGTGGAGTGGCGTGAGGAGGTGGCGACGGTCAAGAGGCGGGCGTTCGCCGAGGAGACCTACTGGGGCCGGCCCATCGCCGGGTGGGGCGACGAGAGGCCCGAGATCCTCATCGTCGGGCTGGCACCGGCGGCGCACGGCGGCAACAGGACCGGGAGGATCTTCACCGGCGACCGCAGCGGCGACTGGCTGTTCGCCTCGCTGTACCGGACGGGCCTGGCCGTACAGGAGACCAGCCTTCGCGCCGGGGACGGCCAGCGGCTCATCGGCGCCCGGATGGTGGCGGCGGTCCGGTGCGCTCCCCCCGCCAACAAACCCGAGCCCGCCGAGCGGTCCGCCTGCTTCCCCTGGCTGTCCCGCGAGGTCGCCCTGGTCTCGGCGCACGTACGGGTGGTCGTCGCGCTGGGAGGCTTCGCCTGGCAGGCGATCTGGCCCGCGCTGAAGGACGCCGGGTACGCCCTGCCGCGGCCGAGACCGCCCTTCGGGCACGGCGCCGAGGTGGAGATCACCTCTCCCCTGGGAAGTTCCGCGCATCTTCTCGGCTGCTATCACCCCAGCCAGCAGAACACCTTCACCGGCCGGGTGACCGCGCTGATGCTCGACGACCTCTTCACCAGGGCGAACGCGCTTCGCGACTTGTGAACTCGATCACAAAGAGAAGATCGGCGGGAATTCTGCCGAGAAGAGTGGGTGTTTCTAGCCGGTAGCGGAAATTCTGGCCAGATTGCCCATAGGGCGGCTGGCGTGATCGGAGGCCCGAGCGTATGCTTGTGAAAGGTTTCACAAGCTATGAAACTTAAGGATGGCGTCGAAGTGAACCGCAACTCCAAGCACATCGTGGTCGTCGGTGGAGGCTACGTCGGCCTCTACACCGTGCTGCGCCTGCAGCACACCCTCCGCAGGGAACTCCGCGAAGGAAGCGTGCGCATCACTGTCCTGACCCCCGAATCCCACATGACCTACCAGCCGTTCCTCCCCGAGGCCGCAGCGGGCAACCTCTCGCCCCGGCACGTGGTCGTCCCGCTCCGCCGCGTGCTCTCGAAGGCGACGATCCTCAACGGCAAGGTCTCCAAGGTCAACCACGCGGCCAAGTCCGTCACCTTCGCCCCCAACGTCGGCACGCCGCACGAGATCGGCTACGACATCGTGGTCATGGCCGCCGGATCGATCTCCCGTACGCTCCCCATCCCCGGCCTGGCCGACGCCGCGATCGGTTTCAAGACGGTCGGGGAGGCGATCGCGCTGCGCAACCGGGTGCTCGAGCTCCTCGACCGGGCCGAGAGCGACGAGGACGAGACCCTGCGCAGGCGTGCCCTGACCTTCGTCGTGATCGGCGGGGGTTTCGCGGGCGTCGAGGCGCTCGCCGAGCTGGAGGACATGGCGGTCGACGCCACCCGCTACTACCGGAACATCTCCCGCGAGGACATGCGCTGGATCCTCGTCGAGGCCACCGACCGCATCCTCCCCGAGGTCGGCCCCGAGATGGGCGCGTGGACCGCCGAGCAGCTGCGCGAGCGCGGCATCGAGGTCAAGATGAACACCCGCCTCGAGTCCTGCGAGGGCGGCCTGGTCAAGCTCTCCGACGGCGAGGAGTTCGAGGCCGCCACCATCGTGTGGACCGCGGGGGTCAAGCCCAGCCCGGTCGTCAACGCCGGGGACCTGCCGCTCGACGAGCGCGGCCGGATCAAGACGACCTCCCGCCTGACCGTGGCCGGCGTCGTGGACGCCTACTCGGCCGGAGACGTGGCGGGGGTGCCCGACCTGACCGACCCCGGCCAGTACTGCGCGCCCAACGCGCAGCACGCCGTGCGGCAGGCCAAGGTCCTCGCGGACAACATCACCCGGAGCCTGAGGGGGCAGGAGCTCGCCGACTACCGGCACAGGTACGTCGGATCCGTCGCCGGTCTGGGCCTGCACAAGGGCGTCGCCAACGTCTACGGGATCAAGCTCCGCGGGCTCGCCGCGTGGTTCATGCACCGCACCTACCACCTGTCGCGGGTGCCCACCGTCAACCGCAAGGTCCGCGTGACGGCCGACTGGACCCTGGCGCTCTTCTTCAAGCGCGAGACCGTCTCCCTGGGGGAGATCGAGGAGCCGCGCACGGAGTTCCGCGCCGCGGCGACGAACTGAACACCCTCCCGGAGGGCTGATCCGGCTCCCGAACCCGGAGGTGGGCGACGAGGCCCACCTCCGGGTTCGCCGTTCCCCGCGGTGTGCTATTCCTTGACCGGGCCCCTCCGAAGCCGAGCTGATCCACGGGTTTCCAATGAAAGTGATGCGACGGTTGCCTTGAGCAGTTACGCATGAGTGGTCCGTTACGTATGATTACGGCGCCCCCGTAGCCCAATGGCAGAGGCAAACCCCTTAAAAGGGTTCGAGTGAGGGTTCGAGTCCCTCCGGGGGCACTCATGACGATCTGCCGAACAAGGCCCATGACCAGTGAAAACTCGGTCGTGGGCCTTTCCTCGTTATCCGGCCGTCCGCGACCGGCGCCGAACGGCCACGGCCGTCCATCCCAAATGCGCCCGCAAAACTTTTGCGGTTACCTAAATGTGATCAGCTTTCCCGGGCGCGTTCGGGATTCGCCACCGGGCGCGGCGCCCCTGCCTCTCGGTGCCCTTCGCGTGGAGGGACGCGAACCGGCCGAGGGCGCGGCGCCGCCGCGGCCCGCCCGCTCGGTGACCTCGGCGGCGAGAGCGGGACATCTCACCGCGTTTCACCTTCTAATGGGTCTGACCGTAACTTGGAAATATGGACGGTAAGAATCTCCTCGGGGAATTTCTCCGTGCTCGGCGCGAGGTCACGACCGTTGACCAGGTGGGGCTGCCGCGGACCCGTCGCCGTACACCCGGACTGCGCCGGGACGAGGTCGCGATGCTGGCCGACGTGAGCACCGACTACTACATCCGGCTGGAACAGGGGCGGGAGCGCAACCCGTCGGACCAGGTGCTCGCAGCCCTGGCACGGGTCTTCCAGCTCGGCCCCGAGGCGACCGAACACCTTCACGATCTCGCGCACCGCCGGAGACCCGACCACGGGCCGGTCGTTTCCGCCGATCTGTTGCGTCCGGCCGTGCGGCGGTTCATAGAGGGTTGCGATCACGCGGTCGCGTTGGCGCTGAACCGCCGGCTCGACGTCCTCGCCATGAATCCACTGGCCACGGCTCTTTTTCAGGGGTTGAACGAATGCGACAACGCGCTGCGGCTGACCTTCCTCAATCCCGCCGCACGCGATTTCTACCTGAACTGGGAGCAGCAGGCCCGTGGCCTGGTGGCCCACTTCCGCTCCATCGGGGGAAGGTGTCTCGCGGACCCGTTCATGCTGGAACTGGTCGAGGAGCTCTCGCTCGGAAGCGAGGACTTCCGGTTGATGTGGGCCCGCCACGATGTCCGGGCCAGGACGCACAGGTCCGTTTCGTATCGTCACGGCGAAGTCGGCGAGATGACCCTTCACAACGAGATGTTCCGCATCGGCGGTCCCGCGGGCCAGCAGCTCGTCGTCGGCCAGCCCACGCCGCACGCCCCGTCCGAACGCGCTTTCGACGCGCTGAGAAGGCTCGCCGGGGTCGCGGGGACCCGCCCGTCCGGCGACGAACGGTGAGCGGGGCGGAGGCGGTCACCGTTCGATGTGCCACACGGTCTGGGATTCGACGGGTCCCAGGTATAAAATAGTAACCATGAGGGACGAGGCGAACCTGGAGCCCGTGCTCCGGGCCAACGGGATCGCCCGTCAGGTGATCGGTAACATCGGGGACAAGTGGTCCCTGCTGGTGATCGCGGCACTGGGGCACGGAGCCCAGCGGTTCTCCCGGCTCAAGACGCGGATCGAGGGGATCAACCAGCGCATGCTGACCCGGACGCTGCGGGCACTGGAGCGCGACGGCATCGTCGAGCGCAACGTCTACCCGACCTCACCGCCCACGGTGGAATACGTGCTCACCCGGATGGGGCGGGACCTGTCGGTGGCCGTGACCGGCATCTGCGAGTGGGCGCGCCGCAACCTCGACGAGGTCGAGGCGTCGCAGCGGCTTTTCGACGAGCGATCGGCGAAACAGATGTGAAGCCCGGGAACCGGGCGCGCTACCCGTTCGTTGACAACATCGGCGGTAGCCGTACGGCCACTTGGACAACATAGATATCGGCACGATACGGCCGTGTGACAACCGATCTAATACGCTGATCGCGTAGGTCGCAGCGTGGAGGCAGCGATGGAGAGCAAGAACCCCGTATTCAGTCGGCAGGCCAAGGGCCAGCAGCAAGGCTGGGGCGCGCCGACCCCCACCCCTGAGCAGCTTCAGGGCATGTACAACACGCCGTCGTACGCGCCGCCCGCACAGCGGACGATGACGATCGACGACGTGGTCGTGCGTGGTTTCATCACGCTTGGCACGCTCGTCGTCTCGGCGGCGGTCGCCTGGGTGCTCAACCTCGGCATGGTCGCGGCGATCGCCGGTGTCATCGTCGGCCTGATCCTCGCCTTGGTCATCTCGTTCAAGTCCAGCACCAACCCCGTGCTGATCCTCGGCTACTCGGTCGCCTACGGCGTCGCCGTCGGTGTGATCAGCCACGTCTACAACGATCTGTACAGCGGCATCGTCTTCCAGGCGGTGGTCGGTACGGCTCTGGCGTTCGCCGCCATGCTCACCGTCTACTCGCTGCGCATCATCCGCGTGACGCCGAAGTTCACCAAGTTCGTCGTGGCCGCGGGGCTGGGCCTGATGGGCCTCATGCTCATCAACCTGGTCGCCGGTTTCTTCATCGAGGACGGCATCGGCATCCGGTCGGGCGGCCCGCTGGCCTACGTGTTCAGCATCGCCACGATCCTCATCGGCTGCTTCTTCCTGCTCCTCGACTTCGACGAGGTCGAGCGCGGGGTGAAGAACGGTGCCCCGGAGAAGTACTCCTGGCTGATGGCCTTCGGCCTGACCGTCACCCTGGTCTGGATCTACCTGGAGATCCTGCGCCTGCTGAGCTACTTCTCGAGTAGCGACTGACGAAAAGCGCCGGGAGGCCCCGCCGGACACGTTCCGGCGGGGCCTCCCGTTTTTCTGGGCGGACATGTGAGTGAACGGAAGGCAACGGGGGATAGACGAACCGCGACGGAAGAGAGCATCTCAGGGCTTGCTATCTGGGCTTTCGTGATGCACTGTCGAGCAAAGGAGCCTATCCGTGGAGGTGCCCATGTCGTTGAACCACTCACTGGAGACGCAGAGCAAGCTGATCGCAAGGGTCCCGGACATCACGGGACGCGCACTCCCAGAGTGGTTCCAAGCAATCGACAACGGCCCGTCGTTCCTTCGCTGCGATGAGCGAGCCACCTGGCTCGCCGATGAGCACGGGCTGACCCACGGCTACGCCGCCGCCATTGTGCACGAGCACGAGCGGCACCGCCGTACCCGTTACCTGTAAGTCGCCTATCGTCGCGAAGCCCGCGCCACTTCCGGTGGTGCGGGCTTTGATGTGCGCGATGATGAGCCCATGGATCATGACAAGGCACGTGGGTTCATCCGCGCGAACCACCGCGCGGTCATGCTGACCTCGCACGCCGACGGGCGCCCGCAGCTCTCCCCGGTCACCGTGGGGCTCGACGCGGAGGGGAACGCGATCGTCAGCACCCGGGAGACCGCGGCGAAGGTGCGCAACCTCCGCAGGAACCCGCAGGTGTCGCTCTGCGTGACGACCGACGGATTCTTCGGCGAGTGGATTCAGATCGACGGCGTGGCGGAGATCGTCTCCCTGCCCGAGGCGATGGATCTCCTGGTCGGCTACTACCGCGACATCTCCGGCGAGCACCCCGACTGGGACGACTACCGGGCGGCCATGGAGCGGGAGCGGCGGGTGATCCTGAAGATCGAGATCACCCGCGCCGGCCCCGACGTGCACGGCTGACCGGTCGCTCTCGGCCACGGCCGGCCGGTCGTTCCCCGCCACGGTCGACCGGTCGCTCTCGGTCACGGCCGGCCGGTCGTTCCCCGCCACGGTCGACCGGTCGCTCTCGGTCACGGCCGGCCGGTCGTTCCCGGCACGGGGACACCGCGGCCGGGCGATCGGGGTCTCCGATCGCCCGGCCGGGTCCGGCCGTCTCAGCTGAGGCGTTCCAGAACCATCGCCATGCCCTGGCCGCCGCCGACGCACATGGTCTCCAGGCCGATCGACCTGTCGTGGAAGGCGAGGCTGTTGATCAGCGTGGAGGTGATGCGGGCACCGGTCATCCCGAAGGGGTGGCCGACCGCGATGGCCCCGCCGTTGACGTTGAGCCGGTCGATGTCGATCCCGAGGTCCTGGTAGGACGGGATGACCTGGGCGGCGAACGCCTCGTTGATCTCGACGAGGTCCACGTCGCCGATGGCCATGCCCGCCCTGGCCAGGGCCTGCTTCGAGGCCTCGACCGGGCCCAGGCCCATGATCTCGGGGGACAGGCCGGTCACCCCGGTGGAGACGATCCGGGCGAGCGGGGTGATGCCGAGCTCGGCGGCTTTGGTGTCGCTCATCACGATCACGGCGGCGGCGCCGTCGTTCAGCGGGCAGCAGTTGCCCGCGGTGACCGTACCGTCCGGCCGGAAGACCGGCTTGAGCTGGGAGACCGCCTCGTAGGTGGTCCCCGCGCGGGGACCGTCGTCCTTGCTCACCACGGTCCCGTCGGGCAGGGTCACCGGGGTGATGTCCCTCTCCCAGAAGCCGTTGGCGATCGCCTTCTCCGCCAGGTTCTGCGAGCGGACGCCGAACTCGTCCTGCTCCTGCCGGGAGACGCCCTTCAGCCCGGCGAGGTTCTCCGCCGTCTGGCCCATCGCCACGTAGACGTTGGGCAACTGGCCGTCCTCGCGCGGGTCGTGCCAGACCCCCTTGCCGCCCTCGGCGGCACTGACCGAGCGGGCGTGGGCGTCGCCGAACAGCGGGTTCATCGTGTCGGGCCCCTGGTCGGAGCTGCCGTTCTTGAGGCGGGAGACGCACTCCACGCCCGCCGAGACGAACACGTCGCCCTCGCCGGCCCTGATCGCGTGCAGGGCCATCCGGGTCGTCTGCAGCGAGGACGAGCAGTAGCGGGTCACGGTGGTGCCCGGCACGTTGTCCAGGCCGAGCAGGGTGGCGACCACCCGGCCCATGTTGAAGCCCTGCTCGCCGCCCGGCAGGCCGCAGCCCAGCATGAGGTCGTCGATCGTGGTCGGGTCGAGCTGGGGGATCTTGGCAAGCGCGGCCTGGATGATCTGTACGGTCAGGTCGTCGGGGCGGATGTCCTTGAGGGACCCCTTGAAGGCGCGTCCGATGGGCGAGCGCGCGGTCGCGACGATGACTGCCTCGGGCATGTGGCTCTCCTGGGTTCGTGTCTGCTCCTCCAGCGGAGCGTACCGCGCGGTATGCCCGAAGCCACGCCCAGGGGGCGGTGTAACAGAACTTTGTACGGGAAGCACAAGGCCCCCTCCCGCCCGGAGGGGAAGGGGGCCTGGCCGCGAATCAGCCGTACATGCCCGGGGAGGTGCCGTCACCGTCCTTGATCCCGTGGAGGCCGCCCTTCTCGTCACGCCACATCCGCCAGCCGTTCTGGCTGCCGGTGAACCACAGGGGCGGGGCGCCCGCGCCGGACACCCGCGTGCCGTCGGCGAGCCTGAACTGGCACAGCGAGGCCACCGAGTAGAAGCCGGAGTTCTGGCCCTTGAGCGCGAGCGGCTTGGGATCGGTCACGCAGAAGGACCAGGCCCGCTCGTCCTTGACGTCGGCGTTGCGGCCGGTGGGCAGGTCGAAGACGTTGCCCGGCTTGCCGTGCCGCAGGAAACCGACCTTCTCCATCCGGGTCGGGAAGGCCAGCCACCAGCCCGACTCGGGAACCTGCTCGGCGGAGATCTGGCCGAGGACCCGGCCGCTGTCGGCCTCCAGCCGGGCGAACCCGCCGTAGCGGCCCTCCTGGTCGACCGGGCGGACCACCGGCGCGAAGCCGGGGCTGCCGCTGGGGTAGACGCGGACCACCGACGGGCGCATCCAGTTGACCGTGCCGTCGGCGAGCTTGACGGAGAACAGGCCGAAGGCGGAGACCTTGCTCGTCTTCGGATTGGTGTAGGGGGCGACGTATCCGACGAGGTTTCCCGCGGTCGCGCCGAACGACCAGCCTCCCGACAGGTCCACCCCGGCGCCGAGGGGCTGCTCGACGGGGACCCGCCAGACGGCCTTGCCCGTCTTCAGGTCGCGCGCCTCCAGGACGGGGTGGCGGGCCAGACGGAGGAACACCACGCGCGAGGCGTCGGACCACTCGGCCTCGGCGATGCCGGGGATCTTCCACATGACCTTGCCGGTCACCGGATCGAGGACGACGACGCGGGCGCTCGCGAGCGCGGTGTTCTCGGGCACGCACACGAACGCCCCGCACCGCTGCGGGCCGAAGGTGGAGTGCACCGGGCGGCTCCACCTGCGCGTACCGGTCCTGCCGTCGAGGCCGACGAGCGTGGCCTTCCAGCGGCCCCGCCTGGCGGGGTCGATCGTCACCGCGACGGCCTGTCCCGCGGAGGTCTCGACGATCGCGGGGGCGGGCACCCCCATCCCCGGCAGGCGGCCGGCCATGGTCGAGGGATGGGCCCACAGCTTCCTGCCGGTGGCCAGGTCGAGGGCCACCGTCTCCAGCGTGCCGTCGGGCTTCATGGAGGTCGTCGTGGCGACGCCACCGGCGGTGGTGGTGCGGCTGACCGCGTTCATCTCGGTGTTGTGCCAGGTGGGATGGTCCGGGGTGGCCGCTTCTGTGCCGGAGCAGCCGCCCAGGGCCAGAGCTCCGGCGAGCACCAAGGCCGGTTTCGCGAGGGGCCGGATCACGGGTATTCCACTCCAATGCGGGCGAGGCGTTACGGCTTCGCAGCGGAGGGTGACCGTGTTCAGGCGTCGTTGGGCCGCATCCCCGGCCTGCGGCCGAGCATGGTCACCCACCGTCCGTGAGGTCCGGTCGCTCGTCCGGCGACACGGGTCGCGGAGACCTCGGCGCCGGGCTCCTCCGCGGCCTTGGCCGCCGCGAGGTAGATCGACTCAGCGCGCCGGGCCCGGGGCTCGGGCCAGAGTTCCAACGCACTGCATACGGAAGGTAGCACCGCGTAGGCAATCTGGAGATAACCTTGAGCAGATGGGTGATAACGATCAAGGCCGAACATCTCAGCGGGGTTGGTGTCGAACTCCTGTCCCAGCAGGTCCGCGAAGGCCACCGTCCGCCCGCCCGCCTCGACCACGGCGACGGTCTGCGCGGCGGCCAGCTGGCGGCTCCAGCGCCGTGTCACCCAGCGGAGCGGCTGCGCGATCGGCCGGACCGTGCCGAGGTCGGGGCAGGTGCCCACGACCACCTCCGCCCCCGCCTTTCGCAGCCGCCTGACGGCCTTCTGCAGATGCCGTACGGCGTGGGCGGGCCTGCTCTGCGAGGTGACGTCGTTGGCCCCGATGAAGATGACCGCGATCTCGGGACGGGCCTTCAGCGCCGTGTCCACCTGCTCGCCCAGCTCCGCGGAGGTCGCTCCCGACCTGCCCGCCACGGTCAGCCGCACCGGCCGCTCGGCGATCACGGCCAGCCCGTGGGCGATCAGCACGGCGGGCGTCTCAGCGGGGTCGGAGGTGCCCAGGCCGACGGAGATGGAATCGCCGAGCATGACCATCCTGAGCGGCTCGCCGCCGAACGCCCCGTACAGGCCGTCCGACGGCGGTCCCTCCATGCCGTGCGGGCGGCCGACGGCGCGGCGGGCCACCAGTGCCTCGGCCAGCAGCAGGCCGTAGGTCGCCGCGCCGAGCGCGGTGAGGCCCCCTCCGCCCAGCGCGGCCGCCGCGGCGATGCGGCGGGCGGTCCTCGCCACTCCCGGTGTCCAGATCACGTGGCGTCGCTCCCTCCGTACAGGGCGGTAGCGTTGCCCTTGGCAACACAGCCGAGTCCCCGCCACCCCCATGGGATCACGGCGACCCACAACAACAAGCTGACCAAGCTTTGGTATTTCGAGGTGATATCCCGGTGCGCGTACATGACTCGCTCGTCGAGCTGATGGGCAACACCCCTCTCGTCCGGCTGAGCAAGGTGACGGAGGGCATCTCCGCCCAAGTGCTCGCGAAGGTGGAGTACTTCAACCCCGGCGGATCGGTGAAGGACCGCATCGCGGTCCGGATGATCGACGCCGCCGAGCGTTCGGGGGAGCTGCGCCCGGGGGGCACGATCGTGGAGCCCACCTCGGGCAACACCGGGATCGGCCTCGCCATCGTGGCCCAGCAGCGGGGGTACCGCTGCCTGTTCGTGGTGCCGGACAAGGTGGCCCAGGACAAGATCTCGGTTCTGCGCGCCTACGGTGCCGAGGTCGTGGTCTGCCCGACGGCGGTCGCTCCCGATCACCCCGACTCCTACTACTCGGTCTCCGACCGGCTGGCCAGGGAGGCGCCGAACGCCTGGAAGCCGGACCAGTACTCCAACCCGCACAACACCGAGAGCCACTACCACTCCACGGGCCCGGAGGTCTGGGAGCAGACCGAGGGCAGGATCACCCACTTCGTGGCGGGCGTCGGCACCGGCGGCACGATCAGCGGCACCGGCCGCTACCTCAAGGAGGTCTCCGGCGGCCGGGTCAAGGTCATCGGAGCCGACCCGGAGGGCTCGGTCTATTCCGGGGGCACCGGGCGCCCGTACCTGGTGGAGGGGGTCGGCGAGGACATCTGGCCGGCCAACTACGACACCACGATCTGCGACGAGGTCATCGCGATCTCCGATAGAGACTCCTTCAACATGACCCGCCGCCTGGCCCGCGAGGAGGCGCTGCTGGTGGGCGGCTCCTGCGGCATGGCGACGGTCGCGGCGCTGCGCGTGGCCGAGCGGGCCGGGCCGGACGACGTGATCGTGGTGCTGCTGCCCGACGGCGGCCGGGGCTACCTGTCGAAGATCTTCAACGACGAGTGGATGGCCGACTACGGCTTCCTGACCACCTCCAGCGAGGAGGGCCTGGTCAAGGACGTGCTGACGCGCAAGAGCTCCGGCATGCCGGAGTTCGTGCACACCCACCCGCACGAGTCGGTCGACACGGCCATCTCGATCATGCGCGAGTACGGCGTGTCGCAGCTTCCGGTGATGAAGGAGGAGCCGCCGGTCATGGCCGCCGAGGTGGTCGGCTCGATCCTGGAGCGCGATCTGCTCGACGCCCTCTACCGGGGCCGGGTGCGGCCGACCGACCCGCTGGCCGCCCACATGTCGCAGCCGCTGCCGACGATCGGCGCGGGGGAGCCGGTCTCCATCGCCGTCGAGGCGCTGGAGAAGGCCGACGCCGCGGTCGTCCTCGACGACGGCAAGCCCGTCGGCCTGATCACCCGCCAGGACCTGCTGGCCTTCCTCGCCAACCACTAGCCGTGCTCCCGGCCGGGTCTCCCGGCCCTCCGGCCCTCGGGGACGCGGGGATCTCCCGGCTCCGCGCCGGGAGACCTGCCCCGGGGGTCCGAGGGGTTCCCCGGAGGCAGGTCTCCCCGGGCGAGGCCCTCGGGGTCAGAGGGGGAACTCCGCCATCACCTCCCAGGCCCCGGAGGGGGTGGGCCCGGCCATGAGGCGGCCGCCGAGCGCCTCGACGCGCTCGGCCATGCCCACCAGGCCGAAGCCGCCACCGAGGCGGGAGATCCTGGCGTCGGCCGTCGAGCCGTAGTTGCGCACCCGCAGCCGCACGGCGCCCCCGGTCGCCGAGGCGCCGCCCACGCCCGCGCCGGTCGAGGTGCCCGCGGAGGCGTAGGCGGCACGCCGGCTTCGCGGGTCCTGGCCGTTCCTCGTCCTGGCGCGCACGCTCTCGGCCCACGCGCGCAGGTCGGATCCGTCGGTGAGCTTCAGGTCCGCCTCGACCCAGCCGGTGCCCGGGGCGTGCCTGCGGACGTTGGTCAGCGACTCCTGGAGGACCCGGTGGAGGGTGGTCATGACCTCCTGGGCCACGGTGCCGTCGGTGATGCCCTGGCCGATGTCGAAGGTGACCTGGGGGCCCGCGGCGGAGAAGCGCTCGACCATCGTGCGCATGTCCATGAGGGTGCTGCCCGGTGAGCGGGCGGCCTGGTCCTCCGCGCGCAGCACGCTGACCAGGCGGCGCATCGAGGTCAGCGCGTCGGCCCCGGCGTTGGCGATCGCCTCCAGGGAGGGGACCACGGCCTCCGGCTTCCGCTCGGCGACGACCTTGGCGGCCTGCGCCTGCACCACGATCCCGGTGATGTGGTGGGCGACCAGGTCGTGCAGCTCCCTGGCCAGTTCCAGGCGCTCGGACCGCCGTACCGTGTCGACGGCCTCCCTGCGGCGCTCCAGCTGGAAGCGGAGGTAGGCGCCGATACCGGCGGCGAAGGACCAGCAGACGAAGAGCAGGAAACCGACGGCTATCGCCGGCTCCGGGCCCACGGAGTTCAGGCGGGCGGTGGAGGCCTCGAGCACGACCATCGCCGCGAGGGAGAGCAGGGCGGCCCGCCGTACCGGCTCGATCGCGCGCAGCCCGCCGACGGTGAGGACCAGCAGCGACCCGATCTCGGCCACTCCGGGACTGCCGTCGCCGTCGGTGATCCCGATGAGCAGGGAGGACAGGAACGACACCGTCAGCAGGGTGACGAGCCCGCCGACCCGCCAGCGGCGTCGTCGCACCACCGCCGTGACGCCCACCAGGCCGCACACGGGACTCAGCAATATCGCCGGGTTGGGGCCGCTCGTCGCCGCGACCACGTCGATCAGCAGGAGCAGGACGAGCCAGCCGATCAACGCTATCTCGCTGAGGCGTTTGATCCAGTAGACCAGCCGGCTCGTTTCTCCCACGATCCCCGAGCCTAGGCCCCGGGGAGGAGATGTCATATCGGCCGTTCGGCCGAACCGCCGCCGCAGGGACCGGCTCTTCAGCGGAGGCGGCGCCGGGAGCCCGTGACCGATCCTTGAGAGGTCGAAGGGGGAAAGAGATGACCATCATCGGGATCGTGCTGCTGGTCGCGGGACTCGTGGTCGGAGCGGCCCTGACGCTCGCCGACCCGCTCCTGCTCTCGCTGATCAGCGGGGAGCGCGCCGAGTAGGCGGCGGAGGGCCGCCGAGCAGGGAGGGCCGCCGAGCAGGCGGCGGGGGGCCGTGGGCGGCGGCTCCCACGGCCCTGGGGCCCCCGCTGCTGCGAGTAGCGTTGACCCCATGAACCATGGATTCGAGACGCTGGCCATCCACGCAGGTCAGGAGCCCGACCCCTACACCGGGGCCGTGGTGCCGCCGATCTACGCGGTGTCCACCTACAAGCAGGACGGCGTGGGCGGGTTGCGCGCCGGATATGAGTACAGCCGTTCGGCCAACCCGACCAGGTCCGCGCTGGAGGAGGCCATGGCCGCCGTCGAGGGCGGCAGCCGTGGCCTGGCCTTCGCCTCGGGCCTGGCGGCCGAGGACACGGTGCTCCGTACGATCTGCAGGCCGGGTGACCACGTGATCATCCCGAACGACGCGTACGGCGGCACCTACCGCCTGTTCGCGAAGGTCCACGAGCGCTGGGGGCTGCACTACGACCCGGTGCCGCTGGGCGACCTGGCGGCGGTGGCGGCCGCCGTGACCCAGAAGACCAAGATCATTTGGGTGGAGACGCCCACCAACCCGCTGCTCGGCGTCGCGGACATCGCGGCCCTGGCCCAGCTCGCGACCGAGTGCGGCGCGCTGCTGGTGGTGGACAACACCTTCGCCTCCCCGTACCTGCAGCAGCCGCTGGCGCTGGGCGCGGACGTCGTGGTGCACTCGACCACCAAGTACGTGGGCGGCCACTCCGACGTGGTCGGCGGCGCGCTCGTCGCGCGGGACGCCGGGCTGGGCGAGGAACTCGCCTACCACCAGAACGCGATGGGCGCGGTGGCCGGGCCGTTCGACGCCTGGCTGACGCTGCGCGGCCTCAAGACGCTCGGCGTGAGGATGGACCGTCACTGCGACAACGCCGAGCGGGTGGTGGACCTGCTGCTCGCCCATCCGCGGGTGACCTCGGTGCTCTACCCGGGCCTGGCCGACCACCCCGGCCACGAGGTGGCGGCCAAGCAGATGAAGCGTTTCGGCGGCATGGTCTCCTTCCGCGTCGCCGGGGGCGAGGCCGAGGCGGTCGAGCTGTGCGACCGGACCAAGCTGTTCACCCTGGGCGAGTCGCTCGGCGGCGTGGAGTCGCTGATCGAGCACCCGGGCCGGATGACCCACGCCTCCGTGACGGGCTCGCCGCTGGAGGTTCCCGGCGACCTGGTACGCCTGTCGGTCGGCATCGAGTCGATCGACGACCTGCTGGCCGACCTCACCCAGGCGCTGGGGTAGGAGCGGCCGCGGGGCGGCTCAGACCGGGTCGCCCCAGACCATCAGCACCAGGATGACCATCCAGATCAGCACGATCACACCGGAGAGCGCGGCGATCCGGCCCACCTGCACCTTGGCGTCGTCGTCCGGGTTCTCGCTGGCGAGGACCCGGATGGCGGTGCTCTGGTCCCGGTCCACCATGATCAGCAATACCGCGGCGACGATGAAAAGCGTCATGGACACCGACAGGTACGGCTTTCCGAGAAATTCGCGGCCCAGCAGCAGCCCGAACAGGAAGACCCCCACGGACGCGAAACCGTAGATGCGCGTGGTCTTGTGCAGATAACGCAGGACGCCGACGTTCTTGGCACGGATGAATCTGGGAGTGGACATCGTGGCGGCGGTGATCGGTCCCAGGGCGAAGATCGCAAAACCGATGTGCAGCCAGAGCAGCAGGTCTGTCATGCGCCAGACATTAGTATCCGGCGATCTCGTCTGGGTACGGCTCGCGGGGCGTCACCGCCCGGAGCGGTCCTCCTTTCCGGGCAGGATCGGGTCACTCACCTTCGACGGCGTCGTTTTTGTCGCGCGTGGACGGGACCATGCACAACTCGAAACAGACGCAGACGATGAGCATCAGCGCCACGAGAATTCCCGCGAGCATCGGACTCACTTCCTCCCCTTTCGAGAACCGTGTTTTTCCGTTACCGGGTAGACGGCGTTTGTTTCGAGGTGGTTGTCACGGAAGGGTCACGGTTGGGAGGGGCGATGCCCGGCGTACGAGACTGTCGATCTTCACATTCCGCTCGGAGCACGTCCGCGGGGTTAGTAGGATCGTGGGCGAGCTCGTTCCCGTGTGATGAGACCGGCGGCGGTGAAGTCGTGGTCGTGCCGGGCGGGCGTTCCATCGGACAGAGTAAGACGGCACAAGGGAGTGCCCGCCGTGGGTGTCAAACATGTTGAGCCGTACACCGAGGAATGGCGGGAGCAGCCGTCCCGCTACGCCGGCCTCGTCGTCGAGGCGCTGGGCGACCAGGTCGAGAGCTGGTGGCAGGGGCCCTGCGACCCGCGGACCGTCACCATCCGCCTGATCGGCGGCGACGCGCTGGTCTGGGACGAGGAGAGCGGCTGGCGCCGTGGCCGCTACGCGAGCGGCGACCCCGCGACCCCCACGGTCCTCACCGACGACCGCTATCTCGGCGGCGGCCTCCTGCTCTCCCCCGAGCGGGTCCCCGCCGCGATCGCCGACGCCCGCGCGGGCGTCGGCAACAGCACGGCGTGGCGGCCCTGCTACCGCTCCCACCGCCACCACCGCGACGGCTTCGATCTGGCGCTCGACGGCTACGCCGCCTACGTCAACGCCTGATCCCCCGTAGGGCTCAGCGGGTGCGGCGGGACCGCAGGAAGTCGCTGACGACGTACTCTCCCAGGCGGTCGGCGCCGGGGGAGAAGACCCGGCCGCCGTTGCGGCGCCCGACCTCGTTCACGAACTCCTTCAGGCGCTCGTCGTCGGCGAGCATGAAGACGTTGAGCGTCGCCCTGCGCCGGGTCATCTTGTCGACCTCGGCGAGGGTCAGCTCCAGCGTCTCCTGGGTGGGCGGCCACTCGAAGGCCGCCGAGCCGTTACGCCGCAGGTGAGCGGTGGGCTCACCGTCGGTGACCACGAGCACGACCGGCTCGAAGTCGGGGTGGCGGTCCAGGTGGCGTCCGGCGATCAGCAGGGCGTGGTGCAGGTTCGTCCCCTGCACCATGTCCCACTCCAGCCCCGCCAGCTCGTCGGGCTGCAGCACCCGGGCGTAGTTGGAGAAGCCGATGATCTGCACCGAGTCCTGGGGGAACTTCGAGGTCACCAGCGCCTGCAGCGCCATCGCCGTCTGCTTGGCGGCCGCCCAGGTGCCGCGCAGCGCCATCGAGTAGGACAGGTCGACCAGCAGGCACACCGCGGCCGCCGTGCGCCGCTCGGTCTCGGCCACCTCGAAGTCGTCGACCGACAGGGTCACCGTGCCGCCGCTCCCGCCGCGCCGGACACCGTTGATCACCGTGCGGACCACGTCGATCGGCTGCTCGTCGCCGAACCGCCAGGGCCGGGTGGAGCCGGTGAGCTCGCCGGCCGAGCCCGCGTCCACCTGGTCGTGGTCGCCGCGGCGCCCGCTCTCCAGGGAGGCGAAGACGCGGCGCAGCGCGGTCTCCCCCAGCCGCCGTACGGCCTTGGGGGTGAGCTCCAGCTTGCCGCGCCGGCGCAGGAGGTAGCCCTGCTGCTCCAGCTCGCGCTCGATCTGCTTGAGCGCCTCCAGGTCGTCGACCGCCGACCGGCCCAGGGCGCGCCGGATCGCCGCCTCGTCGATGTCGTCCATGCGGGCGCCGGGGTAGTCCTGGCGGAGCGCGGCCTCCAGCTGGGTCAGGTCGGCGAGCTCGTCCAGCGCGCCCACCGCGTCGGACATCCCCATCGGCTCGTCGCCGCTCAGCCGCTCCGGGGTGTTCCAGGCCAGGTCGGGGCGGCGGGCGTAGAGGGATTCGCCCAGGCGGCGCATCTGCTCGTCCAGCCCGGCCTGCTGGAGGGTCTGCTCGATCAGCTGGTCGAGCTCCTGGCGCTGGGCCGGGGTCAGGGAGGCCAGCAGGCGCTGGGTGGCCGCGGCCCGCCGGGCCAGGGCGTCGACCAGCTCCTCCAGGTTCCGCGGCGACTCCGGGAACATGTCCCCATATTTCGACATGAACTGCTCGAAGTCGGCCTGGGTGTGCTCGCCCCGGGAATCCCGGTCGAGCATGTCGTTCAGATCGGACATCATCTCCCTGACCCGCTCCATGGCGGCCGGGTCGGGGTTGGCCAGAGACTGCCGCATGCCGCGGAACTGGCTGTCGAGCACCTCCCTGCGCAGCAGGTCGCGCAGCTCCTCGAAGGTCCGCCGGGCGGCGGCCGAGCGCCACTGGTAGGTGCCCAGCTCCCGGATGGCGCTCGCCGTGTCGTCGGGGAGGGTCGCCAGCTCCGCCTCGCGCAGCCGGGCCTCGTCGGAGGGGTCGGGGAACAGCTCGGCCCGCTCCTGGCCGATCGCCTTGTCCAGCAGCGCCCTGGCCCGCTCCAGCGTGCCGTCGAGACGGCCGCGCTCGCGCAGCTCGCGGCGCCGCCGCCGCACCTCGCGGAGAAGATCCTCAAGGCCGCGACGGTCCTGCGCGCCCGGCAGGCCCTCCTTGAGCAGGTCGCGCAGGGCGTGCGCGGGATTGGAACCGGACAGGATCGCGTCGCCCATCCGGTCCAGCACCGAACGGACGTCGTACGGCGGGGCGAGCGGGTCGGGCCCGTCCCGGTACTCGCCATAGCGATAGCTCATGCAGACACCTCAGGTGCGGTAAACCGTCGTGCCGTCCACCTCGTCCTTGGACAGCCGGCGCAGGAGGTAAAGACCCTCCATGGCGAATTCCAGCGCGGCGGCGGCGTGCCCGGGGGACTCGTCGCCGATGCCGAGCTGGGACATGATCCTTGCCAGACCCGGAACCGGGCCGATCCTGCGCAGCAGCTCGGCCGCGGGAACCGTCACCCCCGACTCCACCTGGATGCCCTCGGAGAACTTCTCCAGCAGCGGGTTCAGGTCCGTGCCGCCGAGCGTGCCGCGGAACGTCTCGGCCGTCGCCCTGCGCAGCAGGTGCGAGAGCACCTCGGTCTCCCGGCCCTCCTCGCTGACCTCGAACTCCACCTTGCCGCGCAGCGTGTGCACGATCCCCGGCAGGTCGGCGACCCTGGCCACCGCGTGGTCCTCGCCGGTCAGCGCGGCACGCCGTACGGCGGAGGCGGCGGCGGTCTCGGCGGCGGCGATGGAGAAGCGGGCCGAGACCCCCGAACGGGCGTCCACCGCGGTGGACTCGCGGACCAGCCGGGTGAACCGGGCGATCACCTCGATCAGGTGGTCGGGCAGGTCGGCACCCACCTGGCCGAGCGCGGCCTCCTGGCGGATCAGGACCAGCTCGGTCTCGATCGACAGCGGGTAGTGGGTGCGGATCTCGGCGCCGAAGCGGTCCTTCAGCGGGGTGATGATCCGGCCGCGGTTGGTGTAGTCCTCGGGGTTGGCGCTGGCGATCAGCAGGATGTCCAGGGGCAGGCGCAGGTTGTAGCCCCTGACCTGGATGTCGCGCTCCTCCAGCACGTTGAGCAGCGACACCTGGATGCGCTCGGCCAGGTCGGGCAGCTCGTTGACGGAGAACACCCCGCGGTTGCTCCTGGGGACCAGGCCGTAGTGGACGGTCTCCGGGTCGCCGAGCGTGCGCCCCTCGGCGATCTTGATCGGGTCGATGTCGCCGATCAGGTCGCCGACGGAGGTGTCGGGGGTGGCGAGCTTCTCGCCGTACCGCTCGTCCCGGTGCTTCCAGGAGATCGGCAGCTCCTCGCCCGCCTCGCCGGCCAGGCGGCGGCAGCGGACGCAGGAGGGTTCGTAGGGGTGGTCGTTGATCTCACAACCCTCGACGACGGGGGTCCATTCGTCGAGGAGCCCGGTCACGGTGCGGATCAACCGGGTCTTGCCCTGACCCCGCTCACCGAGCAGGACCAGGTCGTGCCCGGCGAGCAGCGCTCGCTCCAGGTATGGCAGGACGGTGTCGTCGAAGCCCACGATGCCGGGGAACCGCGGCTCTCCTGCCCGCAGGCGGGTCAGGAGATTCTCACGGATCTCGGCCTTTACCGTACGGTGTATATGGCCGCTCGCGCGCAGCTCGCGCAGAGTTCGTGGCTCTGGGATGTGAGGCACGGGATCGAGCCTACGTCCACAACGCCCGATCCGGCACTCTCATCCCTCTTTCGGATCTTGACGATTGCGTGGCGGTCAACGTGAGTGCTTGTCTCGGCAGTGGGGAGAATCGCTCCAAGACAAGGCGTCGCACGGCTCCCCGGCAGGGGGCCGGGACGACCTTGGAAGGGGTCGCCACGTGGGATCTCCGAAGTTCACGGTGTCCCGGCACTGAGGGACTTCACGGCTTCACGACAGGCTCCGCGGCAGGATTCAAGGATCAGGGCTCCAGGGCGGGCTTCCGGTGAGATCCGGACACTCCCCGGTGAGCCACCGGACAAGGGATCAAGAAGGAGAGGCGAGACGAGTGGCGCTGATGACGAGCCGTTTCGCCGACGGCCTCGCGGTGGGGTCCGATCTGGTCTCCGCGGCCGAGACCGCGGTGCGCCAAGCCCTGTCCGGCCTGTCCGGACCGGCCGACCTGCTCTGCTTCTTCATCTGCGGGGACGACCCCGACGACGTCTCCCGCGCCGGGCTGCGCGCGATGAGCCTGGCACCCGGCGCCGCCGTCCTCGGGTGCAGCGCCACCGGGGTCATCGGCGACGGGCAGGGGGTCGAGGTCACCCCCGCGGTGAGCGCCTGGGCCGCCTCCTTGGGCGGGGCCCGGCTGACGACCTTCGCGCTCGACACGCTGAGGACCGACGACCGGTTCGTCGTGGTCGGCCTGCCCGACCGCGCCCCCGACGACCACGCCGCCATCCTGCTCGCCGACCCCTACAGCTTCCCCACCGACGGCTTCGTCGAGCGTTCCGAGGAGGTCATGGGCAACCTCCCCCTGATCGGCGGCCTGGCCAACGCCATCCAGGGCCGCGGCGCGGTCCGGCTGTTCGTCAACGGGGAGATCCACACCGAGGGGGCCGTCGGGGTGCTGCTCAGCGGCGCCCTCAACGTCAGCACCGTCGTCAGCCAGGGCTGCCGCCCGATCGGCCCGACGATGGCCGTCACCTCCGCCGAGGACAACCTCCTGCTCGAACTCGCCGGACAGCCCGCCCTGGCGCGGCTGGAGGAGATCGTCAGCGCCCTGGACGAGGACGACCGCGACCTGGTCGCCTCGGGGCTGCAGATCGGCATCGCCATGGACGAGTACGCCGAGAAGCACGAGCACGGCGACTTCCTGATCCGGGGGGTGCTGGGCATCGACCCCGAGCGGGAGGCCGTGGCCATCGGCGACGTCGTGGAGATCGGCCGTACCGTGCGCTTCCAGGTCCGCGACGCCGCCACCGCCGACGAGGACCTGTACGAGCTGCTGGACGCCCACCGCGAGGAGTTCGGCCGGGTGGACGGCGCCCTGCTGTTCTCCTGCAACGGCCGGGGCTCGGCCATGTTCGGCAGCGCCGACCACGACGCCGTCGCCGTCCGCGACACCCTGGGCCCCATCGGGGTGGCCGGTTTCTTCGCCGCCGGAGAGGTGGGCCCCGTGGGGGGCCACAACCACGTCCACGGCTTCACCGCCTCGGTCCTGGTCTTCTCCTCCCACCAGCCGGCCGGCCGCTCGTAAGGTCCGCGGGAACCCGGGGACGTCACGAGCGGCCGGGCGGCGAAGGCCGTTACGGCGTCACCGGCGTGCCGCCGAAGGTCACGGCGAGGCGGCCGTCGGCGGCGAAGGACCAGTTCAGGGCGCCGGTGTAGGAGGAGCAGCGGGAGCCGTTCGAGCCGGACCAGAACTGGTTGGAGCCGTCGGCGTTGCCGATGATCCTGTCGTTCGACCCGCTGTCGCACGAGGTGTTGTTGCGGAACACCGAGGAGCCGCCGTCGAAATTGAAGTTGCGTTCCTCGTTGCCGACGCTGACATTGCTCGACACCGTCATCGTGCCGGGGTTGCGGTTGTAGGTGAACCCGTGCTTGCCGTTCCCGTACGCGATGTTGCGCTGGATGACGTGGTTGACCGCGATGTCCTCGCCGCCGAGCTTGTAGCCGTTGCGGTCGCCGTTGCCGGCCTGGCCGCCGTTGCTGAGGGTCCCGTTGTCGTAGGCGAGGGAGTCCTCGACGGTCACCGCGCCGATCGGGCCCGTGTCGCTCTTGGTGTAGAGGTCCCAGCCGTCGTCGATGTTGTTGTGGGCCACGGCGTGGCGGAAGACGTTGCCCGGACCTGAGGTGAGCTTGGCGGCGAAGCCGTCGGCGTCCTCGCCGTCGGAGTCGGCGTTGTCGTGCGACTCCACGCTCACGATGAGGTTGCGGGAGGGCCACTGCTCGCGGGGTGCCCCGGCCACCAGCCGGGAGAGCTGCAGCCCCGTGTCGCGGTTGAAGCGCGTCACCGTGCGCTCGATGATGTTGTCGTTGCCGGCCAGGAGGATCCCGTTGTCACCGGCGCGCTCGACGACGATGCCGTGGATGTGCCAGAACGACCCGCCCACGGCGAGCCCGCGGTTGGCCGGGTCCTCGCTCTGGGCCGAGAAGTTCAGGATCGGGGTCTCACCGGGGTAGGCGGAGATCTTCTTGCGGGCGCTCGCGGTGCCGTCGTTGCCCGGCGCGATGGTGACCGTCTGCGAGAAGTCGTAGCGTCCGCCGCGCATGGAGATCGTCCCGCCGGGAGCGACGCGGGTGATCGCGGAGGTGAGCGTCGTCGGGGCCGCCTGCGTCCCGGCCGCGTTGTCCGTGCCGTTCGGCGCCACGTACAGCGTGTCGCCCGGCGGCTGTGTCGTGCCGCCCGCCTCCACGTCGATGTAGTCGAGGTTGGGCAGGCCGGCGCTGCCGGTGGGGGTCAGCCGGATGGTGTTGGGGCCGGCGTTCAGTGGGACGGTCGTGGTCTTGGTGGCCCAGGCCGACCATGCGCCGGTGCCTTCGAACGAGAGGGTCTGGGCGGTGGTGCCGTTGACGATCAGATTGGTCGGGCGGGCGGTGGTGCCGTTGGCGAACCGGACGCCCAAGGTGGCCGTGCCGGCTGTGGTGGCGTTCACGGTGAACTGGGCGTGGGCGCCCGCGGCGTTGGTGCCGTTGCAGAAGCCGCTGCCGGAGTATCCGGCGTGGTTGGAGTCGATGGTGCCGGTGCAGACCGCGGGTGAGGTTTCGGCCTCGTAGCGGGTGGTCGCGGCGTGTGCCGCGTGCACGGGCGGCGCGGCGAGCATGCCGGCCAGCAGGCCGGCACACGCGAGGAAAGGTGTCAGGCGCATCCTTCGTCTCCACAGGTTTGGTAAGCGCTTTCCCACGTCGAGCGAAGCTAAGCACGCACCAGCGCGCTTGGGAAGGCCCGGATGCGAACGAGACCACCCGCGGCGCCTCGGCCTCACCGGCAGGCGGCAAGTCGGCCGAGGTCGCAGTGGCGCAACGGGGGAGTGTGCCGTCGTCACGCCGCCCGGCCGGGCGGCCGGGAGTCGTGAAAGTTTCAGGAGGACATGGTGGGCGTGAACCGGATGGCGTGACCAGGTAAGCCCTCTTTCCTACTTTTTGCAAACGGTTGTTGCAGGAATCGGGGCGCTACCAGGAGAAACATCCGGATCTGTTTGCAGTTTTACCTGAATGTATTGACGTTTCCTTCATGTAACGCGACTGTGTCTGCAATCGGTTGTTCACAGACGTGGTCTCTGAGCGGCTCGCGTGACTGCTGCGTCGAGGTGGTGCGGCCGACAACGGAATGCATCGAGGCAGCGGAGCGGGTGGCTTCCCGGCAGACCTGAGGGATCGAAGAGCCGGAAGGCGCCGTGCCGCGCGGACGGGTGCGGATCGCACCACGACTCCAGCCGGGGACGACCCCGGAGCTCGCAACCTCTGCTTTGCCATGCCCTGAATCCACACAGATCGCAGAAATGGAGCTGAACGTGCTTAAAGAAGAGCATTTCGGTAGGAGGCTGGCGGTCATCCTGACCGCGGGCCTCATCACCACCGGCGGGCTGGTGGTCACGTTCAACACGCCCGCCTCGGCGGCCCCCTCCAACGGCAACTACACGCTGGCCAACGCCGGCAGCGGCCTGTGCGCCACCGTACCCGGGCAGAGCACCGGCGACGGCGTCCAGCTGGCTCAGAACACCTGCGCCGACGCCGCCGGGCAGGTCTTCACGCTCACCTCCTCAGGAGGCGGCTACCAGATCAAGGCGGCGCACAGCGGCAAGTGCCTCGGGGTGCGGGATGCCTCCACCAGCGCCGGCAAGGCGGTCCAGCAGGAGTCCTGCACCTCGGCCGCCTCGCAGACCTGGCAGCTCACCGCCTCGGGGTCCAACTACCGGGTGGTCAACGGCAACGGCGGCAAGTGCCTCAACGTCAAGGACAACTCCACGTCCTCCGGCGCCCTGCTGCAGCAGAACTCCTGCGACTCGGCGGCCACCAAGCAGTGGACGCTGCGGCCCGCCGGCGGGGGCGGCACGCCCGACCCGGACCCCACCCCCACTCCCACCCCGACCGTGACGCCCACCTCCGGCGGAGGTGACGGCAGCGGTCCGTGGCCCTCGGACACCGGCAGCGTCCACCAGACCACCACCCGCAACGCCGGCACGTTCTTCGACGGCGGCATGAAGCGCTACTACGGCATCGGCGACGGCGGCCAGGGCGAGAGCCAGGACCCGATGTTCGTCGTGGCCAACGGCGGCACCATCCAGAACGTCATCCTCGACGCCCCGGCCGGCGACGGCATCCACTGCGAGGGCTCGTGCACCATCCGCAACGTGTGGTGGAACGACGTCGGCGAGGACGCCGCCACCTTCCGCGGCTCCAGCTCCTCGGCCACCTACCTGGTGGACGGCGGAGGCGCCAGGTCGGCCTCCGACAAGGTCTTCCAGCACAACGGCGCCGGCAGGCTGACCATCCGTAACTTCCAGGTGCACAACGCCGGCAAGCTGTACCGGGCCTGCGGCAACTGCTCCACCTCCTACCAGCGCCACGTCGTGCTGGACGGCGTCACCGCCCGCTCCACCAAGGTGCTGGCCGGCATCAACTCCAACTGGGGCGACACCGCGCGCTTCAGCCGGATCACCGTCTACGGCAGCGCCACCATCTGCGAGCGCTACAAGGGCGTGCCGAAGGGCAGCGAGCCCAGCAAGATCGGTGAGGGCCCCGACGGCACGCACTGCCTGTACTCCGAATCCGACATCACCCGCCGCTAGAACTCCCGGGCAGGCGGGCGCTCCCCACGCCCGCCTGCCCGGCGCTCCCGAAGGACGTCCTCGACCGGAACGGCGAGACCGCGTCGACCGCCGGAACCCGCGACGGTGGCGGCTTCTCGCTTCGTATCCGTCGCCGGAGCCGTCCCAGGTGCCGGAAAGGTTCACCTTCAGCCGCCCCGACTCCGCTTGTCATCCGACGACCCGGCGGTCCTGGAGAGCAACGATGCGCCTGACACCTTTCCTCGCGTGGGCCGGCATGCTCGCCGCGCCGCCCGTGCACGCGGCACACGCCGCGACCACCCGCTACGAGGCCGAAACCTCACCCGCGGTCTGCACCGGCACCATCGACTCCAACCACGCCGGATACTCCGGCAGCGGCTTCTGCAACGGCACCGCGGCGGTGACCCCGACCCGCCTGCCGACCATGTGATCCGCAACTCCATCGCGTTCGACAACGCGGTCGGCGGCTTCATCGACAACGGCAACCCCGGCCGGCTGACCGCCGACCGCAACACCGCGTGGCGCAACGGCGGTACCGGTTTCGACTTCGCCGACTCCGGCTCCACCCTCACCGGGAACCTGTCGGCGGCGAACGCGACGCAGGTCTCGCTCGGCTCGTCCTCCTCAGGCTCGGGCAACTCCTGGAACCTCGGCGGCTCCTGGACGTTCGTCAGTACCGACTCCGGCACGATCACCGGACCTCGCGCGGCGGACGGCTCGATCCCCTCCTCCGCCTTCCTGCGCCCGTCCAACGGCGCCGACGTCGGAGCGCGTATCTGACCCGGGCGGATCCACGTTTCGCAACGCGGCTTCGCTCCTCACCAGAGCTCCTCGGCCACGCCCAGCTCGCGCAGTACCTTCTCCGAGCGCGACCTCGAAGTGTGACCGGGCACTCGTCTCGATCTCGGTCGGCTTGAGGGAGGGGACCCGGATGCTCCCGCTCCGCCGGATGTCCGCGCGCCCCGGTCCGATCCGGTCAGGTCCGCGGGGGCGCACGTCGTACGATGATCCGCATGTCAGACCCTCAGGTGACCTACGACGACGTGGTCGCCGCGCGTGAGCTGCTGGCCGACGTCGCCCTGCGCACCCCGCTGCTCCACTCCCACGTGCTCTCCGAGATCATCGGCGGGCCCGTCCACCTCAAGTGCGAGAACCTGCAGCGCTCGGGTTCGTTCAAGATCCGGGGCGCGTACGTCAGGATCGCCGGGCTGACCGGGGAGGAGCGGCGGCGCGGAGTGGTCGCGGCCAGCGCGGGCAACCACGCGCAGGGGGTCGCGCTCGCGTCGGGCCTGGTCGGCGCCGGGGCGACGGTCTACATGCCGCAGGGGGCGCCGCTGCCCAAGGTGGCCGCGACCCGGTCGTACGGCGCGGAGGTGCTCTTCGCGGGTGACACCGTGGACGTCGCGCTGGATCGGGCGAGGGAGCACGCGGACCGGACCGGGGCCGTGTTCATCCACCCCTTCGACCATCCCGACGTCGTCGCCGGGCAGGGCACGATCGGGCTGGAGATCGTGGACCAGCTGCCCGAGGTCGGCACGATCGTGATGTCGCTGGGCGGGGGCGGGCTGGCGGCCGGGGTGGCGCTCGCGGTCAAGTCGCTGCGGCCGGGCGTGCGGATCGTCGGGGTCCAGGCGGAGAGGGCCGCCGCCTACCCGGCCTCGCTGGCCGTCGGGCACCCGGTCGAGGTCAGGCCCGCCTCGACGATGGCCGACGGCATCGCGGTGGGCCGTCCGGGTGAGCTGCCCTTCGAGCTGATCCACTATCTGGTCGACAGTGTCGTCACCGTCACCGAGAGCCAGATCTCCCAGGCGCTGGTGCTCTGCCTCGAACGCGCCAAGCAGGTCGTCGAGCCCGCGGGCGTGGCCGGGGTCGCCGCGATCCTGGCCCACCCGCACGTCTTCGAGCCCCCCGTGGTGGCCGTGCTCTCCGGCGGCAACATCGACCCGCTGCTGCTGGCCAAGGTCCTCCGGCACGGCCTGGCCGCCGCCGGGCGCTATCTCACCCTGCGGGTCCCGCTCTCCGACCGGCCGGGCGCGCTGGCGGCGCTGCTGTCGCAGCTGGCGGAACTCGGCGCGAACGTGCTCGACATCGTGCACGAGCGGCTGGGCATGCACCTGGGGGAGGTCGAGGTCCAGCTCCAGCTGGAGACCAAGGGGCCGGTGCACTCCGAGGAGGTGCTGGGCTCCCTGCGCGTCGAGGGATACAAGATCATCGTCACGTGAGCCGCCCGGCCGGCCCGCGGGGGCCCCTCGCCGGGTTCACCAGGTGGTCGGCTTCTTCGCGGTGAACAGCCAGGCGTCGAAGAGGGGGCCGAGCTTCTTGCCGGAGATCTTCTCGGCCATCGCGACGAATTCCGGGGTCGTGACGCTCCCGTACCGGTGCGTGGCGCTCCACTCCTTCAGGAGCTTGAAGAACGCCGGGTCGCCGATCCGCTGCCTGAGCGCGTGCAGCGTCATGCCGCCCCGGGTGTAGACGGAGTTGTTGAACAGGTCGTCCGGCCTGGCCTGGCCGGGGGCGTAACTCCAGATCGGGTCGTCGGCCCCGGCGCTGTAGTGCCTGCGGAAGAGCTGCTCGGCGGTGGCCTGGCCCTCGTGCTCCGACCAGAGCCACTCGGCGTAGGTCGCGAAGCCCTCGTTGAGCCACAGGTCCTTCCAGCGGGTGATGCTGAGGCTGTCGCCGAACCACTGGTGGGCCAGCTCGTGGGCGATGATGGCGTCGTCGGGGGCGAATCCGCCGTACATGGGCTTGGTCTGGTTCTCCAGCGCGTATCCGGCGGGGAAGTCGTCGACCACGCCTCCGGTGGAGGAGAAGGGGTAGGGGCCGAAGACCGTGCTCCAGTAGTCGGTGACCCGTCCCGACACGTCGTACAGCTTGCGCAGCGAGCCGCGGAACCTCGGGTCGACGGCCGCGACGTTCTTCAGGCCCCCGGGGGTCGTGCCCTGGAGCATCTCGAACTTGCCCAGCGTCATGGTGGCGAGGTAACTGGCCATCGGATGGCTCTCCCGCCACCGGAACGTCGTCCTGCCCCCGGCGGTCTTCGGCGCGCCGACGAGCTCGCCGTTGGCCAGCGCGGTCAGCCCGGCGGGCACGGTGACCTCGAAGTCGTAACTCGCCTTGTCCGAGGGGTGGTCGTTGCCGGGGAACCAGGTCTTGGCGCCGTTGGGCTGGCAGGTGACGAACGCGCCGTCCTTGGTCGGGATGAAGCCGTACGTGCCCAGGTTGGAGGAGCCCCGGACCGGTTTGGGCTCACCGGCGTACGCGACCTCGACCGTGAACGCCGCGGCGTTCGGGATGGACGCGGCCGGGGTGACGCTCAGCTCGGTCCCGGCCCTGTCGAACCTCGCGGACCTGCCGTCCACGGTGATCCGGCTGACGGTGAAACCGGAGAGGTCGAGGTTGAAGCTCGTCAGGTTCTGGGTGGCCCGCGCCGAGATCCGGGCCACTCCCGACAGGTGCTTGGACGCCGGGTCGTAGCCCAGCTCGAGCCCGTAGTGGCCGACGTCGTAGCCGCCGTTGCCGTCGGTGGGGAAGTCGGGGTCGCCGATTCCCGGGGCGCCGGGGGCGGCCTCGTGAGGGGGGGCGATGTCGGAGGCGGAGGCGACCGGCTTCAGGGGGCTCACGGCGGAGGTGTTCGATCTCGCGGGGCTCACCGGGGGGGCGCTCGCCCCGTTCGAGGCCGAGCAGGCGACCGTGCCGATGGTTCCGAGCGCGCTGAGAAGAGCGGCGGTCGCCGTGGTGGCCAGCCGTTTGGACGCCATACGTTAAAGCCCCTTTCCCGGCCGGACGGCCGAGCCCGTGGAATGGCACACTACGCGACTGACCTGCGCCGATCAGGCGTCTATGACAAGCGTCCTGGCTGCGATGTCGTGTACGGCCTGCTTGCGCGACTGGAAAAGGATGAAAGCCACATCTATCCAGCCCAGGCAGCAGGTGGAGTACATCAGCCATGAGATCAGTTCACGGAGCGCGACCTGCCCGACACCGGCCTTGTGCCCGCTGATGTCCGCCACGCGCAGCCGGAAGATCTTCTTGCCGAGCGTCTGACCGTTCCAGAAGGCGGTCAGCAGCCAGTAGTAGAGGAAGCCGATCGCCGCCACCAGGAGAGTCTCCGCGTAGGGTACCTGCACCGACAGACCACTCTCCGCGCCCGTGACGGTGGTGACGGCCCGGTAGGTGAAGGGCGAGGAGAGGAATCCGACGACGAGAAGGTCGAGGATTCCCGCGAACAGGCGGCGCCAGCGCCCGCCCAGCCTGATGGCGCCCGGCCAGGGAAAACCGCCGGAGGATTCTCCCGCGGGCGGGTAACCGAAGACGGGATCGGGACCTCCCGGCCCGCGGCCGGGAAAGGAGCCGGGGCCGGGGACATGGGAGGAACCCGGCCGGTGACCGGGGGAGCCGGGAGAGGGGCCGGGGTCGGGTTCGTGGCCGGCGCCGGGGCCCGGGCCCTCGTGACCCGGGCCGGGGGGTGCGGGATCGGACCACGGGTCCGATCCCCGGTCGTCCGGCGGTGGCGGTGCTGATCCCATCCACGGGTGATCACCACAAGAGCGCCACGGCAAAGCCAAGGGCGGTTACGGGTTGCGCCCGGGCCGTGGCCCCCGGCGGCCCCGGGGGGCGGGTCGCCGGGGGTCACGGCCCGGGACGTGGGTCGCCGGCGGTCCCGAGGTGTGGGTCGCCGGCGGCCCGGTCAGCCCGGGCGGACCTCGGTCACAGGTTGCCCCGCAGGTCCTGCTCGCGCTCGATCGCCTCGAAGAGCGCCTTGAAGTTGCCCTTGCCGAAGCCGAGCGAGCCGTGCCGCTCGATCAGCTCGAAGAACACCGTCGGGCGGTCCTGCACCGGCTTGGTGAAGATCTGCAGCAGGTAGCCGTCCTCGTCCCTGTCGACCAGGATCCCGCGCTTCTTCAGCTCCTCGATCGGCGCGCGGACCTCGCCGATGCGGACGCGCAGCTCGGGGTCGTCGTAGTAGGAGGCGGGGGTGTTCAGGAAGCTCACACCGGCCTCGCGCATGTGGTCGACGGTGGTGAGGATGTCGTTGGTGGCCAGCGCGATGTGCTGCACGCCGGGGCCGCCGTAGAACTCCAGATACTCGTCGATCTGCGACTTCTTCTTGGAGATCGCCGGCTCGTTGAGCGGGAACTTCACCTTGCGGGTGCCGTCCGCGACCACCTTGGACATCAGCGCCGAGTACTCGGTGGCGATGTCGTCGCCGATGAACTCCGCCATGTTGGTGAAGCCCATGACCCGCTTGTAGAACTCCACCCACTCGTCCATCTTGCCGAGTTCCACGTTGCCGACGCAGTGGTCGACGGCCTGGAACAGGCGGCCGTTGCGCACGTCGGGGGCCGCCACCAGAGGCTCCGCCGCGACGTAGCCGGGCAGGTACGGGCCGCTGTAGTTGGACCTGTCGACCAGGGTGTGCCGGGTCTCGCCGTAGGTCGCGATCGCCGCCGACACCACCTTGCCGTGGTCGTCCTCCGTCACATACGGCTCCACGAGACCCCGCGCGCCCTGGGCGAGCGCGTGGGCGTAGGCCGCCTCCACGTCGGGGACCTCGATGGCGAGGTCGATCACGCCGTCACCGTGCTCGGCGACGTGGCGGGCCACCCCGGTGCCGGGACGCACCGCCCCCCGGAACTCGAACCTGGCCGAGCCCGAGGTGAGGACGTACGCCACCTCGTCGCGGCTGCCGTTCTCCGGCCCCCGGTAGGCCACGAGCCGCATGCCGAAAGCACTGGAGTAGTAGTGGGCGGCCTGCTTGGCGTTGCCCACAGCGAAGACCACGCAGTCCATACCGTTCACAGGAAAGATGTCGCTCATGCGAATACTGTCTGTTTTTGTGGGCTGTTTGTGCAACACTGTCTTCAACCACTGCGCAAACTGCACACCTACTCGCCGGTCACCGCGGAGTATCTGTACATCATGACGATCGACCAGCTCGACGCCCGGCTCATCGCCCTGCTGGCGGCGGAGCCCCGGCTCGGGGTGCTGGAGTGCTCGCGGCGGCTCGGCGTGGCCAGGGGGACCGTGCAGGCGCGCCTCGACCGGCTGGTCGCCCGCGGGGTGGTCACCGGGTTCGGCCCGGACATCGCCCCCGCGGCGCTCGGCTACGACGTGACCGCGTTCGTGACCCTGCAGATCCGCCAGATGAGCGGGCACGATCCGGTCGCCGACCAGCTCGCCGCCATTCCCGAGGTGCTGGAGGTGCACACGATCACCGGCGGCGACGACATGCACTGCCGGGTGGTGGCGCGCAGCAATGCCGACCTGCAGCGGGTAATTGACCTGATCGTTGATGTCCGGGGCGTGGTCAGGACCTCCTCGGTGATCGCCTTGGACACCCCTGTGCCATACCGTGTTCTGCCTTTGGTGGCCGATGTCCCGCGCAAGGGGAAGGGCTAGCCGTACCATGCCAAGCAGGGGCCAGACACCGTTATCCATCGTTTACCCTTAACGGTCCGCAACCGTCGGGGGTCAGCGGCGGGTCCTATCGGGGGGTCACGCGTGTTAAAAGGCGGGACGGGCAGTCCCAGGAGGAAGCTCCTGAGGATCACACTCGTCGTCTTCGGCGTGGGGCTGATCTCGGCGATCGGCCTGCTCGGGGTGGTGTGGGCGATCACCCCCATCCCCGACAGCACGCAGCCGAGGGCCACCGCGCAGGGGTCGGTGATCTACTACCGGGACGGCAAGACCGTGCTGGCCAGACAGGGCGTCAACCGCAAGAGCGTGGCCCTCGACAAGGTGCCGCAGAGCCTGCGAAACGCGGTCATCGCCGCGGAGAACCGCTCCTTCTACGAGGACCAGGGCGTCTCCCTCTCGGGTACCTTCCGCGCGATGTGGTCCACGGTCAGCGGCCAGCAGCTCCAGGGCGGCTCCACGATCACCCAGCAGATGGTCCGCAACTACTACAGCGGCCTCAGCCAGGAACGTTCCATAATCAGGAAGCTCAAGGAGGTCATGATCTCCTTGAAGGTGGACCAGTCGAAGTCGAAGGACTGGGTGCTGGAGCAGTATCTCAACACGATCTACTTCGGCCGGGGTGCCGACGGGGTCCAGGCGGCGGCCGGAGCCTACTTCGGCAAGGACGTCGGCAAGCTCACCCTCGCCCAGGGCGCCTACCTGGCCGCGGTGATCCAGCAGCCCTCCAGGTTCGCCGACCCGCAGGGCCCCGACCTCTACGCGGCCAGGGACCGCTGGAGGTCGGTGATCGACGGGATGGTGGCCACCGGGGCCATCACCTCCCAGGAGGCCGCCGAGGTGACCTTCCCCACCCTCCGCAAGCCCAAGGCGATCTTCGCGCCCAAGGGGCAGGAGGGCTACATGCTCGACCAGGTGACGGCCGAGCTCAAGAGCAGGGGATACACCGACGAGGTCATCAACCAGGGCGGACTGAAGATCGTCTCGACCTTCGACAAGAACCTGATGGCCGCCGCCGAGCGCGCCGTCACCTCGGTCCTGCCGGACGGCACCCCCAAGAAGGTCCGCACCGGGCTCGCCGCCGTCGACCCCGCCACCGGTGAGGTCGTGGCCTTCTACGGCGGGCGCAGCTACGCCGCCAACAAGTTCGACAACTCCTTCTCGGCCAAGGTGCAGGCCGGATCGACGTTCAAGGCCTACACGCTGGCCGCGGCCCTGGACAACGGCTTCGGCCTCGAGACCAGGGTCAACGGCAACTCGCCGCTCCGGATCGCCTCCGCCGACATCCCCAACTCCGGCGGCTACTCCTACGGCGAGGTCAACCTCGTGAAGGCGACCCAGAGCTCGGTGAACACCGCGTTCGTCGACCTCGCCCAGAAGGTCGGCCTGAACAAGGTCGTCAAGGTCGCCGAGCAGGCCGGAATCCCCGCCGAGCAGCTCGCCCCGCACCGGGGCGCCGCCACGCTCCCGCTCGGCGTGGCGTCGGTGAGCGCCGTCCAGAACGCCTCCGGCTTCGCCTCCTTCGCCGCCGAGGGCGTCCACCGCGAGGCTCACGTGATCCGCTCGGTCACCGACGCCGAGGGCAAGGTCGTCAAGAGCTCCACCAAGGGCAAGCGCGCCTTCGGCGAGCAGGCCGCCGTCGACGCCACCTACGCGCTGACCCAGGTCGTCGAGGCGGGAACCGGCTCCGGAGCACGCCTCTACGACCGTCCCGTGGCGGGCAAGACGGGCACCACCGACGAGTCGGCGGCCGTCTGGTTCGCCGGGTTCACCCCGCAGCTGGCCGTGGCGGTCGACATGTTCCGCGACGACAACAAGCCGGTGACGGTGAACGGCAGCGCCCTGTACGGCGGTTCCTACCCCGCGCAGATCTGGCGGGCCTTCATGACCGAGGCGATGGAGGGCAAGCCGGTCAAGGAGTTCAAGGAGCCGTCCAACTACGGCTACTCCGGCTCGTACGGCGGCTACGGCCCCGACGACGAGTACGGCGACGAGCAGGGCGACGGCCAGGACCGGAGCACACCCGGCCCCGACGAGACGGGCACTCCCGGCCCCGACCAGAGCACCACCCCCGACCAGGAGACCCCGGGGCCCGACCAGCCCACGGCCCCCGAGGACACCGGCGAGGGACCGGGCGGTCCCGGCGACGGCCCCGGACCCGGCAGGGGTGACGACCCGGACGGGAGCGGCGGCGACGGGAGCGGTGACGACTTCGGCCTCGACGATCTGGGCCACCGGCTCGGCGACCCCATCCAGGGCGACTGACGGGACCCGGGGCGACCGGCGAGGGGCCGGGCGCGGTCACGCGGACGGCGCCCGGCCCGGCGACCCCGTTCAGGACGACGGCCCCCGGCCGCTCCGGCGGTCCCCGCCCGGGTCCCGGCGGCCGCCGCCCGGTCCGTCACGCCAGGCTCGTCACGCCCGGTCCGTCACGCCCCGCCCGCCAGTTCGGCTCGCAGGGCCGCCGGGGTGGTGACGGGCATCCTGCAGGTGAAGCCGCGGCACACGTAGGCAGCGGGCTCGCCGCCCACCAGGCCCCTGCCGGCCAGGAGCGGGACCTCCCCGGCACCGACATCGGAACCGGCACCGACATCGGAACCGGCACCGACATCGGAACCGGCACCGGCGTCGGAACCGGCACCGGCGGAACCGGGCTCGCCGAGCGCCAGGACCAGACCGGGCAGGGGTGACAGCAGGGCCGCCCTGTGCAGGGCCACCGTCGCCGGGTCGCCCGCCGGGCCCACGATCGCGACCTCGACCGGGCCGGACAGCGCCGCCTGGGCCGCGGCCAGCCCCCACCCGGCGAACCGCGCGTGCTTGTCGGCCAGCACGGTGACCGTGCCCAGGGCGGCCTCGGCCGCCTCCCGGTGCCGGGCCGAGCCGGTCAGCGCGGCGTACGAGAGCAGCGCGCCCGCGGCGGCGAACTGGCCGGACGGGGTGGCGTTGTCGGTCGCGTCCCGGGGGCGCTGGAAGAGCCGCTCCGCGTCGTCGGCGGTGTCGTAGAACCCGCCGGAGCCGTCGGAGAACCGCGCCAGGACGGCGTCGAGCAGCGCCTCGGCCCGCCGGAACCAGCGGACCTCCCCGGTCACCCCGTACAGGGCGAGCAGCCCCTCGGCGAGGTCGCCGTAGTCCTCCAGGACCCCGGCGTTGGTCCCCGCCCTGCCGTCTCGGGAGGTGCGCAGCAGCCGGTCGCCGTCCAGGTGGAGCTCGTCGACCAGCACGGCCGCCGCGCGGGCCGCCTCGACGAGGTCAGGCCGCTCGAACAGGGCACCGGTCTCGGCGAGGGCGGCGACGGCCAGGCCGTTCCAGGCGGCCACCACCTTGTCGTCCCGTCCCGGCCGCACCCGGCGGGCCCGCGCGGCCAGCAGCGCGGCGCGGACCCGGGCGAACCGCTCGGCGTCGCCGGGGCCGGGATCGGCGAGGAGCTGCAGCACCGAGGTGCCGTGCTCGAACGTCCCGGTCACCTCGAACAGCTCGATCGCCCAGAGCCCGTCCTCCTCGCCGAGGACCTCGCGGAGCTCCTCAGGGGTCCAGGCGTAGAACTTGCCCTCCACGCCCTCGCTGTCGGCGTCCAGGGCGGAGGCGAAGCCTCCCTCGGGGGTGCGCATCTCGGCCAGCAGCCAGTCGGCCGTCTCCAGCGCCACCCTCCTGCCCAGGGCGGAGCCGGTGGAGCGCCACCAGTGCGTGTAGACCCGCAGGAGCAGGGCGTTGTCGTAGAGCATCTTCTCGAAGTGCGGGACCACCCACTCGGCGTCCACGCTGTAGCGGGCGAACCCCCCGCCGAGCTGGTCGTAGATGCCGCCCCGCGCCATGGCCTCCAGCGTCCGCCCGGCCATGGACGTCGCCGCGTCGGCGGTCGCCCGCCGCTCCCCGTCCCCCGTGTCCCGCGCGGTCCCGGCGGCCGCCGCGCCGTAGCGCAGCAGGAACTCCAGGGCCATCGACGGCGGGAACTTGGGTGCTCCGCCGAAGCCGCCGCGGACCGGGTCGAAGGACTCGGCCAGGCTGTGCACGGCCCGGGTGAGCGTGTCCGGCGTGGGCAGCGGCCCGGACGGCAGCGCCGACCGTTCGTTCAACGCCTCCACGATCTTCGAGCCCTGCTCCAGCACGGCCTCCCGCTCGTCGGTCCAGGCGCCCGACACCCCGGCCAGCAGCCGCTGGAACTGCTGCCTGGGGAAGTAGGTGCCGGTGTAGAAGGGGTGGCCCTCCGGGGTGGCGAAGACCGTCATCGGCCACCCGCCCTGACCGGTCATGGCCTGGGTGGCCGCCATGTACACCGCGTCGACGTCCGGCCGCTCCTCGCGATCGACCTTCACGTTGACGAAGCGCTCGTTCATCAGCGCGGCCGTGGCCCGGTCCTCGAAGGACTCGTGGGCCATCACGTGGCACCAGTGGCACGCCGAGTAGCCGACGCTGATCAGCAGCGGCACGTTCCGCCGGACGGCCTCGGCGAACGCCTCCTCGCCCCATTCGAACCAGTCGACGGGGTTGTCCGCGTGCTGCAGCAGATATGGGCTGGTCGCGTCCTTCAAGCGGTTCATGACGACCTTTCTGCGTACGCGGTGCGTGCGTCCTCGTCGCGAGGTGCGCGGAGGTTGCGCGTCGCGGTTGTACCCACACGATCCTCCTCACACTAAACCGGGAGAGGGGCGAGGCCGCGAGCATGGGCGGGCGGCCGAGATTTTAGGCCGCGGATGACGTGCGCGGGTGCGTCGCTCCCGTACGCCCGCCGGTGGCTCTGGTGGGGTTTGCCGGGGGACCCCCGCGGTGCCCTTCTCCTCGGCGGGCGGCACGCGGCTCCGAACCGGCCTGACCCGTACGTGAGGCGGACAGGACTAGCCGGGCGCGAGCCGGGAACGAGGGGGCCGTGATGCCGAACAGGTCTGCTGGGAAGATCGACACCGGGCGGATCGCCGTGCCGGGAACGATCCTGGGCATCGGGCTGGGAGGGTTCGTCGACGGCATCCTGCTGCACCAGATCCTGCAGTGGCACCACATGCTGACCAGCACGGACACCGACAACATCGGGGTGAGGTACTACCCGGCGGACACCGTTCCCGGCCTGCGGATGAACACGCTGTGGGACGGGCTGTTCCACGCGTTCACCTGGCTGGCGGTGCTGATCGGCCTCGGCCTGCTGTACTCGCGGGTCCTGCACTCCCGCGGCCGGGTGTGGAGATCGCGGGAACTGTGGGGCTGGATCCTCGTCGGGTGGGGGGCGTTCAACCTGGTGGAGGGCATCGTCGATCACCACCTGCTGGGCATCCACCACGTGCGGACCGGCCCGTACCAGACCTGGTGGGATCTGGGATTCCTGCTCCTGGGCGCGGCGCTGGTGGCCGGCGGGTGGCTGCTGCAGCGTGGCGGCGGCCCGGTCGAGCTGTGCGACGAGGGCAGGCGCGCCCCCGCCGCGCCGACGTCGTGATCGCCCCGGCGCCCGGGGTCCACGGGGTCCACGAGCACGGCGGTGGCCTGGTGACGGCGCTGCCGCCGGCGGTCCTGGCCGTGCTGGCGGGCGGATACGTGCTGCTGGCGGCGCGGCGCGGCCGCGAGCCCAGGGGCTGGAGCCGGTGGCGGACGGCGGGTTTCGTCGCGGGCGTCGCGCTGGTCGCCGCCGCCGTGGCCGGGCCCGTCGCCGCGCTCGCCGAGACGGACTTCCGCGGGCACATGCTGCAGCACCTGCTGATCGGCATGCTGGCGCCGCTGGGCCTGGTGCTCGGCGCCCCGGTGACGTTGCTGCTGCGCTCGCTGCCGCCGGTCCACGGACGGCGCCTCGTCGCCGTGCTGCGCTGCCGGGCGACGCACCTGGTGGCCGACCCGTGGATCGCGCTGCTGCTCAGCGTGGGCGCCATGGTGGCGCTGTACTGCACCCCGCTGTATCGGATCGCCTCCACCGGCGCGCTGCCGCACCACCTGGTGCACGTGCACTTCCTGCTGTCCGGCTGCCTGTTCGCCTGGGTGATCGCCGGTCCCGACCCGGCGCCGCGGCGCCCGCCGGTCCCCCTGCGGCTGGTCGTGCTGGGGGTGGCGATCGCCGTGCACGCCACGCTGTCGCAGCTGATGTACGCCGGGCTCGTCGTCGACGTGCCGGTGCCGGTCGCGCAGCTGCGCGGAGCCGCGGAGATCATGTACTACGGCGGCGACATCGCCGAGCTGCTGCTGGCCTTCGCGCTGGTGAGCACCTGGCGTCCCGTCCGGGCCCCCGCCCCGCGCCGGACGCACGCTCCGGCCGCCGCGTCCGGCGCCTCCTGACCCCTGCCGTGGCTCCCCGGACGGACGCGGTGCCCCGGGTGCGTGAGAGTGACACCGGGCGGGAAGGTGTGTTCACCGCGCTTCCGGCGTAGGCTCACTGGGCGTGGATCTCGACTTCGTGTGTGTGCACGCCGGAAGGGCGGCTTCCGAGCTGACCCGGCGTGATGTTGCCCGTGCGCTGCTCGCCGTGCCGTCCGGCGTGGCACTGGTGGCGCTGCCCGATCTGAGGCGGGCGCTGCTGGCGGCGGGCAACCCGCTGTCGGTGCCCTTCTGGGACTCCGCGAAGGCGACGCTCAGCGCGATCGAGTCCGGCGGCGCGACCGTGGGGGACGTGCAGCGCTGGATGGAGTCCACCGGCACCGAGCCGCTCCTGCTCACCCCGAGCTTCTTCGTCTGGCCCGAGGAGGACGAGCGAGGACCGGTCGGCGAGGAGATGTTCCACGGGCTGGTCGCCTATCTGGAGGAGCGGGTCGCCGCCGGGGAGATCGATCCGGACGCGCTCGCCCGGGGCGACGAGCAGGCCAGGGAGGCCTACGCGGATCTCCAGGAGCGCTGGCTCACCGGGCCGCTGCCCGACGGGCGGATCCCCGGAACCGCGGTCTCCGACGAGCAGGACGAGGAGCTGTTCGCCGCCTGGGACGAGGAGGAGGCGTTCGCGCTGGCCGAGCTGCGGCGCATCCTGGCCGAGCTGCCCGACCCCGAGCGGCCCGTCAGGGAGCTGCGGGCCGCGGCCACCCGGCTGCGCGAGGTGCTGGGCAGGCCCGGCTATCCCGGCAACGTGCTGCGGGCCTGCGCCGGGTACGAGGGGGAGCCGCTGCCGGCCGACGACGAGGAGCTCTGGCTGACCGTCACGGCGGGCATCGCGGGGCCGATCTCCGACCTGCCCGACGAGGAGGACCGGCTGGAGGTCTTCTCCGACCTGGACGGGGAGCTCAGCCACGAGGACTCGGTGCTTGCCGCCCTGTGCGCGATCCATCACGCCGACTGGCTGGCCGTGGTCGCCGCCCTGGCCAGGCGCGGCCCCGGGGTGCTGGCGTCGCCCGAGCGGATCGCCAGGCTCATCGCCGAATCGGAGGACATCGACGTCGATCTGGACGAGCCGGAGGACCTGGAGGCGGCCGAGACGCTCTTCAGCTCGGTCACCCCGCTCTGGGCGTGCCTGGGGATCGTCGACAGGACCGAGGTGCTCACCTCGCTGGGCCGCTGGGGGCTGCCCAGGGCACTGGAGCGCGCCTGGTCCTCGACCGACACCCTCGGCGACTGACGGGCGTTCCCGTACGGCCCCAGGAGGCCGTTCCCGTACGGCCCCAAGAGGCCGGGAAGAGGCTGCGGCAAGAGGCCGGTGAGCCGCCACGGTCCGCGGTCGCGATCTGTGGTCGCGCCCTGTGACGACGGTCCGTATGACGACGGTCCGTGACGGCGACCCTTGACGACGGTTCGTGACGGCACCGTCCGCCGATCGGCGGACGGTCCGGCTCTCGCGCGGCTCCCGGAGGGGAGCCGTAAGGTCAGGCCTCCTCGTCGAGGAGGTCGAGGTAGCCCTCGGGCACCAGATCCTTGTACTCGGGGTGGCGCCGGATGTAGCGGGCGATGAACGGGCAGAGCGGCACGACCGACCGGCCGGACGAGCGGCTCGCGTCGAGAGCCGCGGAGGCCAGCCGGCCGCCCAGGCCCTTGCCCTCGTGCTCGGGGAGGATCTCGGTGTGGGTGAAAATGATCTTTCCGGCGCGCAGGCGGTACGCGGCGAATCCGGCGACCCCGCCGTCCAGCAGGATCTCGAAGCGGGAGGCTCCGGGGTTGTCGGAGACCTCGATGTCGTCGGCCATGGTCGTCCTTGCTCGCTGTCGGGGTTTCGGCCCGGCGGATCCCACCCCTCGCGCGTGTCGCGCGGTGGCCGGTCGGAGCCGTGGATCCGGCGGGGCCGGGGGCTGAACCGTGGATCCGGCGGGGCCGGGGCTAGGGAGCGGTCGGCGTCGTGGTGGTGCCGGCGTCCTTCCGCTCCCTCAGCTCGGCCTCTGAGGGGACCTCGATCCTGGAGATCTGCTTCCTCATCGACTTGACCAGCACGTACAGGGCGAACCCCAGGCCGGCCACGACGAGGAAGCCCAGGAGACCCGGGCTGACGTCACCTTTGGTGACGGTGTCGAATGCAATCACATGTCAAGTTTGCCACCGTCACCCCATGGTCGCGTCAGTGGCAGGCGTGCGAGACCGAGTCGGCCGGGACATCCGCGTGGACACCGGTGAACAGGTCGTCCTCGGGAAGCTCGACGTCCACGAGCGACCGGGCCAGGTGGTAGTCCTCGGTCGGCCAGATCTCGCGCTGCAGGTCACGCGGGCAGACGAACCAGAAACCGTCCGGGTCGACCTGGGTGGCGTGCGCGAGCAGCGCCTCGTCGCGGAGCTCGAAGTAGTCGCCGCAGGGGACGCGGGTGGTCACCGGCCACTTCTGCGGGCGGTCCTCCCAGCGGGAGATCCACTCGGCGTACGGGGAGCCGATGCCGCGGTCGTTCATCGCCTCGTGCAGCGCCTCGAACCGGTCCTTGGTGAAACCCATGTGGTAGTAGAGCTTCAGGGGCTGCCAGGGCTCGCCGGCGTCCGGATAGCGGTCGGGGTCGCCGGCCGCCTCGAAGGCCTCGACCGAGACGCGGTTGGTCATGATGTGGTCGGGGTGGGGGTAGCCGCCGTCGTCGTCGTAGGTCAGGATCACGTGCGGCCTGAACTCGCGGACGGCCGCCACCAGCGGCTCCGAGGCGATCTCCAGCGGCTGCAGCGCGAAGCAGCCCTCGGGCAGCGGCTCGCTCTCGTCCTCCGGCAGGCCGGAGTCGACGAACCCCATGAAGCGCTGCCGCACACCGAGGATCTCCCGGGCGCGCTCCATCTCCAGGCGCCGGACCTCGCCGATGTTCTCGAGAATCTCCGGGCGCTCCATCTTGGGGTTCAGGATCGACCCGCGTTCGCCTCCGGTGAGCGTACAGACCAGTACGTCCACGCCCTCGGCCACGTAGCGCGCCATGGTGGCGGCGCCCTTGCTCGACTCGTCGTCGGGATGCGCGTGAACGGCCATCAGCCTGAGCGGTGCACTCACGGGCTCGGTGTCTCCTTATGTCGGTCGCGCGTCGGATCGTCGCCGGTCGCCTCGCGGACGGCCCGCCTGGCCGTGTCTTCCGCTCCGCTCGACGTGGTGCCCCGCGCGCCCTCGGCTTACGTCACTCTAGGGAGAGGTTAGTTTCTCTTGGGCGGTCGCGAGGGCGAGGCCCCCGCAGGGGACAATTGTCTCGGATAACACCGAGGTAGTGCAGGGAGATTCCGTCATGGCCACCAGCGAGGCCGAGAAGGGCCGTCAGGACGGTCCTGTCCTCGGCACCCCGGGCGACTTTCCCGACCGCCCGGAGCGCAGGGGGCGCTTCGTCGTGCACGTCGTGATCGCGATCCTCTGCGCCGTGTGCGCGGGGGGATGGGGCTACGTGATGTGGGCGGCGAAGGGCAACACGGAGGTCATCGACCAGGTCATCGCGTTCGACACCAGTCGCGGCGATTCTGCGCAGATCACCTTTGAAGCGGTCAAACCATCCGATCGCGCGGCGCTCTGCCGCCTGCGGGCCACCGACGTCCGCCACGTCGAGGTCGGCAGCAAGGAGGTCAATATTCCGGCTGGTGAGGGGTATGTTCGGCTTACCGAACGGCTAGAGACCAGTGCTCCCGCAACTTCGGTCCACGTCCAGTACTGCTATCTCGTATAGTGAGACATTTGGGGAGGCGGTAGAGGGGTTAACTTGTTAGCCTTTCGAAATTCGACCGACCGCAACCCCCCAAGCACCAAGCACGAAGCCCCCGAGGAAGCAAGGAGAACCCGTGGCCGACTCCCACAGCGAGAGCGTCACCTGGCTCACTCAGGAGGCGTACGACCGCCTGAAGGCTGAGTTCGAGCACCTCTCGGGGCCCGGGCGCGTCGACATCGCCAAGAAGATCGAGGCGGCACGCGAGGAAGGCGACCTGAAGGAGAACGGCGGCTACCACGCCGCCAAGGACGAGCAGGGCAAGATGGAGGCCCGCATCTTCCACCTCCGCCAGATCCTGGACAGTGCCAAGGTCGGCGAGGCGCCCCGCACCGAAGGTGTGGTCGGTCCTGGAATGACGGTCACCGTCCGTTTCGAGGGCGACGACGAGGAGGTCGCCTTCCTGCTGGCCTCCCGCGAGGAGAGCGGCGCCCCGATCGACGTCTACTCGCCCAAGTCGCCGCTCGGTGCGGCGATCAACGGCAAGAAGATCGGCGAGAAGGCGACCTACACGATGCCGAACGGCCGCTCCAACACGGTCGAGATCCTTGAGGCCGTGCCGTACATCGGCAACTGACCTCCCCATACTCCGATCGATTCGCTGATCCGCCGGGACGGGCGTCCCGGCGGATCGCCGTGTGTCAGAGGAGCCGGCGGAGTTTCGAAAGTCGCGCGGCCACATTGCAGATAGGGCGCTTTTCGATGGGTTTGCGTGCATTGGAGGGCGCTCTACGGCACCCTCGTAGGGCTGGAGTCCGCGGGGAAGGGGAGATGTCGTGTTCGATCGGCGGCCACGTGTCTCCGACCTGATCCGGGAGGCCCGGCAGGATCTCGCCTACCGCCCCCGCCTCCGCCACAGCCACCGCACCGCCCGCCTGATGAGGCGGGTCGTCCCCGTCCTGGCCGTCCTGCTCGTCGGCGTGCTGGCCACCGGCCTGATGGTCTTCGCCCAGATGCCGGAGGCCGAGCCGGAGACGATCACGATGCGCAGGTCCGTCGCCACCCTGCCGACCCAGGTGGCGAAGCCCGCCCAGGGCGGGCCGGCGACACCGGAACCGGTGGCACCGCTCACCTCGATGCGGCAGCCGCACCTGTTCGTCGTCGCGCACCGGCCGCTCAGCGCGACCGTGGTCGCCAGGATCGCCCAGCTCTCCGGGGTACGGGCGGTGGAGCGGGCCGACGCCGCGGAGGTGGTCCTGGACGGCAAGCCGGTGCAGACGCTCGGGGTGAACCCCTCGACGTTCCGCGCGTACACCCCCAAGCCGACCGCGCGCTCCGACAGGCTCTGGCGGAACGTCTCGGCGGGGGAGGTCGCCGTCTCCTTCGTCCTGGGCAACGACGGGGGCATGCCGCTGGGCAAGACCTTCACCACCGCCGGGCGCAACCTGCGCGTGGGCGCCTACGCCACGATGGGCATGGGCGCCATCGACGCCGTGGTCTCCCGGCCGACCGCCCGCGCCCTGGGCATCCCGGAGAACAACGCGCTCGTGGTGAGCGCGCCGAAGGCCGACTCCGCGAAGCTGCGTCTCACCCTCCTGCGCAACCTCCCCAGGGGATCGCAGGTCGCGGTGATCAACCCGGTGCTGAAGGCCCCCGGCAAGACCGCCGGCGAGACCGTCGGCAAGGCCGTGACCTGGTCCGCGAGCTCCTTCATGACCGCCCCTCAGATCACGACCGCGCTCACCGCCGCGATCGGCAAGCTCGGCCGCCCGTACGTGTGGGGCGCCGAGGGCCCTGACACCTTCGACTGCTCGGGCCTGGTCCAGTGGGCGTACGCGCAGGCGGGGATCAAGGTGCCCCGGGTGACGCACCAGCAGTTCGTCTCCGGTCCCCAGATCCCGCTCTCCCAGGCCCAGCCCGGTGACCTGCTGTTCTGGCGGCACGACCCGACCAACCCCGGTTACGTCTCGCACGTGGCCATCTACTGGGGAGGCGGCAAGATGCTGCACGCCCCCAGGACCGGCGACGTGGTCAAGCTCGTCCCCGTCACCACCCGCAACTTCGCCGGGGCCGTACGGATCAGCCCGCAGGTCGCCGCCCGGGTCCGCTAGCCCGCTCCCTCCGTTCCCACACGTCCCACACGTCTCACACGTCCCTGCGGGGTTACGCCCGAGTGCGACGCGGAACGATGCTGGCCTCGTTGGATGAAGCGTTGTAATCTAAATTACATGGAAAAAGATGAAGCGGTGGCGAAGCTGCGCGGCTGGTTCGCGGGGAGGCTGCCCGAGGAGTGGTTCGAGGGCGGGCTCGAGATCGTGCTGGACCGCGAGGAGATCGCGGTGGTCGGCAGGCTCCGGGCTCCCGCGCTCGACGACGACGTCTCGGAGGTGGAGCGCTCCGCCGCCATGGAGGGCGGCATCCTGCGTTTCCGCGAGGAGACCAGGGAGCGGCGCGTCGAGATCGCGCTCGAGGCCGAGCAGCGCTTCCGCAGAAAGGTCTCCTGGGGGGTCGCCGTCGGTGACAGGACAGTGATGTTCACCACACTCTCGGTGCCTGTCATGACCCGGCTCAAGCAGTCGGAGCGCCAGGTGCTCGACACCCTCGTCGCGGCCGGGGTGGCCCGCAGCCGCAGTGACGCGCTCGCCTGGTGCGTGCGCCTGGTGGGCAACCACACCGACACCTGGCTGGCGGATCTGAGGGACGCGCTCCAGCACGTCGATCGCGTCCGGGCGGCGGGCCCGGACGTGAATTCCTGAGCCTGGGCAGCGGAAATGACCAATGAATTGGTCTGAACCTGTCCGCCGATTGGTTTAGACCTTTCTCATTGGCCTATACCACTGCCGGGGCGGCTTTTTTAGATTCACTTCTTTTGGGTAGGGGTTTCAAAACCTTGCGTCTCCTGCCAGGCCATACGCCGTAGGAGGCGCCGGGCCTGGAGCGCCGTGACGCGCGACCGTGCGAATTCACTGGTCTATGCCAATTGGATTGAGCGCGGTTCGTTCGTCAATGATGTTTTGGCCCGGAGAAGTGTAAAGGAGCCCCAGTAGTGTCCGTTACCGTAGATGTCACCGCCGTCAGCCCGACCAGCCATGAAGAGCTCGCCGGGTGGGTCAAGGAGATCGCCGAACTGACCCAGCCGGACCGGATCGAATGGTGCGACGGCTCCGAGGCCGAATGGACCCGCCTGACGAACCTGCTGGTCGAGCAGGGCACGTTCACGCGTCTGGCCAAGCGACAGAACAGCTTCCACGCCACCTCCGATCCCAGTGACGTCGCCAGGGTCGAGGACCGGACCTACATCTGCTCCGAGCGTGAGGAGGACGCGGGGCCGACCAACAACTGGATCGCCCCCGCCGAGATGCGCCGTACCTTCGGCGAGATCTTCAAGGGCAGCATGCGCGGCCGGACGATGTACGTGGTGCCGTTCTGCATGGGTCCCCTGGGCGGTGAGATCTCCCAGCTCGGCGTGGAGATCACCGACTCGCCGTACGTGGTCGTGTCCATGCGCGTCATGACCCGCATGGGCGACGACGCCCTGCGGCTCATCGAGGAGCGCGGCGGCTACGTCAAGGCCGTCCACTCGGTCGGCGCCCCGCTGGAGCCCGGCCAGGAGGACGTGCCGTGGCCGTGCAACCCCACCAAGTACATCAGCCACTTCCCCGAGACCCGCGAGATCTGGTCCTACGGCTCCGGGTACGGAGGCAACGCCCTGCTCGGCAAGAAGTGCTACGCCCTGCGCATCGCGAGCACGATGGCCCGCGACGAGGGCTGGCTGGCCGAGCACATGCTCATCCTCAAGATCACCCCGCCCTCCGGGGAGACGCGTTACGTCGCGGCGGCCTTCCCGAGCGCCTGCGGTAAGACGAACCTCGCCATGCTCCAGCCGACCCTTCCCGGATGGAAGGTCGAGACGATCGGCGACGACATCGCCTGGATGCGCTTCGGCGACGACGGGCGGCTGCGCGCCATCAACCCCGAGGCGGGTTTCTTCGGCGTCGCCCCCGGAACCGGCGAGTCCACCAACGCCAACGCGATCAGGACGCTCTGGGGCAACAGCATCTTCACCAACGTCGCCCTCACCGACGACGGCGACGTGTGGTGGGAGGGGCTCACCGACCGGCCCCCGGCGCACCTGACCGACTGGAAGGGCCGCGCCTGGACGCCGGACTCCGGCGAGCCCGCCGCGCACCCCAACGCCCGCTTCACGGTCCCGGCCGCGCAGTGCCCGACGATCGCCCCCGAGTGGCAGGACCCCGAGGGGGTGCCGATCTCCGCGATCCTGTTCGGCGGGCGCCGGGCCAGCGCGGTCCCCCTGGTGACGGAGTCGACGAGCTGGCAGCACGGCGTCTTCGTGGGGGCCAACATCGCCTCGGAGAAGACCGCCGCCGCCGAGGGCAAGGTCGGCGAGCTGCGTCGCGACCCGTTCGCGATGCTGCCCTTCTGCGGCTACAACATGGGCGACTACTTCGCCCACTGGCTCAGGATCGGCCGGCGTGAGGACGCCCGATTGCCGCGCATCTACTACGTGAACTGGTTCCGCAAGGACGACGAGGGCAGGTTCATCTGGCCCGGCTTCGGCGAGAACACCCGCGTGCTCAAGTGGATCGTCGACCGCCTCAACGGCCGGGCGGAGGCGGTACGGACCCCCATCGGGCTCCTCCCCGCCCAGCTCGACACCGAGGGCCTCGACATCTCCGAGGAGGACATGCGGACGCTGCTGAGCGTCGACGAGGAGATCTGGAGGCAGGAGGCGTCGCTCATGCCCGCCTTCTTCCAGACCTTCGGCGACCACCTGCCCAAGGAGCTCTGGGAGGAGTACGAGGCCCTCGTCGCCCGCTTGGGCTGAGTGCCCGCGCTGAGTGCCCGCCTGGGCTGAGTGCCCGCCTGGCCCGGACGCCCCCGCCTGGATTGAGCGCCAGGCCGGACCGGGTGTCCGCCCGGGCCGGGCCCCGCCCGGGTTGATCGCCCGGCCGGGTGCCCGGGCCGGGAAAGGCGCGCCCGAGGTCACCGGTCCCGGCCGCGCCGGGGCCGGTGACGTGTACGTGACGTGTATTTCGCCTGGTGACCGACATCTCACCGGGCCGCCGTCGAAGTCGGGTGAAACTTCTGCCAGGCTGTGCGCGTCTACCTGGGTACACGGGACGTCACTCCTGTGGCCCACCTTTCCCCCCGAGGAGGCGGACATGGAGTTCTCGCTGTTCGTCATCGCCTTCGTCGTCGGCCTGGTCATCCTCTCCACGGCCTTCGCGTTGCACCGTGAGCACCGCCGGGTTCGCTCGGCCATGATCGGCCACTACGGCGGGCCACCGAACCCGTACGAGCTCGCCTATCTCTCCGGAGGGCCGCGCCGCGTGATCAACACCGCGCTCGGCCTGCTGGCCAGGGCCGGGGCGATCCGGATCTCGCGAGGCGGCCAGGCCAGCCTGGTCGCCGGGGCCCGGCCGTCCCCCGACCCGATCGAGCACGCCGTCATGGAGTCGCTCCACCAGCGCGGAGGGTCGGCCCCGGTGGGCGAGGTCCGCCGCGCGGTGGCCGAGGGGCGGAGCGTCGACGGCCTGCGCTACCGCCTGCTGGGGCTCGGCCTGCTGGTGCCCGAGGGCGCGCTCGACCACGCTCAGGTGCTGCTGAGCCGGCTCCAGATCACCTCGATCATCGAGGTGGTCGTCGTGGCGGGCATCCTGCTCGCGGGGGCCACCGGGGGATTCGGCACCTTCGCGCTGCTGGTGGGCATGTTCTCGGTGATCGGTGGTTTCTCCGTCTACGCGCGGCAGAAGCGGGCGCTGCGCGACGTTCTGAGTCACACCGGCCACGAGGTGCTCGCCTCCGCCCGCCGGACCTACATACGGGGCGCCCGCCCCGTCGCGCCCGATCTGGCCTTCGCCGTCGGCATCCCCGTCGCCCTGTACGGCCTGAGCGAGCTCGACGAGCCCGGCCTGGAGGAGGAGCTCCAGCGCCAGACCGCGAGCGGTTCGAGCAGCTGCGCCTCGGGCGCCTGCGGCGGCGGTTCGAGCTCGGGGGACGCCTCGTCCTTCGGCGGCGGCGGCGACTTCGGCTCCGGAGGCTGGGGCGGGTCGAGCGACGGTGGCGGGTCGGGTGACGGCGGTGGCGGGTCCAGCTGCGGCGGAGGGTGCGGCGGCGGTTGCGGTGGGTGAGCGGCGTCCGGCCCCGGCTGCGAGGACGGCCGGAGCCGCCGGAGAGGCGGTGGTGACCCGGCGGCGGGCGGGCCTGGGCGGGGGTGCCTCCGATGGCGGCTGAGTCTGTGGCGCTGGGGGTGGGCATCGGCTGGCGGCCGGAGATCGACCTGACCGTGGAGCGGCTGCCCGGGGTCGACTTCGTCGAGGTCATCGCCGAGAACGTCCACCCCGCCCGGCTCCCCGAGTCGCTGCGCGTGCTCCGCGCCCGCGGGGTCCCGGTGATCCCGCACGGTGTCGGGCTGGGCGTCGGCGGTGCCGAGCCTCCCGACCCGAGGCGGCTGGCGCACCTGGCGGACTGCGCCCGCGCCCTGGACGCGCCGCTGGTCAGCGAGCACCTCGCCTTCGTGCGGGCGGGCGGGATGGAGGCCGGGCACCTGCTTCCGGTCCCGCGCACCCGGGCCGCGCTCTCCGTCGTCGCCGAGAACGTGCGGCGGGCGCAGGACGCGCTGCCCGTACCGCTGGCCCTGGAGAACGTCGCGGCCCTGTTCGGCTGGCCGGAGGACGAGATGACCGAGGCCGCCTTCCTCGGCGAGCTGGTGGAGATGACCGGCGTCGGGCTCCTGATCGACGTGGCGAACCTCTATACGAACCAGATCAACCTGGGCCTGTCGGCCACCGCCGCGCTGGACGGCCTCCCGCTGTCCGAGCTGGCCTACGTCCACGTCGCCGGAGGCCACTCCCGCGAGGGGGTGTGGCACGACACCCACACCGCCCACGTCCCGCAGGACGTGCTGGACATCCTCTCCGAGCTGTGCGCCCGGGTCGATCCGCCCGGTGTGCTGCTCGAATGGGACGACGACTACCCCAGCGACGGCGCCCTGGAGGGGGAGCTCGACCGGATCCGCGGCGCGATGGCCCGTGTTTGAGGGCGCGGCCCCTGACGCGGTGCCCGGGGACGCCACCGGCCGGGTTCGGGAGCCGGGCGGCCACGAGGGGCGGTCGGCGGCCGAAAGGGTCCCAGAGACCGCCAAGGAGCGGGAAGCCGCGAGAGAGCCGCTGGAGGCCGGCGGGGGGCGGGATGGTGCCCGGGAGCCGGAGACCGGCGACACGGCGCGTGAGGCGCTCGCCAGGGCTCAGGAGGCCCTGATGGCGGCCCTGGTGGCCGGGCAGGAGGCGCCGCGGGGGTTCGACCGGGAGCGGCTGCGGATCCAGGAGGCCGGCCTGATCGCCAAGCGGCGCAGGACGGTGGCCAGGCTACGGCCCGACCTGGCCGCGCTGCTCGGCGACGGCTTCGCCGGGGAGTTCGACGCGTACGCGAGAGGCCGCCCCAGGCCGCCGGGCGGCTCCCACGCCGACGCCCGCGACTTCGCCGACCGCCTCCGCGCGGCGGGACGGCTGCCGGAGGAGCCCGTGGCCCCCGAGCCCGGCCCCGCGCCCCGCCGGTGGTCGCTCTTCGGCAGGCGCCGCTGAACCGGACGCCGCCGGACCGGTCCCGGACGGGGAACCGCCGGGCGGGGTGTGGCCGAACCGGGGATCACGGGGCGGGGTGCCGCCGGGCCGAGACCGGATCGGGTGCCGTCGAAACTTCTGGTCCTCCCCGTTCGTCCACTGGGTAGTGAACCTCACGCAGGGACGTCATCCCGGAGGCCGTCATGCAGACCGTACTGATCGTCGTCGTCGTGGGTGTCTCGCTTCTGGTGGTGGCCGCGCTGATCGCGCTGCGCCTGGCCGCCCACCCCTCGCGCGTCTACGAGGGGCCCGAGCTGACGCCGTACGAGCTGGCGCTGCTCGCCGGCGGCCGGTCCCGGGTGGTCGACACCGCGCTGGCCGCGCTGACCGCGGGAGGGGTGCTCAGGGCGCGGCGCGACGGGCGGCTGACGCGGGTGTCGGACCAGGTCGGCGTGCTCACCCAGCCGGTGCAGACCGAGATCCTCGACCAGTTCAAGGGGCGGTGGGACGGTGTGCCGGTCTGGGGGGTCAGGGACAGGGTGGCCCAGGGGGCCGCGGTGACCATGCTGATCGCGCGGCTGAGGGATCTGGGGCTGATCGACGCGCCCGGTTCCGGCCGGGCCGACCCCACCCACCCCAACCGCGCGGGGAAGACCGCGCTGGCCCACTACCGCCTGCGCCACCGCGAGGACAGGTCCCTGCCGCCCCGCGCCGGAGGCCATGTCGACCATGACGAGCTGAACATCCTGGGTGTCGCCCTGCACGGCCTGCAGCAGTGGGAGGAGGGGCGGCTGGCGACCGTCCTGTCCATGAAGGGCCCGCCCCCGGCGCCGCGTCGTGGCTCCTCCCGCCGTGGCTCCTCCCGCCGCGGCTCCTCCGACACCTCGGCGGGCACCTACTACTACGGCGCGGGTGGTGACGGCGGGGGCGGCTCCGGCTGCGGGGGCGGGGGCTGCGGCAGCTCCTGAGGAGCCTGTCCGGCCGGGGCCCGGTCGGTTAGGTTGAGCCGGCACATGCCGGTACGTGCCGGCCGAACACATGCCGACGCCTGATCGGGCCCCTGCATCGGAGTGACCGTGGGAAAGTTCGTCGATCACGAGACCTGGCCGCTGCGGCCCGAGGACGAGGGGCCGCACCCGGCGGGCCCCGAGCCGCTGTGGAGCGAGTCCGTCTATCTCGACTTCGCGGCCGAGGACGGCTCGCTCGCCGGTTACGTCCGGCTCGGCCTGTATCCCAACTGGAACCGCGCCTGGTACTGGGCGTGCCTGGTCGGCAGGGACCGGCCCGCGGTGCTGCTGGCCGACCACCACGTCCCGCTGTCCGTCCCCGGTCCTCCCGAGCGGGACGGGGCGGGGACGCGTCCCGGCGTCCACGCGGTGCGCGGAGAGGGGTGCGGAGGGTTCCGGGCCGTCCACGACGTGACCGACCCCATGCGGTCCTTCCGGGTGACCCTCGACGCCGGGGCGGCGGCCGTCCTGGACGACCCCGCCATGGCGTACGGGGACCTCGGGGGCGCCGGGACGACCTCGCTCGCGTTCGACCTGGAGTGGCGGAGCGGCGGCGACCCGTACCCCTACCGCTTCATGTCCCGCTACGAGATCCCCTGCGAGGTCGCGGGGACGATCCGGGTCGGCGGGGGTGAGGAGATCGCCTTCTCCGGGTACGGCGAGCGCGACCACAGCTGGGGGGAGCGCGACTGGTGGCGGCTGTCGTGGCTGTGGAGCTCGGGGCGGCTCGACGACGGCACGTTCTTCCACGGCATGCGCGCCAACGTCGGCTTCGAGATGCCCTGGCCGTGCTTCACGGTCCCGCCGGGCGGTGAGACCGAGGAGCGGGAGGGCTTCACCGCGGCGAGCGAGTTCGGCCCGGACGGCTTCCCGTCCGGGGCGCGGCTGGAGGTGCCGGGCATGCCGATGACGGTCGTCCCGCTCGCCTTCGCCCCGGTCGCCATGACGTCCCCCGACGGGGAGGTCGCCCGCTTCCCGCGCGCCCTGTGCCGGTTCGAGGCCGAGGACGGGCGGTCCGGGTACGGCTGGACCGAATGGCATCAGCCGCCCGGCTGGCGGGGACATGGATGGCGTTGATCGTGTTTTGGCGGACAGGGCCGGGGATACCCTCTCTGAGGTGGGGGGACTGCGTTGTCTTGATGGTTCTTATCTGACCGTTACGCCGGTGGCGTGCCGTGACAGTGTCGGCACGCCGTACGAGATCACCCTGCAGCTGCACCGGGACGGCGCGCTGTACGGGACGGTGGGCGAGCGGTGCGGCTGGTTCCTCACCCGGCTGGCGCGGGGGGTCGCCGAGGCGCGCGCGGGCCACGAGGCCCGGTGGCCCGACCCCGACGACCGCTTTCCCGGCGACACGGAACTGTTCGCCTTTCGTTACCGGGCCAGGAACGGTGTCGTCGGCGGCGGCGAACTCCGCTGCCAACTGCGGACCATCCCGGTCTGGGTCCCGGGGCCGCGGGGGCCCGGCGGGGAGTGGCGGCTCACCAGAAGGGCCTTCCTGGAGGCGTGGGGCGGTGGCGGGGTGGGGATGCGCGCCGTTCTGACATCCTCTGAGCTGGGCGTTTTCGTGGAGGCGCTCGTCGCGGAGGCCGAGGACTGCCTGGGGGCCCGCAAGCCGGGCAAGCCCGCCAGAACCCTGTAGAGGGGGCGGAGGGGTCCGCGGGGCGGCGATAATTGCCTGTCAGTGCCAATTCGTGGCGGGTGCTGAGGGAGGGGCTTCAATGGGCGTGCGCGATCTCGTCTACCGGGTTTACGAACGCAGGCTTGAGGCGAAGCTGTCCCGCCAGCGGGAGATGGCTCCCCGGCACGTCGGCGTGATCGTCGACGGCAACCGGCGCTGGGCGCGCTCGATGGGCATCGACGATGTGAGCCGCGGGCATCGCAAGGGCGCCGACAAGATCTCGGAGCTGCTCGGCTGGTGCCGCGAGGCCGGGGTCGAGGTCGTCACCGTGTGGCTGCTGTCGAGCGACAACATCAACCGCTCCAAGGACGAGCTGGACCTCCTGATGAAGATCATCGAGGACGTCGTCCAGGAGCTCGTGGCCGACGGATGGCACATCAAGCCCATGGGCGCGCTCGATCTTCTGCCCGATCACACGGCCCGTGTGCTCAAAAACGCAAAAGAAGCGACATCACATCGTCCCGGTTTGATTGTGAACGTTGCTGTTGGGTATGGAGGAAGGCGTGAGATCGCTGATGCGGTGCGCTCCCTTCTCCAGGAGCACGCGAGCAAGGGCGCGAGTATCGAGGACCTTGTCGAGGTCCTCGATGTCGAGCACATCGCGGAGCATCTCTACACGCGCGGTCAGCCCGACCCGGATCTGGTCATCCGGACCTCGGGAGAGCAGCGGCTCTCCGGCTTCCTGCTCTGGCAGAGCGCTCACTCCGAATTCTACTTCTGCGAGGCCTACTGGCCTGACTTCCGCAGGGTCGACTTCTTGCGGGCTCTCCGCTCCTATGCCGCGCGGCACCGCAGGTACGGTTCCTGAAACTCCACATGAACGACCCCTTTCGGTCAGTCTTAAGCAGTTGGAAGTCGGGCATTCAGGACGTACCGTAAGAAGTAGGAGAGCACAGCTCACCTACGCCGGAGAGGGCCCGCCTTTGCGTCACGACCTGCTGAGGAGGGCCGGTCAACGGTTCCTGCTCGACGTTCTCGTGAGCGGGCCCGGGGCCGGTCCGCATCCCAGCTCATGGCAGGGCGCCGTCCATGGCGCCCGGGGGAGAACGCGTGGCAAACCCTTCGTCCTCACCCACGTCGCCGGCAGTGCAGCGGCGCACGTACGTCCTGGACACCTCGGTGCTCCTGGCGGATCCAACGGCGATGAGCCGTTTCGCCGAGCATGAGGTCGTCATCCCGATCGTCGTCATCACCGAGTTGGAGGGCAAACGCCATCATCCAGAGCTCGGGTACTTCGCGCGCAAGGCGCTAAGGTCCCTCGACGAACTCCGGGTGACGCACGGACGACTGGACGAGCCCATGCCGATCGGCGAGGGCACCATCCGGGTCGAGCTCAACCACAGTGACCCGTCCATCCTGCCCGTCGGGTTCCGGCTCGGCGACAACGACACCCGCATCCTGACCGTGGCGAAGACCCTCGCCGCGGAGGGCGCGGACGTGGTGCTGGTCTCCAAGGATCTGCCGATGCGGGTGAAGGCCGCCTCCATCGGGCTCGCCGCGGACGAATACCGCGCCGAACTCGTGGTGGAGTCCGGCTGGACCGGCATGGACGAGCTCCAGGTGACCTCGGAGGACATCGAGACCCTCTTCGAGCACGGTACGGCCGACCTGGTCGAGGCCCGTGACCTGCCCACCCACACGGGTCTGCGCCTGCTGTCCAGCAGGGGTTCCGCGCTGGGCCGGGTGCTGCCCGACAAGTCGGTGCGGCTGGTGCGCGGCGACCGCGAGGTGTTCGGCCTGCACGGCCGTTCCGCCGAGCAGCGCATCGCGCTCGACCTCCTGATGGATCCCGAGGTCGGCATCGTCTCGCTGGGCGGCCGGGCGGGCACCGGAAAGTCCGCGCTCGCCCTCTGCGCGGGCCTGGAGGCGGTCCTGGAGCGCCGCCAGCACCGCAAGGTCATCGTCTTCCGCCCCCTGTACGCCGTGGGCGGCCAGGAGCTGGGCTACCTGCCCGGTTCCGAGAACGAGAAGATGGGCCCGTGGGGGCAGGCGGTCTACGACACCCTGGGCGCGGTCACCACGCCCGAGGTGATCGAGGAGGTCATGGACCGGGGCATGCTGGAGGTGCTCCCGCTCACCCACATCCGCGGCCGGTCGCTCCACGACGCCTTCGTCATCGTGGACGAGGCGCAGTCGCTGGAGCGCGGGGTGCTGCTCACCGTGCTGAGCCGGATCGGCGCCAACTCCCGGGTCGTTCTCACCCACGACATCGCCCAGCGCGACAACCTGCGGGTGGGCCGCCACGACGGCGTCGTGGCGGTGGTGGAGAAGCTCAAGGGGCACCCGCTGTTCGCGCACGTCACCCTGACCCGCTCGGAGCGCTCGCCGATCGCGGCGCTGGTCACCGAGATGCTGGAGGACATCACGATGTGACGGGGCGTCCCGACGCCACCGCCGGAGCGCGGTCGCGGGTGCCGTACGAGCACCCGCGACCGCGCTCCGCGCGTCACGGCGCCTGGCCTCTCGCGGCGCCTGGCCTCTCGTGGCGCCGGGCCCTTCGCGGTGCGGGCCCCTCGTGGCGCCGGGCCTTTCGCGGTTCCGGGCCTTTCGCGGTTCCGGGCCTTTCGCGGTTCCGGGCCCTTCGTGGTTCCGGGCCCTTCGTGGTTCCGGGCCTCTCGCGGTGCCGGGGCGGGGGGATCCTCAGGGCGGCAGCCGCACGCCGGGCGCCGCGAGATTGCGGTACTCGAAGCAGCCCCGGTCGCCCATCGTCTCCGGGGTGCCGGGGAAGAGGCGGGTGACCTCGACGCTCCAGATGCTCTCCTGCTTGTTCTGCCGGATGGTGCAGGTGATCTGGGCGAGGGCCTCCTTGGAGACCTTGCCCTCACCCGTGATGATCACGTTCAGCCGGTAGCCCAGGTTGTCGTCCGGCTCGTTGCGCTGGTCGGTGTTGTCCGAGTAGCGGGTCGTCTTGGTGTCGTAGTGGCTGAAGTCGTTGAGCGCGCTGGTCAGCCCCGCCTTCGGCGGCTGCTTGCCGGCCCGGAACAGGGTGTCGATGATGTTCTTGGCCGAGTCGGAGACCACCGGGACCTTGACGGGCTCCAACTTGCCGTCTCGGAGCAGATAGACCGTCACCCACGTGGGGCTGTAGCTGATCACCGGCGGGTGGCCGTAGTCCTGGACGTCGGTCGGGGAGATGCCGCAGCCGCAGAGCACCAGGGCGGTGGCGAGCAGGCAGGCGAACCACCTCGCGCCGGTGCGCCGTCTCGTGCCGGGGGCCGCCGGGTCGCTGAGCCGTCTCGCACCGGGAAGGGCGTACGAGCCGAGCCTTCCCCTGCCGGGGGCGGCCAGGGCGTACGGGCGGGTGGGCCGTCTCATGCCGGGGGGAGCCAGACCGTGAAGAGGGTGCCCGGCCGCTGCGCGCGGACCGAGATCGTGCCCCCGTGCAGCTGGGCGTTGGCCCGCGCGATGGACAGGCCGAGCCCGCTGCCGTCGCCCCGGGCGCCGGCCTTGTAGAAACGGTTGAACACGAAGGGCAGGTCCTTCGCCGGGATGCCCTTGCCGTGGTCGCGCACCTTCACCTCCAGGCCGTTCGGGGTGCTGCGGGCGGTCACCATCACCGGGAGCTCACCGTGGCGCAGGGCGTTGCCCACCAGGTTGGCCACGATGACGTCGAAGCGCCGGGGGTCGACGGAGAAGGTCAGTCCCTCGGGGACGTTCACCCGTACCCGGTCCGACCAGCCGCGCATCTCCAGGCAGTCGCAGACCACGTCGACGATGTTCACGGTGTCCACGTTCAGCGTGGCCGTCCCCGAGTCGAACCGGCTCGCCTCGATGAGCTGCTCGATCAGGGTCCGCAGCCGCGCGATCTCGCGCAGCACCAGCCGTACGGCCGCCGCGGGCTCGGGAGGCAGCCGGTCGGCCTCCTCGGAGAGCATGTCGGTGACCGCGGTCATCGCGGTCAGCGGGGTCCTGAGCTCGTGGGAGACGTCGGCGACGAAGCGGCGGGACATCGCCTCCAGCGCGCGCAGCTCGGTGACGCTCCGCTCCAGGGCGGCGGCGGTGTCGTTGAACGTGGCGGTGAGCTCGGCGAGCTCGTCCTGGCCGTGCACGGGAAGGCGGGTGTCGAGGTGGCCGGCGCCGAGCGCGCGGGCCGCCGAGCCGAGCCGCCTGACCGGCAGCAGGAGCTGCCGGGCCGACACCAGGCCCAGGGACAGCGCGATGATCAGCATGGCGACGCCGGCGACGGCGAGCGGCTGCCGCAGGCCGTTCAGCAGCCGCTCCTCCTCGATGAGGGGGACGAACACGAAGACGGTCATCCCGGTGGGCTGGGCGGTGTGGATGGGCTCGATCCGCCAGACAGGGGTGCCGATGAGCAGCCACATGTCGCCGCCGATGGTCATGCGCTTGGCGACCAGCCGCTGGGTGGCCCTGGCGGCGAGGTCGGCGGGGACGTTCTTGGGGCCGAAGTCGCCGTCGGGGTAGGGGTAGTTCTCGTAGCGGACCACCACCCTGCCGCCCTGGGGGCGCAGGCTTCTCTGCAGCGCGCTGATCTCCTCGTCGGTCGGCGGGCTGTCTCCCGGCCAGAGCGCGCCGACGGGCAGCCTGCTGCCCTCCAGGATGTCGCGCACCTCGCTCACGGCCACGTGCTCGGCCCGCCTGATCATGCTGTTCTTGACGAACTCGTAGCCGATCCCCGCGACGACCGCGGAGGCGGTGACGGCGATCAGCGTGAAGGTGATCACCAGGCGTCCGCGCAGGCCGGTGTACATCCGCCGCATCGAGGGGGGGAGCGTCCGCCTCGAGGGGGGGAACGTCCGCCTCACGGCGGGCTGAACCGGTAGCCGAATCCCCGTACCGTGTGGATGAACTCGGGCTCGGCGGGAACCGCCTCGATCTTGGCGCGGACCCGCTGGACGCAGGCGTCGACCAGCCGGGAGTCGGCGACGTGGGTGTGGTCCCAGACGGCCCGCAGCAGGTACCTGCGGTTGAGCACCTGGCCGGGGTGGCGGACGAGTTCGAGCAGCAGGCGCAGTTCCGTGGGGGTCAGGTGGACCTCGCGGCCCCCCAGCGCCACCTTGAGCGCGCCCCGGTCGATGACCAGGTCGCCGAAGGTGATGCGGTCGGAGGCGACCGACTCCATCCGGCGCAGGACGGCGCGGATGCGGGCGTCCAGCACCCGGGGCTCGACCGGCTTGACCACGTAGTCGTCGGCCCCCGCCTCCAGTCCCACGACCACGTCGAGGTCGTCGCCCCTGGCGGTGAGGAGGATCACCGGCAGCTGGTCGAGCCTGCGGATGCGGCGGCACACCTCGACGCCGTCGATGCCGGGCAGCATGACGTCCAGGATGGCGATCTCCGGACGGCGGGACCTGATGTGCTCAAGGGCCTCCTCACCGCTGGCGTAGGCGGTGACGGAGTGGCCCTGCCGGGTGAGCGCGAGCTCCAACCCGGTACGGACCGAGGGGTCGTCTTCGACGAGGAGGATGCCTGCCACCGGGTAATCATTCTCCCAAGGCTCGGATGGATCTGCCGGGTCACAAAACCCGGACATAAGGCAAACAGTACCTGAACGTGGTGGTCAGACCACGATTCGGGCAATTCCAAGATCGTCAAAGGGGGTCAAGGGGTCCCGTACGGCAAAATGTGAGCAAAATCACTCCCAAGCTTTCCTCGCCGGGAAAGGGCTCGTGGCCTGGCGGTTAGGACGTGGGAAACCCCGGCGAGCCTGGCCGGACGCCGGTCGAAGCCGACCAACTCCGCCGTTCCGGTTGCGGACCACCCCCCTCCCCACGGCAAGCTCATAGGTCGTGAGTCCAGGATCACAGCAACTGAAGGAGCGCTCGGCGCCCCGCCCTCGCCGCTCGAACCGCAGGGCGGCCAAGGGCAAGGGCCTCGACGGGCCCAGTTCGAAGCGCGGTATGACCTCCAAGCGCGTGCTGATCCTGGGCGCCGCGCTGGTGGTCCTGGTGGGTGGGGGCGCCTTCACCGCCTACACCGCCGTCCAGAACGCCTCGGCGCCGCCGACGGAGCCGCTCACCCTGGACGAGATGGCGAAGATGCTCGGCTCCGACCCGTTCGGCTCCGACCTGAAGTCCGACATGCTGAAGGCCCAGGCGGCCCAGGCGCTCAAGGCCGACAAGATCGTCGCCGAGCGCGAGAACCGCAAGGCCCTGAACCAGGTCAAGATCGTTGACGAGGCGCCGGGCGGCGGCGGGTTCAACCCGCAGCAGCTCCCCCCGGGCACCTCCAACCCGACCGGCAACAGGGCTCTGGGCAAGCAGATGCTGGAGGCCAGGGGCTGGGCCGGCGAGTGGGGCTGCCTGGAGAAGCTCTGGATGAAGGAGAGCGGCTGGAACGAGCGCGCCATGAACACCTCCAGTGGCGCCTACGGCATCCCGCAGTCCCTCCCCGGCCACAAGATGGCCAGCGCCGGAAGCGACTGGCAGACCAACGCGGCCACCCAGATCGAGTGGGGGCTCAGCTACATCAAGGGCCGTTACGGCTCGCCCTGCGGCGCTTGGGCCCATTCCCAGGCCAAAGGCTGGTACTGAGAGACCAGGAGTCGGCAAGTCTGACCGTCTCCCGGCGCCGCGCGCCGCACCCTTGGCCGCATGGACGTGAAGGTCAGCGTGGTGGTGCCGGTGCACAACCCCGGTGATGGCGCCGACGCCTGCATCCGGTCGGTGCTGGAGCAGTCGATGGCCTCCGAGGACTACGAGGTCATCTTCGCCGACGACGGCTCCGACGACGGGATCCGGCAGCGCCTCGACACCCTGGCGGCGGCGCGGCCGAACGTCAGGGTGCTCCACCTCGAGCGGACCGGCTCGCCGATGCGCGGCCGCAACGTCGCCCTCATGGTCGCCAGGGGCGAGTACGTCTACATGCTGGACCAGACCGACCGCCTGGAGCGGGCCGCTCTGGAGCGCATGTACTCGCGCGCCGTGGAGACCGGGGCCGACATCCTCCTCGGGCGGCTGATCGGCGACCGGAGGCCGCCCTCCACGGTCTTCGACACCGACCGCGAGAACGCCGACGTCGTCGGGGACCGGCTGCTCACGCTGCTCACCCCGCACAAGCTCCTCCGCAGGGCCTTCCTCGACGCCGAGGCGCTGAACTTCTCCGACCCCGGCGGGTGCCTGGCCGAGCAGGCCTTCGCGCTCCGCGCCTACCTGCGGGCCAGGAAGGTCGTCGTCATGGCCGGCCAGGTCTGCTGCCACGTCACCGAGCGGCCCGAGCCGCCGGAGGACCCCTACGTCTGGGCCGCGGAGTTGCGCGAGCTGCTCGACATCATCGACGACGAGGTGCCCGAGGGACGTCGGCGCGACCGGATGTACGCCCAGTGGTTCCGCACCGCGGTGCTGCGACGGCTCGGCGGGGGCAGGTTCGTCACCTCCTCCGCGGGCCGGGCGGCCACCTTCACCACCCTGCGCGAGCTGGTCGTCCAGCGTTTCCCCCCGCGCCTCGACCTCCTGCTGCCCGTCCCGCTGCGGGCCCGCGCCGCGCTGCTCCGCGCGGGCAGGCTCGACCAGCTCGTCGTCCTGGCCGGGGCCATGCGAGGCGTCCGCCTCCAGGCCGACCTCGACGCCCTCACCTGGGACGACGGAGCGCTCGTCCTGGGGCTCACCGTGGAGATCATGCAGGCCGACGGCACCCCGATGCGCTTCGTCCCCTACGGAGACGACGGCCTGCTCTGGCAGCCCCCGGTTCACCTCGACGGGCTCCGCCTGCCGCCCGAGATGGCCGACGTCAGCCAGGCCGCCGCCAGGGCGCGGTTCGAGGTCTACATCAGGCACGAGGAGACCGGGGTCGTCCACTTCCTGCCCTCGGAGTGCTCGATGATCCGCAGCCGTCACCGCAACGGGGTCAGGCTCCAGGCCACCGGCGAGGCCCGGCTGGACGTCGACTCTGCGGCCATGGGCGGCCCGCTGCCCCCGGGGCTGTGGGAGATACACGTGCGCATGTACGGAGGGGCGCAGCAGGCGCGCACCCGGGTGACCGGGTCGCCGCTGAACTGCACCGGAATGGTCGCCGACTGCTCCAGGCGGCTGATCGTCCCCTGGTGGTCCGACCGGGGGGAGCTGGGGATCTGCGTGGAGCCGCGCTCGTTCCCCGAGTCGATCGTCCTCGTCTCACCGGGTACGACGGTCATCAGGCAGCGCAAGCACGTCTTCGTCGTCGTGCCCGTGCCGTACGTGCCGCCGAGCGGGGGGCCGCCCGCGGAGCTGGTGTTCCGCCAGACCGCCGGCAGGGAACGCGAGGTCGCCGCCCCCGCGCTGGTCGAGCCCGGCGTCCCCGGGGAGCTGGCCGGGCGGCTGATCGCCAAGATCCCGACCCGGCTGGCGTACCGGGAGGGGTTTCTCGCGCCGGGCGTCTGGGCGCCGTTCCTGCGGGTGAACGGCAAGGAGACCGGGCTCCGCTTCAAGGTGGAGATGAACCGCGGCGGCCGGGTGGAGATCCACAGGTCCGCCGCCGCCAGGCTCTCCGAACCCTGGTACCCGCTGCTGAAGCGGGTCGCGCTGCGGATACCGCTGGTCAGGAACGCGGTCCGGGTGACCAGGACCGTCCAGCGGCGCTACATGCTCAACTGACAGCCGCCCGGCGCCGCACCGCCCGTCGGGGGGCGGTGCGGCGCCGGGCGGCGGTGTGTCACACGGGTGGTGTGGCGCCGTGCGGTGTCGTCACATGAGTGGTGTGGCGCCGTGCGGTGCCGTCACACGGGTGGTGGGTCGGCGGGCGGCGATGTCACACGCCCAGCCGGCACTCGTTGGGCAGGTCGCCGGTCGAGGGCCTCGGCAGGGTCGCGCTCGGCGGCGGGCTCTGCCTGCGCTCCACCCAGCCCTCCAGGGTCTCGAACGCGCTGCGGAAGCACGGCAGCAGCGGGCGGAGCTTGTCGGGGTAGGTGGCGTAGAGGCTGTCCACGTGGGTGCCGTCGGTGATCCGGTAGTAGCGGAACGGCCGGTGCTCGCCGACCATGTCCGCGTAGACGTCGCCGGAGCGGGAGATCGGCAGCAGCGTGTCCAGCGTGCCGTGGATCGTGATCAGCGGCTTGCCGATCCGGCCGGTGAGCCCGATCTTCCTCACCGCCGCGTACGGCTTGCGCGCGTCGTAGTCGTAGTCGGCGTCGCAGGCCGGGGTGCCCGAGGAGCAGAAGGGGGTGCCCGCCTCGGTGTCGCCGTCGAAGGAGGGGTCGAGTTCCTCACGGTAGAGGCGCTGGGTCAGGTCCCAGTAGTACTGGTAGTGGAACGGCCACAGGAACTCCGAGCCGCGGGCGAAGCCCGCGTCGTACATCGCCTGGGTGTCGCCCGCCGGGTAGGCCCGCAGCGCCGGAGGCAGGTAGTTGACCAGGTTGTCGCCCTTGACCCGCCAGAGCGTGCCCTCCCAGTCGATCCCGCCGTCATACAGCCAGGCCCGGTTCTCCAGCTGCCAGCGGACCAGGTATCCGCCGTTGGAGATGCCCGCGGCGTAGGTCCGCTCGGGGAGCCTGCCGTAGCGCTGGGCGACGACGGCCTTGGCCGCGATCGCGACCTGCGTGACCCGGTCGTTCCACTCGGCGACCGCGTCGCCGGGCTTGCGGCCGTCCTTGTGGAAGGTGACGCCGACGTTGCCCTTGTCCGTCACCGCGTAGGCGTAACCCTTGGCCAGCGCCCAGTCGGAGATGGTGAAGTCGTTGGCGTACTGCTCCCGGTTGCCCGGGGTGCCGGTGACCACCAGCCCGCCGTTCCAGTCGTCGGGCAGCCGCAGCACGAACTGCGAGTCGTGGTTCCAGCCGTGCGTCGTGTTGGAGGTCGAGGTGTCGGGGAAGTAGCCGTCGACCTGGATGCCGGGCACGCCCTTCGGGTTGACCGCCCCCGCCGGGTGCAGGCCCGCCCAGTCGGCCGGGTCGGTGTGCCCTGAGACGGTCGTTCCGGCCGTCGTGAGGTCGTCCAGGCAGGCCTTCACCTGGCGCTCGGCACCCGGCACCGCCACCCGGTCCAGCCGCGCGCAGTGCGCCGGTGAGGTCCCCGCGCTCGCCGTCGGCGCCCCGGCCAGGACCGTCAGGACGGCGAGCCCGACAGCCGCGAACCCCGCTCCGCGACGCGAAGCGCCGCCATTGATACTGCGCATTGGTCAGCTCCGCTTCAGGTGGTCGGAGAGGGCGGCGCGGAACTCGGCGGGCCGCTCGATGTGCGGGCTGTGGCCGCAGTCCAGGACGATCTCGGTGTACGGGCCGTACCGCTCCAGGGCGGCGCGGGTCTGGGTGACCATCGGCTGCGCGGGGGTGCCCGGCGAGCCGGGGACGGCCCCCAGGGCGCCCAGGTGGGCCAGGTCGAACAGCGAGGTGTCGGAGACGATCACGTCGGCCTCGCCCCTGATCCACAGGATCGGCGGCTTGGGGTCGATCGTGTGCAGGTCGTCGATCCGGAAGTGCGTCGGGGCGAACGAGTTGAGCACGCCCCGCGTGCCGGGACGGACCCCCGGCCACTCCTCCGACGCCGCCGCGTCACCCGGGTAGTGGTCCTCGCCGACCCTCGTGGACAGCATCGACGCGACCAGGGCGTCCTCGTCCTCGATCACCGTGCCGGGCTTCACGTACGTGGTCCGCATCACGTTCCTCGGCGAGACCGGGGAGCCGTCCGAGGTGTCCCCCTCCGCGAGCAGCTTCACGAAGTCGGGGTTGGCCGCCCCCGCCCCGCCGCCCGTGCCGTCGGGGTGGTTCAGCGCGCCGTCGGCACCGTGCGTGCCGCCGAAGCCGTACGGGGAGATCGGGTTGACCAGGGTCACGCTCCGCACGGCGGACGGACGGTCGCGCAGCGCCTGCAGCACGACCCCGCCGCCCATGCTCCAGCCGACCAGGTGCACGCCGTCCAGCCCGAGGGCGTCGAGGAGGGCGAGCACGTCGTCGGAGTAGTCCCGCAGGCCGCGGGTGGCGTCGACCGGGGCGGGCTCGGTGTCGCCGAAGCCCCGCAGGTCCACGGCGAGCGGCCGGTGGCCCGCCTCCGCGAGGGCGAGCAGCGTGCCCCGCCAGAAGGCGGAGCTCGACACGTTCCCGTGCACGAACAGCACGGTCTCGCCGCCCGCCGAGGCGTTCCCGGTGCTCCCGGCGTCCCGGTCGGTCCCGGTGACCGACAGGACGTTCTGGGTGATCCGGCCGGTGGGCACCGGCCGGTTCTCGATACGCATCAGATGTCTCTCCGTACCGTTCAGCGAGTGGTCTTGGCCTCGTCGTGGGTGCCGATGGTGACGAGGTCGCGGCCACGGGTCTCACGCGAGACGTACACGGTGATCAGGGTGAGCACGGCGGCCCCGGCCACGTACAGCATGATCGGGAACGACGAATCGTAGGCGTTCAGCAGGGCGACCGCGATCAGCGGGGCGAGGGCGCCCGCGACGATCGAGGCGAGCTGCGAGCCGATCGAGACGCCCGAGTAGCGCATCCTCGTGGCGAACAGCTCGGAGAAGAACGCGGCCTGCGGGCCGTACATCGCGCCGTGCAGGATCAGGCCGACGGTCACCGCCAGGGTGACGGCGGCGAAGCTCTTCGTGTCGATCAGCGGGAAGAACGCGAAGGACCACAGCCCCACCCCGGCGGCGCCGAGCAGGTAGACGGGCCGCCGGCCGAGCCGGTCGGAGAGCGCCCCCCACATCGGGATCGAGACGAAGTGGACGGCCGACCCGATCAGCACCGCGTTGAGCACGACCGGCTTCGCCAGCCCCGCCTGCGCCGTCGCGTAGACCAGCACGAACGCGGTGATCACGTAGTAGGAGACGTTCTCCGCGAAGCGGGCGCCGATCGCGATGAGGACGTCGCGCCAGTGGTACCTGAAGACCTCGAAGATCGGCAGGGACTTCGAGGGCTTGGCGTTGGCGACCGCCTGCTGGAAGACCGGCGACTCGCTGATGGAGAGCCGGATCCATATGCCGACCAGCACCAGCACGCCGGAGAGCAGGAACGGGATCCGCCAGCCCCAGCTCACGAACGCCTCCTCCGTCTGGACCGCGGCCAGCACCGCCAGCACGGCGGTGGCCAGCAGGTTGCCGCCGGGGGCGCCCGCCTGCGGCCAGGAGGCCCAGAAGCCGCGGCGCGCGGCGTCGCCGTGCTCGGAGACGATCAGCACCGCGCCGCCCCACTCGCCGCCGAGGGCGAAGCCCTGGACGAGCCGGAGCAGGGTCAGCAGCAGCGGCGCCGCCATGCCGATCGCCGCGTGGGTCGGCAGGCAGCCGATCAGGAAGGTCGCCCCGCCCATCATCAGCAGACTGACCACCAGCAGCTTCTTGCGGCCGAGCCGGTCACCGAAGTGCCCGAAGACCACCGCGCCCAGCGGGCGGGCCACGAAGCCCACCGCGTAGGTCAGGAACGCCAGCAGGGTGCCCGTCAGCGGCTCCGACTGGGGGAAGAACAGCTGCGGGAAGACCAGCGCGGCGGCGGAGCCGTACAGGAAGAAGTCATACCACTCGATCGTGGTGCCGACGAGGCTGGCACCCACGATCTTTCCGATGGGGGTACGGGTTTTCTCTGCCATCTCACTCACCAAGGGGAATCGCTGTTGGGGGGGATTCCGGCTACCGTACGTAGTGACCGGCGTCACTCCTATGGGTACGACCGCCATAGCCGACGGGCGCCCTATGTGGATGTGTGAGGCCGCCCGCCACGAGGCCTTCCCGGCGGCCTTCCCGCAGCCTTCCCGCGGCCTTCCCGCGGCCCGATCAGCCGCTGAGGCGGTGCAGGCGCAGGGCGAGCTGGATCTCCAGGGCCCGCTCGGGAGTCTGCCAGTCGTCGCCGAGCAGCTGGCCGATCCGGTCCAGACGCTGGGTGACCGTGTTGACGTGGATGTGCAGGGTCTCGCTCGTCCGCGACAGCGAGCCGCCCGTGCCGAAGTACGCGGTGAGCGTCTGGATCAGCGCGGTGCCCCTGCGGGCGTCGTAGTCGATCACCGGGCCGAGCGCCGAGGCGAGGAACGCCCCGATGTCGCGCCCCTCGCCGACCAGCAGGCCGACGAAGCCCAACTCCCTGGCTCCGGCGCCCTCCCCGGCCCTCCCCAGTGCCACCAGGGCGTCGGCGCAGCGCTGCGCCTCCCGGTGCGCGGCGGCCACCTCCGCGGTGCCGCGTACGGGCCCTCCGGCGCCCGCGGTGGCCGGGTGGCCGAGCGAGGCGCTCAGCTCGGCCGCCACCCGCTTGGCCAGGGGTCCCGGCCGGTCCCCGGGGAGCAGCAGGACCACCTCGTCGCCGCGCTGCGCGGCGAGGCCGTGGTGCAACGTCGCCTGGGAGGACGCCCAGAACGCGGCCCGCTCCCGCCCGCCGCCGTGGCGGACCACGACCACCACGTGGTCGTGGTCCAGGTTCACCCCCACCCGCCGGGCGCGGTCGGCCAGGCCGTCGAGGGCGGGCCGCGAGATCAGGTCGTCGAGCAGCTCGCCCCTGACCCGGCCCTCCGCCTCGGCCACCGTACGCCTGAACAGCAGGAGCAACGCGGTCACCAGCGCGGCCCGCTCCAGGATGCGCTGGTCGGCGTCCGACACCTGGCCGCCGTTGCGCAGCACCAGCGTGCACAGCGGCTCCGCGCCCACGTCCACCGACGCGACCAGCAGGTGCCCCTGCCGCACGGTGCGCCCCAGCGCCCTCGACGACCGCGCGGCGTCCGCGATCACCTCCGCGGCCTTCCGCGTCCTCTGCCTGGTGCCGGGCTTCGAGCCCGGCCTCCGGCCCGTCCCCGGTCCTGACACGGGCTGGTCGGAGGCCGCCTCGCCCGGCGCGTCCTCCTCCAGCACGCCCGCGTCCCCGGCGATCGGGCGCCCCGCGTCGTCGAGCACCGTCAGCGAGCCGCCGAGCACCTCCGTCACCACAGCCGCCACGTCCTCGACCCCGCCGCCGCGCAGCACCAGGCCGGTCATCCGGTCGTGCGCGAGCGCGGCGCGCTCCACGGCCTGGCTGTGCGCGTTCACCTGCCGGTTGGCCTCGCTGAGCTCCTCCAGCGCGTTCCTGGTCTCCTGCAGCAGCCGGGCGTTGTCGATCGCCACCGCCGCGTGCGCGGCCAGCGAGCCCAGCAGCACGACCTCGTCCTGGGTGAAGGGCCGCACGCTCCGGTTGGCCGCGAACAGCACGCCGATCACTCGCGCGCCCAGCTTGAGCGGTACGCCGAGGATGGCGACCAGTCCCTCTTCGAGCACCGCGTCGTCGATGTCGGTCTTGTGGCGGAAGCGCTCGTCGGCGAAATAGTCGGCGGTCGAGTACGGGGTCGCGGTCTGGGCGACGAGCCCGCCGAGCCCCGCGCCCATGGCCAGCCGCAGCGCCCGGAACTTCGCCGACACCGAGCCGTCGGTCACCCGCATCCAGGTGTCGCCCCGCTCGGGGTCGTGCAGCGTCATGTAGGCGGCGTCGGTGCCGAGCAACTGCCTGGCCCGGTGCACGATGGCCTCCAGGACGGCGTCCAGATCCCGCAGCCCGGCCAGGTCGCCCGCCGTGTCGAACAGCGCGGACAGCTCGGCCTCCCGCTTTGCCCTGCGCCGCAGCAGCGCCCGCACCTTCAGCGCGGCGAGCTTGGCCTCCTCCAGCTCCGCCAGCGCCTCCGCGTCGGCCCCGCCGGTCCTCGCCGCGAGAACGGGCCCCTCGAACTCGACCGCCGACGCCTCCCTGGCCAGCAGTTCGAGAAAGACCCGTGTGCTCATGGCGACCATTCTCCGATGCTTGCGACGCCGCTCAGGTCAGGCTCCTTCCCTCGCCGGCCTGGTCCCCGGTGCGGCTGCACGGGTTCACCGGGCGGTCCAGCCGCCGTCTATGGGGAGGGAGGTGCCGGTCATGAAGGAGCCGTGCGGACCGCAGAGGTAGGCGACGAGTTCGGCGACCTCCTCGGGCTCGATCAGCCGCTTGACGGCGGCGGGGGCGAGCATGATCTGCTCGACCACCTCGTCCCTGCCGATGCCGTGGGTGCCGGCCTGGGCGCCGATCTGGTTCTCCACCAGGGGTGTGCGGACGTAGGCGGGGCTCACGCAGTTGGAGGTGACGCCGTGCGGGGCGCCCTCCAGGGCGATCGTCTTGGACAGCCCTTCGAGGGCGTGCTTGGCGGTGACGTACGCCGACTTGTAGGGCGAGGCGCGGAGCCCGTGGACCGAGGAGATGTTGACGATCCGCCCCCAGCCGCGCTCGTACATGCCCGGCAGGACCTCCCTGACCAGCAGGAAGGGCGCCTCGACCATCACTTTGAGGATCTTGGAGAACACCTCCGGCGGGAACTCCTCGATCGGGGCGACGTGCTGGAACCCGGCGTTGTTCACCACGATGTCCGTGCCGGGCGGGATCGCCCGGACGAAGTCCGGTTCCGACAGGTCCGCGACGACGGGTGTCCCCGAGATCTCCGCGGCGACCTTCGCCGCCGCCTCGGCGTCGATGTCGACCACCAGCACGTGTGCCCCTGCCGCGGCCAGCCGGTGCGCACAGGCGCGCCCGATCCCGCTGCCCGCCCCGGTCACCACGGCTCGCCGACCCGCTAGGTCAATCATGCTGCCGAATCTAGGCATGACCCGAATCCCGGCCCATGTCGCCCACCCCCACACTCCGTTACGTGCTTATGTGGCGAGCCTCCGCTCCGGCGGGGGTGCCGCCTGCTCTCCGCACCCGTTCCCGGGGGCGCCTACGCGCGGCTCCGGGGTGCGAACGCCCGGAGCCGGTCGCCGCCGGGGCACGGTGCCGGCGACAGAGCCGGCGGCGGGGCCGGCGGCGGGGCCGGCGACGGGGCCGACGGCGGGGCCGCGCGACTCTCAGATGGTGACCGGGTACATGAGCGTGAGCTCGTCGCCGGGGAGGCCGCGGATGCCCCAGTTGACCTTGGGGGACTCCATGATCACGATTTCCAGGTCCTCGGCGGGGAGGTCGAGCGCCTCCCCGGCCCTGGTGAACAGGGCGCGGATCAGCGAGCGCTTGGCCTCGTCCGACCGGCCGCTGAAACAGGCGATCTCCACGATGAGGTACCGCTCGCTCCGCTGCGGGCAGATCATGTCCTCGGCGTCCAGCAGCAGGAACCGGTGGAACCGCTTGTCCTCGGGGAGTTGCCAGACGTCCACCAGGCAGCCGTGGACGGTGTCGGAGATCTCCTGACGCCGCTCGGACCACACATCTCTGCGGCCGTAGAACTTGATCTGGGTCATGTCCCGAGTCTCCCAGGCAACCGATCTACGGCGTCAATCGGGGCGCCGATCCACGACCGGCGGCCGGGACCACCGGTCCGCGACGTCGGCCCGGTCACCGGCCCGCGACAGGCGGGGGCACGGTCTACGAGGGCGGCCGGGTCATGGACAGCACGTCGAGCAGCTCGTCGAGCCGCTCCTCGGTGAGGGTGCCGTTGGAGACGTGTCCGCGCTCGATGACGACCTCGCGGATGGTCTTGCGCTCCGCCAGGGCCTGCTTCGCTATCTTCGCCGCCTCCTCGTACCCGACGTACGGGTTGAGCGGGGTGACGATCGACGGCGACGACTCCGCGTACTCGCGCATGCGGTCGACGTTGGCGGTGATGCCGTGCACGCACCGGTCGGCCAGCAGACGGGAGGCGTTGGCGAGCAGCCGCACCGACTCCAGGACGTTGCGCGCGATGACCGGGAGCATCACGTTGAGCTCGAACGTTCCCGAGGCGCCGGAGAAGGCGATGGCCGCGTCGTTCCCGACGACCTGGGCGGCGACCATGGTCACCGCCTCGGGGACGACCGGGTTGACCTTGCCCGGCATGATCGAGGAACCGGGCTGCAGGTCGGGCAGGTTGATCTCGCCCAGTCCCGCCCGGGGGCCGGATCCCATCCAGCGCAGATCATTGGCGATCTTGTTGAGCGAGATCGCGACCGTGCGGAGCTGGCCGGAGAGCTCGACGACGGCGTCCCGGGCACCCTGGGCCTCGAAGTGGTCGGGAGCCTCGGAGAACGGCAGCCCGGTGGCCTCGCGCAGCCTCTCGATGACCTTGGCCGCGAAGCCGGGAGGAGTGTTGACGCCGGTGCCGACCGCCGTACCGCCCAGGGGCAGCTGGGCGAGGCGCGGGAGCGCGCTCCGCACCCGCGCGATGGCGTTGTCGATCTGAGTGGCGTACCCGCCGAACTCCTGTCCCAGCGTGACCGGGGTGGCGTCCATCAGGTGCGTGCGCCCTGCCTTGACCACGCCGTCGAACTCCAGCGACTTGTCCCGCAGCGCGGTGGCCAGGTGCCGCAGCGAGGGGATCAGGTGGTACGAGACCTCGGTCGTGGCGGCGACGTGGATGGACGTGGGGAACACGTCGTTGGACGACTGCGAGGCGTTCACGTGGTCGTTGGGGTGGACGGGACGGCCGAGCCGCTCCTCGGCGAGGGTGGCGATCACCTCGTTGGCGTTCATGTTGGAGGAGGTGCCGGAGCCGGTCTGGAAGACGTCGACGGGGAACTCGCCGTCCCACTCGTTCTCCGCAACGTCGGTCGCGGCCTCGGCGATCGCCTGCGCCAGCTCCTTGTCGAGCACCCCCAGCTCCGCGTTGACCTCGGCGGCGAGTGCCTTGATCAGGCCGAGCGCCGCGATGTGCGGGACCTCCAGCCCGCGCCCGGAGACGGGGAAGTTCTCCACCGCCCGCTGGGTCTGCGCCCGCCACTTCGCACCCGCGGGAACCCGTACCTCACCCATCGAGTCATGCTCGATCCGATACTCGCTCATGAACCCAGTCTGCGTCCTGGAGGGGGAATCAAACCGGGTGGGGAGCGGGTGGGTACGGGGTTCTCCTCGCGGGCGGTGCTCAGGACCTGCTCGGAAGTGCTCTGGGCCGTGCCCGGAAGTGCTCCGGGCCGTGCTCAGAAGAAGGCGGCCACCGTCAGGATCATGATCACCACGAGGGCGATCGCCGCCACGCCCATGAGGACGAGGACGCCGATCCGGGTCTTCTGCGACGGCGGCTTCCTCGGCCCTGGGCGGCCGGGGTCGGGCCGGGCGTTCTGGTTCGCGATCGCGAACAGGTCGGTGCCCAGGCCCGGGGAGCGGTAGGCGCCGTCGGACGCCTCGGGGCCCGGCGGACGCCAGGGCTGGGCGGGCCCCGGCCCTCCCCGGTCGGGCGGGCCGCCGGCGCCGGGCGGCCGGTTGCCGGGGAAGAGCCTCAGCGGCGGAGGGGGCGCTTCGGAGTCAGGGGACCCCGGCCGTCCCTCGCCGGAGGCCGCGAACTCCGGATCGACCGGGGGGAAGCCGTGCGGCGGGGTGGCGGAGAGATCGGGCCTGCCGCTCACCGGGAACCCGTGGGGCGGGGTGGCCGCCGACTCGCTTCCCGGACCTCCGAAGGCCGCCGTCTCCTCGGCCGGCTCCTCGAAGGCGCCCCGTCCGGACGCCCCGGGCTTCCCGAAGGCGCCACCGGGAGTCGCGGATCCCCGCGCGACGGGGGTGCCGAGACCGGCGGGACCCTGCCGTCCCGCGACCGGCCTGCCCGGCTCCGCGAGAGGCGGCCGGTCCGGGTAGGGAGAGGTCGTCGGGCGGCCGGAGGCCGGCGCCGGAGAGGCGGAGGGTTCGGCGGGCGCCGCCCCCCCGGGGATGCGCAGACCGTCCTTGGGGCGGATGACCACCATGGTGCGGTCGGCGTCGAAACCGCCGGCGCCGTCCTCGGTGGCGTCGGGACCTTCCGGCTCCTGCTCGGTGTCCGCGGTGTCCGCCTTGTCTTCGGCGTCTTCGGCGTCTTCGGCGTCTCCGAGAGCTCCGGCGTCATCCACGAGCGGGGTCTCGGAGGCCGGGGGAGACGGCGCGAAGGCGGGGGAGGGAGGGGCCGCGGCGGGCGCCGGGGGCGGGGGGAGGGACTCCGCGAGGTGCGAGGGGGTGTCGGCCACCGCCCGGAGCAGCGCGCCCGCCTGGGCGGCCGTCAGCCGCGCCGTGTGGTCCTTCTCCAGCAGCTGTTCGAGCACCGGGCGCAGCGGCCCCGCCTGGGTCGGCGGGTCGACCTGCTCGCTCATCAGCGCGGCCAGGGTCTCCGCCACCGAGGACCGCTCGTAGGCCGGGCGGCCCTCGACCGCGAAGTACAGCGTGGCGCCGAGGGACCACAGGTCCGACTCGGGCCCGGTGTGCTCGCCGCGTGCCCGCTCGGGCGCGGTGTATCCGGGGGAGCCGATCACCATGCCGGTCTTGGTGAGGCTCGTGTCGCCCTCCGCCTTGGCGATGCCGAAGTCGGTGAGGACCACCCGGCCGCTCTCGGTGATCAGCACGTTGCCGGGCTTCACATCGCGGTGCAGGACCCCCTGGGCGTGGGCCGCGCGGAGCGCCCCCAGCAGGTCGGCCCCGATCTCGGCGACGAGGCGGGGTGGGAGGGGACCCTCCTCCTCGATCACCTGCTCCAGGGAACGCGCCTGCACGAGCTCCATGATGATCCAGGGGCTGCCGTCCTCGACGATGGCGTCGTGGACGGTGGCCACCGAGGGGTGGCTGATGCGGGCGGCCGTACGACCCTCGCGGATCATCCGTTCCCGAAGTTCGGTGCGCTGCGCCTCGGTGAGGCCGGGCTCCTGGCGGATCTCCTTGATGGCGACCTCACGGCCGAGGGAACGGTCGTGGGCTTTCCAAACGGTGCCCATCGTGCCCCGGCCGAGCGGCGCGATCAGCTCGTAACGGTCCGCGAGCACACGCGTCTGCTGTTCCGGCATGAGAAGAAGATAGCCATTCCACCTTGAGAAGCGCTTTACCCGCGCTTACGGAGTTCCCTCGGCCAGAGAAGACGCGGGAGGACCAACCTTATGAAGGGTGTCATAAAACGGACAATTGGGCGATAGGTTGGCGAAATCTCCATCGGCTTCCGGTGGACGCCCTCGCCGGGACGCCGGTGCGAGCGAAGCTGGGGTGTCGGCCCCGACGCGGGACCCGACGGCGGCGGGGGCGATCCGGGCGAGGAGGGCCGCGGCGCCGGGGGTGGCGCGGAGCCGACCCGGTGCAGCCCGCGGTGCTGCGAGCGGCGGCTGAACGGCGGAGCCGACGCCCCGTCGGACCCGCCCGCGGACGGCCTGCCGTCGGGCCGCCCGGGGGGCCTGGGGAAGGACTCCTCGGCCATCCCGCCGGCCGCCACCCTGGCGAGCATCATCGAGGCCCGTCCCGCCTCGAGCCGGGAGTTCGGGTCGATCGTCAGGAGGCCGCGCAGCACCGGCGTGAGCGGTCCGGCCCGCTCCATGGGGATCGGCTCGCCACTGGTCAGCGCGGCGAGCGCGGCCGCCGCCGTACGGCGCCCGTGCAGGCCCCGGCCCTCGACGGCGGTGTAGAGGGTCGCGCCGAGCGACCACAGGTCGCCGGACGGGCTGGCCTTGGCCCCCAGCACGCGCTCGGGGGCGATGTATCCGGCGGAACCCAGCACGATGCCCGCCTGGGTGATCGACACGTCGCCTTCGAGCGCGGCCAGGCCGAAGTCGGTGAGCACGGCCCGGTCGTCGGTCACCAGGACGTTGCTCGGCTTCACGTCGCGGTGGAGGATCCCCTTGGCGTGCACGGCGCGCAGCGCCCCCAGGACCTGCCGGCCGATCTCGGCCACCTGGCGCGGCGGCAGCGGTCCGTGGTCCTGGAGGAGCTGCTCCAGCGATCGGGCGCGGAGCAGCTCCATCACGATCCAGGGGCGCTCGTCCTCGGTGACGACGTCGAAGACGGTGATGACGGAGGGATGGGCGACCATCGCGGTCGCGCGTCCCTCGCGCTCGGTCCTGGCGCACAGCTCGGCACGGAGCTCCTCGTCGAGGACCAGGGGGAGGCGGACCTCCTTGACGGCCACCTCGCGGTTGAGCAACTCGTCGTGTGCTCGCCAGACGGTGCCCATGCCACCGCGCCCCACCGGCTCCGACAGCCGGTAGCGCGCTGCGAGAAGGTATCCGGGCGGCGCACGCATGTGGTGCAGCTTACCGATTTGCGTAATGCGACCAGTAGAGACCGGGCCGAATCTTCTTGCCAACTTGGGTCAGATTTTCGCGCTCGTGACTGTTGAGAAACGTTGCGTGACATCTGACCAATCGACCAGGCTCCACAGCTTCTCTCCATAATCGGGCCGTACGTCGCGGTACTGGAGGTAATAGCGGCCGTCCGGCCCACGCAGATCCCCTGCAAGGAGCACCGGCAGGGCCACGAACTGGACATCGTGGTTACCGAGACGGCTCCGTTCGCCGCCGACAGGATCGTCGCGATCGGGGAGGCCTGTTCAAGACGGGGCACGACCACACCCGTCTCCCTCGCCGAGCTCCAGCGCCTCGAACACCTGCGGGTGCTGCTTCCCGGCGCGAAGGTCACCGCGCCGCCCAAGCTCCTGCTGTTCTCCCGGTCGGGCTTCACCGCCGACCTCGCGCACACCGCCGCACGGCGCTCCGACGTCGAACTCGTCGACCTCGGGCGCCTGTACGGCGGATCCTGAAGGGGCGGCGCCCCGCCAGGGGACGATCAGCGGCGGCCGATGGTCAGGACGGGGCCGGTGGAGTCGGTGAAGAAGTCCTCGCCCTTGTCGTCCACGACGATGAAGGCGGGGAAGTCCTCGACCTCGATCTTCCAGACGGCCTCCATGCCCAGCTCGGGGTATTCCAGGACCTCCACCTTCTTGATGCAGTCCTGGGCGAGGCGGGCGGCGGGGCCGCCGATGGAGCCGAGGTAGAAGCCGCCGTGGGCCTGGCACGCGTCGGTGACCTGCTTGGAGCGGTTGCCCTTGGCGAGCATGACCTTGGAGCCTCCGGCCGCCTGGAAGCGTTCGACGTAGGAGTCCATCCGCCCGGCGGTGGTGGGACCGAAGGAGCCCGAGGCGTAGCCCTCGGGGGTCTTGGCGGGCCCGGCGTAGTAGACCGCATGGTTCTTGAGGTATTCCGGCATCTCGCCGCCCGCGTCCAGCAGCTCGCCGATCTTGGCGTGCGCGATGTCGCGGGCGACCACCAGCGGCCCGGTCAGCGACAGGCGGGTCTTGACCGGGTATCTGGTCAGCTCGGCGAGGATCTCCGGCATCGGGCGGTTGAGGTCGATCTTGACGACGTCGTCGGAGAGGTGGTCGTCCGTGGTCTCCGGCAGGAACCTCGCCGGGTCGGTCTCCAGCTGCTCCAGGAAGACCCCCTCGGGGGTGATCTTCGCCAGGGCCTGGCGGTCGGCGCTGCAGGAGACCGCGATGGCGACGGGGCAGGAGGCGCCGTGGCGGGGGAGGCGGATGACGCGGACGTCGTGGCAGAAGTACTTGCCGCCGAACTGCGCGCCGATGCCGAGCTTCTGGGTGAGCTCGAAGACCTTGGCCTCCAGCTCGGTGTCGCGGAAGCCGTGGCCCGAGGGGGAGCCCTCGGTGGGAATGGAGTCCAGGTAGCGGGCGCTGGCGTACTTGGCGGTCTTCAGGGCGAACTCGGCGGACGTGCCGCCGACGACGATCGCCAGGTGGTACGGCGGGCAGGCGGCGGTCCCGAGGGAGCGGATCTTCTCCTCCAGGAACTGGAGCATCCGCTTCTCGTTGAGCACCGCCTTCGTCTCCTGGTACAGGAACGACTTGTTGGCGCTGCCGCCGCCCTTGGCCATGAACAGCAGCTTGTACTCGTCGGGGTGGCCGCCCGGGTCCTCGGCGTAGAGCTCGATCTGCGCGGGGAGGTTGGAGCCGGTGTTCTTCTCCTCCCACATGGTGAGGGGGGCCATCTGGGAGTAGCGCAGGTTCAGCCGGGTGTAGGCGTCGTAGACCCCGCGGGAGATGTGCTCGGCGTCGGCACCGTCGGTGAGCACGTGGCGGCCGCGCTTGCCCATCACGATCGCGGTGCCGGTGTCCTGGCACATCGGAAGCACGCCGCCCGCCGAGATCGACGCGTTCTTCAGCAGGTCGAGGGCGACGAAGCGGTCGTTCCCGCTCGACTCGGGGTCCTCGATGATCTTGCGGAGCTGGGCGAGGTGGGACGACCGCAGGTAGTGGGAGATGTCATGGATCGCGTTCTCGGTGAGGAGCCGCAGCGCCTCGGGCTCGACCTCCAGGAACCTGCGGCCCGCGGCCTCGACGACCCGTACCCCCTCGGCGGTGATCAGACGGTACTCCGTCTCGTCCGGTCCCATGGGAAGCAGGTCGGTGTAGTCGAACTCGGGCATCGTCGTCGATCCTCCGTGCGGGCGCTGTTTTCCCTAGAGGGTACGGCCTCGCGTTCACGCTCCGTCCTCGCGGTCGGTGCGGCGGACTCCCTCCCCCGAGCCGCGCACCAGCGGGCGGACATATAACGCTAAATCAGCATATTTGGGACAAGCATTAGTGGGTTATGCGTCTTTTGGGCACATATGTCCGAATGTACAGGGAAAGGTGAGAGGAGCCGGGCCGAGCGTCCGGCGGAAGCTGGGGGACACCATGAACATCGGAAACGCCGTCCTGGCCGGAAACATCGTCCTGCTGGCGATCGTGGCCATCTTCGTGGTGGCCGGCCTCGGCGTGTCACTCATAGCCATCACGCTGACGAGCATCAAGGAATCCAACGGCCGTACCCCCCAGTGGCCGGTGAGCTGGCCGGAGCCCCCGCTGACCCTCTCCCGGCAGCGGCTGAAGGTCGCCTCGGGGAGGGCAGGCCTGCCCTCGCAGCAGGTGACCCTGCCCCTGCGGCGGGCCGGTGAGTCCGCGCGGCAGATCAGCCTGCCCCAGCGGGTCGAGATCCCCCGGCAGCGGCTCGCTCCGCCTCAGCCGGCCGAGGTGCCCCCGCAGCGGGTGAGCCCGCTGAGCTGAGGCCGACGACGATGCCGGTGACCACGAGCGCGGCGCCGAGCAGGTCGGGCACCGTCGGCGTGCCCAGGCCGAGGACGGCGCCGGTGACGATGGCGCCCACCGGGATCAGCCCGGCGAACAGCCCCGCCCTTCCCGGGCCGAGCCGGGGCAGGGCGTCGTACCAGAGGAAGAACGCCACGGTCGTCACGATCAGCGCCTGGTAGCCCAGGCCCGCCGCCTCGGAGACGGTCGGCACGCGGAACATCGCGGTGCCGTCCGCGAGCAGGCCGGCGACCACCAGCATCGGCACGGCCAGCGTCACCGAGTACGCCGAGACGCGCACCGCGCCCAGCTTCGGCAGCAGCGGGATGGCCAGCAGGGAGAAGCAGAGCTCGCAGCCCAGCGCGCCCAGCGACCAAAGCAGCCCGGGCAGGTCGCCGGTGCCCAGCCCCGCGGCCACCGTCGCCCCGGCGGCGACCAGCGCCGCCGCCCCGAGGAGCGGGGGCGAGGGGCGCCCGCCGAGCAGGGCCAGCGCCAGCGGCACGGTGCCGAGGACGGTCCCGACCAGGGCCGGGCCGCCGTGCCGGGTGGCCTCGACCACGCACACGTTGAAGATCACCAGTCCCGTCAGGGAGAGCGTCGCCAGCAGCGCCGTCTCGCGGGCCGTGAGCCGCACGAACCGCAGCCCCGCGACCCGGGCGACGGTGAGCAGGGCCGCGGCCGCCAGCAGGTGGCGCAGAGCCTGGCCGCCGTAGACCGGGTAGTCCCCGATCACCCCGGCGACCGCCGCCAGGGTGCCCACCAGGAACATCGCCGTCGCGGCCTGGACCAGGCCGCGCGACTCCCGCGGGACGGCAGGGCGGGCGGCGGGGCGGGTGATGCTGACATCCACGTTCATGTGCGGAATGCTAGGAAGTCAATGGCACCCCTGTCGGGTCCAATACGGCAGCGGAACAGAGGACCAATTGGCCGATCTGCACCTCGTCGTCGACCGGGCGGCGGGCGGCGTCGCCGCCCAGATCGCCCGCGAGCTCCGCGAGGCGGTACGCCGCGGGCGGCTGGCCGCGGGGGTCAGGCTGCCCGCCAGCCGCGAGCTGGCCAGGGATCTCGGCCTCTCCCGAGGCGTGGTGGTCGAGGCGTACGAGCAGCTCGTCGCCGAGGGGTTCCTGATCTCCCGGATCGGGGCGGGAACCGTCGTGGCCCCCGCCGCGGGCCGTCCCGCCGCCCTCCCCGTCCCTCCCGAGCACCCCGCCGGTCCTGACGGCCCTTCCCGGACGCCGGAGGGTCCGCCGCGCGCCGGGTCCCGGCCCGCGGAGGCCCGCGGCGCGGAAGGGGATCGCGAGCCGTACCACGGGCGCCGCTCCACCGCGCCCGACCTGGGGGCGTTCCCCAGGGAGCGGTGGCTGGCCTCGATGCGCAGGACGCTCGCCGCGCTGCCCGCCGAGGCCCTGGACTACGGCGATCCCGGCGGCGTCCCGGCGCTGCGCGAGGAGCTGGCCGCCTACCTCAGGAGGGTGAGGGCGGCCGACGTGAGCCCGGACAACCTGGTGATCGTGGGCGGGGTGGCCCAGGGCGTCAGCCTCACGATCCAGGCGCTCGCGGGGAGGCTTCCCCAGGGTCCCTCGCCCCACGACCTGGGCTGGTTCGTCCGGCGGGCCTCGCGTCCGGCGCCGCCCCCCGGCCGGATCCGGCTGGCGGTCGAGGACCCGGCCGGGGGACGCCAGCTCCCGCTGCTGCACGCCGCGGGCGCGGACCTGGTCGCCGTCCCGGTGGACGGCGAGGGCGTCGACGTCGGGGCCCTGGCCGCGACCGGGGCGCGCGCGGTGCTGCTCACCCCCGCGCACCAGTACCCGACGGGCGTCGTGCTCTCGCCCCGCCGCCGCGCCGAGCTGATCGAGTGGTCCGCCGCGACCGGAGCGGCGATCCTGGAGGACGACTACGACGCGGAGTTCCGCTTCGACCGCGACCCGGTGGGCTGCCTGCAGGGCCTCGCCCCCGACCGGGTGATCCTGATCGGGAGCGTCAGCAAGTCCCTGGCCCCTGGGCTCCGCCTGGGCTGGGTGGCCGCGCCGCCCGAGATCGCCGGGTCGCTGCGGCGGGCCCGCGGAGAGCTGGACCTGGGCTCGCCCGTCCTGGAGCAGTACGTCCTGGCCGACTTCGTCACGACCGGCGGCTACGACCGGCACCTGAGAAGGATGCGCCGGGAGTACCGCGCCCGCCGCGACGCCTTCGCGCTGGCGCTCGGCGAGCACCTTCCCGAGATCACGGTGTGGGGCGTCTCCGCCGGGCTCCACCTGCTCGCCGAGCTGCCGTACGGGTGGGACGAGGCGGCGGTGGCGGAGACGGCCCAGGACTGCGGGCTCGCGGTCGAGCCGGTGGGCCCGATGCGGCACGCCCCGGGCCCGCCCGCGCTGGTGATGGGCTTCGCCCGCCTGCCCGCCCGCCGCGCCGACGCGACGATCCGCGCCTTCGCGGACGCCCTGCGCCGTCGCCCCGCACCGTGAGCAGGCCTCCCACCTGCGAACACGTTCACGTCGGAGCTTCAGATACGGCCCGATGGATCGTCTGGATGTCCTGACAAATTCTTGACGGCTTCTGACTCGTCGCTTAGAACTGGAGATCGACCGCTTTCTTCCTCGGAGGCACGATGCGTGTTGGACTACTGGGACTCGGCAGGATCGGGGCGTTCCACGCCGCGACCCTGGCGGCGCATCCCGGGGTCGGCGAGCTGGTGGTGAGCGACGCGGACGGCGGGCGGGCGGCGGAGGTGGCCGCCAGGCTGGGTGCCCGGGTGGGGGACGCGTTCGACAGCGACGCGGTGGTCATCGCCACTCCCACGGCGACCCACGCCGAGCTGCTGATGCGCGCCTGCGCCGAGGGGGTGCCGGCGTTCTGCGAGAAACCGGTGGCGGCCGGCGTACGGGACACCCTCCGGGTGCTCGACGCGGCCAGGCGGAGCGGCACGGTCGTGCACATCGGTTTCCAGCGGCGCTTCGACGCCGGGTACGCCGCGGCGAGGAGGGCGCTGGCCGGCGGCGAGCTGGGCACGCTGTACCGGGTGCACATGGTGAGCGCCGACCCCCACCCGCCCGACCCCGGATACATCCCGCTGTCGGGCGGCATCTACCGCGACTGCCACATCCACGACTTCGACATCCTGCGCTGGGTCACCGGCGGGGAGGCCGACACCGTCTACGCGACCGGCGCCAACCGGGGCGAGGCGTTCTTCGCCGAGGCGGGGGACGTCGACAACAGCGCCGCGCTGCTCACCATGGACGACGGCACGCTCGTCACCCTTCAGGGGTCGCGGTACAACGGCGCCGGGTACGACGTGCGGATGGAGCTGGCGGGCACCCTGCGGACCTGGGCGGTCGGCCTCGACCCGCGCGTGCCGCTGACCAGTGCCGAGGGCCTGCAGCCGCCGGGCGAGCCCTGGCCCGACTTCGCGGCCAGGTTCGAATCCGCCTACGTCGCCGAGCTCGACGCGTTTCTCCGCGCGGCGCGAGGGGAGACGGAGAGTCCCTGCACTGTCGAGGACGCCCTCGCGGCGCTCTATCTCGCCGAGGCCGCGGAGCTCTCCCGGCGCGAGGGGCGCCCGGTGCGCGTCACGGAGGTGATCGTGTGAGAAGAGGCGACCCGGTGAGAGAGACCGGCTCCGCCGGCGGAGGCGGTCCGGTGCGAACGGCCGGCGCGCCCATTTCCTGGGGGGTCTGCGAGGTCCCCGGCTGGGGGCGGCAACTGGATCGTTCCCAGGTGCTCGCGGAGATGAGGGAGCTGGGCCTGACGGCCACCGAGCTCGGCCCCGAGGGGTTCCTGCCGCCCTCGCCGACGCGCTGCCGCTCCCTCCTCGCGGAGTACGGGCTGCGGGCGGTGGGCGGGTTCGTCCCCGTCGTCCTGCACGAGGCCGACCACGACCCGCTCCCGGTCGTCCGGGCCGCGATGCGCGCCTTCATGGACGGCGAGGTGGACATGGTCGTGCTGGCCGCCTCCACCGGAGGTGAGAGCTACGACGCCAGGCCGGAGCTGGACGCGGCCGCCTGGAAGATCCTCATGGGCAACCTGCGCCGGATTTTGAAGAACGCCAAGGAGTTCGGCAGGACCGTCACCCTGCACCCGCACATCGGGACCGTGGTGGAGAACCGGGAGGAGGTCCAGCGGGTGCTCGACGGCAGCGCGATGCCGCTCTGCCTCGACACCGGCCACCTCCTCGCGGGCGGCACCGACCCCGCGGAGCTGGTCTCCCACGCCGCGGAGCGGATCGCGCACGTCCACCTCAAGGACGTGGACGCCGCCATGGCCGGGCGGGTCAGGGCGGGCGAGCTGACCTACACCCGGGCGGTGAAGGACGGCCTCTACCGCCCGCTGGGCCGGGGCGACGTGGACCTCCCCGCCATCGTCGGCGGCCTGACCGGGGCCGGGTACGACGGCTGGTACGTCCTGGAGCAGGACGTCGTGCTCGGTCCCGCCGACGGCGACCCCGGCGCTCCCGGCGCTCCCGGTGCTCCCGGGGGTTCCGGCGACCCCAAGGAGAACGTCCGCGAGAGCCTGGCGTACCTGAGGAAGCTCACCGGCGACGAGACCGGGCCGTCCGGAGGCGGCGGGGGCGGCGGTGCGGCCGGGATCGGCGGGGTGTCCCCCGGTGAGCCGCCCGGCGGGGGACGCGCATGATCGAGGTGCTGGCCATGGGGCGGGCCGGGGTCGACATCTACCCGCTGCAGGTGGGGGTGTCGCTGCGCGAGGTCGAGACCTTCGGCAAGTATCTGGGCGGCAGCCCCACCAACGTGGCCGTGGCCGCCGCCCGGCTGGGCCGCTCCAGCGCGGTGATCACCAGGACCGGGGACGACCCGTTCGGGCTCTTCGTGCACGACGCGCTGCGCGAGTACGGGGTCGACGACGGCTACGTCACCCCGGTCGCGCACCTGCCCACCCCGGTGACGTTCTGCGAGATCCGGCCGCCGGACGACTTCCCCCTCTACTTCTACCGCTTCCCCAAGGCCCCCGACCTGGAGATCTTCCCCGAGGAGCTGGATCTGGAGGCCGTCGCGGGAGCCCGGCTGTTCTGGGCGACCGTCACCGGGCTGTCCCAGGAGCCCTCCCGGAGCGCGCACCTCGCGGCCTGGCGGGCCAGGGGACGCGTGCCGCACACCGTGCTGGACCTCGACTACCGCCCGATGTTCTGGTCCGGCGCGGAGGAGGCCCGCGAGCAGGTGCACGAGGCCCTGCGCCACGTCACGGTGGCGGTGGGGAACCAGGACGAGGCCGAGGTGGCGACCGGCACCCGCGAGCCGCACGATGCGGCCGCGGCGCTGCTGGCGGCGGGCGTCGAGCTCGCGATCGTGAAGCGGGGGGCGGGCGGGGTGCTCGGCATGACCGCGGGCGAGACGGTGGAGGTGCCGCCGGTGCCGGTGGAGGTGGTCAACGGTCTCGGCGCGGGAGACGCCTTCGGCGGTGCCCTCTGCCACGGTCTCCTCGAACGCTGGCCCCTGGAGACCACGCTGCGGTTCGCCAACGCGGCCGGGTCCATCGTCGCGGGACGGCTGGCCTGCGCCCCGGCCATGCCACGGATCGACGAGGTGATGGACGTGCTCGGCGCGAGCGGTGGCGGTCGGGCGGAGGCGGGAGGCGCATGAACGAGCAGGAGCACCGGGCGCTCATCGACACGCGGGCGCGGTTTCCCGGGCGGATCGCCGAGGCGGCGCGGGCGCGGCGGCGCGGAGGGCCGCTGGAGGAACGCGACCGGCTCCTGATCATCGCCGCCGACCACACGGCCAGGGGGGTCGTCGGCGTCGGAGGCCGTCCCGGGGCGATGGAGAGCCGCGTTGAGCTGCTGGACCGGCTGTGCGTGGCGCTGGCCAGGCCCGGCGTGGACGGCGTGCTCGGCACCCCCGACATCGTCGAGGACCTCCTGCTGCTCGGCGCGCTGGAGGGCAAGGTCGTGATCGGGTCGATGAACCGGGGCGGCCTGCACGGGTCGGCCTTCGAGTTCGACGACCGCTTCACCGCCTACGACACCTCCTCGATCGTCCGGATGGGTCTGGACGGCGGCAAGATGCTCTGCCGGATCGGCATGGACGACCCCACCACCGCCCGCACCCTGGAATCGTGCGGCCGGGCCGTCACCGAGCTGGCCTCGCACGGCCTGGTCGCGATGGTCGAGCCGTTCTGGTCCCGGCGGGCGGGGGACGGCGCGATCACCCACGACCTGTCGCCCGAGGGGGTCATCCGGTCCATGCACGTCGCCCAGGGGCTCGGCGCGACCTCCGCGTACACCTGGCTCAAGATCCCGGTCGTGGACGGCATGGAACGGGTGATGCGGGCCACCACGCTGCCGACGCTGCTCCTGGGGGGCGATCCGGGCGGCGCGCCGGAGCTCACCTACGCGGCCTGGCGCGAGGCTCTGCGACTTCCCGGCGTGCGGGGTCTGGTGGTGGGCCGCGCGTTGCTGTATCCCTCCGATGACGACGTGGCCGCGGCCGTCGACACCGCCGCGGCGATGCTGGAGGTGACATGAACGGGAGACCGGGCCGGAACCGCGACGGCGAGGGCACGCACGGGAGACCGGATCGGGGCGGCGACGGCGGGGAGCGGCCATGACCTTCATCCCCGCGGGAAGCACCGCGCTGGCGCCGTGGGCGCTGTCGATCACCCCGGAGGCGGCCGGGTGGACGTACGCGGGGCTCCGCGTGCTCTGCCTGTCCGGCGAGGGTGTGGAGTTCGGCACCGGTGACGAGGAGATGCTGGTCCTGCCGCTGTCGGGCACGTGCGTGGTCGAGTGCGACGGGGAGCGGCTCACGCTGGACGGCAGGACCTCGGTCTTCCACGCGGTCACCGACTTCGCGTACCTGCCCGTCGGCGCGACCGCGCGGATCACCGGCGAGGGCCGCTTCGCCCTCCCCGCCGCCCGCGCGACCAGACGTCTTCCCGTACGGTACGGCCCCGCGCGGGCGGTCCCCGTCGAGGTGCGCGGGACGGGGTCGGCCAGCCGCCAGGTCAACAACTTCTGCGCCCCCGACGCCTTCGACTGCGACAAACTCGTCGCGGTGGAGGTGCTGACCCCCGGCGGCAACTGGTCGTCGTACCCGCCGCACAAGCACGACACGGCCTCCGAGCACGAGGCCGTGCTGGAGGAGATCTACTACTTCGAGGGCGGCCCCGGCTACCAGCGGGTGTACGGCACCCACGACACCCTGGCCGAGGTGGCCGCCGGAGACGTGGTGCTCGTGCCCAGCGGCTACCACGGCCCGTCGATGGCGGCCCCCGGCTACGACCTCTACTACCTGAACGTGCTGGCCGGGCCCGCGCCCGAGCGGTCGATGGCCTTCTGCGACGACCCCCGGCACGCCTGGATCCGCGCCTCGTGGGCACAGCAGCCGATCGACCCGAGGCTTCCGATGACAAAGGCCTTGTAAGGCCCTCTGAGGGGTTGCGATGAGACTCACCGTGGCACAGGCGCTCCTGCGGTTCCTCGCGAACCAGTGGTCGGAGCGCGACGGAGTGGAACACCGGCTGGTGGCCGGATGCCTGGGCATCTTCGGCCACGGCAACGTCGCCGGGATCGGGCAGGCCCTGGCCGAGCGGGGGGCGGGTACGGACGGCGACCTCCCGTACTACCTGGCGCGCAACGAGCAGGCCATGGTGCACACCGCCGTCGGCTACGCGCGGGCCCGCAACCGGCTGTCCGCCTTCGCCTGCACCTCCTCGATCGGCCCCGGCGCCACCAACATGGTCACCGGGGCGGCGCTGGCCACGATCAACCGGATCCCGGTGCTGCTGCTGCCCGGCGACGTCTTCGCCACCCGCGCCGCCGACCCGGTCCTGCAGCAGCTGGAGGACCCCCGCTTCCCCGACGTGACCGTCAACGACGCGCTGCGTCCCGTCTCCCGGTTCTTCGACAGGATCAACCGGCCCGAGCAGCTCCTCGCGGCCCTTCCGGCCGCGATGCGGGTGCTGGCCGACCCGGCCGAGACGGGCGCGGTCACCCTGGCGCTGCCGCAGGACGTGCAGACGGAGGCGTACGACTGGCCGGAGGAGCTGTTCGCCCGCCGGGTGTGGCACGTGGCGCGTCCCGTCCCCGAACCCGCCGCGCTGGCGCGGGCGGCCGAGCTGGTCAGGCGGTCGCGGCGGCCGTTGATCGTGGCGGGGGGCGGGGTGGTCTACAGCGAGGCGTGGGAGACGCTGGCCGCGTTCGCCGCCGACCACGGCGTCCCGGTGGGGGAGACCCAGGCGGGCAAGGGGACGCTGCCGTACGACCACCCCTGCGCGGTCGGCGCGATCGGGCACACCGGCACCGCCGCCGCCAACGACCTGGCCCGCGACGCCGACCTGGTCATCGGGGTCGGCACCCGCTACACCGACTTCACCACCGCCTCCCGCACCCTGTTCGGCGAGGCCGCGTTCCTCAACGTCAACGTCGCGGCCTTCGACGCCGCCAAGCACTCCGGCGAGATGCTCGTCGCCGACGCCCGCGAGGCACTGCGCGCCCTGGATCTCGGCGACTGGAGCGCCGACCTCGGCTGGACCGCCAGGGCGACGCGCCTGACCCACGAGTGGCAGGAGCAGGTCTCCCTGCTGACGACCGGGGACGCGCTGACCCAGCCGGTGGTGCTCGGCATGGTCAACGAGGTGGCCCGGCCCTCGGACGTGGTGGTCAACGCGGCCGGGTCGATGCCCGGCGACCTGCACAAGCTGTGGCGCGCGAGCGACCCGAAGTCCTACCACGTCGAGTACGGCTACTCCTGCATGGGCTACGAGATCGCCGGAGGGCTCGGGGTGAAGCTGGCCGCGCCCGAGCGCGAGGTGTTCGTGCTGGTCGGCGACGGGTCCTACCTGATGATGGCCCAGGAGATCGCCACCGCCGTGCAGGAGGGCGTCAAGCTCGTCGTCGTGCTCGTCGACAACCGGGGCTTCGCCTCCATCGGCGGGCTGTCGGAGGCGGTCGGCGCGGGGCGCCTGGGCACCGCCTACCGGATGCGCGGGGCCGGGGGCGCGCTGGACGGGGCCCTGCTCCCGGTCGACCTGGCCGCCAACGCGGCCAGCCTGGGCGCCGACGTGATCCGCGCCGACGGCCCCGAGTCCCTGCGGGTGGCGCTCACCAAGGCGAGGGAGGCCGTCGGCACCACCGTCGTGTACGTCGAGACGGTGCCGGGTCCCGCTCCGCAGACCACGGCCTGGTGGGACGTCCCGGTGGCGGAGGTGTCGGGGCTGCCGGAGGCGCGGCGGGCCCGCGCCGCCTACGAGCAGGCCAAACGGGACCAGCGCACCTACCTGTGAGGTCCTCCCGCGACCGGGGCCGTGGCCGTGCGGCGGGTTCCGGCACCCGCGGGGTCCCCGGGGTCCCCGGGGTCCCCGGGGTCACGGGGGTCACGGCCGTGCGGCTGGTTCCGGGTCCGGCTGGAAGCCCCTGGCGAGGAACACGATCAGTACCACCAGGACGGCGGCGGGCACGAAGGCCACCCGGATGTCCACCGTGTCGTTGAGCGTCCCGACCACGGCGACGCCGACGAGGACGCCGACGTAGTTGAACATGTTGACCCGCGCGATCGCGGTCTCCGCCCCGGCACCCAACCGGCCCGCGGCCGAGAACGACTGCGGGGCGATGACGGACAGGCCGACGCCGATCAGGCCGAACGACACGACCGCCACCGCGACGCCGGGCGCCACGACGACCCCCAGCGTGCCCACGGCCGCGATCACCGCGCCCGCCCGGACCACCGGCGCGGGCCCGTACCTGCGGACGGCGAGATCGCCGGGGACCCGGGCCAGGAGCATGGTCGCCTGGTAGACGAGGTAGGCGAACGGCACCAGCCAGCCGCTCGCCGCCAGCGCCTTCTCCATGTAGACCGTGCTGTAGCTGGAGACCGCCGCGTCGCCGACGTACAGGAACGCCATCGCCAGGCAGAGCGGGATGATCGGCCGCCACGGCACCTTGACCGCCGCGGGCGCGGCCCGCTCGGCGGACCTCTCCTCCTCCCGCCCGTAGAGGCGGGGAAGCACGATCACCGAGATCAGCGCGCCGATCAGCACCGGGACGGAGAAGGACCAGCGCAGTTCCACGCCGAGCTCGCTGAAGGCGGAGGTGAACCCGGCCCCCAGCATCGAGCCGACGCTCCACACGGCGTGGAAGCCGGTCAGCACGCTCATGCCGTACCGGCGCTCGACCGCGACCGCCTGCATGTTCATCGCCGCGTCCACCGCGCCGAGGAACAGGCCGAACATCGCGCTGAGCGCGTAGAGGCCGATGAGCTGGTCGTTCCAGCCGGACAGGATCACCGCGGTGCAGACGCCGACCTGGGAGATCCGCAGGACCGGGGCGCTGCCGTACCGGCTCGCCAGGGGGCCCGCGACCGCGCTGCCGACCCCGGCGATCACCGGTACGAGCAGCAGGACCAGGTTGAGGTCGCCGTCGCTGAGCGCGAACTTGTGCTGGAGGTCGACCACATGGGTGAGCAGGGTGGCGAGGCAGAGGCCCTGGACGAAGAAGGCCGCCCAGGTCGCCACGCGCGCCTGCCGGTCACGTGGGGTCGGCATGACGACCTCCGGGGGGAACGTGAGGGGGATTCAAGTTCCCGTCAGGTTATGGGCGGGTCACCCGGGGGTCAATGGCCGGTCACCTGCCGGTGGAACCGGCAGGTGACCGGTAGGCGACCGACGCTGCCGGGGGCCGGGGGAACCGGACGGGGCGCTCGAAGGTGAGGGGCCGAAGTCCGCTGTGCCGGGGATCGGGGCGACCGGAAATCCCGCCGGTGAAAGGGCCCGCGGTGCCGCGGGCACGGCCTTCCGGGGCACGCCGGCGCTCTCTCGTCGCTGCCGGAGCCCCGGCAGGGATTATGGTCGAGGGGTGGAGAGTCCCCGTCCCCCCGCCGTCCGCCGTTACGCCCCCGAGCCACGCCCCGCCGATCTGAGGGCCGGGGACACCGACCGCGAGAGGGTGGCCGCCGTGCTGGGCGACGCGCTCGCCGACGGGCGCCTCGACCACGAGGAGCACGACGAGCGCACCGAGGCCCTCTACCGCGCCCGCACGCTGGGAGAGCTCTCCGCGCTCACCGCCGACCTGCTGCCGCCCGAGGCGCAGCCGCTCCGCACCGACGTCCGCCCGGTGACGGCGTTCTTCGGCTCCGAGGAGCGCTCGGGCCGCTGGGTCGTGCCGACCCGGTTCACGGCCACCGCGATCTGCGCCAACGTCAAGCTCGACCTGTGTGACGCGCTGCTCCAGTCCAGCCACGTGACCCTGCACGTCACCGTGATGGGCGGCACCCTCACCCTGATCGTCCCCGAGGGCGTGCGGATCGAGATGCCCGCCTCGGCGTTCATGGGCGGGAAGAAGAACCAGGTCCCGGCCTCGCCCGACGGGCCGGTCATCGAGATCACCGGTGTCGTCACGCTCGGGAGCATCGTGGCCAAGTCTCCCAAGCGTCCTCGCCGCTCCTGGTTCCGCCGCTGACGCCGTTTCCCGGCGTCACCGATCCCCCGGCGAGGGCTCTTCGCCGAGAACCCCCGCCCGGGGCCGTTCCCCGGCCGGCGCCGGTGCCGGCTCTGGTCCGGGCTCCGGTGCCGCCGCTCAGCTGGCGCTGTCGAAGTTGATCGCGCTGTAGGCCCGCAGCTTCCAGAGCTGGTGCTCGCTCTCGATCTTCCGTATCGTCCCCGAACGGCCGCGCATGACCAGGGAGTTGGTGATGGCCCGGCCCGCGCGGTAGCGGACGCCCTGCATCAGCTCGCCGTCGGTGATCCCGGTGGCCGCGAAGAACACGTCGTCGGACCTGACCAGGTCGTCGGTGCTCAGCGTGGCGTCGAGGTCGAGACCCGCGTCCAGCGCCCTGCGGCGCTCGGCGTCGTCCTGCGGCCAGAGCCTGCCCTGGATGACGCCGCCCAGGCACTTGAGCGCGCACGCGGCGATGATGCCCTCCGGGGTGCCGCCGATGCCGAGCATCAGGTCGACGCCCGTGCCCACCCGGGCCGCCATGATCGCACCGGCCACGTCGCCGTCGGTGATGAGCCTGATCCGGGCGCCGGTCTCCCGGATCTCACGGATGATCTTTTCGTGGCGGGGCCGGTCGAGGACGACCACGGTCACGTCCGAGGGCTCGCCGCCCTTGGCGCGGGCCACCGCGGCGATGTTGTCGGCCACCGGGGCGTTGATGTCGACCGACGAGGCGGCCTCGGGGCCGGTGACCAGCTTGTCCATGTAGAAGACGGCCGACGGGTCGTACATCGAGCCGCGCTCGCTGACCGCGATCACCGAGATGCCGTTGGGCATGCCGAGCGCGGTGAGCCGGGTGCCGTCGATCGGGTCCACGGCCACGTCGCACGCCGCGCCGCTGCCGTCGCCCACGTGCTCGCCGTTGTAGAGCATCGGCGCGTTGTCCTTCTCACCCTCGCCGATCACCACCACGCCGCTCATGGACACCGTGTTGATCAGCTGGCGCATGGCGTTCACCGCGGCGCCGTCGGCGCCGTTCTTGTCACCCCGCCCGACCCAGCGGGCACCGGCCATCGCGGCCGCCTCCGTGACCCGGACCAGTTCCAGAGCGAGGTTGCGATCGGGTGCGTGTTCTCCCGCGGCGAGGGCGTCGGGAACGGACGTCTCATCGGACATGGTGGGAAACCCCTCTCGTGGTCAATGCAACGATCGTAGTTGGCACCCCTCTGACCGGTCGGCGGAGGATAATGTGCCCACCATGAGCAGCGACACGGAACGACTGGTGAAAGGCGTGGGTGCGCGGACCTCCGAGCGAGGTGCCGCCACGCGCGTCGCGCTCCTGTCCGCCGCGAGGGAGATCTTCGTCACGAGCGGTTTCGCCGAGACCGGGGTCACCGACGTGGTCGCCCGCGCGGGAGCGAGTGTCGGAAGTCTTTACCATCATTTCTCCGGAAAAGCCGACCTCTATCTCACCCTTTTCGAGGAGTTCCAGACCCGTCAGACCCAGCGGACCAAGCAGGCGGTCCAGGACTCCAGGGCCGACGGTGAGAGCGACCCGATGCGGCTGTTCATCGCCGGGGCCCGCGCCTACCTGGAGGGCTGCCTGACCGAGCGGGAGATCTCCGCGCTGTTCCTGCGCGGGGACGGGCCTCCGGGGTTCGAGCTCATCATGCGCGACCGGCTCCGGCAGTGGGCCAAGCGCAACGCGGCCCTGTTCGAGGGCGACGAGGGAGCACTGGTCGTGGTCCTCACCGGCGCGCTCGCCGCCGCGGTCTCCGAGGTCGCCCTGTCCGACGACGAGGACGCCTCCCGGGTCCTGGTCGAGGACGTGCTGACCATCATCGCCCAGATCCGCCGCCCCTGAGGCCGGACCGCCCTCCCGAACGGATAGTGTCGACAGTCGTGCAAAAGTTCACTCAGGGCTTCTACGGCTACGTGTTCGCAATGGCGGTCTGCCTGGGCGCCGTCGGCCTGTTCCTGCTGGTCACGCCGCAGAGCAGAACCGAGCACATCCCCAGGGTCGACTACTCGATCGCCCTGGCCGACCTGCGCCGCACGGCGCCCTTCCAGGTGTGGGCACCCGAGCCCGTCGCCGCCGGATGGGTCCCGAACAGCTCCCGGAACACGAACGTCAACGGCGTCACGACCTGGAGGCTCGGCTTCGCCACCGCGAAGCGCTTCCACGCGATGCTCGCCCAGAGCAACGAGAAGCCCGCGGCCGGGTTCGCCAACCGGCTCTCCAACACCTCCACGGTCACCGGCACCGTCCAGATCAACGGTGTGACCTGGGAGCAGCGCGTCCGCGAGGACAAGAACCAGCGTTCCCTCGTCCGGCTCCTGCCGGACGTCACGATCGTCGTCACCGGCACCGCCCCGTGGGACGAGCTGTCCGCCCTGGCCGGATCCCTCAAGCAGCAGCCGAAAGTCACCTCCTGAGGCCCGTTTCCCCGAAGGTCGGGGATCGCGCTCACCCCGGACCCGTGCGGGGGCGGGGAAAAAGAGGGCGACCCGACCGGCGGTTACGCTGATCGGGTGTCCGATCTTTGCGGGAGCCGAGCGGAAGTGCGTCCGTGATGTCCTTCACCCCCGACACGCGCGGCCGGAGCGCGGGCCCGGCCATGGCGGCCCGGATCCCGCCACGCGCGGGCGGGAGCCGGTCATGGGCGTGACCGAGGAGCGGCTGGAGCGGTTCGAGGCCAACCGCGGGCGCCTGTTCGGGGTGGCCTACCGGCTGCTCGGGGAGGCCTCAGGGGCCGAGGACGTGGTGCAGGACGCCTACCTGCGCTGGGAGCGCGGCGACACGGCGGTCTCGCCGGAGGCGTGGCTGACCAAGGTGGTCACCAACCTGTGCCTGGACCGGCTCACCTCGGCGCGGGCGCGACGGGAGCGCTATGTCGGGACGTGGCTGCCCGAGCCGGTCGTCACCGGCGGCGGCGCGCTCGGCCCGCTGGAGACGGTGGAGCAGCGGGAGTCGCTGTCGCTGGGGATGCTGGTGCTGCTGGAGCGGCTCACCCCGCCGGAGCGGGCGGTGTTCGTGCTGCGTGAGGCGTTCGGTCACAGCCACCGCGAGGTCGCGGAGATCCTGGAGGTGAGCGAGCCGCACGCACGGCAGCTGTACCGCCGGGCGCAGCGGCATGTCGCCGAGGCGCGCACGCGGTTCACCGCCCCGCCCGGGCAGCACCGGAAACTCCTGGAGCGGTTCTTGGAGGCCACGCTGGCCGGCGACGTGCCGGCGCTGGAGCGGATGCTGGCCGAGGACGTCGTCGCCTGGGCCGACGGTGGCGGCAAGGCGCGAGCGGTGCGGCGTCCGCTGGTCGGCCGGGAGCAGGTCCTGCGTTACCTGCGCGTCCTCGCCGAGTACGCGCAGCGCATCCGCCTCGTACCGGAGGTGGTGAACGGGGAGCTCGCCCTCATGGTGTACCTGGACGGCCGGTTGTCCGGAGTCACCGCCCTCGAGTTCGACGGCGACCGCGTCATCGCCCTCCGTACCATCGCCAACCCAGACAAGCTCGCCTTCATCGCGAAGCAAAAGATGTAGTCATTTATCGGGTCGAGGTGTCACGAATCGCCGCCGTATCCCGTTCATCCAGCGTCGAACGACGGATGGAGAACGCTCATGACGACGACACCGAACATCGCGGTCCTGGGCGCCGGATACACCGGCGTCACGACCGCAAAGCTGCTCGCCAGGCGCACCGGCGCGAACGTCACGATCGTCAACGACCGTGACCGGTTCGTGGAGCGGATGCGCAACCACCAGCTCGCCTCCGGCCGGAGGGTGCGCCACATGCCACTGCGCGGGCTGTTCGAGGGCACCGGCGTCCGGCTGATCGTCGACCGGGTCACGCGCGTCGACACGGAGGGCAGGCGGGTGGAACTGGCCGGTGGCGCCGAGCCGGTCGGCTACGACCTGCTGGTGTACGCGCTGGGCAGCCGCGCCGACCTGGACACCGTCCCCGGGGTGGCCGAGCACGCCTACACCGTCGCCGGCGGGGAGCAGGCCGAGCGGCTGCGCGACCGGATGCGCACCGCCGACACGGTCGCCGTGATCGGCGCCGGACCGACCGGTCTGGAGACGGCCGCCGCGCTGGCCGAGACCTACCCCGACCGCACGGTACGGCTGGTCACCGGCGGAGCGCTGGGCCAGGAGCTGTCCGAGCAGGGCCGTGACTACCTGCACCGCGCTCTGGGTCGCCTCGGCGTCCAGGTGTGGGAGCACGCCAGGGTCGCCAAAACGCGGCCGCCGACGCGGCCGGACAGAAGGCGGACGGCAACCGGCCGGCACCCGGCCGACAACGCCTCCGACGACGCCGAACACGAGGGGACCGGTGGTGCGGCCGCGCTCGGACCGGGCCGCTCAGAAGGGGGCGTCTCCGGCGGGATCGGGCTGCCGCCGCTGCGCCATGGCCGCCGCGAGCTTCACCCTGGCCCCCTGGAGCCACTCCTCGCAGACCGCGGCCAGCCTCTCGCCGCGCTCCCAGAGCTCGATCGACTGTTCCAGGGTGAGCCCGCCCGCCTCGAGGCTGCGGACCACCTCGGTCAGCTCCTCGCGCGCCTGCTCGTACGACGGTGTCTTCTCATCGGCCACGCACCCCACCTTAGGTCGTGTCCCGGAGATCTTCAGCCCGTGACCGTCCGCCCGGCGTGGTCCCGGCGCGCTCTCACCGGTGAGGTCAGACCGGCGGCCCCTCGCCGTACCGCCCGCGGCCCCGCCACGGGTGGTCCACCGGCGCCTCCCCGGCTGCTCAACCGCGGCGTACGGCTGGGACAATTCCCGGGTGAACGTTCGCGACGCGACCCCGCAGGACATCCCCGAGCTGGTGCGTCTCCGTGAGGTCCTGGCCGACCGGATGGCCCAGGACGGCACCTACCCGATCGACGAGGAGTGGCAGGGAGCCTACGCGGAGAGCCTCGAGGAGCGGCTGGGCAGTTCCGACACGGCCGTCTACGTGGTGGACGCCCCCGGAGGACTGGCGGCCTGCGGGATCGGCCTCATCTTCCAGCGCTTTCCCGGCCCCTCCCTGCCCGACGGCCGCTACGGCTACGTCCAGGGCATGGCCACCGACCCCCGGCACCGGCGCCGGGGTCACGGCCGGGCGATCATGGGAGCCCTCCTGGACTGGTACCGAGACAGCGGGGTCCACAGGGTCGACCTGCACGCGACCTCCGACGCCGAGCCCCTCTACCGGCAGTTCGGCTTCGTCGACGACGGCTACCCCTCGCTCACGTGGCGGTCTCGCTCCTGACCGTCACCCGGTCGTCGGGGAAGCGCACCGTCAGCTCGTCACCGGGGGAGACCTCGCTCGCGAGACGTACGACATCGCCCGAGGGACGCTGCACGATCGCGTAGCCGCGCTCCAGCGTGGCGGCGGGGGACAGCGAGACCAGGCGGGCGCGCAGGTGCTCCAGCGAGTCCTGGGCGCGGTCCAGGGAGGCGGTGAGGGAGCGTCTCGCCCGGTCCCTGAGCTGCTCGGCCTGCTCGGCCCTGCGTTCGACCTCGCGCACCGGGTCGGCGAGAGAGGGCCGGGAGCGGGCCGCCGCCAGCCAGGCCGTCTCACGGTCGAGCCAGCCGCCCGCCACCCTGCGGCCCCGGTCGCGGAGCTGGCGGATCAGCGTCATCTGCTCGCCGACGTCCGGCACGACCTTCTTCGCCGCGTCCGTCGGCGTGGACGCGCGCACGTCGGCGACGAGGTCGAGCAGCGGATTGTCCTGCTCGTGACCGATCGCGCTGACCACGGGCGTGCGGCACGCCGCGACCGCCCGGACGAGGGACTCGTCCGAGAAGGGCAGCAGGTCCTCCATCGACCCGCCGCCGCGCGCGACCACGATGACGTCGACCTCGCCGTCCGCGTCGAACTTGCGCAGCGCCTCGGTGACCTCGCCGACCGCGTACGGCCCCTGCACGGCCACCGGCTCGACCTTGAACCGCACGGCGGGCCAGCGGCGCCGCGAGTTCTCCAGCACGTCGCGCTCGGCGGCCGAGTCACGACCGCAGATCAGCCCGACCGTGCCCGGCAGGAACGGCAGCCGCCGCTTCCTGTCGACACCGAAGAGTCCTTCGGACGCGAGCAGCTGGCGCAGCCGCTCCAGCCGCGCCAGCAGCTCGCCGACCCCGACCGGCCGCAACTCCAGCGCGGTGAACGCGAAGGAACCCTTGTTGACCCAGAAGTCGGGCTTCAGGTGGGCCACGATCCTCGCGCCGTCCACCGGCCGGGGGAGGGTCGCCTCGTACACGCCCCGCGGACAGGTGACCCGGGCCGACACGTTGGCCACCGGGTCGCGCAACGTCAGGAACACCGTGCCGCCGCGGGCGGTCAGCTCGGTGATCTGCCCCTCGACCCAGACGGTGCCGAGCTTGCCGATCCAGCCGCCGACCATCTGCAACACCGTGCGAACCGGGAGGGGCTGCTCAGGGGTGGTCTTCGAGCTCATGGCCGGGAGCCTACGCGCCGGACGTGACTATTCCGCGGTCTCCAGCTTGGCCAGGCGGTTCTCGTACATCCGCACGACGGTCTCGCGGTTGGTGGTGGCCCGCTCGTAGGTGATCAGTTCCAGGATCTGCCCGGCCGTCCTGCCGCGCATCCGCGCCCGCAGGGACGCGACCGTCAACTCCGCGTAACCGGGCAGCGGCTCGGCGGGCGTGCCGGTCGTCGCCGTGGGGGAACCGGCCGCGCCGACCGCCTCGGAGGCCGCGGCCCTGGTCTGCGTCACCTCGACCACCGCGGCGTCCGCGGTCTCGGGCTTCGCGGTCTCGACCTTCGTCACCTCGACCTTCACCGCCGAGGGGGTCTCGAGCACGGCCTCCGCGGGGGCGTTCGCCGTGCTGCTCGTCAGGGCGCCGCTCTCCGCGCTCTCGGCGGCGTTCTCGGCGTTCTCGGCGTTCTCGGTGTTCTCGGTGTTCTCGGTGTTCTCGGTGTTCTCGGCCACGGTCTCCGCGGGGGCGGCCTTGGTGGTCTTGCGGGTCCTGGTCGCCTTGGCCTTCGGAGCGGTCTGGGCGGCCTCGGGCGCGATGCTCTCGGACTGCGTGGCCTCGGACTTCCCGGCCTTCGACCCCGCGGCCTTGGAACTCACGGCCTTGGAATTCACGGCCTTGGAGTCCACGGTCTCGGACGCGGCGGCCTCGGTGGCCGGAGCCTTGGCCTTGGCCCGGGTGGCCCTGGGCTTTTTGGCGGGGGTCTCGGCGACCGCGCTCGCCTCGGCGGCCTGGGGCTCCGCGGTCTCGGGCTTCGCGACGGGAGCCTTGGCCCGGGTGGTCCTGGGCTTCCTGGCGGGAGCCTTGGCCTCGGCGGCGGGTGCCTCGGGGGCGGTGGTCTCCGTGGTCTCCGTGGCCTTCGTGACCTTCGTGGTCTTCGTGGCGGCGCTCTCGGTGACCTCGAGCTCGGCGGGCTTGGTGGGCTCGGCGGCCGGGGCCTCCGCGGCCTTGGCTTCGGCGGCTTCGGCGGCCTCGGCGGTGGCGGGGGTCTCCGTGGCCTTCGCCTCCGGGGCGGCGGCTGCCTGCGCGGCCTCGGCCTTCGTGGCGGCCGGGGTCTCCGCGACGACCGGGGCTTCCGTCTCCGCGGCGGCGGGAGCCTCCGCGGCGGTGGCCTCGGCGGGCTTCGCCGCGGCGGCCTCGGCCTTCGGGGCGGTGGGCGCGTCGGTGGTTCCGGCGGTGGCCGGGGCGTCGACGGCCTCCTCGGCCCTGACCTCGGAAGCCTTGACCTCGGGAGCGGAGGGCGTCGCGGTGTCGGGCTTGGTGGGGCTGAAGATGACCGGGTCGGGGGCGGTCCTGGTCCCGTTGCTCTCGGCGGCGGGCCTGCCGGCGGCCTTCTCCGGACGCGGCGCGAAGATGACGGGCTCGCGGCGGGTGGGCTCCCCCGCCTGGTCCTTGGTCTTCTCACCGGTCTCCGCGGGCCTGTCGCCGGTCGTCCCGAAGGGCTCGTCGGTCTCGCCCTGGCCGGAGGTGCCCTTGAACCTGTTCCGGACGCGGTCGCCCAGGAGCAGGGCCTGGCCGACCCCGCTCAGCGCGCTCTGCAACATGTGCAGCGGCAGGTCTTTTGCCTTTTGTGTGACATTGCGGATCATGTCGGGGACTGACATATCGTCTCCCTGGGAGGTCTGTATCGAGAAGGCTAGTGTGGCAAGACTTGTGCCGCATGAACCTGTGGGACGTATGGGCTGTCTCGCGGGCGTGTCCACGTAGCATAAGAGCATGACTTCAGACACCCCCGCGACCCGACGCGTACTAGTGGCGAAGCCCCGTGGTTACTGCGCGGGGGTTGATCGTGCGGTGCAGGCCGTGGAGAAGGCGCTGGAGCAGTACGGCGCCCCGATCTACGTTCGTAAGCAGATCGTTCACAACACCCACGTGGTCAAGACGCTGGAGCAGCGCGGGGCGATCTTCGTCGAGGAGACCGAGGAGGTGCCCGAGGGCGCCATCGTCGTCTTCTCCGCCCACGGGGTCTCCCCGGCGGTCCACCAGGAGGCCGCCCTGCGCAGCCTCAAGACGATCGACGCCACCTGCCCCCTGGTGACCAAGGTGCACAACGAGGCCAAGCGCTTCGCCTCCCAGGACTACGACATCCTCCTCATCGGCCACGAGGGCCACGAGGAGGTCGAGGGCACCGCGGGCGAGGCGCCCGACCACGTCCAGCTCGTCGACGGCCTGCACTCGGTCGACACCGTGCGGGTCAAGGACCCCGAGCGGCTGGTCTGGCTGTCGCAGACCACGCTGTCGGTGGACGAGACGACCGAGACGGTCTCCCGGCTCAAGGAGCGCTTCCCCAACCTGATCGACCCCCCGAGCGACGACATCTGCTACGCCACCCAGAACCGCCAGGTCGCGGTCAAGGAGATCGCCGCCCAGGCCCAGCTGGTCATCGTCGTCGGTTCCGAGAACTCCTCCAACTCCAAGCGGCTGGTCGAGGTCGCCCTCGACCACGGGGCCGACGCCTCCTACCTGGTCGACGACGCCTCGCTCATCGACGACGCCTGGTTCGACGGCGTCACCACGGTCGGCGTGACGAGCGGCGCCTCGGTGCCCGAGGAGCTCGTCGCCGAGGTCCTGGCCCGCCTGGCGCGGAACGGTTTCGGGGACGTCGAGGAGGTCGAGTCCGTCCACGAGAGCGTGCGTTTCGCGCTCCCGCACGAGCTGCGCAAGGACCTGCGCGCCACGGTCTGACCACGGGTCCGGACCACGCGGCTCCGATCAGGCGCCTCCCTCGGGAGACCCCGTCAGTCACCCGAGGGAGCCCTCACCGGCGAGGCCTCACGCCCGGCCGCTACTGCCCCTCGCGCGGGGTGCCGTACACCTTGGGCTCGAAGTATCCCTCGGGCTCGGGGGCGAAGGCGGTGCCGCCGCCGTCGCCGCCGCTCCTCGGGCGGGGGACCGAGGCCTTGGTCGCCTTGAGCTCCTCGCGCAGCTCGCGGACGCAGCGGGTCAGGCCGCGGCGCCAGGCGATGACCAGCACCAGGAACGAGCCGCCGAACAGCCAGGGGGCTCCCTGCGACAACGCCGTGTACATGCCCAGGCCGAAGGCCTGGACGGGGGTGGCCGCGAACAGGGAGCGGACCGCCTCGATGAACGCGGTGGTCACGAAGAAGACCAGGGGCGGGGACACCACCAGCGACAGCAGGTCCCGGCGGTTGACGAGGGCCGCGGCGGCCACGCAACCGGCCACGAACGCCGCCCCCGTCAGCGCCGCCACTCCCAGCAGCGCCTGCAGCACGCTGCCCACCAGCGTGGACGCCAGTACGAAGGCCAGCGCGCCCCGGACGGTCAGCCGGATGCCCGTGGCCCGGTCAAGCTCACTCATGCGATCACCCCGCCGGCCGGCTGCACGCCGCCTCGCTCGTCCACCACTCGCCCCCTTGACCCTGCCCGGCCCTCGCGGACTCCCGCGTCGTCGACCCCGCTGTCTCCAGTGTCCGGCCGCCGGAGCTTTCAGGGAACAGTTTCTAGGGCAGGTCGTTGGCCAACCTACCGTTCAGGCGGGATACGAGAGGTGAGCTTGGCTCCTCTTGCGCGAGCAGTTCCGGCGAGGTCAGGGCGCGCGGCAGGTCCTCGACCGCCTGCGGCGTGTCCAGGTCGGTCTCGACCAGCCCCAGATCGTTCAGCTTGCGGGCGCTCACCAGCACCCGGGTCTCCAGCGAGCCGACCGTCCTGTTGTACGACTCCACGGCCCGGCTCAGCGAGCGGCCCAGGGCGTCGACGTTGCGCCCCATGCTGCTCAGCCGCTCGTACAGCTCCTTGCCGACCTCGAAGATCGCCCGCGCGTTCTCGCCGAGCGCGGCCTGCTGCCAGGCGTACTGCGCGGTGCGGAGCATGGTGATCAGCGTGGTGGGCGTGGCGATGTGAACCCGGCGCCGCATGGCGTACTCCAGCAGGGCGGGGTCGCGTTCCAGGGCCGGGGCGAGGAACGCCTCGCCGGGGATGAACAGCACCATGAACTCCGGCGCCGGGCTGAACGCCTGCCAGTAGGGCTTGGAGGCGAGCCGGTCGACGTGGTCGCGCACGTGCCGGGCGTGGGCGTCGAGCCGGGCCGACTGGTGGTCGGGATCGGCCGACTCGGCGGCCTCCAGATAGGCGGACAGCGAGACCTTGGAGTCGACCACGATGTTCTTGCCGCCGGCCAGCCGCACGATCATGTCGGGTCGCAGGACACCGTCCGGCGTGGTGACGCTCACCTGCTCGTCGAAGTCGCAGAACCGCTGCATCCCGGCGATCTCGGCGACCCTGCGGAGCTGGAGCTCCCCCCACCTGCCCCTGGCCTCGGGCCGCTGCAGGGCCCGTACCAGCGAGCTCGTCTGGGCGCGGAGCTGCTCGTTGCTCTCGCGGACGACGTCGATGTGCTTGGCCAGCTCGGCGTGGGCGGCCCGCTGGCCCGTCTGGGTGTCGCGCAGCTGCGTCTCGACACGGGCCAGGGTGTCCTTCAGCGGCTCGATCAGGTGTTCGACGGCCTGCTTGCGCTGCTCCAGCTCACCGGCCGCCTCGGCCCGGTTGGCGGCCAGCCTCGTCTCCGCCAGTTCCAGGAACCGCAGGTTGTTGACGTCGAGCGCCCGGCTCGACAGGGCCTGGAACCGTTCGGAGAGCTGCCCCTCGATGTAGGCGACCTTCTCTTCGGCGATCTTCGCGCGGGCCTCGGCGTCGGCCAGGCGCGCCGTGACGTCCGCGGCTCCCGAGGAGGCGCGCGCCCGGCCCAGCAGGAACCCGATCGCGAGCCCCGCGGCGAGGCCCACCGCGAGCTGGAAGGAGAGCGCCATGACATCCACCCCGGCATGATTCCAGGCTCGGCCGCTCCTGGCGTGCCGACACGCTCCCGGACCGGAACCGGCTCCGTCCGTGCCCGTGACTCTCACCTGTGACCCGTCCGTGGCGGGTAGCAGTGGGTCATTCCGCGTAAACTCGGCTCACGTGAGCCTGAGCATCGGCATCGTCGGATTGCCCAACGTCGGCAAGTCAACGCTTTTCAACGCGCTGACGAAGACCGCCAACGCCCTGGCGGCGAACTATCCGTTCGCCACCATCGAGCCCAACGTGGGCATCGTCGGCGTTCCCGACCCGCGTCTTGAGAAGCTGGCCGAGATCTTCGGATCCGCCAAGATCCTTCCGGCGAAGGTCGAGTTCGTCGACATCGCGGGTCTGGTCCGCGGCGCCTCGGAGGGACAGGGGCGAGGCAACCAGTTCCTCGCCAACATCCGTGACACCGACGCGATCTGCCAGGTCATCCGGGTCTTCAACGACCCCGACGTGACCCACGTGGACGGCGGCGTCGCCCCCGGGCGCGACATCGAGACGATCAACACCGAGCTGATCCTCGCCGACCTGCAGACGCTGGAGAAGGCGATTCCCCGCCTGCAGAAGGAGTCCAGGACCAACAAGGACCGCAAGGCCGCGCTCGACGCGGCGGAGGCGGCGTTCAAGCTCCTCGACGGCGGCACCACCCTGTACGCCGGGGCCAAGGGCGCGGGCATCGACCCGAAGGACCTGCGCGAGCTGCACCTGCTGACGGCCAAGCCGTTCCTGTACGTCTTCAACCTCGACGCCGACGAGCTGGTGGACGACAAGCTCCGGGCCCAGCTGTCGGCGCTCGTCGCACCGGCCGAGGCCGTCTTCCTCGACGCGAAGATCGAGTCCGAGCTCGTCGAGCTCGACGACGCCGAGGCGCTGGAGCTCCTGCAGTCCGTCGGCCAGGAGGAGTCGGGGCTGACCCAGCTGGCCAGGGTGGGCTTCGAGACCCTGGGGCTGCAGACCTACCTGACCGCCGGCCCCAAGGAGACCAGGGCCTGGACGATCCGCAAGGGCGCCACCGCCCCCGAGGCGGCCGGGGTCATCCACACCGACTTCCAGCGCGGTTTCATCAAGGCCGAGATCGTCTCCTTCGACGAGCTCGTGGAGGCCGGGTCCATCGCCTCCGCCCGCCAGGCGGGCAAGGCCCGTATCGAGGGCAAGGACTACGTCATGCGCGACGGCGACGTGGTGGAGTTCCGCTTCAACGTCTGACCGCTCGCGGGTCACGAACTCACGTGTCACGAAGGAGTCCCCGGCCCGCCGGTGGGGCGGCCGGGTGTTCCCTTCCGAGGGGGCCCGTGGGGATCTGAGGGGACCCGAGGGAACGCGGCCTGCCCGCCGTCGGGGGTCACGTCCATGGGTGTGGGGTACGGGCACCCGGGGCGGGGTGGGCCGACCGGGTTCCGGCGAGGGGCGCGGCGCCGCGCGTGCCAGGGGCACTCCGGACCCCTCACTCACCCCCGTCGTGCTTTCCGCCGCCCAGACAGGCCCGGACACAGGCAGGCCCGGACGATTGCCCACCGCATCCGAGGGTCCATCCCTGGCCGGACGTGCTGAGTCACGCTATTTGGGGGTTGTCACCCTAGGTGACGTATTTCGTGTTAAATGCGCAGGTCGCGACAGTCCGGGGGCCGTCCAGTTAGCAATGGGTGGCTTTTGAGTAATCAGCCCACGCGCTGGCCAGGGGTAATGCGCTTTTCGCGGGTCATCGGCGGCATCGGCGGCCTCGTCGGCGTTCCAGACCGGGTTTGCTCAGTCATCGCGATGCCTGCAGCATAGGCGTGGCTTTCCTGGAAGAATCGGCTGGGCGGCTAGAGTAAGTGCGTCACCATGGCCAATGGGATCGGCGGCGATACGACCCCGCACCGGCCGAGGATTGACGCGAGCGGAGGCGTGATGGCTCGAAGGTCGACGGTCCAGCGTGATCCCCGGATCGCTGGCGACCCCGAGCTGTCGGCATACCCGGACTTTCCCGACGATTCCGATCTCGATCGCGCTCCGGCGCGCGGGCGGGGCGCGTCGCGCGGACGCTGGTCCGGTGGAGGCGGTCGCTGGCTGGTGTGGACCGGCCGTGCCGTGCTCTGGGCGCTGATCGTCGTCATCGTGGTGAACGGGGTCCGTGCGCCCTTCGAGCGCTTCACCCAGCAGAACGCCCCCTCCGGCGCGGCGTCCGTGCCGGACGACGGATTCCCCACGGCCCAGGCCTCGGCCTTCGCGGCGCAGTTCGCCGAGGTCTACCTGAACTTCGACGGGGCCCGCCTCTCGGAGAGGGAGGCGAGGCTCGCCCCCTACCTGCCCGAGGGCGCCGAGGCGCAGTTCGGCTGGGACGGTTTCGGGAGGATGAGCGCTGGAGCGGTGCAACCGTACGGGATCGAGGTCGTCGACACCGCCAACGCCGTCGTCACCGTCGCCTACCAGTCGGATGACCGCCGCCAGCTCCTGTCGGTGCCCGTCTACCACAACCGGGCCGCGAAGAGGTTCGTCGTCGCCGGGCGTCCGGGCATCCTGCCCGCGCCGAGGGTGGCCGACCTGCCGCCCAAGGCCGCGCCCGAGCGCGACCGAACCGCGGAGCAGGAACTGCGCACCACGCTCGAGGACTTCTTCAGGGCGTACGCGGGTGACACCACCGCGCTGCAGCAGTACGCCGACGCCGGGGTCACCCTGCAGGGGTTCGGCGGCGCGTTCACCTTCCAGCAGCTCAAGGACTTCATGGTGCCCCTCGACGGGGGGGCCACCCGCAAGGTGACCGCGACGGTCCTGTGGGGTGTCCCGTCGAAGGCGGAGCCGTCCGCCGAGCCGGAGCCCGCCGACCCCGGCCAAACAGGAGGCAAGCTGGAACAGTCCTACTTGCTCACCATGGTCAAGCAAGGCGACAAATGGTTCGTCAAGGACATCCGCGGCGCATATCGATCTGTGGCGGGGTAACGCATGATCGAATGGTGCCGGTCCACGGTGAGCAGACCCCCCTTGATCGATGAGCCGCCGGTCCGGGTCCCCGCGCTTACGCGCCGCGGGCCCGTCGCCGCCCGGCGGGCACGATCGTGAGTACGGAGGACAAGAAGTGATTCTCAAGACCATGCTGCTGAGCGCCATAGAGCTCGCTCAGCCCACAGCTCCTCCGGCGGGCGTCAACACCGAGGGCCTCGCCGACTTCCTCCGCAGCTTCTTCGCCCCGCTCTTCCTGGTCATCGTCTCGGTGGTGGCCCTCTTCTTCCTCTTCACCCGTGAGATCACCAGGTTCGTCCAGTTCATCATCCTGGCGATCGCCATCGGAGTGATCTTCTACGTGCCGAACATCATCGAGGTGACTGCCAAGGCGATCGCGGGCGCACTGGGCATCTCGGGGGGTTGAGACCGGGTTCGAACGGTCAAACAAGGAGAGGCGGAGAGGAGGATCACGTGGATCTGCCCACGTACACCAATATCTGGAGGATCGAGAAGCGGCTCTACAAGCTGTACGACCTACGGCTGCCGATGCCGCTCCCGATCGTCTGGATCGGTGGGTTCGTGGGAGTGCTGGCCCCGTGGTCGCTGCTTCTCTACCTGCTCGGCCTGCCCTTCGCCGCCCCCTGGCACGTGCTCTACCTGGTGCCGCCCGGTATCGTCACCTGGCTCTCCACCCGGCCGGTGATCGAGAGCAAGCGGCTCACCGAGCTGCTCCAGTCGCAGGCCCGCTACGTGGGGGAGCCGCGCACCTGGTGCCGGATGGCCCCTCTCTCCGAGCCCGCCGAGGTCACGCTGAGCGGCCGGATCTGGCGGGCCGCGCCGCAGCACGCGGCCGTACGGGTCAAGGCGTCGCGCAAGGCCAGGCACGCCCAGTCCAAGCGCGCCGCCGCCCGCTCGCGCGAGGTGCGTCCCGCCGTGGCCGCCGCCGCGGCGGCCGCCGCCACCGCTCCGGTGGCCCGCGAGCGCGTCGCCTGGGCCGAGGTCCACGCTCCTCGACAGGGCGCCGCCCCGGCTCTCGGCCGGCCCTCGGCCGTCGAGGCGCCTCGGGCCGTCGAGGCTCCCTGGGCCGTTGAGGCGCCCCCGGTCGTCGTCCCCGCCGTCCTCCCGATGCCTCCCGCGCCTTTCGCGCCTTCCGTGCCGCGCGCGCCCCTGCCCGTCGTGTCGTCCCTCCCGGGGCCCGTCGAGACCCCAGCCTCCGAGCTCGCCGAGCCCGGGGCCGCCTCCGAGGTTCCCGCCTCCAAGGACTCCGAAGCCTCCGCGTCCGGCTCCGGGGCCTCCGCGTCCGCCTCCAAGGTCGCCGCGTCCGCCGAGGAGACCGGGTCCGTGCCCGGTACGCCGGTCGTGGGCTCGGTCTCGCATCCGTCCGCCGACCCCTCCACCGGACGGCCCGGGAGGCGGGAGGACCGTGTTCCGGCGGCCGGATCCGCCGCGGGGCAGGCGGGCGATTCGAGGGACGAGGCTCCGGCGGCGTCCGGCGCGACCGCGGCTCCGGCCGCTCCCATCGGCACCGAGGCGCTGCGGCGCCTGCGCAGGCTCGCGGCCTCCGCCGAGGCCCAGCGCGCCGCCACCGCCCCGGCCGCGGCGAACACGCCTCCCGTGCCGACCCCGCCGGCCGCGCCCCCCGAGGTGATCGCGCCCGCCGCGCCCGCCGCGCCCTTTGAGACCGCCGTGCCCTTCGAGGCCGTCGCCCCCACCTCGAAGCCTTCCGTCCGGCAGCGGCCGGAGGCCCCGGCCGTGCCGCCGCCCTCGGTTCCCGAGCCGCCTCGGGTGGAGACGCCCGCCCCGGCCCGTGAGGTGCCCGCCGAGCGGCCGACCGTCGTGCCCGACCCCGCGGGGAAGCCCTCCGCCCCGGGCGTTCCTTCCTTCGTGCCGAGGTTCGTCGGACCGGCGCCGATCGGGCACCGCGCCACGGAAGCGGCCGGGCTCCCGCAGGACAGGCAGGACGAGGAGAGCGCGCGGCGCCAGCACCGCAAGGGGCAGCCCGCGCCGATCGGGCGACCGGCCGCCACCTCGCAGGCGTGGCCGCCGGAGAGGAACACGGGCGCGCAGGGAGGGCCCGGTGCCCCGGCTGGTACCGGCGTCCAGGGAAGCGGCGTGTCGATCCGCGCGGTCCCTTCGGGATCGGCCACGGCGGATCCGGTCGCCCCCGCGGTGCCGGTGACAGGTTCCCCGCGCGGCGAGGCCGAGACCAGGGTCCGCCGGGTGGAGTCGGTGGTCGGCCGGGACTCCTCGGGCGGCTGGCGGCGGCTCGCCCAGGTGGTGATCGGACCCGGCGGCGGTGGCCGTACGGACGGCTCGGAGATCGACGAGGCGCGGGCCAGGGCGGTGTTCAGCGGCAGCCGCCGGGTGGTGGTCCTAGGATGCACCGGCGGTGCCGGGCAGACCACGACCGCGCTCATGCTCGGCCACACCCTCGCCCGTTACCGGGAGGACCGGGTTCTCGCGGTCGACGCCAGCACCGGCTCCCACGCCCTGTCCGGCAGGATCCAGGGCGAGTCGCCCGAGACCCTGAGTTCCCTGCTCTCCGGGCTCGACAACGTCCAGGGATACCTCGGCATGCGCGCCTACACCAGCCGCTGCGCCTCGGGGCTGGAGGTCCTCGCCGGAGACAGCGACGCCGGTGCCGAGCAGCGCCTGTCGGACCGCACGCTCTTCTCCGACCGGCGGCTCGGCCAGGCGATGGACATGCTCGACCGGCACTACAAGACGATCGTCGTGGACCCGGCGGCCGCCCTGGCCGCGCGGGTCCTCCCCTACGCCGATCAGCTCGTCCTCGTCGTCCCGGCCAGCGAGGACGGGCCGGACGCGGTGGCCATGACCTACGAGTGGCTCGACGGGCACGGCTGCGCCGACCTGCGCCACCGGGCGGTCATGGTCGTCAACGGGGTGAGCCGCCGCAGCATGGCCGACGTGGAGCAGGCCGAGGCGGTCGCGCGGGGCAGGTGCCGGGCGATCGTCCGGGTTCCCTGGGAGGACGCGCTGGCCCCCGGCAGGGCCGATCGGGTGGAACCGTCCCACCTGAGGGCACCGGGCCGCCGGGCGTACCTCGCCCTGGCCGGTGTCGTCGTGGCGGGCTTCGGAACGGTTCAGGCGGGTCGACCCAGCGAGGAGGAACTAGCCCAGTGATCCCCCGGGCGCGAGGAGATGTGGTGAACGGGCGAGACGAGGTCCAGGTGGTGAGGCAGGCCGGCGTCCGGGCGAGCGGGTCGGGCCGGGCGCGGGCGAACGGGTCGTACGAGGTTCGTGCGGCCGGGCCGGGCCTGGCCGGACCGGAGCGGGCCGGTACGGGCCGCCTCGGCGGGGTTCGTCAGGGTGGGCCGGGCGAGGTGCGGGCGAGCGGGTGCGACGGGATCCGGGCCGGCGAGGGGTCCGGAGGCCACGAAAGCCGCGGAGACCACGAAAGCCATGGAGGCCGCGGAGGCCGTGAGGGCCGTGAAGGCCGCGGAGGCGGGACCGCGCGCGCGGTGGGGGAGGGGCTGTGAGCCGCGCCTCCCGGACGCGCAGCCGTCTGGCCGTCCGATACTTCGACGATCGGATCCTGCTGACCGACTCGTCGGTCTGGGCCTACTTCAGGCTTCCCACCGTGAGCTACGAGTTCATCACCCCCGAGGAGCGGGAGGCGCTGGCCACCAACATCACGATCGCGCTGGCCGCCATCCGCATGCCCGACGCCGAGGTCCACCTGCGCGTGGCGCACCGCACCTACCCCGCCGCCGAGTGGGCGATGGCGCTGAACGCCACCTCCGACGAGGGGCCGGGCTGGCGCGACTACCTGGAGGACATGTACCGCCACGTCTGGGCCAAGGACTTCTGGACCAAGGAGGTCTACCTCGGCGTGCGGCTCGGCACGCGCGGGCGGCAGCTGGGCACCGGGGTCCTCTCACAGCTCTTCGGCTTCTACCAGCGCAGCGAGAAGGCCCTGGGCATCGAGGACGACCACGTCCCCAAGGCCGAGATCGCCAAGTGGTCCGAGCAGGCGGAGCGGCTGGGCAGGGCGCTGTCCGCCAGCGCGCTGTACGCCAGGCACGCCACCTCCGTCGAGCTCGCCTGGCTCTTCCAGCACGCCACGACCGGGTCCCTCGGCGACCCTCCGGCCTCGGCGAGCCCCAAGCGCCGGTGGGGGCAGGGGGAGATCGAGTCCCTCGTCGAGGGGCAGATCCACAACGGCAGGGCGCTGCTGCGCATCGAGCAGCCGCAGGGCGACTCCTACGTGGCGCACATGTCCTTCGCCCGCTTCCCCGACCTCATGCCCTTCCCCGACGGCGAGCCGTGGATGCACTTCGCCGACCAGCTGCCCTTCCCGGTGGAGATCAGTTCGAGGATGCGGCTGATCCCGCCGGTCAAGGCGAGCAAGGACGTGGCGCGCAAGCTCGCCCACGCCCGCGACATGGACATCCACATCCGCGAGGCGGGCGCGGAGGCGCCGCTGGCCCTGGCCGAGCAGATCGACGCGGCCCGGATGCTGGAGCACGGCATCACCAAGGAGCGCCTGCCGTTCGTGTACGGCTGGCACCGCCTGATCGTGTCGGCCCCGACCGAGGAGATCTGCGTGCAGCGGGTCGAGGCGGTCGTGGAGCACTACCGCGACATGGGCATCGACATCGTCAACTCCACCGGCGACCAGTTCTCGCTGTTCTGCGAGACGCTGCCGGGAGAGCGGGTCCGGGTCAACGCCTACGCGCAGCGGCAGCCGCTGCGCACCATCGCGGGCGGCATGGCCACCGCCACCGTCGACCTGGGCGACCGGGTGGACGAGAGCGCCTCGGGCTGGATGGGCCCGTACGTCGGGGAGACCCTGGGCCGGGCCCGCAGCATCGTGCACTTCGACCCGCTGGTGGCGGCGACGCGCAACCGGCCGACGGCCATCGCCATCACCGGCGAGCCCGGCGGCGGCAAGACCACGCTGGCGCTGCTGATGATCTACCAGATGGCGCTGCGCGGGGTGACGGTCGCGGTCATCGACCCCAAGGGCGACGCCGACTCGCTGGTGCAGCTGCTGAAGAAGCGGGGCAGGAAGGCGCGGATCATCCCCCTGGGCTCGGCGGCTCCCGGCCTGCTGGACCCGTTCTCGTTCGGCGACGACCTGGCGGCCAAGAAGACGATGGCCACCGAGACGCTGCGGCTGCTGCTGCCTCGCATGTCGGAGGAGCGCGAGTCGGCGATGATCCAGGCGGTCGCCGCGGTGTCCAACGCCGAGGACCCGTCGCTGGGCAAGGTCGTCGACTTCCTGGAGCGGGCCGAGGACGCCGCCTCCAAGAACCTGGGCGCGGTGCTCCGCTCCATGTCGGACATGCATCTGGCCAGGCTCTGCTTCGACCCCTCGGGCGGCGACCAGATCGACACCGAGGGCTGGACCACGGTCTTCACCCTGGGCGGCCTGACGCTGCCCGACGCCTCCACCGGCCGCGACGACTACTCGTACGAGCAGAGGCTGTCGGTGGCGCTGCTCTACCTCGTCGCGCAGTTCGCGCGGGGTCTGATGAACGGCCTGGACCGGCGGACGCCCAAGGCGATCTTCCTGGACGAGGCTTGGGCGATCACCTCCACTCCCGAGGGCGCCAAGCTGGTGCCCGAGGTCAGCCGGATGGGCCGCTCCCGCAACACGGCGCTGGTCCTGGTCTCGCAGAACGCCGGAGACCTGCTGAGCGAGCAGGTGACCAACTGCCTGTCGTCGGTCTTCGCGTTCCGCTCCACCGAACGGGTCGAGGTGGAGCACGTGATGGCGCTCCTCGGGGTCGAACCGTCCGAGGAGCACAAGGCGGTGCTGCGCTCGCTCGGTAACGGCGAATGCGTCTTCCGGGATCTGGACGGTCGCGCGGGCCGTATCGGGGTGGACCTTATCTCGGATGAGCTGCTGCGCTGGCTGGACACGAATCCGACCCACGACAAACCCGACGAGAAAGTGCATGATCTTCCTGGGGGCGACAGAGTCGGTAGGCCGGGGGCTGCGGCGCTGGAGGTGCGGTCATGAAAGGCTCCCGCAAGGGGCGTGAGGGCTCTCGTGAGAGACGGTCCCCCAAGGGGCCGAAGGGTCCTCTTGGGCTTCGCAGGCTTCGCGGGGCGACGGGCTCCCGCGGGAGGGGTTCCCGCAGGGGACGGCTGGGCAGGCGGATCGCCATCGGGCTGGTGGCGCTGGCCGCCTTCCTCGCGCTGCCGCTGGTGTTCCCCGCCGACACGTCCACGGCCGTCGCCGCGGCTCCCTGCGACATGTCTCCCGACCTGTCCCCGGACATGGTCGCCGGAGGCGTCGACGGCCTGATCCAGCCGCCGCTTCCCGACGCCGCCCAGCCGGGCGCCCCGGCGGCACAGGCCCCGGCGGTCCAGGGCAACTACGCGACGTACGGCATGAGCGGCCAGTTCTGGCACACCCACCTGCTCGGCTGCGACGACATCGCGGCGGTGATGGGCAACGCGATGGCCAACACGGTCTTCCTGTGGGCCAAGGCGCTGGACCGGCTGACCATCACGACCTACCAGGCGGCGGCCACCGAGGGCCCGCTGGAATCGATCAAGAACGTGGTCGACGACATGGTGGTCCGCCTGGCCGACGCCATGTACTGGCCGTACCTGCGGCCGCTGGTGATCCTCGGCGCCATCTGGCTGGCCTGGTACGGGCTGATCCGCAAGCGCGCCACCACCACCGCCGAGGGCGTCATCTGGATGGTCCTCGCGGTCACCGTGGCGGTCTGGTTCTTCAGCCGCCCCGGCGACCTCACGGGGCTGGGCAAGGTCGTCACCGACAAGACCGGCGAGGTGGTCAACTCCGCCTTCTCCGGGCTCCCCGGCGCGGGCGGGACCTCCTGCCTGCCGGCCAAGGGCGACGCCAACCCGCAGGTCAAGAGCGGCGGGTACGGCCAGAGCGGCGTGCCCGGCGTCGAGCAGAACTCCGACGCGCTCTGGTCCACCCTGGTCTGCAAGCCGTGGCTGATGGGCCAGTTCGGCACGGCCGACGCCGACGCCCCCATCATCAAGGTGTTCGGCGCGAAACTGCTGGAGATCCAGACGATCGACGCGGCCGAGATGAAGGCCGAGCAGATGCCGGAGGCGAACTCCCACCAGGCACGATATGAGACCGAGGTCGCCGACAAGCTGCAGAACACGCCGGTCTTCCCCCTTTTCCAGGGCAAGGACTGGACGAGCCGCCTGGGGGTCGCGATCGGCGCCCTCATGGCCGCGGTGGTCGCGGGACTGCTGATCTTCCTGGTGGCGGTCTCGCTGCTGGTCCTCAAGGTCGGCTTCCTGCTGCTGCTGATCCTCGCGCCGGTCTTCCTGCTGATCGGCGTCCATCCGGGATCCGGGCGGATCATCGCCATGCGCTGGGTGGAGATGCTGATAGGCACCCTGCTCAGACAGGCCGTGCTCGCCCTCGTCCTCGGCGTGCTCGTGTACGGCTACGCCCTGATCATCTCCACGGCGATGCCGTGGGGCATGCAGGTCATGTTCATGGCGATCCTGACGATCGCGGTGTTCTTCTACCGGCGGCCGTTCCAGCACCTGTTCTCGTCCATGGACGGGCACACGCTCACCACCCGGATGCTCGGCGACGCGGCGACCGCGCCGACCCTGCAGCGGGCCGCGTCCGTGCTGCCGCCGGTCGCGGCGGCCAGGGCGGGCCGGTGGGGCATGCGCAAGGCCGAGCCGATGCTGCAGGCGGCCGCGATGGCCGGCGGGGCCTCCGTCGGCGCGGCGGCGGCCGCCTCGGTCGCCCAGGGCAGGGTCCGCGGCGAGGACGGCGGTGCCACGCCGGCCACGCCGTCGGGCACCCGGGTCCCGGCGGGCGCGCAACCGGCTCCGCTCGACACCGACTCCCAGGCGGCCGGGCGGCGCAGGGGCGCCGGCAGGCCGGTCACCGCGGCCCGCCCCGGCGCGGCGCCGCCGCTCAACCTCTCCGGAGCCGGTACGGGAGGCGGCGCGCCCCCCACCAGGTCCGGAGGCTCCTCCGGGCGCGGGTCGAGCGGCTCGGGCGGGTCGAGCGGCTGGTTCGGCGGCCGTTCCGGCGGCTGGGCCCCGCAGGGAGGCTCGGGCGGCCGGTCGTCCTCGGGCGGCGGGTCCTCCTCGGCGGGCAGGTCGTCCGGTGCGCCGGCGGTCAGGCCCTCGGCGCCCCCGGCGGGCAGGTCCTCGGGTTCCTCCGGCTCCTCGGGGGGCGGTCGTTCGGGCACGAGCATCTTCGGCGGCGGTGGCTCCTCCCGGGGCTCCTCGGGTTCGGGCTCCTCGCGGGGCGGCTCCGGCTCGGGATCGCGTAACGGCGGCGGGTCCTCGCGCGGCTCCTCGGGTTCCGGCGGTTCCGGCGGGAGCATCTTCGGCGGCGGTGGCTCCTCGCGGGGCTCCGGTGGTCCGCGGAACCGGGACTCCGCAGGCAGGTCGTCCGAGGCGCCGCCGCTCTGGATCACCAGGCGGGCGGAGCGCGGCGGGGAGGCCGGTGAGCCGCCGCCGTTCTGGCTGCGCCCGTCCAACCGCGACAAGGACTGACAATGATCGAGGGAGGCAGCCGGCGGGGAGCCGTCTTCGCGGTGCTGGTCGTGATACTCGCCGCGGTCGGCATCTACGTGACCATGTGGTCGGACACCGGGGAGAGCCCGGAGACCCGGGCGGAGCCGGCGGGCGTCACCCGCACGGTGGCGTCGGGCCGGGAGCCGGCCGCGGAGCCGGCGCGCCCGGCGGCGACGGCCAGCAACGCGCCCTTCGACGTCTACTCCTACCTGCCGATGACCAAGCAGGAGCTGGCCGCGGCCGCCGACTACGCGCAGCGGTTCACCGCCGAGTACGGCACCTTCAGCTACGACGAGGACCCGGCGGTCTACGGCGACCGTCTCAAGGGGTACGTCACGGCGGAGTTCTCGGGGGCGCTGCTGCGGACCGTCACCTCGCCGGGCACCGTCGAGGCGAACAAGGCCGACGAGATCGTCTCCGTCGGAACGGCGCGCGTGAAGGGCATCCGGCAGATCGACAGCGCCTCGGTGGTCTTCGTGGTCGTCGGCACCCAGAACGTCACGGCCAGGAGCGGGGTGAACGAGAGGACCGCGGAGTACGCCGTCACGCTCATCCAGGTCGGTGCCGAATGGCGGGTCCACGATCTCCAGCCCGCCGACTCCGGCCAGGAGGGGGACGACCAGCCCTTCGAGACCGGCGCGACCGGATGACCGGCGGGACCGCGTACGGGCGCGGCGGGGTTGCGTACGGGCGTGGCGGGACGGGCGGCGGGTCCGCGTACCGGCGCGGCGGGGTCGCGTATGGACGTGGCGGGACGGGCGGCGGGATCGCGTATCGGCGTGGCGGGACGGGCGGCGGGGCCGCGTACCGGCGCGGCGGGACGGGCGGCGAGGTCGCATGAGGGACGGCAAACACCTCCGGCTCGCGCTGATCCTCGGAGTCGCCGGGCTCTGCCTGGTCACGCTGATCATGGCGCCGATGATGATGATCAGTAGTTTCCCGTCCTTCCCGTCGGTCACCGGGGAGACGCAACCCGACTGCGGGGAGGACGCGCGGGCGGCGGAGGACCTGTCGGAGACCGCGACGTCCGACATCCCCGAGGAGTATCTGAAGCTGTACCGCGAGCACGGCCGGAAGGTCGGCGTGCAGTGGAACGTGCTCGCCGGCGTCGGCAAGCGCGAGACCAACCACGGCCGCTCCACGCTCCCCGGCGTGCGGAGCGGCACCAACTACGCGGGTGCCGCCGGGCCGATGCAGTTTCTCATCAGCACGTGGGGCGGCAAGGCCAAGATCAAGATCCCGTCCACGTTCAACGGCTACGCCTCCGACGGCGACGGAGACGGCTGGGCCGACGTGTACAACCCGGCGGACGCCATCCTAGGCGCGGCGAAGATGCTGAAGCGGAACGGCGCGCCGGAGGACGTGCGGCGTTCGCTGTTCGTCTACAACCGCGCCTGGTGGTACGTCGACCAGGTCATGGAGATCGCCGGGAAGTACGCCAAGGACGGCGAGGTCACGACCCCGCCCGAGGCGGACGAGAGCTGCGACGAGCCCATGCTGCAGGCGGCGCCGACGAGCACGGTGGCCGCGATCCTCGAGTACGCGCTGGCCCAGCGGGGCAAGCCCTACATCTGGGGCGGCACGGGCCCGGCCGGCTACGACTGCTCGGGGATCATCTACATGGCCTACCGGAGCGTCGGCCTGACCATCCCGCGCACCACGTTCGGCCAGTGGCCGTTCGGCATAGAGGTTCCCGAGGGGGAGGAGCAGGCCGGGGACCTCGTCTTCTTCAACTCCGGGCCAGGAACCGGCCCAGACCGTCCCGGGCACGTGGGAATGGTGGTCTCTCCGGGCAAGATGGTCGAGGCGAGATGCCGGTTGTGCGGGCCGATCAAGGTCACCACCTACCGGGAACGTACCGGGATCGTGGGATTCACCCGGCCGTTGCAACATCCTCAGATCCTCGCGCAGCTGAAGGCGCGGGAGCAGGGCTGACAGAATCGGGAGCCATGGAAAAGGTCGTTGTGGGCGCCGCCATCGTCGACGGTGACGGAAAACTGCTCGCCGCCCAGCGTGCCGACCCTCCCGAGCTGGCCGGAGGGTGGGAGCTGCCCGGGGGGAAGGTCGATCCCGGCGAGGACGAGCACACGGCACTGGTCAGGGAGTGCCAGGAGGAACTCGGCGTGCTGATCGAGGTGGGCGAGCGCGTCGGCGGCGACTGGGAGCTCGCCGGCGGCTACGTCCTCCGGGTCTGGCTCGCGGTGGTCGCCGAGGGCAAGCCCGAGGCGAGGGAGCACCTAGATCTGCGCTGGCTGGGCGCGGACGAGCTTTACGAGGTGGCGTGGCTCCCCGCGGACCTTCCAATCGTCCGGGCGGTACAAGGTCGTCTCAACGATGGGCAAGGTCGGTTCAATAAGGATTGATCGACTCCGCAACGTGACATAACTGCTACTGGACGTGGCGATGTCGCGTGTCCGTACCCGGGGAACGGAGATATGCGGTGACCGTATGGTGGCGTGGGGCTGGGTTAGTGTCCGCGGTTGGAGCGGGGGTGCTCATCCTCGGATCCTCGGGGGTGTACGCCGTCCAGATGGACGGGCCGGGCGCGCCGCCCCTCGACCTGGCCGCCGCCGCCGACACCGGTACGTGGGCGCCGGGAAGCCGCGCCGACCAGGCGATCCGCTTCCGCATCCGCCTGCAGGGACCGGGCTCCGACGCGCGGCTGGCGGTCCTGACGACCCCCGCCGAGGCGCTCGCGGGCATCGAGTGCCCTGAGGAGACCAGATCCTCGGCACCCGTACCCAAGGGGGCGGGGGTGTGCGTGATCGGCGCCCTGCCCGCCCGGGGCGGTTCCGTCGACGTGCTGCTCGCCGTGCCGCGGCGCCCGCAGGACGTCACGGTGACAGCCCTGGCCCGGATGAGCGGGCCCGACGGCAAGCCGGTGACGCAGCGGGCCCAGAGCACGATCAAGAGCTCGGACGCGGCGATGCGGCCGGGCGGGGCCGTCGCGGGGCCGGAGACGCTGGAGCACGCCCGCGCCGCGAGGGAGGACAGGTCCGCGGGCGCCCGCGGCGTCGGGGCGCCAGGTGCCGCCAGCATGGTCCTCAGGGTTCCCCGGACGGCCGGGGAGGCCGAGGGCGCTCCCCTGGCCGCACCGGACACCTCGCAGGCCGCAGAGGCCGCAGAGGCCGCAGAGGCCGCGGAGGCCGCGGAGGCACTGAGGGCCGAGCGGCGCACGTCGGCGTTCCTGCTCGATCTTCTCGGAAAGTCGTTCGTTCCCCCGGCCGTGGGGCCGGGCGCGGCGGGTACGGGGGCGAACGGCACCGCCGCGCTTCCGGGCCGGGCGGCTTCCACGCTTCCCGCCGGGCCGGGAACGTCGCCGGGGGCCGGCGCGCCGGTGAGCCCGCGGGCGGGCGCGCTCCCCGGGGACGCGGGAGCGACGGGAGGCCCGGCGGCCTCCGACGAGACGCGGGTCACCGCACCGGGCGGACGGCAGGAGGCCGGATCCCCCGCGGCAGCTCCGGTGGCTCCCGCCCCCGTCCGGGTCCCGGGGGCGGCCGCCGCTCCCGGTCGTCCCGCGGGTCCGGTCACCCCGGGTCTTCCGCCGGAGGGGACGCGGCTTCCAAACGGCACCGTGGCCCCGGGCGTCGCGCCCGAGGCCGCTACCGGCGCGCCGGGTCAGGGGCAGGCCGCCGTGCCGCCGGTGGGAGTGCCCGCCACTCCCACACTTCAGGGACAGAACGGCAGGCACCACTCGGCCGTGGGCTCCCAGACGGGTCGCAAGGCGGCCGGGCGGAAGGCGCGCGGGCAACGGCACGCGGCCGGCCGGTCCGGTGCGCGCGGGCAGGGAGCGGGCCGGTCGGCCCTCCGGCACGCGGGTCCCGGCCAGCTGGGCATCGGCCAGCCGGGAATCGGCCTGCCGATGACCGGTCCGCCCGGGGGACCGCAGACGGGGCCGGGTCTCCAGACGCTCGGCCCGGTCCTCCCGGGGGGCGGTCAGAAGATCGCCGGCCGCCCCGGAGCGCGCCGGCCGGTGGTCGGGCCGATGGTTCCCGGCTATCCGGGGGGCGGCCCGCAGCCCGCCATGCCGGGACAGGGCATGGGCCGGCCGATGATGCCGGGCTATCCGGGGATCGGGCAGCCGGGCATGGGACAGCCCGGCGTGCCGCCGCAGGGGGTGGGCGGGCCGATGGGCGGGCCCCTGCCCCCCGGCCACCCCGGAGCGGGTTACCCGGGAGCGGGTCAGCAGCCGGGCGCACAGCAGATGCCGGGCGGGCCGGGGGCGCCGGGGGCGCCGGGGGCGCAGGGGCCCATGATGCCGCCGGTCTCGATGGGAATGGCGGGGGCGGGCCAGATGCCCGGCCTCGTGAACGGTCTCCAGCTGCCGCAGGCGGGTCCCTTCCCCGCCGCGCAGGTGCCCCTTTCGCAGGACCCGCGCCCGCAGGGCGCACCCCTCCCGCAGGACGTCGACGGCCCGAGCGACCAGGTCCAGCCGGTCGCCGAGTCAAGTCCGCTGCTGACAGGGGTCCGGGGTCTCCCGGCGGTGGGGGCGGCGGTGGGAGCGCTGCTCGGTCTCCTGTGGCTGCAGAGGAGGATCCAGCGCCGCCGCCGGTCGCGACACGTTTTGTAAAACGCGGTTTACTGTTACTTTTGCCCAACTAGTATTTACTTTGACGTGTTCATGGTTGATTTCGCGGAGGGCACCGGTGACGCGAGCACGGCACAGGGCAGCTGTCTCCGCCGTTGTGATGTCCGTGGGACTCAGCGGCGCCGTCCTGCTCGCCCTGGCGCCGCTCACCGGATCCTCCGCGGCCGGCGCGACCGTCAGGGTGATGAGCGTCAACCCGGACCCGTCGCAGATCGAGGGCTGTGACGTCGATCCGGCCGGACCCTGCGAGGAGCCCACGCCGATCGTCACCGTCACGGTCACCGAGGATCCCCAGGGCGGCGTCCCCGAGGAGACCGCGGTACCGCAGAAGACCGTGACCACCACGATCACCGTCCCGGCGTCGCCGAAGCCCCCCAAGCCTCCCAAGACGTCCTCGGCCCCGCCGCCGCCCCCGCAGGAGACGGCCGTGCAGCCGCCGCCGGTCCAGAACACCATGCCTCCGGTGACTCCGCCCGCCGATACCGCTTCGCCGGAGAACAACGACCCCCAGTTCCCGCCGACCAACCCCGAGCCGACCCCGCTTCCCACCGCCTCGCCTACGCCGTCCGACACCGCGACGCTCGACGAGAGCGCCGCGGGCACCTCCGTGTACGAGATCCGCAACGCGGGTTCGGAGTTCGACGGGGCCACGCTGAGCCGCCAGCTCGGCATCCCGGCGCTGATCCTGGTGCTGCTGGTGCTGTTCGCCGTCCTGATCTTCGAGGGCAGGCTGCGCCGCCTGGCGCACGCCGCGGCCATCCGCCGGGCCGGTCCGCGCGGGATGGGCCGCGATCCGATGGAGCCGATGGCCTACCCCGGCGGCCCCGGCTACGGTCCCGGCCCCTACCAGGGCGGCACGGCCTACGCGCCGATCATCAGCTTCGTGCCCATGCAGATGTACGCCCCGGTCTATCCGGAGGGCTACACCCCCGAGCGGTACCCCCACGGGTACGACCAGACGACGGCGTACCTGCCCGCGCCCGGTTACGAGCAGCAGCCGGTCGCCGGCCACAGCGACTCGCACGACTTGCACGACCCGTACGACCCGCAGACCGGTCACGTGCAGCCGGGGAGGCCCGCGCAGGCGTCCTACGGCCCGACGGCCCAGGACGGCTCACCGGCCGCCTTCCAGAGCACCTCGCGGTTCGACTCCGGCGAGGGGCGCCTCCCGCAGGGGGCGCCGGAGTTCCCCGGGGCGCCGTTCCCGCAGGAGCCCGCCCGGGGCGATCTGGCAGCCGACGGTCCGCGAGACGACTTCCGGCCGTTCGGCACCGGTCCCGCTCCCGTTCCCCAGGACGTCTCCGGTCAGGGTCCCTCAACGGGCCGGCCCCTCCCCGGCGGTCCCCGGGACGGCTTCACGCCGTCCGGCGGGGAACCGCAGGGCGACCGGAGCGGGCCGGAGCGTCCCGCGGGGGAGACGGCCAAGCCCTTCGGGCCCGAGCCGCGGGGCGGCCCCGCCCAGGGCCCCGCTGAGACGGGTCCCGGCGACCGGCCCGCCGGTGACGAGCGGCCTCCCGCCGAGCCGACCCCGACGGCGGTCTATCCTCTCCCCGGCCAGGACACCGGCAAGAAGAAGCGCGGCCTCTTCCGCCGTTCCACCTGATCCCGGACGATCCTGACCGTTGTCCCCTGCGGCCCGGTCGTGGACGGAGCGGGCCCAGCGGCGCGGCCGGGGTAAGAGGAACGACGTCACGCCGGAGAAGAGCGACGGCCTGTGCCGACGCGGTTCATGCGGAAGCGGACACGGCGGCTGCCGCATGACCGAGAACGGCGGCGCGGGAGAACGGCGGCGCGAGGAAACAACGGGGTAACACGACGGCGCCGCCCCCGGGAGAATCCGGAGACGGCGCCGTCGTGAGCGGTGGGGAGGGTCAGGTCTTCGAGCCGGAACGCTTGAAGATCTTGTTGCCCAGCCAGACCAGCGGGTCGTACTTGCGGTCGACGACGCGCTCCTTCATGGGGATCAGCGCGTTGTCAGTGATCTTGATGTGCTCGGGGCAGACCTCGGTGCAGCACTTGGTGATGTTGCAGTAGCCGAGACCGTGCTCCTCCTGGGCGGAGTCCTTGCGGTCGGCCACGTCGTACGGGTGCATGTCCAGCTCGGCGATCCGCATCAGGAAGCGCGGACCGGCGAAGTTGGTCTTGTTCTCCTCGTGGTCACGGATGACGTGACAGACGTTGTTGCACATGAAGCACTCGATGCACTTGCGGAACTCCTGGGACCGCTCGACGTCGATCTGCTGCATGCGGAACTCGCCCGGCTTCACGTCGGCCGGAGGGGTGAAGGACGGGATCTCCCTGGCCTTCTGGTAGTTGAACGACACGTCCGTGACCAGGTCCTTGATCACCGGGAACGTCCGCATGGGCGTCACGGTGATCGTCTCCTCCTCGGTGAAGGTGGACATCCGGGTCATGCACCCGAGCTTCGGCCTGCCGTTGATCTCCATCGAGCACGAGCCGCACTTGCCGGCCTTGCAGTTCCAGCGGACGGCCAGGTCGGGGGCCTGGGTGGCCTGGAGCCTGTGGATGATGTCGAGGACGACCTCGCCCTCGTTCACCTCGACCGTGAAGTCCTCGAGCTTGCCCTCGCCGCCCTCGCCCCGCCACACGCGGAACTTCGCCTTGTAACTCATGGTTACTCCTTGGCCAGCGCGTCAAAGGCGGCCAGCTCTTCCTCGGTGATGTACTTCTTCAGCTCGTCGCGGTCGAAGAGCTTGATGAGGTCGTCCCGCATCGGCTGCTGCACCTGCTCCTGCACCGTGACGCCGGAGCCGTCCGGGGTGAGACCGCAGCGCAGGATCTTGGTCCGCCACTCGGACGACATGCCGGGGAAGTCGTCGCGCGTGTGACCGCCACGGCTCTCCTGGCGCAGCAGCGCCGCCTTCGCCACGCACTCCGAGACCAGGAGCATGTTGCGCAGGTCGAGGGCGAGGTGCCAGCCCGGGTTGTAGATGCGGCTGCCGGCCGCGCCGACGCCCTGGGCCCGCTCCTTGAGCTTCTCCACCGCCTCCAGCGCCTCGGAGACCTCCTCGGCCTTGCGGATGATGCCGACCAGCTCGTTCATCGTCCGCTGCAGCTCGTGGTGGACCTCGTACGGGTTCTCGCCCGCGCGCTCCAGCGGGGCCAGCGCCTCCGCGCTCGCCTCGGCCACGGCCTCCTCGGAGATCTTCGGCCGGGCCGCCAGACCGTCCACGTACGAGGCCGCTCCAGCGCCCGCTCGGCGGCCGAACACCAGCAGGTCGGACAGCGAGTTGCCGCCCAGCCGGTTGGAGCCGTGCATGCCGCCGGAGACCTCACCGGCCGCGAACAGGCCGGGCACGTCCGCCGCGCCGGTGTCGGCGTCGACCTCGACGCCGCCCATGATGTAGTGGCAGGTCGGGCCGACCTGCATGGCCTCCTTGGTGATGTCGACGTCGGCCAGCTCCTTGAACTGGTGGTGCATCGACGGCAGCCGCTTGATGATCTCCGCGGCGGGTAGGCGGGTGGAGACGTCCAGGTAGACGCCGCCCTGGGGCGATCCGCGGCCGGCCTTCACCTCGGAGTTGATGGCCCGCGCGACCTCGTCGCGGGGGAGCAGCTCCGGAGGGCGGCGGTTGTTGGCCTGGTCGGTGTACCAGCGGTCGCCCTCCTCCTCGCTGGTGGCGTACTTGTCCTTGAACACCTCGGGGATGTAGTCGAACATGAAGCGCTTGCCCTCGGAGTTTCTCAGCACCCCGCCGTCGCCCCGGACGGACTCGGTGACGAGGATGCCCCGCACCGAGGGCGGCCAGACCATCCCGGTGGGATGGAACTGGATGAACTCCATGTTGATCAGCTTCGCGCCGGCCAGCAGGGCCAGCGCGTGGCCGTCGCCGGTGTACTCCCACGAGTTGGACGTGACCACGTACGACTTGCCGATGCCGCCGGTGGCCAGCACGATCGCGGGGGCGTCGAACAGGATGAGCTTGCCGTTCTCCCGCCAGTAGCCGAAGGCCCCGGAGATCGCGCCGCTCCCGCCGGGACCCGTCTCCTTGAGCAGGCGGGTCACCGTGCACTCCTGGAAGACCTTGATGTACGCCTCGGCGTCGCCGTGGAGCCTCTCGTCCTCCTGCTGGAGCGCGACCACCCGCTGCTGCAGGGTGCGGATCAGCTCCAGGCCGGTGCGGTCGCCGACGTGGGCCAGCCGCGGGTACTCGTGCCCGCCGAAGTTGCGCTGGCTGATCTTGCCGTCCTTGGTGCGGTCGAACAGCGCGCCCCACGCCTCCAGCTCCCAGACCCGGTCCGGAGCCTCCTTGGCGTGCAGCTCGGCCATCCTCCAGTTGTTGAGGAACTTGCCGCCGCGCATGGTGTCGCGGAAGTGCACCATCCAGTTGTCGTCGCTGTTGACGTTGCCCATGGCGGCGGCCGCGCCGCCCTCGGCCATGACCGTGTGCGCCTTGCCGAACAGCGACTTGCAGACGATCGCCGTCCGCTTGCCCTGCTGGCGGGCCTCGATGGCCGCCCGCAGACCCGCACCGCCGGCGCCGATGACGACGACGTCGTATTCGTGACGCTCGATTTCCACAGGAGATCCTTATGCGAACGAGAAGGCGATGATGCCCTTGGCGACCAGGCGCACGTACAGGTCGGCGCCCATGACGGAGAACATGGAGATCAGCGCGAGCTGCGAGTGCCTGGCGTTGAGCTTGGAGACGAATCCCCAGGCCCGGTAGCGGATCGGGTGCTTGGAGAAGTGGTTCAGGCGCCCGGCCGTGATGTGCCGGCAGGAGTGGCACGACAGCGTGTACAGGTTGATCAGGACCGCGTTGACGATCAGGATCCAGGTGCCCAGACCGGCCGGCTTCTCGATGAGGGCCTTCACCGCGTCGTACGCGAGGACGAGGCCGACGACGATCGCCGCGTAGAAGAAGTAGCGGTGGATGTTCTGCAGGATCAGCGGGAACCGCGACTCGCCGGAGTACTTCTTGTGCGGCTCGTTCACCCCGCAGGCCGGGGGCGAGAGCCAGAACCCCCGGTAGTAGGCCTTGCGGTAGTAGTAGCAGGTGAAGCGGAACCCCGCGGGAAGGCCGAGGATCAGCAGGCCGGGAGGCAGGGTGTACCAGTCGCCGAAGGGGGCGAGGCCGAACAGCCGCGCGTCCGGCGGACAGCTCGTCGCCAGACAGGGCGACGCGAACGGCGCGTGATACGGCGATACGAAGTATTTTGTATCAAAGATCGCCCACGTGGCGTAGACGAGGAATGCCGTGAAAATGATGAAAGTGACCAGCGGATAGCGCCACCACTGGTCGGTCCGCAGAGTGCGCTCCTTGATCTGCGCACGTTGCCTTCTGGCCGGGCTCTCGGCCGTTGTCTGGGTCATCGAGACCTCTCCACCTCCCGCGGACCCCGCTCGCCCAGGGGTCCGGGTTGTTTCAGTTGTGCCGCGCGTCCGGGCCATCGTCGCGCCGGCTCACACGTGCGCGCGCATGTTGGTGGGGGATACGTTACGACGGAGCCCAGGGGTTGTGTGTAAGGGGTCTCTCACAATTTCACCGACCCGGTGTGATTCCTGTCACGTTCGCCTGGCAGGAGCCCCTCGCCTGCGACGTCTCACGAGGTGGACGATCACAGGGAGGTCTCGGGAGGTTGTGGAGGCGGCTGTGGCGGATGAGCGACCCCTGTTCTCGCCCCCCGCCCGCGCCCCGGCGGGCTCGCCCGTCGCCCGTGTCCTGGGGAGCTCGCCCGTCGTCCGTGCTTCGGCGGGTTCGCCCGTCGCCCGTGCCCCGGCGGGCCGTCAGTAGTGCTGGCTGGAGTTGGGCAGCTTGACGACGGTCACGAAGAAGTCGTCGATCCGCCGGACCACGCTGATGAACTGGTCGAAGTCGACCGGCTTGGAAACATAGGCGTTGGCGTGCAGGTTGTAGCTGCGCAGGATGTCCTCCTCGGACTCCGACGTGGTCAGCACCACCACCGGGATCCCGCGGAGCTTCTCGTCGGCCTTGATGTCCTGGAGCACCTCCCGGCCGTCCTTGCGGGGCAGGTTGAGGTCGAGCAGGATCAGGTCGGGCCGGGGCGCGTCGGCGTAGTCGCCCTCCTTGCGCAGGAAGGCCATGGCCTGCTCGCCGTCGTTGACCACGTGCAGCTTGTTGCGGACCTTGTTGAGCTCGAAGGCCTCCCGCGTCAGCAGGACGTCGCCCGGGTCGTCCTCGACCAGGAGCACGTCGATCCAGCGCAGGTCATTCATCCATGTCTCCTGTGGGAAGGGTCCAGCGGAAGGTCGTGCCCGGCGTGGCGGTTTTCCCGACGTTCTCGCTGTTCTCGGTCTTTTCGGTGATCGCGGTGCTCTCGGTGCTCTCGGCGTTCTCGGTGTTCTCGGTGGTGCCGGCGCCTTCGGCGCTCTCGGCGGTCCCGCCGCCTCCGGCGTCCCCGGTGTCCACCCAGATGCGGCCGCCGTGGTATTCGACGATCTTCTTGCACAACGCCAGCCCGATGCCCGTGCCCGCGTACACGTCCCGGCCGTGCAGGCGCTGGAAGATGAGGAAGATGCGGTCAGTGTATTTGCTGTCGATGCCGATGCCGTTGTCGGTGCAGGAGAACTCCCACATGTCCCCGTCGCGCCGCACCCCGATGTGGATCACCGGTGGTTCCTGCGAGTGGAACTTGATCGCGTTGCCGATGAGGTTCTGGAACAGCTGGGTCAGCTGCGCCCGGTTGCCGTGCACCTCGGGCAGCTCGTCGTGGGTCACCGTCGCCCCGGCGTCCTCGATGGTGGCGCCGAGGTTGTTCAGCGCGGCCTTGAACGGCACGGTGGCGTCGATCCTGGTGCGCTCGCCGCCCATCCTGCCGACCCGGGAGAAGTCGAGCAGGTCGTTGATCAGCATCTGCATGCGCTTGGCGCCGTCGACGGAGAAGGCGATGTACTGCTTGGCGCGCTCGTCGAGCTGGTCGCCGTAGCGCTGCTCGAGCATCTGGGTGAAACTGGCCACCTTGCGCAGCGGCTCCTGCAGGTCGTGGCTGGCCACGTAGGCGAACTGCTCGAGCTCGCCGTTGGAGCGCTTCAGCTCCGCCGCCTGGTCCTCCAGCTTGCGCCGCGTCTCCGAGGACCGGCGCCACTCGGCGAGGATGCGGCGGCGCATCGCGTCGACATGGCCCGACAGCTCGGACAGCTCGGCCGGGCGATCCACCCTGAGCTTGTGGTCGAAATCGCCCTGGGCGACCGCGCGGACCTGCTGGTTCAGCTCGGCCAGCGGGCGGAGCACCGCGTGCCGCACGATGAGCACCGCGGCGATCCCGGCCACGACGAGCGCCGAGGCCACCCCGATGAGCGCGACGTAGAAGGCCTGCCAGCCGCGGTCGAGCCGGACGACGCCGACCTCGTGCAGCCGGTTCAGGTGGCTCTGGAGGCCGGAGAGGGACTGGCGGACCTCGTTGAACCGGGTGGCGTTGATGGGGGCGTTCTGCCGGGCGGCGTCGGTCTTCAGGGTCGGTACGGCGGCGATGACCTTCTCCGCGTAGTCGCGCCGCCAGGCCTCTCCCGTCGCCTTCAGCCGGATCACCTCGGCGGTGACCGCCTGCCGCTCCGGCATCCGGGGGAGCAGCGTGATGAGCGTGTCCAGCGAGGTCTTCTCCGCGGCGATCGCGTTCCGGTATTCCTGCAGGGAGACTTCCTCGTTGGTCCTGCCGTACGCCCGCACCGAGCTCTCCTGCGAGGTCATCGCGTTGGAGATCTCCAGAAGCCGCAGCGCCGCCGGGTCGACGACGTCGACCAGCGTCTCCCTGGCCTCTCGCGTCTCCTCGATCGACTTGATCGTGACGACGGCGGAGACCATGAAGACCAGCGCGATGCCCACCCCGGCGAGCGTGAACCAGCGTCCCACCGGAAGGTTCCCGAACCCCTTCGCGGGGGTGAACGCGGGCAGGGGGCGAGGACTGGGGCCGCGATCCGGACGCTCCGAAAGGTCCGGACGGCCGGTCATCGTTTTCCGTTTCGGGAGATGAGCACGGTCGCCAGGTCGTCGCTGAGCGCGTCGCGGTTCAGCTCTATGACGCGTTCGATGAGCCGGTCGAGCTCGATCCCGCCCTGCTCCTGGACGAGCCTGAGCAGGCCCTCGGTGCCGAGCAGGTCGGGCCCGCCGCCCACGGTGGCCTCGATCAGGCCGTCGGTGTAGAGCAGCAGCGACCAGTCGTCGCCGAGCGGAACGTCGATCGCCGTCCACTCGACGTCCTGGAAGATTCCCAGCGGGGGCCCCGAGGGGGTGCCGGGCACCACGCCGATCACGCCGTCGCGGATCAGCAGCGGCGGCGGGTGGCCGACCACGTGCATCCGCGCCCGGTCGAGCGTGGGGTCGATCGTGGCGATGCACAAAGTAGTGAAGATCTCCGCGGACTTGCGCTCCAGGCGGAGCACCGACTCCAGGGTGCCGAGCAGCTCGTTGCCGGTGTGCCCGGCCAGGACCAGGGTCCGCCAGGCGATCCTGAGCGCGACACCCAGCGCGGCCTCGTCGGGGCCGTGCCCGCACACGTCGCCGACCACCACGTGGATGGCGCCGTCGGGGCTCTGCACGGTGTCCCAGAAGTCACCGGCCAGAAGGGCGCGCCTGCGCCCCGGCAGGTAGCGGGCCTGGTGGTCCAGGACCCCGGGGGCCAGCAGCGGGACCGGCAGGAGCCCGCGTTCGAGGCGGGAGTTCTCCTTGGTGAGCAGCTCGGCCTCGACCAGCTTGCGCTGGGCCAGGTCGGCGCGCTTGCGCTCTATCGAGTAGCGGATCGCCCGCGCCAGCAGGCGGGCCTCCACGTCCTGTTTGACCAGGAAGTCCTGGGCGCCGGCGGCGACGGCCTCCACGCCGACGTGGGTGTCGTTCAGGCCGGTCAGCACGAGCACGGCGGCGTGCGGAGCCATCGACAGCACCTGCTCCAGCGCCTCGAGGCCGGTCGCGTCGGGCAGGGAGAGGTCGACGAGCACGCACCGCACGTCCTCGGTGAGGCGCTCCCGGCTCTCGGCCATGCTGCGCACCCAAATGATCTTGGGTGGGTTGTCCGCCTCGCTGAGCAGTTCCTCCACGAGGAAGGCGTCGCCCGCGTCGTCCTCGATGAGGAGGAGTGTGAGCGTTTCATTGGCGGGGGCGGTCACTGACGCCTCTTCGTGAGATCGGGAGAACCTGTCGACGCTACGTAGAATAGTGTGACACCGGGACTTAGAGGGTGTTGATCAGTTCCCGTGATCCACGCGACCGATATCGTGACCTGCCGCACGTCAGGAACGCGCCGCAGCGGCCGTCGAGCACCCGTCGAGCACCCCCCGGTCGCCGGGCATCCATGGCCGCTGCCCGGCCGGACGGCCCGCAAACCCCCGCCGTAACACGCGAAGAAAACCCCCGCCGTCACACGCGACGAAATCCCCGCCGTCACACGCGACGAGCGACCGCGCCGCGTGCCGAGGTGACGGTTTCCGGAGCGGATCCGCCGGACGGGGGCCGGCCCTCGGCGACCAGTCCTCGACGATCGACGACCGGTGGCCGGTGGCCGGTTCTCGGTGGTCAGCTCTCGGTGATCAGATCGAGTCCCTGGGGGAGGCTGCCGTCGCGGGCGGCCTCGGTGAGGAAGAGGAGCAGGGTCGAGCGGAAGGCCTGCGCGGCGCGGGTGGGCTCGACGTCCTTGCGGTGCGCGATGGCTATGGTGCGGCGCAGCCCGGGGGGCGCCAGCGGCGTCCCGGACAGTCCCGGGCGGCCGTCCAGCACCATCGAGGGCACCAGCGCGATGCCCAGCCCGGCCTCCACGAAGCGCAGCACGGCGTCCATCTCGCCGCCCTCCACCGCGAACCTGGGCTCGAACCCGGCCTGCCTGCAGGCGCTGAGCGTCGCCTCCCGCAGGTCGTACCCGCGCCTGAACATCACCATCGGCCGCCGCCGCAGCTCCTCGATGCGCACGTACGGCCGGCGGGGGTGATCGTTCGAGGGGGAGGCGACGACGAGGTTCTCCCGCAGGATCTCCTCGGTGACGAGGGAGGGGTCGTCGCTGTGCAGCGGCATGATGATCAGCGCCAGGTCGAGCTGGCCGCGGGCGAGGGTGCGGACCAGGTCGCGAGAGCCGCCCTCCTCCACGAACAGCTCGATGCCGGGGTAGGCGTGGTGGAACCTGGCCAGCGCGTCGGCGAGCAGCCCGGCGCAGAGCGAGGGGGTCGCGCCCAGCCGGACCCGTCCCCGGCGCAGTCCCGCGAGCTCGCCGACCTCGCTCCTGGCGGTCTCGGCGTCGGCCAGCATCCTGCGGGCCAGCGGCAGCAGCGCCTCACCCGCCGGGGTCAGCGTGACGTTCCCCCGGGCGCGGCTGAACAGCGGCGCGCCGAGCTCGGCCTCCAGGGCCTTGATCTGCTTGCTCAGCGAAGGCTGGGCGACGCGCATCCCCTCGGCGGCCTGGGTGAAGTGCCGGGCCTCGGCGACCGCCACGAAGTAGGCGAGTTGCTGGAGCTGCACGTTTCCCTAGCGTAGGGGCTCCTCCGCGTACGGCTCCCCTGGTATGCGCGTCGCCGGGGGTGCGAGTCGCCGGGCGGGTGAGGCCCTGGGCGTCGAGGATCCGCCGGGGACCTTGAGCGCCTGGGGTCCCGGACGCGGGACCCATAGCGCACGGGCCCCGCGGTCTCGGATCCGGGACGGGCGGTGGCGTGCGAGACGATGTGAGGCTTTGGCGAGGAAGTTGTGAGATTGCTCGCACCGCAGCGGGGCCATGGGCCTGGAAGCCGCAGGAAAGCAGAGTTAATAGCCACAGGCTATGGAAACCACATCCACGATGACTTGGACGCCGGTAAACCCTCCTACCTAGCGTGACGAGCGTGACTGCCACGATTGAGCGCGGATCCGCCACCGCGTCGGTGAAACCCCCGGCGGACGCCCCAGCCAAGCCGGCTCCGCCCAGGCGGCGGGGCGGCTTCCTCCGCTCCTCCAACGGCAAGAAGGCCGTGATGGCCGTCACGGGCGCCTTGATGGTGCTCTTCCTTGTCGGCCACATGGTCGGAAACCTCAAGAGCTTCTTCGGCGCCGAGTCCTTCAACTCCTACGCGGCCTTCCTGCGGACCGTGGGCGAGCCGATCCTCCCGTACCGCACCCTGCTGACCGCCATCGAGATCGGACTGGTCGTCACGGTCGGGCTGCACATGTGGTCGGCGATCTCCCTGGCCCGGCGGGCGCGCAAGGCCCGTCCGGTCAGGTACGCGGCCAGGCGCAAGTCCCGGGCGAGCGGCTACGCGGTCCACACCATGCGCTACGGCGGCGTCGTCATCGTGCTGTTCGTGGTCTACCACCTGCTGGACCTGACGTTCGGCGTGGCCAACCCAGCGGGCGTGGGCTCCACCCCGTACGAGCGCCTGGTCGAGGGCTTCGCGCCGTCCCGCTGGTGGATCACCCTGTTCTACGTGCTCGCGGTCGTCATGGTCGGCCTGCACCTGCGCCACGGCCTGTGGAGCGCCTTCCAGACGCTCGGCCTGGCGGGCCGCCGCAGCTACCGCTCGCTGAGGGCCGCCGCCACGGGCCTGTCGGCACTGCTGGTCGCCGGCTTCCTCGCGGTCCCGGTCGCGGTCGTCATCGGAGTGATCAAGTGAGCGGGGCCCGGGGTGACGGGCACGACGGCGTACGAGGAGCGGACCTCCCGTACGGCGGACGAGAAGCGGATCTTCCGCATGGCGAGCGAGGAGCGGTGAGCGGGGCATGACCACGGGATACACAGAGGGCGCGCCGATCCGCGACACCAAGGCCCCCGACGGCCCGATCGAGGACCGCTGGGAGAAGCGCAAGTTCGGCGCCAAGCTGGTCAACCCGGCCAACAAGCGCAAGCTCAACGTCATCGTCGTGGGCACGGGGCTGGCGGGCGGCTCGGCCGCCGCGACCCTCGGTGAGCTGGGCTACAACGTCAAGTCCTTCTGCTACCAGGACACGCCCCGGCGCGCGCACTCCATCGCGGCCCAGGGCGGCATCAACGCGGCCAAGAACTACCGGGGCGACGGCGACTCGATCTACCGGCTGTTCTACGACACGGTCAAGGGCGGCGACTTCCGCGCCCGCGAGTCCAACGTCTACCGGCTCGCCCAGGTCAGCGTGAACATCATCGACCAGGCCGTGGCCCAGGGCGTGCCGTTCGCCCGCGAGTACGGCGGCCTGCTCGACACCCGCTCCTTCGGCGGCGCGCAGGTCTCCCGCACCTTCTACGCCAGGGGCCAGACGGGCCAGCAGTTGCTGCTCGGCGCGTACCAGGCGCTGGAGCGGCAGATCGCGGCCGGGACCGTCGAGATGCACACCCGTCACGAGATGCTCGACCTGATCGTCTCCGACGGCCGGGCGCGCGGCGTCATCGTCCGCGACATGGTCACCGGCGAGATCGAGCGGCACCTGGCCGACGCGGTCGTGCTGGCCAGCGGCGGGTACGGCAACGTGTTCTTCCTGTCGACCAACGCCAAGGGCTGCAACACCACGGCGATCTGGCGGGCGCACCGGCGCGGCGCGATGTTCGCCAACCCCTGCTACACCCAGATCCACCCGACCTGCATCCCGGTCAGCGGCGACTACCAGTCGAAGCTGACCCTGATGTCGGAGTCGCTGCGCAACGACGGCCGCGTGTGGGTGCCGCTCGAGCGGGGCGACACCCGCCCGGCCTCGGAGATCCCCGAGGAGGAGCGCGACTACTACCTGGAGCGCATCTACCCGGCGTTCGGCAACCTGGTCCCGCGCGACATCGCCTCCCGCGCCGCCAAGAACGTCTGCGACGAGGGCCGCGGCGTCGGCCCCGGCGGCCTGGGCGTCTACCTCGACTTCGCCGACGCGATCCGCCGCCTGGGCCGCGACGCGGTGGAGAAGAAGTACGGCAACCTCTTCGAGATGTACGAGCGCATCACCGGCGAGGACCCCTACGCCCAGCCGATGCGCATCTACCCGGCCGTCCACTACACGATGGGCGGCCTGTGGGTGGACTACGACCTGCAGTCCACGATCCCCGGCCTGTTCGTGATCGGCGAGGCCAACTTCTCCGACCACGGCGCCAACCGCCTCGGCGCGTCCGCGCTGATGCAGGGCCTGGCCGACGGCTACTTCGTGCTGCCGACCACGATCGGCGACTACCTCGCGAACGGCCCGTACGGCGAGGTCGACGAGGAGGCCGCGGCCGAGGCCGAGGTGGCGGTGCGCGAGAAGATCGCCAGGCTGCTGTCGAACGACGGGGACCGCACCGCGGACTCCTACCACCGCGAGCTGGGCAAGCTCATGTGGGACCACTGCGGCATGGAGCGCACCGAGGAGTCGCTGCGCAAGGCCCTGGAGCGGATCCCCGAGCTGCGCGAGGAGTTCTGGAGGAACGTGAAGGTCTCCGGCGAGGCCGGGGAGCTCAACCAGGCGCTGGAGCGGGCCGGGCGGGTGGCCGACTTCTTCGACCTGGCTGAGCTGATGTGCATCGACGCGCTGCACCGCACCGAGTCGTGCGGCGGCCACTTCCGCGCCGAGTCGCAGGACGCCGACGGCGAGGCCCTGCGCGACGACGAGCACTTCGCCTACGTCGCCGCCTGGGAGTACGGGGAGCAGGGCCCGATCCTGCACAAGGAAGATCTCGACTACGAGTACGTCAAGATGAGCCAGCGGAGTTACAAGTGAATCTCACTCTCAAGGTCTGGCGGCAGCGGGGCCCCGAGGACAAGGGCCGCATGGTCACCTACCGGGTCGAGGACGTGTCCCCGGACATGTCCTTCCTGGAGATGCTCGACGTCCTCAACGAGCGGCTCATCCTGGAGGGCGACGACCCGGTCGCCTTCGACCACGACTGCCGCGAGGGCATCTGCGGCATGTGCGGCATGGTCATCAACGGTGTCGCGCACGGCGAGCAGGTGGCGACCACCACCTGCCAGCTGCACATGCGGCACTTCGAGGACAACGCGGTCATCACCATCGAGCCGTGGCGCGCCGCGCCCTTCCCGGTGGTGAAGGACCTGGTCGTGGACCGCTCGGCGTTCGACCGCATCATCCAGGCGGGCGGCTTCGTCTCCGTCCCGGCGGGATCGGCCCCCGACGCGCACAGCGTCCCGGTGAAGAAGGTCGACGCCGACTCGGCGTTCGACGCGGCCACCTGCATCGGCTGCGGCGCCTGCGTCGCCGCCTGCCCGAACGGCTCGGCCTCCCTCTTCACCGCCGCCAAGATCACTCACCTGGGTCTGCTGCCGCAGGGCCAGCCCGAGCGCGACTCCCGCGCCAAGGCCATGGTCGAGCAGATGGACGCGGAGGGCTTCGGCGGCTGTACCAACACCGGCGAGTGCACGGCGGTCTGTCCCAAGGGCATCCCGCTGGACACCATCGCCCAGATGAACCGCGACTACCTGCGCGCCGCCAAGTAGGTTCCCCGGAGACGGGAGTCGCCCCTGTCGGGGGGCGGCTCCCGTTTCCCGTTCCGGATCGGGGCCGCCCCGGCCCGCCGCCGGCACGAACCGATCGCAGAGGAGAGAACCCGCGATGAGCCCCGAACCGACGTCGCCCCAGGCGGTCGCCGAGCGCATGGTCGAGGTCCCCGCGGGGAGGATCTTCCTGCGGGACGAGGGGACGAAGAGGATCTGGAAGGCCGAGATCGAGGACTTCCGGCTGGCACCGCATCCCGTGACCCGCGAGCTGTACCGCGCCGTCCTGGGCGAGGTGCCCGCGAGCCCGGCGGGTCCCCGGACGCCGGTGACCGAGGTCTCCTGGATGGAGGCGGTCCGGTTCTGCAACCTCCTCTCCCGGGCGGCGGGGCTCGACCCCTGTTACTCGACGGGCGACGACCGCGACGGGCAGGACGTGGTCTGCGACCGGGGGGCCGACGGCTATCGCCTCCCCTCCGAGGCCGAGTGGGAGTACGCGTGCAGGGCCGGGACCTCCGGCGTCCGCTACGGGGAGCTGGACGACATCGCCTGGCACCGGGGGAACTCCGGCGGCGAGGTGCGCGACGTCGCGACCAGGGCGCCGAACGCGTGGGGCCTCCACGACATGATCGGCAACGTGTGGGAGTGGTGCTGGGACGTCTACGACCCCGAGGTCTACGGCCCGTACCGCGTGTTCCGCGGCGGAGGCGCGTACGACCTCCCCCGGGGATGCCGGGCGTCGTGCCGCCGCAAGAGCCACCCGACCTTCCGCGTCGACGACCTCGGGTTCCGCCTCGCCCGATCGCGCTGAGCGCCGAACGCCCGATCGCGCTGAGCGCCGAACGCCCGATCGCGCTGAGCGCCGAACGCCCGATCGCGCTGAGCGCCGAACGCCCGATCGCGCTGAGCGGGGGCGGCGAGCGGGGAACGGGTACGCGCCCACTCGCCGGCCGCGTACCCGACCGCTCGGGACCGGTGGCTCGGTCCGGCACGGCACGCACGGCCTGGCACGGCACTCACGGCTAGCCGAGCTCGGCGACGATCTCCTGTCGCAGCCTCGCGGCGTCGAGGCCCGCGTCGGCCAGCACCTTGCTGCCCAGACCCTGCCCCTCGCGCAGGATGCCCAGGAGGATGTGGCCGTCGCCGATGTAGTTGTGCTTGAGGCTGATGGCCTCGCGCAGGGACAGCTCCAGGGTCTTCTTCGCCCGGGGGCTGAAGGGGACGTGGAAGCCGCCGAACACGCGGCCCCGCCGATCGGTGCCGGGCCTGCGGTCCAGGGCGCCCGGCCCGAAGGCCGCCTCCACCTTCTCCCTGATCGCCGACAGGTCGATGCCGATCGACTCCAGCGCCTCGGCGTCGAGCGCGTCGCCCGGCTTCTGCGGGGTGAGGCGGACGACCGACCGGTAGGCGCCGTCGTGGTCGAGGCCGTGACGGCCCAGCACCCGGGCGGAGAGACTTTCCGGCTGGTCGAGCAGGCCGAGCAGGATGTGCTCGGTGCCGATGACGTCGTGCCGCAGCCTGCGGGCGTTCTCCTGTGCGAGGGTCACCGCCTGGCGGGCCTCGCGGTGGAACCGTTCGAACATCGCTATCTCTCCCGTCTCAGCAAACCTCGGCCACCCGCGTACTTCTTGTGCACCGCCTGCCGGGTCACTTCCAGACAGTGCGCGATCTCCTGCCAGGACCAGCCCTGGTCCCGTGCGTTCTCCACCTGCAGGGCCTCCAGCCGGTCGACCAGCGTCCGCAGTGCCCGCACGGCTCGCAGGCCCACGGCGGGATCGCGGCTACCGGCGTCGGATGCCAGTTGCGCCGTATCACTCATGGTGTCAATCTAAGTTGACGCGAGCCTTTTGTCAACCCTGATTGACGACGACACGCCCGAGGATCGAAAATGATTTGCCTGGTCAGCGCGGAGTTTGTAACCCTTGCAGGGCTATGCGCTCCTTACCCGCCGCCGATCCCGGCGTTCCCGACGCCCGCAGCCCGATCAGATACCTGCGGTGGGTGGCCCGCATGCAGGGGGGCCCGCTGCTTCTCGGCATCGTCTACGCCGTCCTGTGGTGGCTCGCGATGGCGCTCGTGCCGTACGCCATGGGCGAGGGGATCGACGCCATCAGGGCCAGGGACGTGCCGTCCCTGACGACCTGGGGCGGGGTGGTGCTCGCCCTGGGAGTCGCGCAGGCCGTCACGGGCGTCCTGCGCCACCGGATGGCCGTCTACAACTGGCTGGCCGCCGCCTACCGGACCGTCCAGGTCACCGTCAGGCAGTCGACCCGGCTGGGCGCGACCCTGCCCAAGCGCATGTCCACCGGCGAGGTGGTCAGCGTCGGCAACTCCGACATCGCCCACATCGGCAACGCGGTCGACATCCTGATCCGGGGCAGCGGCGCGATCGTCGCCATCGCCGTCGTGACCGTCATCCTGATGAGCAGCTCGCAGCCGCTGGGCCTGGCGGTCCTGGTGGGCCTGCCCCTCATGGCGGTCGCCGTCGCCCCCATGCTCAGGCCGCTGCACCGCCGCCAGAACGCCCACCGCGACCTGCAGGGCGACCTCTCCACCCGCGCCGCCGACATCGTCACCGGCCTGCGGGTGCTGCGCGGCATCGGCGGCGAGCGGGTCTTCGCCGACCGTTACGGCGCCGAGTCCCAGCGGGTGCGGCACGCGGGCGTGCGGGTGGCCTCCGTCGAGTCCATGCTGGAGGGCGCGCAGGTCCTGCTGCCGGGGCTGCTGATCACCGGCGTGATCTGGCTCGGCGCGACCCTCGCGACGCGCGGCGAGATCAGCGTCGGCCAGCTCGTCGCCTTCTACGGCTACGCCGCCTTCCTGATCGCCCCCGTGCGCACCCTCACCGAGGCCGCCGACAAGCTGACCAAGGGGCACGTCGCCGCCCGCAGGGTGGTGCGCATCCTCTCGCTGCGGCCCGAGGTGGAGGGCGGCACCGGCCGCTCCGAGGGCGGCCTGCTGCGCGACGTGGCCTCCGGGGTCGCCGTGCGCCCCGGCGTGCTCACCGCCGTCGCGGCGGCCGCCCCCGAGGAGGCGGCGGCCATCGCCGACCGGCTCGGCCGCTACAGCGAGGGCGACGTCGACTTCGGCGACGTGGCGCTGGAGACCCTGCCGATCTCCGAGGTGCGGCGCCGGATCCTCGTCGCCGACAACGACGCCAAGCTGTTCGCCGGGGTGCTCAGGGAGGAGCTCGACGTCACCGGCCGGGCCACGGCCGAGGAGCTCGATCAGGCACTGAGCGCCGCGTGCGCCGAGGACATCGTCGAGGCGCTGCCCGGCGGTCTCGACGGGCGCGTCGCGGAGGCGGGCCGGGAGTTCTCCGGCGGCCAGCAGCAGCGGCTCCGGCTCGCCAGGGCGCTCACCCTCGACCCGGAGGTGCTCATCCTCATCGAGCCCACCAGCGCGGTCGACGCCCACAGCGAGGCGCGCATCGCCGACCGGCTGGCCAAGGCCCGCGCCGGCAAGACCACGCTGGTCTGCACGACCAGCCCGCTGGTGCTCGACCGCACCGACCACGTCGTCTACGTCGAAGGAGGCGTCGTGCGCGCCGAGGGCACGCACCGGGAGCTGCTCGCCGCCCACCCGGGTTACACCGCCGTCGTCACCCGGGGGGAGGCGTCATGAGCAGGCAGATCCTGCCCGTCGCCGACCGGGCGCAGGTCCGGGCGTACGCCCGCAGGCTCACCCTGAAGTACCCCCGCGATCTGACCGTCGCCCTGCTCCTGCACGCCCTGGCCGCCGTCGCGGGCCTGGCGGTGCCGTGGCTGCTCGGCGGCCTCGTCCAGGGCGTCCACACCGGCTCCGGGGTCGATGTCACCCAGGTGTCGCTCGCCATCGGCGGCTTCGTGGTCGCCCAGGCGGTGCTGGTCAGGTTCGCCGTCTACGCCTCCTCCAGGCTCGGCGAGAAGGTCCTCGCCGAGCTGCGCGAGGAGTTCGTCGGGCGGGTGCTCGGCCTGCCGCTGTCCACGGTGGAGCGTGCCGGATCCGGCGACCTGATCTCGCGGACCTCGCGCGACGTCGACTCGCTGTCGCGCACCGTGCGGCACGCCGTGCCCGAGACGCTGATCGCGCTGGTCACCTGCGTGATCACCGTCGGCGCGCTGCTGCTGGTCGGGCCGCTGCTCATGCTGCCCTCGCTGATCGCCGTCCCCCTCCTGTGGATCTCCACCCGCTGGTATCTCAAGCGGGCCAGGGACGGCTATTTGCGCGAGAGCGCGGCGTACGCCGACATGACCGACGGCCTGGCCGAGACGGTCAACGGCGCCCGCGCCGTGGAGGCCCTGGGCCTGCAGCGGCGGCGGCATCAGCGCACCGACGCCGACATCGCCGAGTCGTGGGCGGCCGAGCGCTACACGATGAGGCTGCGCACGGTCTGGTTCCCGTCGGTCGAGCTCGGTTACGTGATCCCGATCGTGGCGACGCTGGTCATCGGCGGCCTCTTCTACGTTCAGGACTGGGCCTCACTGGACCAGGTCACCACCGCCACGCTGTACGTCCAGCAGCTCATCGACCCGCTCGACCGGCTGCTCATGTGGATCGACGAGCTCCAGGTCGGCGGTGCCTCCATGGCCCGCCTGCTGGGCGTCGCCGAGGTGCCCGACGACCGCGAGACCGGTTCCACCGCCCCCGAGGGCAGCGAGCTGAGGGCCGACGACGTCCGCTACGCCTACCGCGAGGGCCACGACGTGCTGCACGGCATCGACCTGACGGTCAGACCGGGCGAGCGGCTGGCCATGGTCGGCCCGTCAGGAGCCGGCAAGTCCACGCTGGGCCGCCTGCTCGCGGGCGTCCACGGCCCCCGCACCGGCGCGGTCACGGTCGGCGGCACCCCGTTGGTCGAGCTGCCCCTGGAGGACCTGCGCGGCCATGTCGCCCTGGTGACCCAGGAGCACCACGTCTTCCGGGGCACCGTGCGCGACAACGTGCTCATCGCCCGGCCCGACGCCGACGACGCGCGGGTCCGCGAGGTGCTGGAGGCCGTCAACGCCTGGGAGTGGGTCGAGGCCCTGCCCGAGGGGCTCGACACGGCCGTCGGCTCCGGCGGCGAGCCCGTCCCCGCGGCCCAGGCGCAGCAGCTGGCCCTGGCCCGGCTGGTCCTGGCCGACCCGCACACCCTCGTCCTCGACGAGGCCACCTCGCTGATCGACCCCCGCGCCGCCCGCCACCTGGAACGCTCGCTGGCCGCCGTCCTCGACGGCCGTACGGTCATCGCCATCGCCCACCGCCTCTACACGGCCCACGACGCCGACCGCGTCGCGGTGGTGGAGGACGGCCGCATCAGCGAGCTCGGCTCCCACGACGAGCTGGTCGCGGCGGGGGGCTCGTACGCGGCGCTGTGGAGCAGCTGGCACGGCACGTCCCGGTGAGAGCGGGTTTCCTGTGACTCTCGCCGGGACGCGCGGGCACAGATCCGCGCCAGACTTTCGGAAGCGGTGGGACGCGACCGTCGGACCCCTCCTGACGCACCGGCAGATGTGATCTCCGCCCAGATCACCTTTCCGTCCACCGGGGGCACCATGCCGAACCCGCCGGCACGGTGCGCCACGAGATACAGGCCGCGCCCATCGCACGCTTCGAAGGAGTCGTACGCGATTCCAAGGCCACGGACATGCTCGCCATCATGTTCTCCGTCATGGCCCGGTCGCGGTTCCTCGATGTCGTGAAGGCCGGGATCGCGGATCACGAACTTGTGGCATCTCCGCAGGACAAAGCAGAACCGTACGACTTAGATCTTTCCGGCGTGACATGGCTGGGCGCCGCCGGAAGCGGTCCCGTCGATCGTGTCGAGACAGCTCACCCACCAGGCGGGGCGACCGCGCCGCGCCGTTCGGAGGTGGAGACGACCCTGCGCCACACCTGTACGGAATGGATCGCTTTCAGGCGGGGTCCTCGGGCCGGGGAATTCGACGTGTCGACAGCCGTGTGATGTTGGAAGCCGTTCCCGCCCTTGCTGTGCGGCGAGATCCTATTCGTGAGCCGGGGGCTCCAGCGCGGACCGGAGCCCCACATCCTCAAGGAGCCATGACACATGACAGATGATCCGCACCTCTATGACCTCCTCGACGAATACGACCTCGACAACGAGGATTTCGGCTTCCGCGCGGCCTGGTGTGAAGGCCTGACCGCTGAGGAGGCCGTGCGCCGCCTTCGAGCGGACCCCGACACCGCTTACGCGTCCACTATTGACGAGCTGATGCACGAAGAGGAAGAGGGGGACTCCGATTTCGATGAGGGTGCGGTCCTTATCGGCCCAGCCGGGACCTGGACGATGATCCTGCAGCTCAACGGACTGGACTGCACTCGATATTCGACACTTGAGGCATTGTCCGCCGGGGGCGGGCGAGCGGTTGGAATCGGATGGAACGCCAATGGTGACGAGCGGCTGACCTACGCAGAAGACGGGCGCGTCTTGGTCTCAATGGACTTCACGTTTCCGGAGGACCGCAGCGGGCCTGATCGCCAGGCGCTCGACTCGTACATGGAGGGGCTTGCCCTCGGATACGAAGAGGGCGCCGATATCGAGGAGAGCATCAACGCCGCCTTGACGCTGATCGGCCGACTCACCGGACATCCCATCGATCGTGACTGGATCGAGGCCAGTCACACGTTCTACGTGATCCCCAAGGACGCGTGGGCCCTCCAGTCGTAGGCGTGGGACCTCGCGACCCGCGAGGTCCCACCGCCGTCGGCTCGAATCCGCCGGTGCGGCCACTTCCGCCCTCGCTGACGAAGACGGTATTACGTCGCGACCGGAGACGGCCGGGGGCAATCGCGCCGCGCACCTCCTGGGACGCGCAGTTCCCCGGTCTACCTGCGCCGGGGCGGCGTGGAGGGGCTCGCCGCCGACGCGCTCGACCTGGCCGGTACCGAACCGTGGCCGATTCCCGACACCGGCACGATCGAGGGGGAACTGCGCGAACTCACCTGCCCGGTACCGCGGAGACGAGCGCCGGGCGGGTGAACGTCCCCGGTCAGGCGGCTTCAAGGATCTCGCGGGTCAGGGGGCGGCGAGGATCGGGACCTTGCGCTGGATGAGGTCGGCGAGGGCGGCGTGGCCCTGCCGGTTGAGGTGCAGCACCGCGACGCCGCCCTCCTGCCCGGGGGCGAGGGCGTCGAATCCCCGGTAGAACGGGTCGGTGGACTCGCACAGCGAGTGCCCGGCGAACTCGGGGCGCAGGGTCGTCGAGTTCAGGTGAGGGCCGACGAACCGGACGTCGACCCCGCGTGCCCTGGCGGCCTGCGCGCTCCTGGACAGGGTCGCGTCCAGCGCGCCGGAGACCTTCGCCCCCGCCAGGCGCTCCTCGGCGCTGAGGACACCGGCGTCGCAGATCGGGTCGAGCGGTACGCCGGTGGCGTTCTGACCGTTGGTGACCGCCCTGCCGTACCCGGTCATGACGATCTGGGCGCGGGGGCTGCGGCGCTTGATCTCGGTGAGGAGGCCGCTCAGGGACCGCCTCAGGGCGGGCATGCGGTCGAGGATCGCCGTGGTGGGCGCGCCCGCGCAGTCCGCCTGGACGCACACGCCGCCGTATCCGGCGAAGTCGATGTCGTTGCCGCCGATGTTCAGCGTCACCAGATCGGTGCTCCGGCGGAGCGCGTCAAGTTGCGGGGGCTCTCCCTTGAACGGCTGCCGCAGATCCTGGACGGCCGCGCCGCTGCACATGACGTTGGCGAATCTCACATTCGTGCCGCGCTGCCGGAGCCGCTCGACGAGGATCGTGGAGGCGGAGTTGCGGCTGCGGTAGCAGATCCCCTCGGTGCCCGGCTCGTAGTCCCCGGCCCCCGTGCCGGCTCCGTAGGAGTCGCCCAGCGCCACCACGTCGAAGGACCGTGTGACACCGGCCGCGGCGGGGGCCGCCGTGCCCGCCGTCAGCCCGGCGGCCATGACGAGGCCGGTGAGGCCCGCGACGATTCTTGTGCGAGTGACCATCATCAGTGGTGCATCCTCCCGTGAAGACGACGAAGGCCACGGCGACAGGAACTACCCCACCCCCGTGGCGCCTCCCCCTGCGAAGCGTGGATTCGCGCCGGTGCGTCCGTGGTCCGGAACCTGGCCTGGAAACCAGGGAATCCCGTCGGCTGTACGGACCACTCGCGACCGGTTTGGGCACTTATGTTAGGACCGTCGTGTTGACGAAATCTTGAAAGACGGCAAATCCGGTATAGCGGGCCGTCCGCAATGGCCGGGGAGGCGTGCCTGGCGCGGCAGAAAGCTCTTCAGCCCGAGAAGCTACACTCTCGCCCCATGGGTATAGGCCGCATCCTTTTTCTCACCTTCGGCTGCATAGTGCTGTGCATAGCCTTTTTGCTGGCCATGGAGGAGGAGGACCCCATGAACATGCCACGGGCACAGGTCTTCGCGCTGGGGGGCATCGCGTTGATGGTCGCCGGCGCCGCCTGCGGAGCTGCCGAGCGCCGGACCGCTCGGCTCCCGCAGCCTCCCCCGCAGCCCCCGGCTCCGCAGCACTACCCGCCGCAGGGGCACAACCCTCAGCAGGGTTACGCCCCGCAGGGCTACATCGCCCCGCAGGGCCACAACCTCCAGCAGGGCTACATCGCCCCGCAGGCGTACAACCCGCAGCAGCAGGGCTACACCGTTCCGCTCCCTCCCGGCCAGAACCACTGACGCCCTCGGTAAGGCTCAGGACCTGACGCCCTCGGTAAGGCTCAGGACCAGAGCCTTACCGAGGAGAGCTCAGGACAGCGCCTTCTTCAGGAAGTCGACCTGGAGCAGCAGCAGGTTCTCCGCCACGGCCTCCTGCGGGGTCATGTGGGTGACTCCCGACAGCGGCAGCACGTTGTGCGGGCGGCCCTCGGCCAGGAGCGCGGAGGACAGGCGCAGGGTGTGCGCGGCGACCACGTTGTCGTCGGCCAGGCCGTGGATCAGCAGGAGGGGACGGTCCAGCTTCTCCGCGTCGGCGAACAGGGACGAGGAGTCGTAGTGACCCTCGTCCGGGTGGCCGAGGTAGCGCTCGGTGTAGCAGGTGTCGTACAGGCGCCAGTCGGTCACCGGGGCCCCGGCGACGGCCGCGTGGAACACGTCGGGGCGGCGGAGCACGGCCAGGGCGGCCAGGTAGCCGCCGAACGACCAGCCCCGGATGCCGACCCGCGACAGGTCCAGGTCGTCGGGGAACCGCGCGGCGGCGCCGTGCAGGGCGTCGATCTGGTCCTCCAGGACCGGGGTGGCCAGGTCGTGCAGGACGGCCCGCTCGAACTCGGGGCCGCGGCCCGGGGTGCCCCGGCCGTCGGCCACGACCACCGCGAAGCCCTGGTCGGCGAACCACTGGCTGGTCAGGTGAGCTCCGGCCGCGGCCAGCACGCGCTGGGCGTGCGGTCCGCCGTACGGGTCCATGAGGACCGGCAGTTTCGCGGAGCCGGGCACGTGCCCGGAGGGCAGGAGGACGGCGGTGGCCAGGTCGCGCTCGCCCGCCCTGATCAGGGAGACCCGCAGGTCCAGGCTGGGGCGCTCGGCGTGCGAGGTGATGTGGCCGCGGGGCGTGCCGTTGTGCAGGACGCGGGTGACCGAGCCCTCGCTGTCGAGGGTCTGGCCGGTGATCACGAGGGTGCCGCCCGCGGTGTGGCCGCTGTAGACGCCGCCCTCGGCCGGGCTGACGAGGGTGATCTGGCCCCTCCGGTAGGCCCAGACGGCGATCTCGGTGGGCTCCCCGCTCGCCCGGAAGAGCACGGTCTCGCCGTCGATGTCGAGGATCTCGCGGACCTGGAGGGTGGGCGGCGTGACGGGCGAGTCGCCGACGATGAGGCGGTGGCCGCCCTCCGAGGTGGCGGCCCAGACGAGGCTGCCGTCGGACAGGTGGCCGGGGACGCCGGTGACGACGTCGACCCAGGCGGGGTCGGTGTCCTCACGCACGACCGTGGAGGTGCCGGTGGCCGGGTCGACGTCGAGCAGCCGCATGGTCCGCTGGTCGCGCGTCATGGTGACGATCGACAGGCCGTGGGCGTCCCAGGTGACGTTGACCAGGTACTCGTCGTCGAAGGGCACGGCGACGCGGGCCCCGCTGAGGGTGAGGACGAAGAGCTCGACCCCGGCGTTGGCCGTACCCGCGGAGGGGTAGCGCTGCTCGGTGGCGGGACGGGCCGGGTTGGCCGGGTCGGCGATGTGCCAGCGCTGCACCGGCGACTCGTCGGCCCGCTCGACCAGGACGGCGTCGCCGGACGGCGACCACCAGTAGCCCCGCATGCGGTCCATCTCCTCGGCGGCGATGAACTCGGCCAGGCCGTACGTCACCTCCGGGGACTCGGGGCGGGCCAGCGCGTGGTCGACCTCGTCCTCCAGGTCCTGGATGTGGAACGCGCCGCCGGTCACGTAGCCGACGTGGACGCCGGTGGGGGACATCCGGGGGTCGATCACCGGCCCGGAGGTCTTCAGCCGCCGCACATGCGCGGTCTTCAGGTCGACGACGTACAGACCGCCGGAGAGCGCGAACGCCGCGACGGTCACCGCGGCGTCGGTGCTGTACCCGACGACGCCCCCGGCCTGTTCGCGGCTCCGCTCGCGGCGCGCCCGCTCCTCGGGCGGCAGGTCCTCGTCGTCGGCCGCCAGGGCGCGTGGGTCGACGATCAGCCGTTCGGCGCCGCTGAGGACGTCGTACTCCCACAGGCAGGTCACCGGGTCGAAGCCGCCCCTGGTCCGGAGGAAGACGACGCGGTCACCGCCCGGGGCGATCGTGAAGCCGCGCGGCACTCCAAGGGTGAATCGACGGGTTCTGGCGTGCAGGCGAGGGAAGCTCTCACTCATACGAGCCATCTTGCCAGTTCCGCATCGAGTGTCTTGTTTCCGAGGCGCGGACGGACCGGGAATCCGGCGTTCTGCACGCCGCGCGGCATCGATACCCTCGGACGCATGACTGATCGGCGCCTGATGCTCGTGCACGCCCATCCGGACGACGAGACGATCGGCAGCGGAGCCACCATGGCCAGGTACGCCGCCGAGGGCGCGCACGTCACGCTGGTGACCTGCACCCTGGGGGAGGAGGGGGAGGTGATCCCCCCGGAGCTCGCCCACCTGGCCGCCGACCGCGACGACACCCTGGGCGGGCATCGCGTCGGGGAACTCGCCGCGGCCTGCGCGGCGCTCGGCGTCACCGACCACCGGTTCCTGGGCGGTCCCGGCCGCTGGAGGGACTCCGGCATGATGGGCGTCGCCTCCAACCACAGGGCGAACGCCTTCTGGCGGGCCGACCTGGACGAGGCGGCCGGCGAGCTCGTGAGGATCATCCGCGAGGTGCGGCCCCAGGTGCTCGTCACCTACGACGAGAACGGTTTCTACGGTCACCCCGACCACATCCAGGCCCACCGCGTCGCCTGGCGGGCCGTCGAGCTGGCCGCCGACCCGGCGTTCGAACCGGCGTCCGGAGCGGGGGCCGGAGCGATCTCCGGATCGAAGGCCGAGCCGATGTCCGGGGCGGTGGCCGGGGCGGTGTCCGGGGCGGTGTCCGGAGCGGGGCCCGAGCCGGTGTCCGGGGCGGGCTCAGGCGCGGGCGGGCCGTGGCGGGTCGCCAAGATCTACCACACCGCCATGCCCCGGTCCGTGATGTACAGGACCGAGGAGGCGATGCGCGAGAGGGGCGCCCCCTTCCTCGTCGAGCCGGTCGACGACCTGCCGTTCGGCTGCGAGGACAAGGACGTCACCACCGAGATCGACGCCCGCGCCCACGTCGGCCGGAAGATCGACGCGATGCGGGCGCACGCCACCCAGATCAGCGTGGACCCGCCCTGGTTCGCCCTGTCCAACGACGTCGGCCAGGAGGTGCTCGGGGTCGAGCACTTCATCCTCCGCTCCGGCGTGCCGGGGCCCGCCGGTCCCGGAGCGCCGATCGAGGCGGGAGGGCTCGGCGAGCCGTACGACCGCGAGGACGACCTCTTCGCCGGGATCCACTAGCCTCGATGCTTGTGATGGAGCAGGTGCCGGCTGTGCGTGAGCCCTCGGAGACGGTCGTCACCGTGGCGGCCAACGCCGTGCTCGTCATGCTCGGGCTCCTGCTGGGCGTCCTCGGCGGGTTCCAGCACTCCTGGTACGTCAGGCCCGTCCCGGTCTCCGCCATCGGCTGCCTCGCCCTGCTGTTCGCGGTGACCTACGGGGCCGGCCGGATGACGCACGGCAAGGCGGCACCCCTGTCGTTCGCGGCGGGCTGGGCGCTGGTCACCGTGATCTGGATCTCCGCACGGCCGGAGGGGGACCTGGTCATCGCCAACGACCTGTCCGGTTACGTCTACCTCTACGGGGGCCTGGTGGCGGTCGTGACGGGGGTCCTGCTCTCGCCGTCGGCCGCCGTGGCCGGGTCGTGGCTGCTCACCCCGCACGGGTACGGCTCCGGACCGCAGCCCTCGCCCGTACCGCAGGCGCCGCAGGCGCCGCACGCACCGCCCGGCCCGCAGGTCCCACCCGTACCGCCGGGCCCGGCCGCTCCCTGACGACCTCGTCACACACGAGAAAAGCCGGGGAAGACGGGGAAAGGCGGGGAAGACGGGGAAAGGCCGGGGAAAGCCACTGTCGCCGTTCGGCCGGATGACGCACAATCCCGGTATGCGGCGGTTGCATCGGGTACGGCGGACGCTCAACTACGTCAACCTGTCCACCCCACTGGGGCTGCTCCTGGCACGCCTCGGCCGTGCCCGGGTGAGCGCCGGGCCCGACGGGCTGATCCTGGCCTACGGCTACCGCTTCCGGTTCCCGATCGCCTCGGCGTTCACCGTGGGCAACGTGGTGCTGACCAAGCACCCGGAGGGTTTCCTCACCGGTGCCCTGCTCAGGCACGAGGACCGGCACGCCTCCCAGTACATGTGCTGCGTGGGCCTGCCGATGCTCCCGCTCTATCTCGTCGCGGTGGCCGTCTCCATGATGATCTGCGGCAACCAGGCCTCATGGAACCTCTTCGAGCGGCTGGCGAACCTGGAGGACGGCAACTACACCCGTAGATCTCCCTGGTGGTTTCACACTAGACCCCCGCAAAAGGAATGAATCTCTCTGGGAGGGGATCTACAAGGGGTGAGCTGTTGATGACCGAAGGGGGCCGCCCATGTCACAGACATCCCACCCAGCAATCGCCTCCCACGTGCCCGCGGAACCCGACGGCCTTCTCGAAGAGCCCTCGCGGCGCTCCGGGTGGTCGGCCCGCTTCACCACGCGGCCGGTACGCGCGCTCAGGCAGCTGGGCCGGACCGCCGGCCGGGCGGTGCGGGACCGGCCCGCCGAGCGGCGGGCCGCGGTGCCCGGGGCGGTACCCCGCGCTCCCGAACCCCCCGGGCGATCCGCGCGACCGGCACCCTACGCGCGGTCCGCGCCTCCCGCGCGACCGGCGCCGCCGAGGCGGCCCGAGCCCCTGCCGCGGCGGTCGTGGCCGGGCGGTTTCAAGGACCGGCTCACCTCGCCGATCCCGACGTTCCAGGAGCTGCTGGCGGTCGCCTGGCACGGCACGCTCCGGCCCGGCGTCGGGGACGAGGACCGCATCCCGGTCCACCGGGACGGGCTTCCCCTGGCGACGGGTACCGACGCGGTCGTCACCTGGGTGGGGCACGCGACGTACGTGGTGCAGATCGGCGGGCTGACCATCCTCACGGACCCGGTCTGGGCGAGGAAGATCGTCGGCATTCACCGGCCCCGGCTCACCCCGCCCGGTGTCGCGTGGGCGGACCTGCCCCGGATCGACGCCGTGGTGATCAGCCACAACCACTACGACCACCTGGACGCGCGGACCGTGCGGCGGCTGCCGCGCGGTACGCCCGTGCTCGTGCCGGCGGGGCTGAGGTCCTGGTTCACCCGGCGCGGGTTCCGCGACGTCACCGAGCTCGACTGGTGGGAGAGCACCTGGGTGGGCGGTGTCCGCTTCGACTTCGTCCCCGCCCACCACTGGAGCCGCCGGTCGGTGTGGGACACCTGCAAGTCCCTCTGGGGCGGCTGGGTGATCGCCTCCGACGACCAGACGATCTACTTCGCCGGGGACACCGGCTACGGCGAGCGCTTCGCCCAGATCGGGGCCCGCTACCCGGGAGGCATCGACCTGGCCCTGATGCCGGTGGGCGCCTTCGAGCCCCGCTGGTTCATGAAGGCCGCGCACGTCGATCCCGCGCAGGCCGTACGGGCCTGCCAGGACGTGGGGGCCCGCCGGATGGCGACCATGCACTGGGGCACGTTCGTGCTGTCGGGCGAGTCGCTTCTCGCGCCGGTGGAGGAGGCCAGGGCGGCCTGGGCGGAGGCCGGGCGGGACCGCGCCGACCTGTGGGACCTCGCCATCGGGGAGTCCCGCGTCCTGACGACCTGACGACCTGACGACCTGACGTCTCACGTCCTGACGATCTGACGTCTCACGTCCTGACGGCCGGCGGCCCGGAGGACGGGCCGCCGGGCCGCGGACGCGCTCGTCCCGCGGCCCGGAAGGCCTCCGCGCCGTCAGGGGCTGAGCGTCAGGGTGTGGGTGGCGGCCTTCTCGACGGAGTCCCGGCGGGCGAGCATGGGAACGGTCTCGCCGTCCGCCCACAGCGGCGCCTGGTCCCAGTAGTTGGCGTGGAACGCGTGGCCGGAGGCGCCGGTCAGGTTGATCCACCGGGACTTGTCCAGGTTCGCCAGGTCCACCACCATCCGCATGGACGGCAGCCAGCTCACCGCGTAGCCGTCCTGCGCGTCCCACCCGGCGGCGTTGACCGCGTCGTCGCTGCCGGACACCGGGAACGGGCCCCGGTTGAACAGCCACTCGATCGGGCCGATTCCCGAGGTGCCGAAGCTCTGGTGGACGAGCTCCAGGGAGTGCAGGTCGCCCCAGCGCCAGCCCTTGACGTCCGGGCCGAGCAGGCCGTTCAGCTCGTCGTAGGCCAGCGCCATCGCCCGCCGCAGCATGTCGTCGCGGGTCTCGGCGCCCGGGGTGGCCGTGTCGTTCCAGAACGCGTCGTCCGGCTTGTCGAGCATGACCCGGACGACCTCGAACCAGCGGTCGCCGCCCTGGGACCTGGCGCCCTCGGGGAGATCGTCGTTGAAGGTCTCGACGAGCAGGTGCCGCCAGACGGCGTTGAAGTACATCGCGGGCCCCGACTCCGCGCCCTGCGTGCGATCCCACTTGCGCAGCAGCTCGCGGGCGTCCTTGGCGGGCCCGGCCATCTCGACGTCCAGCAGCTTGGGCACCAGGAACCGGGCGAGGCCGTTGTCGCTGTCCTGCTGCAGCTCGCTCATCGCGGCCACGTCCACCTTGCCGCCGTCCTTCACCGCCTCGCGGAGGCGATCCAGGATGCGCTGGGAGCGGTATCCGTACGCCCAGTCCTTGGTGAGGATGTACGGGTAGCGGGCAGGGTCGACGACCGCGTTGTTCGCGGTCACGATGTAGCCCTCCGGCGGGTTGTAGAGGCTGGGCAGCTCGTTGAAGGGGATCGTCGACTGCCAGGCGTACTCGCCGGTCCAGCCGGGCACCGGCCAGGTGCCGTCGCCGCGGGTCCGCACCGGGATCCGCCCGGGGGCCTGGTAGCCGATGTTGCCCGCGGTGTCGGCGTAGATCAGGTTCTGTGCGGGCACCTCGAACCTGGCGGCCGCGGCCCTGAACTGCTGCCAGTCCTGCGCGGTGTTCAGCGCGAAGATCGCGTCAGCGGTCCTGCCCGGCTCCAGGGCCGTCCATTTGAGCGCGACCGCGTCGGCCTGCTCCTTGAAGAGCGCGTCCATGCCCGGGAGCGTGTTCCTCACGTTCTCCAGGACGTCGGAGATGATCGGCCCGTGTATGGTGTCGCGCACCTTGAGCCGTACGTCGGCGCCCCCGGCCACCTTGATGGTCTCGGTCCTGGTGGTCAGCGGCTTCCAGTCGCCCATGAACAGGTACGAGTCGTCCTTGACCCGTTCCAGATAGAGGTCGGCGACGTCCGGGCCCAGGTTGGTGAAGCCCCAGGCGACCTTGTCGTTGCGGCCGATGACCACGCCCGGCACGCCGGAGAAGGTGAACCCGGTGACGTCGAACGGGCACTCGGCGCTCTTGACGCGGCAGTGCAGCCCGGCCTGGTACCAGACCGAGGGCATGCCCGGCCCCAGGTGGGGGTCGTTGGAGAGCAGCGGTTTGCCCGACGCGGTGTGCTCGCCGCCGACCACCCACGAGTTGGAGCCGATGCCGTGCCCGCCCGCCGGGTCGCCCATCAGGCTCGGCACCGCGCGGATGGCCTCGGCCGCCCGGGTCAGCGCCCCCGTCGCCGGAGCCACCCCGGACGGCTCGGTCTCGACCTTCTTCGGCTCCTGGCCCTGGTCGAACCCGCGCTCGCCGACCGAGCCCCGGGTGACGATCGGCTGGTGGGTGCCGTACGGGTAGCCGGGCCACAGCTGCTCCACCCGGCCGCGCGGCAGCTTGCTCGCCGCGAGCGCCCGGCCGATCTCGTCGGCCATGTTGGAGCGCAGGTCCCAGGCCATCGCCTTGAGCCAGGCCAGCGAGTCGACCGGGGTCCACGGCTCCGCCTTGTAGTCCGGGCTGGTCGCCCGCAGCAGCACGTACTCCAGGCTCCTGTCGGCGAAGCCGTCGTTGCGCGCCATCCAGGCGTTCACCCCGCGGGCGTAGGCGTCCAGGTAGTGCCTGGTCTGCTCGCCGAGCAGGGGCAGCTCCTTCTCGGCCACCTTCCGCCAGCCCATGGTCCGGATGACCCTGTCCTCGGTCAGCGTCGCCGAGCCGAACATCTCCGACAGCCGCCCGGCGGTCACGTGGCGGCGGAAGTCCATCTCGAAGAAGCGGTCCTGGGCGTGCACGTAGCCCTGGGCCAGGAACAGGTCGTCGGGGGAGTCCGCGTAGATGTGCGGGATACCCGTCTTATCGCGATATACGGTGACTTTCCCCTTCAAGCCTCTCACCTTGAGCTCGCCTTCGAGCTGCGGGAACGACGCCCGCACGCTCCACACGCCCGCTCCGGCGAGTAGCAGCCCGAGCACCAGAAACACGGTGAGCACCCGTGCCAGCCACGTGAGCGGGCGGGGCATCCAGGCGTACGGGCGAAACCTCACAAAAACCTCCTAGGCGACAAGCTCCCGCAAGTGTGGCACCACCCCCGCGGTGTCGGTGCAGCCGTAATTGTGAAGATGCACGCATGAGACTTTCCACGGCCGACCTGGTCGACGCCCACGGTTCGGCGGTCGCGAGCTGCCTGACCCAGTTCCGCTCCTACGGCCCGAGCCCCCGGTTCGCCGGGCCGATCGCGACCGTCCGCTGCCTGGAGGACAACGCCCTCGTCAAGCGGGTCCTGGCCACCCCGGGCGAGGGCCGCGTGCTGGTCGTGGACGGCGCGGGATCCCTGCGCACCGCCCTGATGGGCGACGTCATCGCCGCCTCCGCCGTCGCGCACGGCTGGTCCGCCGTCGTCGTCAACGGCGCCGTCCGCGACACGGCCGCCCTCGCCGGACTGGACCTGGGGATCAAGGCGCTCGGCTCGAACCCGGCCAAGAGCGCCAAGGAGGGCACCGGCGAGCTCGACGTGCCGGTCACCTTCGGAGAGGTCGTCTTCACCCCCGGCGCCTGGCTCTACAGCGACGAGGACGGCATCCTCGTCAGCCCCGCCGAACTCTCCTGAGGGTCTTTCCGCGACGTTGGTGGGCCCCTCCTGACCAGGGGCCTTTCCTCGGAACTTTCCCGAGGGTCTTTCCGCGACGTTGAGGGGCCCCTCCTGACCAGGGGCCTTTTCTCGTTCCCGAAAGAGTTCCCGCGCCTTTGGCGGGCCGCTCCGGCGGGGCCCGGTCCGACGGCCGGGCGTCGGACGTCAGATCGGGCCGATTCCCCAGTGGTGCACGGCGCGGTCGCCGGGGGCCAGCCTGATGACGTCCTCGCCGGTGCGGAAGGCGTTCGGCGGGCAGGTCATCGGCTCCACCGCCAGCCCCTGGCGGCGGTGGCCCTCCGGCAGGGTGTCTCCGGTGTAGAGCTGGAGCCACTCGATGCCCTCGCCCGCCCACAGCTCGACCCCGGTCCCGTCCGGGCCGGCCAGCGTGACCCGCACCCGCCCGTCGGCGCCGCGCTCCAGGCCGGTGAACGCGGTGTCGAGCTCCGTCCCGCCGATCGGGCGGGCGGTCCTGAAGTCGTACTCGGTGCCCTTGACGTCGTGGCGGCCGGTGGGGATCTTCCGGTCGTTCACCGCGATCCACTGCTCGGCGGGGAGTTCGAGCACGGCGTCGTCGAGGGCGCAGAGGGCGCCGAGGGACAGGTAGGGGTGGGCTCCGAAGCCGTACGGCGCGTCGCCGGCGCCGACGTTCTCCGCGGTCACCTCGATCTCCAGGCCGGTGGCGCCCAGGGCGTACCGGATGGAAAGGTCGAGGACGTGCGGGTAGCCGAGCTGGGGGAACAGCCGCAGCCCCAGCCGGATCGAGGACTCGTCGTGGGACAGGACCCGCCAGGGGAACGACCGGGAGAAGCCGTGGATCGCGTTGCCGGTCTTGGGCTCGCTCAGCGCGAGCTGCCGGTCCTCGCCGTCGAAGGTGTAGCGGCCGTCCTCGACCCTGTTCGGCCAGGGAAGCAGCGGCAGCCCCGCACCGCCGAGCGGGGACTGGTCCTCGGGGAAGTCGACGACGAGCGGCCTGCCGTCCAGGGTGAGGCTTCTGAGGCCCGCCCCGAGCTCGGTGATGACGGCCTGGAAGCCGCCGGCCGCGATGGTGTGTTGGGCGCCGGTGGGCGCGATGTATGTCACCCGGCAATTCAACACCTAACGTCCGTCGCTTCCCGTCCACACCGCCATTGGCCCGCCCTCCACCCCGCGCGTCACCCGCCCGCGCCGCCGGTCTCCCCGGTCTGGCGCGTTCCCCGCGGCCCTACAGCACCGTCTCCAGGACCGTGGACTGCACGGCGAAGCCGTTGGTCCGGTAGAAGCGGACGGCCGCCTCGTTGCTCGCGTAGGCGGTCACCCCGGCGTACCGGGCGCCGTGGTGGCGGGCCCACTGCCTGAACTCCTCCACCAGCCTGGCGCCGATCTTCCGGCCACGGTAGGACGGCTCGACGTACATGCTGCCCAGCGTCGCCACGGTGACCGGCCGCATCGCGGTGGGTCCGGACAGGGTCCCGGTCAGGTGGCCGACGATCCGGCCGCCGTCCTCGGCGACCATCACCAGGCGGTCCGGATCCTCCAGCGCGTCCACGAAGCGGGCCCGCCCGTGCTCCACGGGCCAGTTCACGTTCAGGGCGGGGTCACGGGTCCCGGCGTCCTCGGCGAACAGCGCGGAGCTGCAGGCGACGATCCCGTCCACATCCGCGATCGTGCCGGGTCTTACGGCGACGACGATCTCACTCATGATCAGGACGCTATCGGTCGCGACCGACATTACGAGTGATCTGCTGCTTTCGTCCCTCCCGGCGGGGCGGAAACCCTTTCCGGCGGGGTGGGAATCCCGCCCCCGGGCCGGGAGATCCTCTCCCGGCGGGACCGGTCCAGGGCGTAGGGGCGTACCGGTCCCGCGCGAAACGGCCGTCAGGCCCAGGTCTGGCCCTCCGGGGTGTCGACGACCTTCACGCCGAGGGCGGCCAGCTCGTCGCGGAGGCTGTCGGAGGCGGCCCAGTCCCTGGCGTCGCGGGCCCGCGCGCGCCGCTCCAGCAGCTCGGCGGCGCCCTCGGGCAGGGGCTTCGGCCGGACCGTCCTGCCGATGTCGAGGGAGAGGTCCAGGGCGAGGACCTGGTCGAGGTGCAGGAACGCCTCGAAGCGGGAACCGGGGGAGATCGAGTCGTCGCGCTCCAGCTCGCGCAGGAGCCGCAGCGCCAGCGGGGTGTCGAGGTCGTCGTCGAAGGCGGCCTCGATCCGGGAGACCCGGTCGGCGGGCATCGGGCCGCTCGGCGACTCCGACCACTCGGCCACCTGGCCGCGCCAGCGCCGCAGGGTCTTGTCGGCGGCCCGGAGGGTGTCCCAGGTGAGGTTCATCTGCTGGCGGTGGCGGTGCTCCAGCAGCGCCAGCCGCACGGCCAGCGGGTCGAGGCCCGCGTCCGCCACGTCCTTGAGCAGGACCACGTTGCCGGTGGACTTCGACATCTTGCGCCCGTCGAAGAGCAGGTGCTCGCCGTGCACCCAGTGGCGCACCACCTCGTGCCCGGCGGTGGCGTCGGACTGGGCACGCTCGTCCTCGTGGTGCGGGAAGCGCAGGTCGATCCCGCCGGTGTGCAGGTCGATGTGCTCGCCGAGGAACCGCAGCGACATGGCTGAGCACTCGATGTGCCAGCCGGGGAAGCCGCGGCCCCACGGGGTCTCCCAGGTCAGCCCCGCCTCCGAGGGCTTCCACAGCGCCCAGTCGGCGTGGAACCGCTTGCGCGGGTCGACGGCCTCGATCCGGTGGCCCGGCCTCAGCCGGTCGAGCCGGTTGCCGGAGATCTCCCCGTACGTCGGGAAGGAGGCGGCGTCGAAGAAGACCGACCCGTCGGGCACCGCGTACGCGTGCCCCTTCTCGATCAGCTTGGCGATCATCTCGATCATCAGGTCGATCGTCTCGCTCGCCCGGGGCGAGTGCTCGGGCGGGCGGATGTTCAGCGCGGTCGTGTCCGCCACGAAGGCGTCCTCGTAGAACCGGGCGACCTCCAGGACGCTCCGCCCCTCGGCCCTGGCCTGGGCGAGCACCTTGTCCTCGCCCGAGGGGTCGAGCTCGGTGTCGTCCACCAGGTGCCCGACGTCGGTGATGTTGCGGCAGGCCACCACCCGGATCCGCTGCCGCTCGCTGACCCGCCTGATCAGGTCCGCCAGCAGGTAGGACCGGAGGTTGCCCACGTGGGCCGACCGGTAGACGGTCGGGCCGCAGGTGTACATCCGCAGGGAGCGGCTCCCCTCGGGAACGATCCGCTCAACCCGGCGATTCCGCGTGTCATACAGGCTCAGCATGGGTCGAGCCTACGCAACCGCGCCCGCTCCCACGGCGTAAGAGCCCGCACGGGTGAGTCCACGCCGGTGAGTTCGCCCGGGCGCGCCCCGGGCCCGGTCGTGTCCGGACCCGGGGCGCGACTCCTCGGCCTTCCCTGCCTTCCCGGCTCGTCCGGCCCGCTCAGCCTTCGAGGAAGGCGAGGATCTCGCGGTCGCCCCGGTCGCGCAGGCGGGCGATCACCTCCTCGCGGGTGCAGCCCTCCGACAGGCCGATGCGGGCGCCGATCAGGCGGATGCCCTCGGCCTCCGACGCCACCGGCGCCGTGTAGCCGATCAGGTGCAGCGCCCGGTTGAGCGCGGGCAGGGCCGGCGAGGCCGCGGGCAGGTAGCGGGTGAGCAGCTCGCCGCCGTCGGAGACCGTGAGGAAGACGTGGTCGCCCTCGGAGGCGTTGGCGGCGATCAGGACGGGGCGGATGGACCCCATGGTCGGCTGGTTGTGCCAGCTGATCACCACGTCGCCCGACGGGGTGGAGGCGGTCAGCTGGCCGCCGGGGGCCATGCCCAGGTGCGCGGCGAAGCCGGTCGGCAGCGGGGAACCCGAGCCGCGCAGGTGCTCGGCGTTGACGTCCACCCGGTGCCACCAGCGCCCGTCGCGGCTGCGGAAGCAGCGCCGGGTCTCCGAGACGTCCCGGCGCGGCTGGTAGTCGGCCTGCTCGGACCCGGCCACCCTGATCCACCCGCGCTGCGTGCGCTCGAAGCCGGGCCCGCCCGCGTACGCGCGGACCGAGCTCTCGCTCACGTCGTAGCGCCCGGTGAGGTTGGTGACGATCGTGTTGACCGACGCCTCGCCGTTGGACCGCTCGATCTCCCTGACGATCATCTCCCGGATGCCCAGGTACTGCTCGCCGCCCCAGCGCGACAGCCCGTACTTGTTCCGGTCGACCCGCAGGAAGCGGTCGTCGGCGGTGAGCTGGTTGCGGATGCCGACGAGGCTGTAGTCCTCGCCGATGCGCTCCTGGATCTCCTCGGGCGTCAGCGGGCCGCCCGCCACCGCCAGCACGGCCTCGGCCTTGTCGTTGACGCTGCGCGGCCACGGGACCACGTGGTTCTCCAGCACCCGCAGCTGGGGCACCGCGATGAGCCAGCGCTCGGCCACGTCCTCGCGGATGCCGAGCTGGCTGGCCAGCGTCACGGCCTCGTCCAGCGGGCGCGGCCCGTCGGTGAACAGCTGCCGGGTCTTCTCCCTGAGCTCGTCCGCCCCCCCGGCGACCAGCCAGCCGTCCACCTGCTCGTAGCCGGTCAGCAGGGTCCGTACGAACCGCCAGGAGGGGATGCCCAGCGTGGCCAGGTCGGTGCGGTGCCACGGCACGGCCGCGGCCAGGTCGTCGGCGGGCACGGCGGAGCCCAGCCGGCCCCGCAGCCACGACACGTGGGCGATCAGCGGCGCCGCGTCGTCCTTGGCGAGCCAGGCCTCGACGTGGTCGCGCAGGTCGCGCTCGATCTGCCGGATGCGCTCCCTGGTGACGGAGAACCGCTGGGCGAGGTCGTCGAGCGTGGCCCGCTGGGAGGCGTACAGCCGGTCCCTGGCGATGGCCCGCTGGCGCTCGTCCAGCGTGGCGAAGACCTCGTCGATCAGCTCGGGCAGCGGCCGGTCGGGCCGGGAGGGGCGGATCCTGGCGACGCTCTCCTCGGTGACCGGTTCGAGCAATCGCTCCAGCACCCCGGTGAACAGCTTGTGCACCACCTCGCGGCCGAGCCCTTCGGGCGTGCGGACGCTCGCGGCGGGGTCGGCGAACCTGAGCAGGGGGAGAACGTCACCGAGCATGAGGTGCCCCCAGCACGCCAGGGCGAGGTCGGTCAGGCGACCGGCGACCTCGGACGTCCCGATGGTCGAGCAGGCGGTGTCGAGCGGAAGCGCCTGCCACCACGCCTCCGGGAGGCGGGGGTCGGTCGCGATCGGCGCTACCTGGCCGGGAGAGGTCCAGCGCAAGGGTGGCGCGATGTCGCTCAGGCTGAGGTTCATTGAGGTCCAACCGGCAAAGGGGAATATATCCGCAGTTCAGACTATGTGGTCAGGTAGGAAGGAAGGGACTGGCCCGTCCGTAATGAGAAACGTAGAGGAGTTCCCTCGCCCGGGTGCAGGCCACGTAGAGCAGGCCGCGTTCCCGCTGGAGATCGTGTGCCCTGGCGGCGGGGTCCTCGCCGACCGGGGTCAGGGAGTCGGGGTCGGGCACGATCCCGTCGGCCACGCCGATCACCGCGACCCGCCGGAACTCCAGTCCCTTCATGGCGTGCAGCGTCGTCACCCGTACCCCCAGATCGCGCAGAGCGGCCCGCGCGTCACGCACGAGGCCGGCGGTCCTGGCGGCCACCGCTATCTCCTCGGGCGTCACGCCCTCATTCACCCACTGTCCCACCTGTGCCACCAGACCCGTCAGCTCATCCTGCGGTGAATCGTAGGCGCGGACCATCGGCCGGAGCCCGTGCCGGGTGCCCCGGAAGCCGTAAAGCTCCTGCACACCCTTGACGAGCCCGTCGGCGGGACCGCCCCCGCGCAACCGGACCCCCCAGGAAAGGATCTCCCGGGGAAGCCGGTACGACACCCGCAGGCGCTGCTGGATCGCGTCGATCCCGACCGCGCCGAGCGTCACCCGCGTGTCGAAGATGCGCTGGTGCGGGTCGCCCACGATGAACATGTCGTCGCGGGCGTGCGGCACCGCCGCCCGCAGCAGCCGCCACTGCGCCGGGTGCAGGTCCTGCGCCTCGTCCACCACGATGTGCCGGTACGGCTCCCGCGCCGGCTCCGCCTCCTCCAGCAGGTCCCCGGTCGTCTGGCCGAGCAGCGTCGACGCCTCGGAGGCCAGCTGCAGCAGGGTCCGCTTGCCGCGCTCGCGCAGCTGCCCGGTGACGTGCTCGACGGCCTTCCACACGGAGGTGCGCTCCCCGGCCGTCAGCTCGACGCTGCGGCCCGGGCGGGGGGCCTCCAGGTATTCGTCCAGGGTCCGCAGGTTCTGCGCCAGGACGACCTGCTCCCACTCGCGCAGCAGGAACGCCGGGCTGTGACCGGTCTCGGTCTCCTCCCAGAGCGCGGTCAGCTCGGCGGCGCCGACCAGGGCGGGCGGGCGGCCCTCGGCCTCGGCGACGATGCGGTGGGCCAGCCGGTCCACGTTGCCGACCTCGATCCGCTTGCGGATCACCTCGTCCTCGATCAGCTGGTCGAGCCTGGTCGCGAGCTCGGCGCTCAGCCCCTGGGAGAAGGTGACGAGCAGGATCTGCCCGCTCGCGCGCCCGGCCAGGTAGGCCGCCCTGTGCAGGGCGACGAGCGTCTTGCCGGTGCCCGCGCCGCCGGTGACCAGCGTCGGCTGCTGGTAGGACTCCCAGTACGCCAGCCGGTGCTGCGGCGGGTGCAGGAACACGCACCAGCCCGGCGCGTCGAGCACGCGGTTCAGCTCGCGCGGGTCGTCGGTGAAGACGGCGCGGTCCGGGCTGCGCAGGAGCGCGGCGCCGAAGTCCTCGGGATTGATCGGCTCGGGGTCCGCGGCGACGGCGCGGCAGTTCTCCAGCTCCCGCCAGGCCCCGGCCATCGACTCGCCCCTGGCGAGCGCCGCCAGCGGCTCGTACTGCGTCGGGGGCAGCAGCGGTTCGAGGGCCTCCAGGGTGAGCTGGTCGGTGATCTGCCTGACCAGCGGCAGGAACCGGCCGTCGACCCCCAGCTCGGCCAGGTCGCTGTCGCAGAAGTCGGAGAACAGTCGCGTCGCGGACGCCTCGGCCGCCCTGCGCACCGCGGGCCGCACCCGGTCCAGCGCCTCGGCGTCCCACATCTCGACCACGCCCAGCGCCGTGTTGACGCCGAACCGGTAGCGCTGCGCGTACGCCCACGCCTCCGCGTCCGGCAGCACGGTCAGCAGCCAGTAGACGTCCCGCTGCTTGACCACGACGCCCCGGTGCCGGTCGGCCAGCCTCAGGGTCGCCACCCTGGGGTCCCTCGCCCCCCTGACCCGTTCGGGGTGCGGGGCGCCCGCCACGTTCTGCAGGAACCTGCGCGCCGAGACCACGACGTCCCGGCGCACCGGCTGGGCCAGGGCGCCGAGTTCGACGGGGAAGTCCGGGGAGATGGCGAGGCGGGGCATGGATCAGGCCAACAGTGACAGGAGATCGCGGTCCCCGCGTTCTCGCAGCCGGGTGAGGAGTTCGGGGGTGGCCACGGGTCCCGTCATGCCGACCCGGGTGGCGATCACCCGCCCGGCCTGCTCGGGGGTGCCGCCCGTCGCGGTGTAGCCGACGAGCCGCAGCGCCCGCGCCGTCGCCTCCACCTCCTCGCCCGCGGCCGGCAGGTGCCTGGCCCGCAGCACGCCCTCGTCCGACAGGGTGAGGAACAGGTGGCTGCCCTCCTTGGCTCCCACGTCCTCCAGGAGCGTCATGAGCGACTCCAGCACGGGCCTGTCCTGCCAGCTGAGAACCAGCTCCCCGACCGCGCTGCTGACCGTGCGGCCGTCACCGGGCGACATCCCGAGGTAGGCGGCGAACCCGCTGGGCAGCGGGCACTCTGCGCCCCCGAGGTGCTCCGCGGTGACGTCGATCCTCAGCCACCAGCGGCCGTCGGGCTGCCGGAAGCAGCGCCTGGTCAGCGAGACGTCCTTCAGCGGGCGGAACGGCGCCTTCCTCGGCTCCCGCCCGGACTCCCCGCCGTTCGTCCCGCCGTTCGCCCCGCCGATTCCGCCGGCCCCGCCGCTCAGGTCGCCGGGCTTCTCCGCGGTCAGGGCCGGGGCGCCGTTCGAGCGCTGGGGAGGCCGCTCGCCCGCGCCGAGGATCCGGAGCTGCGGGACGTTCTCCAGCCACTCCTTGGACACCTCGGGGTGGATGCCCAGCGAGGAGACCATGTCGAGGGCCTTGTTGATGGTGAGCGGCGGCTTGGCGCCGCTGATCATGTCGCGGGTGCGGTGGCGCAGCTCGGTGATGTCGCCCTCCACCAGCCACTCGTCGACCAGGTGGTAGCCGGGGAGGGTGGCCAGCACGAACTGCCAGGCCGGTACGTCGAGGGAGTGCAGCTCCTGGGTGTGCCAGGGGGCCGCGTTGATCAGCCGCTCCCTGGGCGCGGCCTTGCCGAGGATCCCCTTCACCTCCTCCAGGTGCTCCCGGTACGGGGCGGCCTCGTCGGAGGCGGTCCACTCGTCGAGCTCCCTGCGCAGGTCGGCCTCGATGTCGGCGATGACCTCCGGGGGCACCGCGAAGAGCTTGGCCAGCGCCTCCACGGTCGCCGGGGCGTCGCTGAACAGCCTGTTCTGCGCCACCGCCCAGCGCTTGTCCTCCACGTTGGCGAAGACGCCGTCCACCAGCGCGTGCAGGCTCCTCGGCGCCGGCCGCACCGGCGGCCGCGCGGCTCCGCCGTCCTCGTGGTCCTCCGCGCTCTCGTGGTCCTCCGCGTCCTCGTGGCCTTCCGCGCTCTCGTGGTCCTCCGCGTCCTCGTGGCCTTCCGCGCTCTCGTGGCCTTCCGCGCTCTCGTGGTCCTCCGCGCTCTCGTGGCCTTCCGCGTCCTCGTGGTCCTCGTGGCTCTCCGCGACCGGCTCGGGGACGTCCGCCGCCTCGGGGGCGCCTGCGGGTACGGGGTCGCCCGCCCGGTCGTCCTCGGGGCCGTTCTCGCGGCCGTCCACGGATTCGTCCGCGGGCCCGGCGACGCGCCCGGCCTCGGGGACGGCCTCCGCTCCCGCGGGCCCGGCCTCGGCGGCCCTCACGTCCTCGGCGGCGAACCCGGTCTCGGCGGCCCTCACGTCCTCGGGGGCGGCCGCGAACCGCTCTTCCCCCGCGGAGGTGCTCGACGGCCGGTTCTTCCTCGAGGCGGGCTGGAAGAGCGACCCGGGGGCCTCCTGGGGGCCGGCGTCCGGATCCGCCGTGCGACGGGCCTCGGGCACCGGCAGGGCGTCGCGCTCCCGGGGGGGCTTGCGCTTCGGCAGGGCCACTGGCTCGGCGAGGGCCTCCGGCTCCGGCGCGTTCCCGGGATGGCCTGGATGGGAGGCCGCCGCGGCGGGCGGAGCGTCCCGAGCCGGGAGGTCTCCGGCGGCGGACCCGCTCCCGGCGGGCGCGGGCGAGCCCACCGGCCCGGGGGAGGGCTCGGAGGATTCGGAGGTCTCACGCGGGGGGACGGGCGTCCGGGCGGCTCCGGCGGTGAGCGTCGCCGGGACCGGGACCGCGTGGGCGGGGGCCGCCAGGCGCGTGAAGACCGCCGTGAAGAGGGCCTGCAGCAGCGGGACGGGCTGGATGAACGGCTGGTCGCGCAGGTCGTGGCCGGTCAGCGCGAGAAGGCCCGGCCAGGACCCGGCCCGGTCGAGGGCGATGGCCGTGTAGGGCTCGTCCGCGTCGTCCGGGTCCAGGACGTGCAGAGCGGGGAGCACGTCCCCCACGGCGGCGGCCGGCCAGTGGTTCAGGGCGACCGAGGCGAGGATGTCGGCCAGCCTCTCCGGGCCCAGCACGGCGAGCACGCGGGCCATCGGCAGGCTCCGCCACCAAGCGTCCGGTAGGTCGGGCTGTTCGCGCAGAAGTGGGATCGTGGCCGCGTCGCTCCAGCGCAGCGGCGGCACGAGGTCACTCAGACAGAAGTTCATCCGTTCCCTTCACCAGCCCCTCAAGCCGCCCGAGTCACTCCATGTGGCCGGGGAACGAGACTCATGGAACAGACCATAGTCTGGCAAATCGCCGCGGCACATTGGGCCGGTTCAGCGGCGTACGGCCGCGAACCGCAGTCGCACGTAGTCGGCCATCCAACCGGTCTCCCGCCGGAGGGCGGGGGCCGCCAGCTCGTTCACCCGGCGGAGCAGCGGGTCGACCATCTCCGCGGGCACCTCCTTGAGCAGCGAACCCGCGAACATCCGGACCCAGTCGGCCGCCCCGCCGGGGCACTCGTCGAGCGGGGTCGGCCTGTCGAAGTATTCCAGCAGGCGGACGGTGAAGCCGCCCTTCTCCAGCCGTGTGGCGTACTCGGCGGGGGTGGGGAAGTACCACGGCAGGTCGGGCTCGCGCAGCCCGTACTCCCGCCAGGCGGTGGAAAGCGCCGCCGTCAGCGCGGCGCAGTTGCCCGCGCCGCCCATCTCGGCCACGAACCGCCCGCCCGGGGTGAGGGCCTCGCGGACACTGGTGATCACCGCGTCCGGCTCCCGGCCCATCCAGTGCAGGGCGGCGTTGGAGAAGACCGCGTCGTACGGCTGGGCCACCGTGAAGTCGCGGCCGTCGCCGACGATGAAGTCCAGCCCCGGATACTGGGCCAGGGCCTTCTCGATCATCGCCTGCGAGCCGTCGATCCCCAGGACGCGGGCGCCCCGGGAGGTGATCTCGGCCGTCAGCATCCCGGTGCCGCAGCCGAGATCCACGATGCGTTCCCCCGGTTGCGGGTCGAGAAGCTCGACCAGGGGGGCGCCGTGCGCCGAAACGTACCCAAAGCTGCTGTCATACGCGCGAGCGCTCCACCTCATCGAGCTCGGGGTGTCGTATCGCAAGACGATCAGCTCACATTCTGAGACGCGAGGCTTCCTGTCGGCCTCTCCAGACACTTTAGAGCCTCTGGGAAGTCACGACATATCAGTCTCGGCAGCCTCAGGTTCATCTCACCTTCTTGACCCATTCGCGCTGAAGGTAGGCCCTGGCCCTGTCGATCTCCGGGATGGTGAGGATCACCGGCTTCGCGCTGGTCGCGGGCAGTTTCGCGGCCAGCTCGCGGTCGAGGGTGCCGCGCATCTGCAGGGCCTCCATCCTGGCCGGGCGGGCATAGCCCTTCAGGAACAGGTTCTGTCCCCTGTCGGAGAACAGGAACTCCTGCCAGAGCCGGGCCGCGGCCGGGTGCGGGGCCTGCTTGTTGACGGCCTGGACGTAGTACGCGCCGAGCACGGCGTCACCGGGAATCGCGACCTTCCACGCCTTGTCGACGGCGGCCCGCTCGGCGTTGTGGTAGTCCCAGTCGACGAGCACCGAGGCCGCCTTGGGCGTGGCCGCGAGATTGCCCTCGCCCTTGAGGCGGTGGAAGAACTCCACGCCCCGCTCGGCCCTCGCCTCGCCGCCCCTCAGGGAGACGGCCATCACCCCGTTGAAGGCCGCGGAGACCTCCCGGGGGTCGCCGGGCAGCGCGACGCTGTGTCCTGGTTTGAGCAGGTCGGAGAAGGAGGCGGGGGCCGCGACCTTGCTCGGGTCGTAGCCGATGGACATGTAGCCGCCGTACCCGGCGTACCAGAGGCCCCTGTGGTCCTTCAGGCGGTCGGGGATGTCCTGCCAGCCCTGGACCCTGTACGGGGCGAAGAGGGCGGACTTGGCCGCGGCGACGTCCATGCTCAGGTCGAACACGTCCGGCTTGAGCTCGGCCGCGGCGGCGATCTCCCTCGCGCTGCTGGCGTCGGGCTCCAGCTGGTTGACCTTGATCCCGTACTCCTCGGAGAAGGTGTCGATGATCTCGCCGTAGTTGACCCAGTCGCGCGGCAGCGCGATCACCGTGAGTGCCCCCTCCTTCCTGGCCGCCTCGACGAGGCGCTCCATCGTCGAGAAACCCTCCTTCAGGGAGGCGGCCTGCGTGTTGAGAGGCGGGAATTGGACGTTCTGAGGAGCCGGGGCGCCACATCCGGCGATCGTGGCCGTGAGGATCACGGCGGCTGCGGCGCTGGTACGTACGGTCACGAACGGAATACTCTCCGCTGTCATTCGTCTGGTCGAGCAGGCGCGACCCTTATTGGCGAACGGCTTACACGTGTCTTGGCGAGTGGCTTACCCGGCGCGGTCCGGCCGTCGTCCGCGCGCGCCGCGCGGGAACTCCGCCGGTGCCCGAGAGCCGGTGCCGGAGAGCCGGTGCCCAGGTCGGCGGGGTGGGCCGCTCCGCTCAGGCGCGCGGGCGCGGGGACTCCGGGACGACCTTCGCCGCGGCGAGCGTCTCCTCGTCGATTTCCACCAGGGTGCCGTTTCGCCTGCGGACGCCGAGCACGCCGTCCCGCCAGAATTCCAGCTCACCCACCGCGTCGCGGAACCCTTCAGGAACCCGTCTCCGAGTGGTGACTCTTTTGCCCACGTCGGAAGGGGTTATGGTGATGTTCAGGCGAGCGCTGAAACCAAGGGCCATCGGCTTTTGCCCCCTCCCGTTTCAGACAGATGGCAGGCACGGCAATACTAGGGCGTAGCAACTCGCGGTCGAAGTCGTGCCTAGGTGCGTTAAGAAGAAGGAGCCCGAGGTGACCTACGTCATCGCGCAGCCTTGCGTGGACGTCCTGGACAAGGCGTGCATCGAGGAGTGCCCCGTCGATTGCATCTACGAGGGTGAGCGGATGCTCTACATCCACCCCGACGAATGCGTCGACTGCGGCGCGTGCGAACCCGTCTGTCCGGTGGAGGCCATCTTCTACGAGGACGACCTGCCCGAACAGTGGAAGGACTTCTACAAGGCGAACGTGGACTTCTTCGAGGACCTGGGGTCGCCCGGCGGCGCCTCCAAGGTCGGCAAGATCGAGAAGGACCACCCGGTCGTCGCGGCCCTGCCCCCGCAGGCCGAGAGCCACTAGGAGCGGGTGCCGGAGGGGGGCGGCCACGACGGCCGTCCCCCTCCGGTCCCGCCTCCGGCAGACCCGCCCCAGCGAAGGACGACGGCTGATCACCATGAACGCCATTCCCGACCCGTCAGAGGCCACGAGCGTCCCGGCGAGGTTCCGATGAACGGTTTGCCGGACTTCCCGTGGGACCGGCTCACGCCGCTGAAGGAGCTCGCGGCGTCGCACCCCGACGGGATCGTCGACCTGTCGGTGGGCACTCCCGTCGACCCGGTGCCCGCCGTCGTGCGGCAGGCCCTCGCGGACGCCTCGGACAGTCCCGGATACCCGCTGACGTACGGCACCGAGCGCCTTCGCTCGGCCGCCGCCGGGTGGCTGCGACGCAGGCACGGCGTGGTCCTCGACCAGGCGGACGTGCTGCCGCTGATCGGTTCCAAGGAGTTCGTGGCCTGGCTGCCGACGCTGCTCGGCGTCGGTCCGGGGCAGCGGGTGATCCTCCCCGAGCTGGCCTACCCCACCTACGACGTGGGAGCGCGCCTCGCGGGCGCCGAACCGTACGCCACCGACGGGCTGCTCGCGCTCGGCCCCGAGCGGGTGCCCCTGGTCTGGGTGAACTCCCCGTCCAACCCGACCGGCAGGGTCCTGCCCGCCGAGCACCTGCGCAAGGTCGTCTCGTGGGCGCGCGAGCACGGCGCGGTCGTGGCCTCCGACGAGTGCTACATCGAGCTGGGCTGGGAGGAGCGGCCGGTCTCGATCCTGCACCCGGACGTCTGCGGCGGCTCGCACGAGGGCCTGCTCGCGGTGCACTCGCTGTCCAAGCGCTCCAACCTGGCCGGTTACCGGGCCGGGTTCGTCGCGGGCGATCCCGTGCTGGTCAAGCGGCTGCTGGAGATACGCAAGCACGCGGGCATGATCATGCCCGCGCCGGTCCAGGCGGCGATGGCCGTGGCCCTGGACGACGACGCGCACGCCGAGGAGCAGCGGGCCCGCTACGCCGCCCGCCGCGCGGCGCTGCGTCCCGCGCTGGAGGCGGCCGGCTGGAAGATCGAGCACTCCACCGCGGGCCTGTACCTGTGGGCGTCCGACGGGGCCGGCTGCTGGGACCAGGTCCGCGCGCTGGCCGACAGGGGAATCCTGGTCGCACCCGGCGACTTCTACGGGACCGCGGGCGAGCGGCACATCAGGATCGCCGTGACGGCCGGTGACGAACGCATCAGTGCGGCGGTGCGCCGCCTCCAGTAGGATCGCGCGGCATGACCACCGAGGTCGCCGTGATACTCGGATTGAGTGTGGCCACGCTCGTCCTGCTGCTCGGCGCGTTCTTCGCGACGACGCGCCAGGACAGGAAGGCCGGCGATTCCGAGCGTTCCGGCGAGACCCCCCTCCCCTCGGTTGAGGCCGCGCAGCCGCAGGCCCAACCGTCCATGGGCCGTGTCGGCATCGACTACCCCGACCCCCGCACGATCAAGGTCGGTGACACGATCGACTGTCAGGGGGTGCGCAGCCGCGTCCTCGGCGCCCTGTACCTGTCCTGGCAGGGCAGCCAGTGGACCGAGTACCTCCTCGACGACGGCACCCGGCGCTACCACTGGCTGTCGATCCAGATGCGCGAGGGCCTGGCCGGCGAACCGCCGCACCTGGAGGTGCTGCTGTGGACGCCGGTGCCCACCGAGGGCATGATCCCCGCCAAGGCCACGCTGAGTGTCGAGGGGGTCGACTTCTTCCCCGTCGACCGGGGCACCGCGGCCTTCCGCGGGGAGGGCGTCACCTCGATGCCCGAGCGGGGCCTGCTCGACTTCGCCGACTACCGGGCCGCCGACGGCCGCCTGCTCAGCTTCGAACGCCTCCAGGGCAAGCGCTGGACCTCCTCCCACGCCCAGCCCCTCGCCCCCGGCACGATCAGGATCGAGAAGAAGAAGGGCGGCTAGGAGAGCTCGACCTTCCCGGCGGAGGACCCCGGCTCGGCCTTCCAGCCGTCGTGGCCCTTCGCAGAGACCCATGACTGGCCGTCGTAGCGGATCCTGGACAGCCCGAACGTCTTGGCGTGCGCCATCGACCAGGCGGCCACCAGCCAGCCGCGCCTGCGCGAGGGGGCCTCGAAGGCGTCCCCGGGCCCCAGGGCCCTGGCGAGCCTGCGCCCGGCCCCCCGCTCGTCGGGGAGAGGGGTCTTGCCCGCCGGGGCGGGGAACCAGCAGTGCACGGCCTTGGGCACGCGCCCGGTGAACCCCGCGGCGAGGATCTTCCCGTCGTCCTCGTGCTGGGCGTACGCCGTCCCGTCGGCCGAGCGCTGCACCTCCTGGGCCGCCTCGTGGAGCGGCAGCTTCCGGTAGCCCTTCACCTTCACCAGCGCGGCGAAGAACTTCCCCGAGGCGTAGACGGGGTCGACGAGCTGCTTGGGAGTGCCCCAGCCCTGGGAGGGGCGCTGCTGGAACACGCCGACCGAGTCGCGGTCGCCGCCCGTCAGGTTCTCCAGCTTGGACTCCTGCATGGCGGTGGCGTAGGCGATCACCACGGCCCGCTCGGGCAGCTTCCTGCGGGCCGCCACGGCCGCGATGACCGCCGCCACCTTGGCCTGTTCGAGATCCAGCTCCAGCGAGCCCTCCGGCGTCGTGATCTTGCATCCCTCGCCGAAGTCGACGAGCGGTGTCACCCGCCTGAGCAAGATGAAGAGACCCACGGTGATGGCCACCGCGAGCACGGTCACGATCACGATGATCGCGATGACCCCTTTTGAGAAGCGCCGTCGCACGGTCAAGAACCTACAGGTCCCCAGCGATTGCGCGGTCTGGTAGAACCCCGCGAACATAGGCTCCGGGCCATGACCCAGAGCGATGCCAGCCCGTTGCCCGCGGCCGTCGACGAGCTGTGGTGGCGCAGGGCCGAGCTGAGCCCCGCCGACGCCGAGGCCCGTGCCGTCGTGGTGAGCGCCGTGGACATGCTCGACAGCGGCAAGGCCAGGGTGGCCGAGGTCTCCCGCACCGGCGAGGTGGTCGTGGACGAGCGCGCCCGGCGGGCCGTCATGCTCGCGTTCCGGGTGCTCGGCATGGCCAGGTCCCAGGTGGGCGACTTCCACCACCACGACCGCGTCCCGCTGAAGACCTCCGTCGAGGGGGTGCGCGTCGTGCCGGGGGCGATCGCCCGCTGGGGCTCCTACCTGGCGCCGGGCGTCGTGCTGATGCCCTCGTTCGTCGACATCGGCGCCCACGTGGACGAGGGCAGCACGGTCGGCACCTGGGTCTCGATCGGCGTGGGTGTCCAGATCGGCAGGAACGTCCGCCTGTCCGGGGGAGCCGGTGTCGGCGAGACCGGCGGCCGGGACGGCGCGGAGGACCCCCGCGCCACCGGGGAGCCGTCGGGGACGGTGCCCGTGGTCGTCGAGGACGGCGCGCTGATCGGCGGAGGGGCCGTGATCGTCGACGGGGCCCGCGTGGGCCGGGGCGCCGTGGTCGGCGCCGGGACGGTCCTGTCGGGCTCGACCCCGGTCGTCGACGTGCGGACGGGTGAGGAACTGGGCCGCGGGCGCGTCCCCGACTGGTGCGTGGCGACCGGAGGCACCCGGTGGCGCGAGTTTCCCGGCGGCGGCTTCGGTCTGCGCTGCGTCCTGGTGCTCGAACGCCTGGAGGAGGGCCACCGGCCCGGCAGGGCCGAACTCGACCGCCTCCTGCACGGGTGACCGCCTCCCGCGCGAGCGGGGCCGGGACGGGCCGGATCCCGTACGAGTACTAGGGTCGCGGGCATGAGTACGCGTCTGGACCTCACGCAGGATGTCGGGGAGCTCACCGCCGGGATCGTGGACGTCGAGTCGGTCAGCGGCGGCGAGAAGGCCCTGGCCGACGCCGTGGAGGAGGCACTGCGGTCGCTCCGGCACCTGACCGTCGAGCGCGACGGCGACTCGGTCGTGGCCCGCACCAACCTGGGCCGCGGCGAGCGGGTGGTGATCGCCGGACACCTCGACACCGTCCCCGTCGTCGGCAACCTGCCCAGCCGGGTCGAGGGCGACCGGCTGTACGGCTGCGGCACCTCGGACATGAAGGCCGGCGTCGCGGTCGCCCTGAAACTGGCGGCCGCCCTTCCCGAGCCCGGCAGGGACGTGACCTACGTCTTCTACGACTGCGAGGAGATCGAGGCCGAGCGCAACGGCCTGCTCCGGCTCAGCCGCAGCCACCCCGACTGGCTCGCGGGTGACTTCGCCGTGCTCATGGAGCCCACCGACGGCGTGATCGAGGGCGGTTGCCAGGGCACGCTCAGGGCCCAGATCGTCACCCGGGGCAAGCGGTCGCACAGCGCCAGGTCCTGGCTCGGGGTCAACGCCATTCACGCGGCCCAGCCGGTGCTCGCGATCCTGAACGCCTACCGGGCCAGGCTTCCCGTCGTGGACGGGCTGGAGTACCACGAGGGCCTGAACGCGGTGGGCATCGGCGGCGGCGTCGCGGGCAACGTGATCCCCGACGAGTGCGTGGTGACCGTGAACTACCGCTTCGCCCCCGACCTGTCGCTGGACGAGGCACGCGCCCACGTGAGCGAGGTGTTCGAGGGGTACGAGGTCCGCTTCACCGACGCCGCCGCCGCCGCGCGGCCCGGCCTGACCCATCCGGTGGCGGCTGCCTTCGTCGACGCCGTCGGCGGCACGCCGCGCGCCAAGCTCGGCTGGACCGACGTCTCGCTCTTCTCCGGCCTGGGCGTGCCCGCGGTCAACTACGGTCCCGGAGATCCGAATCTGGCGCACCAGAAGGACGAGTTCGTCTCGTTGAGCAAGATCGCCGACTGCGAGCGCGGAATGCTCGGCTGGCTGTCCTGAGAGAGGCGGGGCCCTGTTCTGAAAGGGAAGGATCCCGCCGGAGCCGGTGCGCCGTTCGCGAGGCCCCCGGTAGGCGGGACCCCTCGGTGCGCGTGACCCGGGAGGGGCCGGTACAAATGAAAGTGGCTTTCCTCGCCGGCCATTTGGCGGGGAAAGCCACTTTCAGTCCCGAGCAGCACCCTCGTGCAGTTAGACGCACCCTGTTCAAAATCCGGTTCCATGTTTTCATGGAGATTTTTCAAGATTTTTCTGGGACGGCGCTACGGTGACCCGCATGAAGAAAACACGTCCGGAACGTCGTCAGGGAGCCGCGGTGGTTCGCGGCGATCTCGTCTCCGACTCCACCCACGACCAGCGGCTTCTTGATCGGAGGGGGCCGGCCGACTGGCTGCACATGGATCCGTGGCGGGTGATGCGCATCCAGGCCGAGTTCGTCGAGGGCTTCGGCCAGCTCGCCGAACTGCCCCAGGCGGTGACCGTCTTCGGGTCCGCGCGCACCCCCGTGGACAGCCCCGAGTACGAGATGGGGATCCAGCTGGGCCGCAAGCTGTCCGAGGCGGGCTACGCCGTGATCACCGGTGGCGGCCCCGGCTGCATGGAGGCCGCCAACAAGGGGGCCGTGGAGGCGGAGGGCGTCTCGGTGGGCCTGGGCATCGAGCTGCCCTTCGAGCAGAGCATGAACGAGTACGTCGACCTCGGCATCGAGTTCCGCTACTTCTTCGTCCGCAAGACCATGTTCGTGAAGTACTCCTGCGGATTCGTCACGCTGCCCGGCGGTTTCGGCACCATGGACGAGCTCTTCGAGGCGCTCACCCTGGTCCAGACCCAGAAGGTCACCTCCTTCCCGGTGGTGCTCATGGGAACGGAGTTCTGGGGCGGCCTGCTCGACTGGATCAAGAACACTCTCATGGGGACGGGAAAGATCTCTCCGGCGGACGTTGATCTCATTCACGTCACCGACGACGTGGACGAGGCGGTCCGGATCATCGTCGAGGCCGACAACAACAGGGGCGGGCGACTGGAGGACGAGCGGAAGGCCGCCATGACCACGGTCGGCGACGCCGAATAAGGTCGGCACGTGTTCATTTGTGTATTCCTCGCATCGAGTCAGAAGATCGACAAGAAGTATCTGGAGCTGGCGGAGCAGGTCGGCTCCGAGCTCGCCGGCCGGGGGCACGCCCTGGTGAGCGGCGGGGCCAGGATCTCCTGCATGGGCGCCGTGGCCCGCGCGGCCCGCGCGGGCGGCGCCCGCACCATCGGGGTGATCCCCCAGGCGCTGGTGGACATCGAGCTCGCGGACGAGGACGCCGACGAGCTGGTGGTCACCACCGACATGCGTGAGCGCAAGGGGGTGATGGACGCCCGCTCCGACGCCTTCCTGGTGCTGCCCGGGGGCATCGGGACGCTGGAGGAGCTGTTCGAGATCTGGACGTCCCGCACGCTCGGCCTGCACGACAAGCCGCTGGTGATCCTCGATCCCTGGGGGATCTACGCGCCGCTGCGGGAGCTGGTGGAGGGCATGGACGAGGCGGGCTTCACCCGCCCGAACGTCTTCGACGCCATCTCCTGGACCACCACGGTCGACGAGGCGTTCCGGCTGCTGGAGAAGTCGACCAGGCACCTGGAGCCGAGCCCGGAGGAGCTAGGCGAGGCCACGGCGGGTTAGCGCGGGCGGGCGCCGCCCGGCGAGGGAGTCGGTCATCTCGACCGCGAGCCGCACCTGGTCGGCGCGGTCCGTACGGAAGACCCGGGCGCCGGCCCAGGCGCAGATCGAGGCCGCGGTGAGTTCCGCGGCCTCGGCGTCCCGCTCCCTCACGACGGCGGTTCCGGCGTCCCCGCCGACGTCCGCCCCGGTGTTCTCGATGTTCCCGGTGTTCCCGGTGTTCCCGCCGCGCGCGGCGGTTTCGGCGGCGGCCAGCCGGGCGGGGGTGACGACCACGGTGTGCCCGGCACGGACGAGCTCCTCGACCTCCCCGACCGAACGGGCCTCGACCCAGCCGGGTTCACCCCGGTCACCGGGTCCGAGCACGACGAACATCATGATCCGATCCTAGGCCAGTGGAGATGTGGCACGATTCGTATGTGCTGGTCGTATTAGCTTTCGCTGCCGTAGCCGTCATCGCCGGTGTCACGGTGGTCGCCATGGGCCGGGGAGGCGAGCTGAGTGAGTTCGCCCCCGACGTGCCCCCGCTGAACCTGCCCCAGGCGGGTCAGCTCGGCGCGGTCGACTTCATGGCCCTCCAGCTTCCGGTGAGCCTCGTCGGATACAACACGCAGAGCGTGGACGAGACCCTGAACCGGGTCGCCGGGGCCCTGAGCGAGCGTGACACCAGGATCGCCGTGCTGGAGCAGCGGGTGTCGGAACTGCTCGCCGGCAGGCTCCAGGCCCGCCACGAGCTCAACCCCGGCTCCCCGCCTCCTCAGCGCGGGCTCGAGGCGCCGTACGAGTTCCCCGCCGGGGACGGCTTCGGGGCGGCCGAGGAGCTGTCCAACGGGTCGCCGGCCGAGCGCGAGCCCGAGGGGTCCGGTGAGCCCTCCGGGCCGGAGAAGGCTCCCAAGGCCACTGGGACCGCCGGGACGGCCGAGGGCGGCACGTCGTCCGGTGTGTCGCCGTTCGCCAGGCCGTCCGAGCCGGCCGAACCGCTTGAGCCGGCCGAACCGTCCGGGTCGTCCGAACCGTTCGGGTCGTCCGAACCGGAGAAGCTTCTCGAGACAGCTGAGACCGCCGGGACGGCCGAGGCCGCCGCGCCGTCCGACCTGTCGCGGTTCGCCAGACCGTCCGAACCGTCCGATCCGTCCTCAGTGCCGGATTCGCCGTCATCGCCCTCCTCTTCCGGGGCTTCCGGGGCTTCCGGGGCTTCGGATTCCGGGACCTCGGACTCGAAGGAGTCGTCTCCCGGTTCCGTCGGCCTTCGTACGGGGGAGCGGCAGGAGACGGAGGACCCGCGGTGACCGAGACCTCGCGGGTCGCGGGCGGCGTCGAGGCCGTAGAACCCGCGGAGGCCGCAGTGGCTGTGGGGGCTGTGGGGGCCGTGGAGCTCGTGCGCTGTGGCTGGGCGACCTCCGCCCCCGACTACGTCGCCTACCACGACGATGAGTGGGGCCGTCCGGTCACCGGCGACGACCGGGTTTTCGAGCGGATCGCGCTGGAGTCGTTCCAGTCCGGCCTGTCGTGGATCACCATCCTGCGCAAGCGGGAGAACTTCCGCAGGGCCTTCGAGGGGTTCTCCATCCCGGCCGTGGCCGGATTCGGCGACGAGGACGTCGCCCGCCTGCTCGGCGACGCGGGCATCGTCAGGAACCGGGCCAAGATCGAGGCGACGATCGCCAACGCGCGGGCCGCGCTCGGCATCGGCCTGTCCGACCTCGTCTGGAAGCACGCGGACCCGGGCGCGCCCGTCCCGAAGACCCTGGCGGACGTGCCCGCCCAGACCGCCGGTTCCAAGGCCCTGGCCAAGGACCTCAAGGCGCGCGGCTTCCGTTTCATCGGCCCGACCACCGCCTACGCGCTGATGCAGGCCATCGGCCTGGTCAACGATCACCTGGCCGACTGCTGGACACGCCGGGCCTGACGCCCCCGCGCCGGGGCGGCCCCGGAAGCCGCCGCCGGCCCTCGAACCCGGCGCCTCCAGAAGTCCGCGCCCCCAGAGCCTTCGCGGTTCGCGGCCCCGGCGTCGGCGCCCCCCGACGTCCGAGGTCTTCGAGGTCAGCGCCCCTCGAAGGAGGTCAGCGCCCCTCGAAGACGGGGCGCTCCTTGGCGAGGAAGGCGCGGGTCGCGTTCAGGTGGTCGCCGGTCCTGGCACAGGCGTCCTGGAGATCGGCCTCCAGCTCCAGGGCCTCGGCCAGGGAACTGGTCGCGGCGAACCGCAGGGCGCGTTTGGTCGCCGCGTAGGCGCTCGTGGGGCCCTGCGCCAGCCGTACGGCCAGAGCGCGGGCCGCGGTGTCCAGCTCGCCGGCCGGGACGACCCGCGAGACGACCCCGAGCTCGAGCGCACGGTCCGCGCCGAAGGGCTCGCCGAGCAGCAGGAGTTCGGCCGCGCGCGCCGGGCCGACCAGGCGCTGGAGGGTCCAGGAGGCGCCGGAGTCGGGGGCCAGGCCGATCCCGGAGAAGGCCGTCGCGAATCTGGCCCTCTCCGAGGCGATCCGCAGGTCGCACGCGAAGGCCAGGGAGGCGCCCGCGCCCGCGGCGACGCCGTTCACCGCCGCGACGACCGGCTTGTCCATCTCGGCGATCGTTCGGACGACCGGGTTGTAGTGCGTGCGCACGGTCCCGTCCAGCCCCCGGCCGGCCTCCAGGTTCGCGGCGTGTTCCGTCAGGTCCTGGCCGGCGCAGAACGCCCGTCCCGACCCGGTCAGCACCACCGCCCGCACCGAGGACGCCCGCGCCGCCGAGGTCAGCGCCTCCAGCAGGGCGGTCTTCGCCCGGACCGTCAGCGCGTTCATCGCCTCCGGCCGGTTGAGGACGATGGTGGCGACGGCGTCGTCGACGGAGTAGAGGACGTCGTTCAACGAATGCTCCTTCCGGACGTCCCGGCCTCGCCCGAGGGCTCACCGGGACCCTGCCTGTAAGGGGGGTGTCGGTACGGGGGCGTCCGTGCGGCTCCGCCGGGCCCGCGCGGCTGTTCGCACGGCTCCACCGGCGGCTCCGGGCCTCGCTCCCGGTCGCGGACGCCGGCCGGGGTCTCGCCACGGTGTCCCACGTTGTTCGTCGCGGTGTTCGTCACGGTTGCGGCACGATGTCCGCTACGCCTCGCCGAGGTGGCGGTCGACGAAGGCGGCGGCGGCCGGGAGCAGCCGCCCGGCCTCGCGCTCGAAGTAGATCCTGGCCTTCTCCCCCGGCCAGCCCCGGGGCAGGAGCTCCGCGGGAAGCCCGGGGTCGCGGAACAGGAAGTTGCGCCACCCGTGCAGCAGCCTGCTCCGGGTGGCGAACACCTGGTCGTCGCCCGCGTTGTCGGGCAGCCGGCCGACCAGGTCCGTCGCCTGGGCCATCCACTCCTCGTAGGCGGCCCCGATGCCGTCCAGGTCCCAGGTCCTGGCGACCAGCGCCGCGGGGTCGCCGTCGAGCACCGCGTCGAACCGGTCCACGGACAGGTCCTCGCCCTCGAAGATCGCGTCCAGCTCGGGGGAGGGCCGCGGCCCGATCCAGGTCGTCTCCGACATCGGCGCGTACCCGATGAAGGCCAGATCCGAGCGCAGGCGCTCCCGCCTGGACCGCTCGCGTACGGGTTCCACCACGAGGATGTGCCACCGGCCGTTCCATGTGATCGTCCCGACTCGGTAAATTCTCAGCGCGGCCTCGTCGAGGCGGTGCACGCACTTGGGGGTGACCTCGTAACCGGGCCCCCTGGGCAGCCGGGCGGGCGCGAGCCAGCCCTGCCGCACCATCCGCGAGACGGCGGTGCGCACGGCGGGAGCCGCGATGTCCAGCGGGGCGAGCAGGCGGACGAGGGCGGCCACGGACGCGCGGCCGCCTCGGGACCTGAGGTGGTCCCCGTACAGATCGAAGAGAGCGGCGCGAGCGTTCACGAGGACAAGTTTGGTCGTCCGAGGGGCCCCGGACAACGGTCTTGATCGCCGGATGAGCCGACGCTGAGACTGATCGTTCCCATTCTCCGTGCGGAGGCGGGATAATAGGACATCACAGAAGACGTGAATGCGTCGGCCACCCTCGGGTCAGTCGGAGATCCGGAGCCCGAAGCAGGAAGGGATACACGCATGGCGGCTATGAAGCCGAGGACCGGTGATGGTCCGCTGGAGGTCGTCAAGGAAGGCAGGGGGATCGTCATGCGGGTTCCTCTGGAGGGTGGCGGCCGCCTTGTCGTCGAGCTTTCGGCGGACGAGGCAAGTGCCCTCGCTGAGGAACTGAAGAAAATAGTCGGTTGATCCCGATCTAAGACAGAAGTGGTGGAGCCGGGCCCTATTTGAGCTTGCTCGGGGAGCATGACACCTGCGATGGCCCGCGCGACCGACGACGAACACGGCCCTGGCCGCCGGACCGCCTCACGGCGGCTCGCGCCAGGGCCGCGGTGTTCTCCCCGGCGTTCTCCACCACGCCGGGCCTGATGACTGGAGTTACCCCTATGCCCATCTCCCCCTACCTGCTCCTGCCTCGCGTTCCCTACGCGCAGGGGCTCTCCGCCGCGCCCCCCGCGGGCGCGGCGCCCGCCACCGGGGAGGAAACCGGGACCGTGCCTTCCGGGCTCCCCGGTGACGCCGAGCTGCTGGCCGTCCCCTTCGCCGAGGACCTCGCGCCCGAGATCGAGCTGCCGGTGCCCGCGGCGGCGCTGCTCGCCCACCACAAGGCCAAGGGCGAGGCGGGTGAGATCGTCGAGGTTCCCGTCGCGAACGGCGACGCCGTCGGCCGGGTGCTCCTCTACGGGGTCGGCGACGGCTCGGCGACCGCCCTGCGCAAGGCGGGCGCGGCGGTCGCGCGGCGCGGCAAGGGCAGGGACGCCATCAGGATCGTGCTCCCGGGCGGGCCGGTGGCCGCGTTCGTGGAGGGCGCGCTGCTGGCCACGTACACCTTCAGGGCCGGCGAGGCGAAGTCCGCCCCGGTGACGCTCGAGTTCGTCGGCGAGGGGGTCGAGGCGGAGGTCGCCGAGGCCGAGGTGATCGCCGGGGCCGTGGCGCTCGCCAGGGACCTGGCCAACACCCCCTCCTCGGTGAAGTCCCCCGCCTGGCTCGCCGAGCGCGCCGCCGAGCAGGGTGTCGCGGTGCGGGTGTGGGACGAGCGGGAACTGCGCTCCGGCGGGTTCGGCGGCATCCTCGCCGTCGGGCAGGGGTCGGTGCACCCGCCCCGGCTGATCCAGCTCTCCTACGAGCCCGAGGACGCGACCGGCCACGTGGTCCTGGTCGGCAAGGGCATCACGTACGACACCGGCGGCATCTCGCTCAAGCCGACGAGCAACATGGTGTTCATGAAGACCGACATGGCCGGCGGGGCCGTCGTCATCGCGGTCCTGGGCGCCCTGGCCGCGCTCGGCGTGCGGGTGCGGGTCACCGGCCTCGTCGCCGCCGCCGAGAACGCCTTCTCCGGCACGGCCCAGCGCCCCTCCGACGTGATCACGCAGTACGGCGGCCGGACCGTGGAGGTGCTCAACACCGACGCCGAGGGGCGTCTGGTCCTGGCCGACGCGCTGGCCTACGCCGACGCGGAGCTGGACCCGGACGTCATGGTCGACATCGCCACGCTGACCGGGGCGATCGGCATCGCCCTGGGCAAGGACCTCGGCGCGGTCTTCGCCTCCGACGACGAGCTGGCCGACGAGCTGGCGGGGGCGGGGACGACCAGCGGGGAGCGGCTCTGGCGCATGCCCCTGATCGAGGACTACGTTCCCGCGCTCGACTCGTCCGTGGCCGACATGACCAACATCGAGGCGGGCTCGACCTACGGCGCCGGTTCCATCACCGCGGCGCTGTTCCTGCGCGAGTTCACCGGCGGGCGGCCGTGGGCGCACCTGGACATCGCGGGTGTCGGCCGCAGCGGCGCGGACGAGGGCGTTTTCAGCAAGGGGGCCACCGGGTTCGGCGTGCGCCTGCTGCTCGAATGGCTGTCGGGGCTCCAGAAGCGCTGACCGGGGACGGCCGGGGACGACAGGGGACGACAGGGGACGCTGACGGGACGGTGTCAGTCGGCGAGCTTGACGGCCGCCAGGATGCCGTCCCCCAGGGGCATCATCAGCGGGCGGAGCCGCTCGTCGGAGCGGACCAGCTTGCCCAGCTCCCTGATGGCGACCGTGTCGGGGTCGCGCTGCACGGGGTCGGCCACCCGGTTGCCCCAGAGGGCGTTGTCGAAGACGACGATGCCGCCGACCCGCAGCAGCCGGACGGACTCGGCCAGATAGTCGGCGTACTCGTGCATGGCGCCGTCGCAGAAGACGAGGTCGTAGCCGCCGTCGGAGAGGCGGGGGAGCACGTCGAGGGCGCGGCCGGTGATCAGGCGGATCCGGCCGCCGGAGAATCCGGCCTGGGCGAAGCTCTGCCTGGCCAGCCGCTGGTGCTCGGGCTCCACGTCCACGCTGGTGAGCGTGCCGTCCTGGCGCATGCCGCGGAGCAGCCACAGCCCCGAGACTCCGCAGCCGGTGCCGATCTCCACGACGGCGCGGGCGTTGATGGCGGTGGCGAGGAAGCAGAGAGCGGCGCCGCCACCGGGCAGGATCGGGGGCGCTCCCACTTCCGCGCCGCGCATGCGCGCGGCCCGCAGGATGTCGTCCTCCCTGTGGAACTCGTCGGCATAGGCCAGAGTGGCCTCCAACGGACTTGTCGGCGTCTCTGCCATCGGCCTCTCCTCCCGCTTTCTCCGTACACAGTCATATAGGCACTGGGTCGCAGCCTAAGGGAGGCAGGCCCGATCGGGAACTCATGTCACCCCCGGTGCGTTGCACGGTTTAAGCGGCCTTTGCCGGTCCTGAAGGTAGTCAGTGCGCACGAAGGGACGAAACCAGGCACTATGGCGATAGCGGTGGTCCCGGAGAGAGGAGTGCTGGTGGAGGAGTCCGACCACCAGGCCGAAGCTCCCGTGTCTGATTGGACGCCTCCTACATGGGAGGAGGTGGTCCGGACGCACTCGGCGCGCGTCTACCGGCTGGCCTATCGGCTGACCGGCAACGTGCACGATGCGGAAGATCTCACACAGGAGGTCTTCGTCCGGGTCTTCAGGTCGTTGTCGAACTACACGCCAGGCACTTTCGAGGGCTGGCTGCACCGCATCACCACCAACCTGTTCCTCGACATGGCGCGGCGCAAGCAGCGCATCAGGTTCGAGGGGCTCGCCGACGACGCCGCCGAGCGGCTGCGCGGGCGCGAGCCTTCTCCCGCACAGGTGTACGACGACACCCATCTGGAGCCCGACATCCAGGCGGCACTCGACGCGCTCGCGCCCGAGTTCCGCGCGGCCGTCGTTCTGTGTGACATCGAGGGGCTGTCCTACGAGGAGATCGCGGCGACGCTGGGCGTGAAGCTCGGCACGGTACGCAGCCGGATCCACCGTGGGCGGGCGCAGCTGCGTGAGGCGCTGGAGCATCGCGCGCCGCGGAACGATCAATTCCCCCCGAGCGTTACCCACGGGGAGGAATTCGCATGAGAAACCACAGTCATGACGAATGTCACGACGAGCCACTTGGCAAGGAGTGCGCATGAGTCACCTTGGAGAACGCGTTTCCGCACTGGTCGACGGTGAGCTGAATCACCACGAGCGCGACCGTGCCCTGTCGCATCTGACCTTCTGCGCCCCCTGCAGGGCCGAGGTCGACGCCATGCGGGCGCTGAAGAGCCGGTTGCGGTCCCTCGACGGTCCCGCGATGCCGACGGACCTGACGACGTCCCTGCTGCGGATGGCGGAGCCCGGCGGCCCGCTGCCCCCGCGTGAGCGCCCCTTTCCGGCCTCACGCACCTTCGGCGGCGCGCCCATTCCGAGCATGCACAGCGTCGCGCCCCCCGACAACCGGCCCCGGGGCCGTGCCGGGGGTCCCCGCCGTGCCCGGAGGGCGGGATACGTCGCGGTGGGCGTCGCCTCGGCCGCCGTGGCGATCGGGACGCTGTTCGTGGTAGGCGGGACCGACCCCAACCCTCGTGTCGTGCCACCGGTCGACATGTTCGCCAACCAGCACAGGAACACCGCGCCCTACGGCGGATCGGCGACGCCGATTCTCTCCCCCTCTCCGTGATCCGGCTGCCCGCCACGGTCATCCTGGCCGCCCTGTTGCTGCTGGGGCTGGTGGCGGGCGGTCCGGCGTACGCCGTCCGGTCCCCGCACGCCGTGCCGCCGGACGACGTCGAGAGCGAGGACACCGGCCTGCACCTGCTCCGTGAGGCGGCGGTCGCGGGCCGGTCCCGTGGATACTCCGGCACCCAGTACGTCACCGCCTGGGGCGCCGACGCCTCCTCCGGTGCCGCCGCCGCGGTGCTGGAGGTGCGAAACGTCCCCGGAAAGGGCATGACGGTCCGCGCCGAGCCCTCCGGCTCCGTGCGGAAGGCCGATCCCGGCACCCCGGCCGGGGGCATGTCCAGCCCGTCCGAGGCGATGCTCGAGGTCCTGGCACGCAACTACCGGGTCGTGACCGCGGGGGAGGGCTTCGCCTGCGGGCGCCCCGCCCGCCTCGTGGACGTCCTGCGGGCCGACGGCACGGCCGCCGCCCGATACTGGCTCGACGAGGCCGGGGGCCCGGTGCTGCGCCGTGAGCTCATGGACGCGCAGGGCCGGGTCGTCAGCGCCGGGGCCTTCGTCGATCTGACGCTCGACCCGGTGGAGAGGGGGACGGCGCCCGCGATGGCCGCCGGCGGCCCGGACCTGGCCGAGCTTCCCCGGCTGGAAGCCGAGGGCCGGCGGTTCCCCCGCACCCTGCCCGGGCGCCTGGAGCTGTTCGCCGCGCACGACATCCCTCCTGGATACTTGTATCTGGGCTACTCGGATGGCCTGTCGGTTGTGTCGGTTTTTATCCAGTCTGGGATGCTTGATGAGGAACGCCTCCGTGGTTGGCATGCGGAGGAGCGCAAGGGGCATACGATCTGGGTTCGAGACCCAGCTGGGCAGGAGACGATCTGGGCGAGTGGGGGTCATGTCTACACCGTCTTTGCCGACGCGCCGGCCGACATGGTCGACGCCGCTGTCGCGGCGTTGCCGCACGAGCCCGTTCCCGATCTCTGGACGCGGCTCGGCCGAGGCGCGAGCCGCCTGCTCTCCTGGGTCAATCCCTTCGGATAACGCGTGCTTTACACATCTCGTATGCCGCTCGGGGGAAGATTGCCGGGTTGACTCGGTGAGCGGCCGCCTGCGAGGCAAGGAGTAGTGAGTATTCGATGACCGACGATGCCCGTACTTCCCATGAGGCGCACGATGCTGAGGGGCGTACACCGTCGGACTTCACCGACGGCGGACACGGCACTCCTGAGTCCCGACGCGCCGACTCCTCAGGTCCTGAGTCCTCCCGCCCGGAGTTCCTGCCCGCCGGGGAGGGGCCCTTCCCGGCCGAGCAGCCCCGCGACGACGGCTGGAGCCAGCTGGGCGCCCCGCCCGACCGCGCCCGGTGGGGCCGGCAGGACCAGCCCGAGCTGCTCCGCCACGACGACAGGTACGACGACGGCGACGTGCCGCCCGGCGAGGGCGGCCGGGATCCCGGCTTCACCGGGGAGCACTGGGGGGATCCCTCGGGCAGGCCCAGGCACGACACGGCGGTCTTCGCCTCCCAGGCCGCGCCGCCCCCGCCACCCCCGCCGCCCGCCCAGGCGTTCGGCATGGGACCGGGCTGGGCGCCGCCTCCGGGGAGCCTGGGGGCTCCCGGAAGCTTCGGCGGCCCGCCGCCCGCGCCCGTCCGGCGCGGGCCGCGTACCGCCACGCTGGTGATCCTCGCCCTGATGGTCGCGCTGCTCGCCTCCACGCTGGGCAGCGTCGGCACCTACCTCCTCACCAAGCCCGCGGGCTCGGGGCGCGACCCCTCCTTCAGCCTCGGAGGGGCGCCGACGGGTTCCAACGTCCGGCCCCCCGAATCCGTCGCGGGCGTGGCCTCGAAGGTCCTGCCCAGCGTGGTGTCGCTGGCCGTCGAGGGCGGAGCGAGTTCCAGCACCGGTTCCGGCTTCCTGATCAAGGGCGGCTACGTGGTGACCAACAACCACGTGGTGGCCAACGCCGAACCGAGCGGCCAGATCCAGATCCAGTTCAACAACCGCAAGTCCACCTCTGCCATCGTCGTGGGCACCGACCCCGAGTCCGACCTGGCCGTGGTCAAGCCCGCGGAGACCTTCGGCGCCCCCGAGATCACCCTCGGCAACTCCGACAACGTGGTCGTGGGCGATCCGGTCATCGCCATCGGATCCCCGCTGGGGCTGACCGGCACCGTCACCTCCGGCATCGTCAGCTCGCTGAACCGTCCCGTCCAGGCGGGCGAGGAGAACAGCTCCGAGGCGACCTGGCTCAGCGCCGTGCAGACCGACGCCGCGATCAACCCCGGCAACTCGGGGGGCCCGCTGGTCAACGTCAACGGCGAGGTCATCGGCGTCAACTCGGCGATCGCCACGCTCGGCAGGTCGGTCGGCGGCCAGAGCGGCAGCATCGGCCTCGGCTTCGCCATCCCGGTGAACCACGCCCGGCGGGTCGCCCAGGAGCTGATCACCACGGGCAAGGCCAAGAAGTCGCGGATCGGCGTCGCCATCGACCCGACCTACCAGGGCGTCGGGGTGCGCATCGCCACCGAGCCCAGGCAGGGCACCCAGCCGGTCGAGCCGAACGGTCCCGCCGCCCAGGCGGGGCTCAAGCCCGGAGACGTCATCCTGGAGGTCGAAGGTGTCGTGCTCCAGGACGGCAACGAGCTGATCGCCATGATCCGCAACAGGGCCCCCGGCGAGAAGCTCTCGATCAAGTACCAGCGTGGCGGCCAGGAGAACATCGCGACGGTGACCGTCGGCGCCGCCCCTGAGCAGCCCTCCCCCAAACCCTCCTGAGCGCGAGGGCGGGGCGCGTGCTCACGAGTGGGGGCGTTAGTGTGGAACCTCTCCGGCGTGTGGCCGGAGAGGAGCTTCTGGCATCCTCCCGGTAGGAGATCACCGTGTTCGGACTCGGCTGGCCTGAGATCGTGGCGCTGGTGGTGATCGCCCTTCTCGTCTTCGGCCCGGAGAAGCTTCCCCAGGCCGCCTCGCAGGCGGGCAAGACGCTGCGCAACCTGCGCCGGATGGCCAACAACGCGAGAGACGACCTGCGGACGGGCCTCGGGCCCGAGTTCGCCGACTTCGACCCGGCCGACCTCAACCCGAAGAACTTCGTCCGCAAGCACCTCACCGCCGACCTCGAGGACGACTGGAACGCCACCTCGGCCACCACCGCCACCGCCGAACCGGCCGACCACGCGATGAGCGTCGCCGACGAGTTGGGCTACGGCGAGATCCCCCCGTACGACTCCGACGCGACCTGATCGCCGAGCTTCGCCTGGTCGTCAGGCCCCACCCGGCTGAAACGCGTCTCATACGGCCGACGGCGGCGCCCCGTGAAGGGGCGCCGCCGTCGTCGTGCCTGGGGAGGGCCCGGACCGGCCGGGCCGGGGGCGGAGCAGGTCCGTTCCCCGGGGGCGTGTGGCCGGTCCGGCCGGGCGGTGGGCCGGGGCTCAGCCGCGCCGGGTGGGCGAGATGCCGAGCTGGAGGCCCTTGATGCTGCCCGACTTCTTGCTCAGGGAGGCGGCGATGCGGCTCAGCTCGACCGCCGCCGGGGCGTCCGGGTCGGTCAGCACCAGCGGCTTGCCCTCGTCGCCGCCCTCGCGCAGGCGCATGTCGATGGGCACCTGGCCCAGGAGCGGCACGCGGGAGCCGAGGGTGCGGGTCAGCGCGTCGGCCACGGTCTGGCCGCCGCCCTCGCCGAAGACCGAGATCCGCTCGTCGCAGTGCGGGCAGGGCAGCCACGACATGTTCTCGATGACACCGGCGATCTGCTGGTGGGTCTGGACGGCGATCGATCCGGCGCGCTCGGCGACCTCGGCGGCGGCCTGCTGCGGGGTGGTCACCACCAGGAGCTCCGCCGAGGGCATCCGCTGCGCCACGGAGATCGCGATGTCGCCGGTCCCCGGGGGCAGGTCCATCAGCAGCACGTCCAGGTCGCCCCAGTAGACGTCGGCCAGGAACTGGTGCAGGGCCCGGTCGAGCATCGGGCCGCGCCACACGACCGGGGTGTTGCCCTCCGGCTTGAACATGCCGACCGAGATGACCTTGATGTCATGCGCCACCGGCGGCATGATCATGTCCTCGACCTTGGTGGGGCGCTCGGAGACGCCGAGCATGCGGGGAACGCTGTGACCGTAGATGTCGGCGTCGACGACGCCGACCTTCAGGCCGCTCGCGGCCATCGCGGCGGCGAGGTTGACGGTGACGGACGACTTGCCGACGCCGCCCTTGCCGGAGGCGACCGCGAAGACGCGGGTCAGCGAGCCGGGCTGGGCGAAGGGGATCTCCTTCTCGGGCCCCTTGTTGCCGCGCAGCTTGGTCTGCAGCGTCTTGCGCTGCTCGGTGCTCATGACGTCCATCTCGACGGAGACGCCGGTCACTCCGCCGACCTTGGAGACCGCGCCGGTGACGTCCCGGGTGATGGTGTCCTTCATGGGACAGCCGGACACCGTCAGGAAGATCGCGACACGTACGGCTCCCTCGGGGGAGATGTCGACGCTCTTGACCATGTCGAGTTCGGTGATCGGCCGACGGATCTCAGGGTCGTTGACGGTCGCGAGGGCGGCCATCACCAGTTCCGGGGTAGGTGCCATCGAAGTGTCGGCAATCACGCCACCCTGGGGCGACGGGGAATGCCGTCCCTCCTTGTCTGTTATCGATGAGGCGTCTCACCGGCGGGACCTGCCCGTCGTGGCGCCCTTGTGGCTTGGCGGGAGGCCGATCCCGTCAGGGAACGGTCGGAGTCGTGAGCCCATGGTATGAAACCCGAGGCCACCGGAAGGAATTCCGAATCCGGCGATGATCACTGGATTCGGACAATTCGCTGTGTAGATGCGCGTGCAACGTTCTAAGGTTACTCCGTGACCCTCACGGCGGGCGAGTCAAGAGAGAGCGTCGGTTCGGCGGAGCTGGTGGTCTGGCGCATGCTCCAGCGGGCCCAGGTCCGCATCACCCGGGCCCTGGAGGCCGACCTGCTGGCCGAGCACGACCTGGCCCTGGCCTCGTACGAGGTGCTGTTGCAGCTGTCCGAGGCGCCCGAGCGGCGGCTGAGGATGAACGACCTGGCCGACCGGGTGCTGCTCTCGCGCAGTGGCCTGACCCGGCTCATCGACCGCCTCCAGCGCGACGGCCTGGTCGAGCGCGAAGCCTGCGCCAGCGACGCGCGCGGCCTGTTCGCGGTCCTGACGGACGCGGGCGCCGCGCGGCTGGCCGAGGCCGGCCCCACCTACCTGCGCGGGGTCCGCGCCCAGTTCCTGGACATGCTCGACGCCGACGAGCTGCGGCGGTGCGCGGCCATGCTGACCAAGCTCTTCCCCGGCCCCCAGGCGGACACCGACCCGTACTGAGCCGTGCCTGAGCCGTGCCTGAGCGGTGGGCCCGGCCCCGTCCGGGCCGCAGGGTCCCGTCCGGCGCGTCCCCGCCGGTCCGCCGCGGTTCGTGGCCGGCCGGTCCACAGTGGTTCGTGGCGGGGCCGGCCCGCCGTGGAGTGCCGCCGGGGCGCTCCCAGGACCGCCCGCGGGCTCTTTCCGAGCGCCATGACGGGTTTCCGTCCTGCCGCGACCCCGCCCTGCCCGTTCTGACCCCTCTTTCGGACAAGGCCGCCGGGCGCCATGTCACATGCCAGACCCAGAGTGATGTCGAACGCATAAAGGATCTTGCCGGTCATACGGACACTCGTGGAGATTGCGGATATTCACGACTAATGCGGAGGCGCGATGCCAACGTTACGAGCAGCCCTCACCGCCCTCATCGTGGTCGCGGCGGGTGTCACCCCGGCCCACGCGGCCGCCCAACCCTCTCTCACCGTCGAGCAGGGACGGACCCAGCCGGTCTTCTCGTACGCCGACGCCGTCCGCGAGCACGTCTACGTCGAGTCGAGCGTCGACAGTGACGCCGACGGCAGGCCGGACCGGGTCCGGGTCGACATCATCAGGCCGAAGGAGTCCGGTCCCGGGCTCAAGGTGCCGGTGATCATCGACGAGAGCCCGTACTACGACAACTCCGGCCGGGGGAACGAGGCCGAGCGGAAGGTCTACGACGCCGCCGGGAACGTCACGAAGTTTCCCCTGTACTACGACAACTACTTCGTACCGCGTGGTTACGCCGTCCTCAACGTCGACATGATCGGGACCACCAGGTCCGACGGCTGTCCCGACGTCGGAGGGCGGGCCGACGTGCTGGGCGGCAAGGCCGTCATCGACTGGCTGAACGGCCGCGCCACCGCCTACCGCGCCGACGGCACGCCCGCGGTCGCGGACTGGACCACCGGCAAGGCCGCGATGATCGGCAAGTCGTACGACGGCACGCTGGCCAACGCCGTGGCGGCGACCGGCGTGCAGGGGCTGGAGACGATCGTCCCGATCTCGGCGATCAGCTCCTGGTACAAGTACCAGCGCTCCAACGGGGTGATCTACAACTACGACTACATGTCGTGGCTGGGCAACTACGTCGACAGCGACCCCACGGACAAGTGCGCGGCCACCTGGGCGCGCCTGGACGCCGAGGACGGCGACGACACCGGGAACTACAACGGCTTCTGGGCCGAGCGCGACTACATCGCGGGCTCGCTGGCCGACGTCTCCAAGGTGCGCGCCAGCGTCTTCGCCGTGCACACGGTCAACGACCTCAACGTCATGCCCGACAACTTCTCCACATGGTGGAAGGCACTGGCCGACCGGAACGTACCCCGCAAGATCTGGGTCGGGCAGTACCAGCACGTGGACCCCTTCGACTTCGAGGGGCGCCGTGACATCTGGGTCGACACGCTGCACCGCTGGTTCGACCACTGGCTGCTCGGCGTGCAGAACGGCATCATGCGCGAGCCCCGCGCCGACGTGCAGAGCAGCCTCGACCGCTGGACCACCCAGCGCGACTGGCCCGCCCCGCTCGCCCTGAAGGTCCCCTTCCGCCCCGCGGCCGACGGCTCGTTCGGCCTCGTACCGGCGAAGAGGGGCCAGACCGCCACGTTCACCGACATCCGCCAGTCCGAGGAGGCGATGGTCGCCGACGTCGGCACCGTCAAGCCGGGGAGGGTGGCCTTCACCACCGGCGCGCTGCCGCTGGACCTGCGCCTGTCCGGCACTCCCGTGGTGGACCTGCGCGTCGCGCTCGACAAGCCCACCTCGAACCTGACCGCGCTCCTCGTCGACTTCGGCGAGGACACCCGGATCGACTGGCGGCGCGGCCAGGGCATCACCACGGTCACCGAGGAGAGCTGCCACGGCGAGAGCACGGCCGACGACGACGCCTGCTACAAGCAGGTCGTCACCAACCGGGCCACCCGCCCCCTGGAGATCGTCGCCCGGGGCTGGATCGACGTGCAGAACCGCGACTCGCTCAGCACGCCCTCGCCGCTGCCCGCGGGCACCTACGGCAGGGTGAGCTGGGAGACGCTGCCGCAGGACTACGTCTTCAAGAAGGGGCACAGGCTGGCCCTCGTGATCGCGGGCACCGACTCGACCTACAGCGACGAGACGGCCACCGGCGCGAACGTCACCGTCGACCTGGCCGGGAGCAGGGTGCTCCTGCCGCTGGCGATCAGCACCCTGCGGAGCGACGACGTGCCGAAGGACACGGCCAGGTGGAGTGGCCCGAGGCAGCTGGACCTGCCGGAGCCGGAGAACCGGTTCTTCTGATCCAGGAGTGATCTCCAGGGGCCCCTGATCCTCAGGAGGCCCGCGGGGGGTGAGCCGGGCGGGACGCCGGGCTCACCCCCCGTCCCGTGTCACCGGGTACGGTGCTCGGCCCGCGCGTCCGCCGGGCGGGAGGGCCGGGCGGCCCGGGAACCCCGGCTCACGACTCCACGGACTCCTGGGGCTCCTGGAGGTCCTCCTGCAGGCGTTGCAGCTCCGAGCGGATGTAGTCGCGGGTCGCCACCTCGCCGAGCGCCATCCGCAGGGCGGCGATCTCCCGGGTGAGGTAGTCCAGGTCGGCCTGGTTGCGCTCCGCAGCCCTGCGGTCGTGCTCGTTCTGGACCCGGTCGCGGTCGTCCTGCCGGTTCTGGGCGAGCAGGATCAGCGGCGCCGCGTACGAGGCCTGGAGCGACAGGATCAGCGTCAGGAAGATGAACGGGTAGGGGTCGAACTTCAGCGACGGGGGGGCGAGGACGTTCCACAGGACCCAGAGGGCGACGAAACCCGTCATGTAGACCAGGAACCTGGCGGTGCCGAGGAAGCGGGCGATCCGCTCCGACAGCCGCCCGAACGCCTCGGGGTCGTAGTGGGGGCGCAACCGCGGGCCGGGCTGCCTGGGCTGGTCGAGGCGGTCAGGCATCGTCGCCCCCCCTCGGCCGGTCGTCCCGCTCACGCCAGTCCTCCGGCAGCAGGTGGTCGAGCACGTCGTCCACGGTGACGGCGCCGACCAGGCGGCCCGCCTCGTTCACCACGGGAGCCGCGACGAGGTTGTAGTTGGCCAGGTAGGAGGTCACCTGGTTCAGGCTGAACCCCGGCCTGATCGGGTCCAGGGAGGTGTCCAGGATGCCGCCCAGCAGGGTCGAGGGCGGCTCGCGCAGCAGCCGCTGGAAGTGGGCCAGGCCGAGGAAGCGGCCGGTGGGCGTCTCGACGGGCGGCCGGGCCACGTAGACCTGCGCGGCCACCGCCGGGGTGAGCTCGCGCTGGCGGATGTTGGCCAGCGCCTCGGCGACCGTCGCGTTCGGCGGCAGGACCACCGGCTCGCTCGTCATGATCCCGCCCGCCGTGTTCTCGGGGTAGATCAGCAGCCGCCTGACCGGCGCGGCCTCCTCGGGCTCCATGAGCGCCATCAGCGCCTCGGCCTGCTCGGCGGGGAGATCCTGGAGGAGGTCGGCCGCGTCGTCGGGGTTCATCTCCTCCAGCACGTCCGCGGCCCGCTCGGGGGCGAGCCTGCTCAGGATGCCGATCTGGTCCCGTTCGGGAAGCTCCTCCAGCACGTCCGCGAGCCGTACGTCGTCCAGGGCCGCCGCCACCTCGACCCGCCGCTTGTCGGGCAGCTCGTGCAGGGCCCCGGCCAGGTCGGCGGCGCGCATCGACTCGAAGGCGACCAGCAGGTTGGCCGCGCCCTGGTCCTTCTGGACGGCGCCGAAGCCGCGGACCTCGCCCCAGTCGACGATCTTGGTCGCGCCGCGCCGGCGCAGTCCTATGCCGGGGGGACTCCCGACCACCGCGACCTTGGTGATCAGCCACTCGGAGCCTCTCGTCTCCTCCATGGCCAGGTCCAGGACCGTCATCCGCTCGCCGTCGACCTCCACCCGGAGGTCGAGCAGCTCGGCGATGGCCAGTGTCTCGGTCGCCCGCTGCTCGAACCTGCGCATGTTGAGCTGGCCGCTGAAGACGACGGCGCCGGCCTTGGCGGACCGTATCCGGGTGATCGGCAGGAAGACCCTGCGCCGGGGCTGCACCTCGACGACCAGCCCGTGCACGTGCGGTGGCGCGCTGCCGGCGATGGCCACCACCACGTCGCGGACCCGGCCGATCTGGTCCCCGGCGGGGTCGAAGACCGGGGTGCCGGCGAGACGCGCGATGAAGATCCTCACATCTGAAGCGTAGGCCGCATCTCGGGCCGACCGGTCGCTGCCACGCACCCCGGCTCACAATCCGGAATCGGCTTGCTGTCCGATATACCGACATGCCAGCATCAAACGTGCTTAACGGTAATTACAGAAACGGTGGGTCATGAGACGTGCAGGACTGCTGATCGCGCTCGCGTCCTCCCTGTGCTTCGCCTTCTCGGGACCCATGGCCAAATACCTGGGCGCGGCGGGACTGGCCCCGCTGGAGGCGGTCTGGATCCGCATGGCGGGCGCCGGGCTGCTGCTCGTCGGCATCCTCGCGGTCGCCCGGCCCTCGGCGCTGCGCATCCCCCGCTCGCGGCTGCCGTTCCTCCTGGCGTACGCGATGATCGCGGTCGCCGGTGTGCAGGCGCTGTTCTTCGCGGCGATCACCCGGCTGCCGGTCGGCGTCACCCTGCTGATCGAGTACACCTCGCCGGTGGTGGTGGTGCTCTGGGTGCGCTTCGTCCGGCGGGTACGGCTGCCGCGGGCGGCCTTCGTCGGCGCCGTCGTCGCCGTGGTCGGGCTCGGCATCGTGGTGGAGGTCTGGTCGGGTCTCGCCCTCGACCCGGTGGGACTGCTGCTCGCCTTCGCCGCGATGACGGGCTGCGCCGGATACTTCCTGCTCAGCGACAGCTTCGGCGACGACATCGACCCGCTCGGCCTGATCGCCTGGGGCCTGCTCGGGGCCGCCGTGGCGCTCCTGCCGATCTCCCGGCCGTGGAACATCCCCTGGGGGGCGATCAGCGGGACGGCCACCCCCGAGGGCGGCCACACGCTGCCGGTCGTCGGGGCGCTGGTCTGGCTGATCGTGGTCGCCACGGCCGCCGCCTACATCCTCGGTGTGCTCGCGATCCGCCGCCTGTCGGCCGCCATCGGCTCCACGGTCGCCTCGCTGGAGGTCATCGCCGGGGCGGTGGTCGCCTGGATCCTGCTGGGCGAGGCGCTCGGGCCCTTCCAGATCGCGGGCGGCGTGATCGTCCTGGTCGGCGCCTACCTGGCCCAGCGGGCCACGGCCGCGCTGCCCGCGCCCGTACCCGTGCGAGAGACCGGGGAACCGGCCCCCGTGGGGTGAACCTGGATGAACCGGCATGAGCCGGGCTGAGCTGCTATGAGCGGGGCTGAGCTTCTACGAGCCGGGTTGAGCTGCTATGAGCCGGGATGGGCTTGTGCGAGCCGGGACGAGCGTCGCCGGACGGACCCGGCGGCCGGAGGGGGCCGTGCCGGACGGCGGCGGTCAGGCGGGTTCGCGCGGGACGAGACGTATCACCTTGGAGGCCGCCGCCCAGCGCTCCAGGAGCCTCGCGCCGTCGGGGGCGTTGAGCCGCTCCTTGGCGAGCGCCGCGACCGCGTCGGGGGCCTTCGCCTGGTCCACCACCTCCACGGAGGCCTCGAAGGCCACCAGGTGCCCGCCGTTGTCCTTGCTGCGCAGCGTCACCCGCACCTCCCCGGCCTCGGCCAGCCCCGGCAGCGGCTGCTCGCCCCCGCCGGTGACCAGGTAGATCGCGCCGTCGTGCCAGGTGTGCCAGGCCAGCCGGGGCCGGTCCAGCGACAGCCACAGGACGCTCGACTTCTTCGCGCCCTCCTCGATCACGCCCATGAGACGAATGTACGGCCTGCGCCCCCCGAATGGCGGTACAGGCCGTACACGCCACGAGGTCAGCGCCGCGAGAGCCTCCAGGCGGCCGGGAGGAGCTCCGCCGCGACAACGATCTTGAGGGCGTCGCCCAGCAGGAAGGGCACCACGCCCAGGGCGAGCCCGGTGGCGAGGTCCACTTGGGCGACGGCGACGAGGACCGGCAGGCCGAAGGCGTAGATGACCAGGTTGCCGAGGATCATCGTGCCGATCGTGCGCGGGACGGTGCGGTCGCCGCCGCGCTCGGCGAGCTTGCCGACGACGGCCGCCGCGGCGACGAAGCCGATGACGTACCCGAAGGAGGCTCCGCCGAAGCCGGAGGCGCCGTCGGCGAACCACGGCACGCCCGCGACGCCGGCCAGCATGTAGAGCGCCATGCTCAGCACCGCGCGGTTCATGCCGAGGGCGGCGCCGACCAGCACGACCGCGAAGGTCTGGCCGCTGACCGGCACCGGCGAGCCGGGCAGCGGGAAGCTGAGCTGCGCCGCCAGGCCCGTCAGGGCGGCGCCGCCGACCACGAGCGCGACGTCGCGGACGCGGGAGGCCGGGATGAGGTCGGACAGTACGGCGGGCCTGGCCACCGAAGAAGCGTTTGCCATGGTGCTGGTCTCCTTTGGCAGATTCTTGATGTCCATTCTTCTGACATCTCCGGCAAGGGTCCTACGAGATCATCGCCAAGAACAGGGCGGGGTCTTTGTGCGGACGCCATAACGTCCGCAACGTCCCTCCGGCCTGTCGTCCGTCCCCGGGCGGGCGTTAGCGTGTTCCCCATGCGTTCCCGACGATCGTGTCTCGCGGTGCCCGGCAGCAACCCCAGATTTCTGGAGAAGGCACAGGGGCTCCCCGCCGACGAGGTCTTCCTCGACCTGGAGGACTCCGTCGCGCCGCTCGCCAAGGAGGGCGCGCGCAAGAACATCGTGGCCGCCCTGCGCGAGGGCGACTGGTCGGGCAGGACGAGGGTCGTCCGGGTCAACGACCTCGGCACCCAGTGGACCTACCGGGACGTCATCGAGGTCGTGGAGGGCGCGGGGGAGTTCGTCGACTGCCTGATGCTGCCCAAGGTGGAGGACGCGGCCCAGGTGATGTGGCTCGACACGCTGCTCACCCAGATCGAGAGGGCGAACGGTCTCCCGGTCGGCCGGATCGGCATCGAGGCCCAGATCGAGAACGCCAGGGGCCTGGTCAACGTGGACGCCATCGGCGGCGCGTCCCCGCGCCTGGAGACGCTCGTGTTCGGCCCGGCCGACTTCATGGCCTCGATCAACATGCGGACCCTGGTGGTCGGCGAGCAGCCGCCCGGCTACACCGAGGGCGACGCCTACCACTACATCCTGATGCGGATCCTGATGGCCGCCAGGACGCACGACCTGCAGGCCGTCGACGGCCCGTACCTGGCGATCAAGGACCTCGACGGGTTCCGGCGGGTGGCGGGGCGGGCCGCGGCGCTCGGGTTCGACGGGAAGTGGGTGCTGCACCCCTCCCAGATCGAGGTCGCGAACGAGGTGTTCTCGCCGTCGCAGGACGACTATGACCACGCCGAGCTGATCCTCGACGCGTACGAGTACTACACGACGGTCGAGAGGCGCGGCGCGGTCATGCTCGGCGACGAGATGATCGACGAGGCGTCCAGGAAGATGGCGCTGGTGGTCGCGGCGAAGGGCAGGGCCGCCGGGCTGCGGCGCACCACGGCCTTCACCCCGCCTACAGCTTGACCCCGATGGTGGTGAAGAACCAGAACGACGAGGTCAGCCAGAGGCCGGTCAGGGCGACGAAGGTCAGCCCGCCGAGGACCGGGAGGGTCCAGCCGGGCAGGCCCCGCTTGGGCAGCGACAGCATCTTCGCGGTGAAGACACCGTAGAAGAAGCAGCCGAGCAGCGAGTGGATCATCACGCGCGGCACGTCGAACTGGGTGCCGAGCGCGTACAGGCAGTGGAGCGCCACCGGGATCGTCAGGATGAACGCCACCCGCCCCGACCAGCGGTGCAGGGTCCCGATCCACGGCACGTCCAGCTTGATCCGGCCCCACATGACCAGGGCCGAGAAGAGCTGGACCAGTGCCAGCAGGAACGCGCCGGTGGTGAGCCAGGCCTTCATGGCCAGCGCCCCGGAGAATCCGGCCAGGCCGATCGCGTACCCGGTGGGCGCGTGGACCCGGCCGTAGACGCCCAGCCCGACCGCGACCAGCCCGCCGACGACGAGCGGGACGAGGAGCGGCGCGAGGTTGTTCGGCTGCCGGTGCTGGACGGGTGTGATCTGCGTGTCACTCATCAGAACCCCTCGATGAACTCGTCGACGTCCTGCGGATCTACTTCCACGCCGTTCACGACGGCGTTCTCGCCCGGCTCGGGGATCGCCACGTCGGCGACCTTGTCGCCCACGAGGGTGAGGCCGACCCGGGTGCCGTCGTCGAGGTAGATCCATCCGGCGCGGACGTTCGCGCCGCGGACGAGCGCGGTCGCCCGGTAGAGGCCGGAGGGCTTCTTCACGGTCGGAGCCTTGAAGTCCCACTCCTTGCCGTCGAAACCGAGGCTCCCCGCGGCCCTGCCGCCGCCGAGCCGGGCGGTGAGCGAGGCGCCGTGGCGCCCGGACAGGGTGACCTTGCCGTCGGCGGCCCTGCCCTTCATCCAGGCCTCGATCTTGCCGTCGCAGAAGTAACCGACCGCCTTGCCGTTCCTGATGGAGATGGCGATCAGCCCGCCGTTGCCGGTGACCCGCCCGGCGTAGTCGGCCTTGACGGGGGTGGGCTTGGCCGTCTTGACGACCTCCGGCTCCGGCGTCGGCGACGCCACCGTGGTGGCCTGGGCCACCGGAGGGGGTGCGTCGTCCTGCGCGTTGACGGTCTGTGTGGTGGGTGAGGTGGTGGCGCTGGCCACGCCGAGGGCGACGGCCATCACCGCTCCTGCCGCCAGTGTGTATACGGGCCCCAGCCGTGTCATATCCGCTCCCTGGGGTGGTGGGTTGTAAGTCAGGTGTACATGCCGTCGTTCCGGAAGTCTGTGAACTAATCCGCACACGGGCGGACGACGCCGAGATGATCTCGGGCTCGCCGGCCGTCCGGTCCTCGCGACGGGGGGTTCGGGGGATCTTCCAGTGGCTGATGTTTTTGAAATTTAAAGGATAAGGCATGACAATTCGGGCGCTCGGTTGATAAATCTGACTAGAGAGGTCTCGTCATCGCGGCCCGGACGTGTTGCTCTTGACTGTGTACGGACGGGAGCCGGGTATCCGGCCGCGGGAGGTGATCGTTTCCGGAGAACGGGGTAGTAGTAGGGTCGCGTGCGATTCGCCGCATCCGTAGGGGTTGCGGCCTGCTGTTACGGAGACGACTGGAACGGTCCGGGGTGGTGACTCCGGACTGGAACGGGCTTCCTGCGAGGAGGTGCTGAGCGTGGCCTCGGGCCCCCACGACCCGCGCTCGCGAGAGTGGCCGGCGGACGACGACGGCGTTCACGACGATGCTGTGCACGAAGGCGGGTCCCAGGAGTCCCACACGTCCCCGCCGACGATCCAGCACTCCCCGCCGGGCCCCGCCGACGACGGGGCGCGAGGGCGCCCCATGGCCTCCCCGTGGATGCTCCCGCCGTTCGCGGCACCCACCCCGGACGACGGCGAGCCGCCCCGGGCCCGCCCCGAGGGACTGGGAGGCGAGCGCCGCCGCCCGTACGCCCGCCCCTACGGCCCCGCACCCCAGCCTCCCGCCCGGCCCGCCGGACCGCCGCCCCCGCAGGAGCCTCCCGCCGGCCCTGTCGCCGCCGATCCCCCGCCCGCGGAGGAGGGGCCCGCGGAGGAGAGGCCCGCGGGGCCGGGACGCCACGCCACGCCCGAGCAGGGGCGGCCGCGTCTGGTGGACCGTCCGGATCTCCTGGTCGCCTCCGGGCCGGCTCCCGAGCGCAGGGGCAGGAGAAGGGCGCAGCGCCCCGATCTCCTGGTCGCCTCGGCGCCACCCCGGGAGCCGGTGAGGGACGAACGGACGGAGCCTTTGCCGCCACCCGCGCCCGAGGACCGGATCAGGGTCGAGCCGAGCATCGCGGCGACGCCGGAACCGGCTCCGGAACCCGGCCCCGAGCCCGGGACGGAAACCGGAGCGCGGGCCAGGCCGGACGCCGGTCCGGATCGCGGATCGGCGCCCGGCCCCGGACCCGGGTGGACTGCCGGGCCCGAGCGGTCCTCCGTGCCGGTCGAGGACGACTTCGAACCCGTACGCCGGGTGGGGCGCCCGCCCGGTGGCAGGCCCGCCAGGCCCGACCTGCTCGTCGCGCAGGGCCCGCCCGACAGGCGGGGGCCGAACGGCGGGCGGCACCACCGCCCGGCCAGCGCGCCCTCCGCCGTACGCCGTTCCACCCCGACCAGGCGCAGGCGCGGCCGGGGCCTGGTGATCCCGTTCCTGATGGTCATGGTCCTCACCGTCGCGGTCGGCGGCGGCCTGGTCCTGTGGGGCTGGGTGAGCAGCCCGTTCGCCACCGGTCTCCGGCTGGTCGGCGACGAGGTGAGCTCGGGCGACGACAACTTCGTGCCGCAGGCCGGTGTCGGCGGCAACGGATCCAACCAGGTGCTCAACGCGGTGGCCTCGGTGGGCTCCGTCATGGTCGCGGTCGGCAGCGACACCACCAGCCCGGTCCCCAGACCGCTGTTCCTGGTCTCTCCCGACGGCGGCGCGACCTGGCAGCTGGGCAAGGTGACCGGCCCGGAGGGGTACGAGACGGGACCGACCACGGTGGGCCGGGTGGCGGGCGGCGACGGCCTCTGGCTGGCCGCGGGAAACGACCCCCTCGGCTCCGGGCACGGCCTGTGGACCAGCTCCGACGGCCAGGGCTGGACCGCCGCCGACCCCGGCGAGCTGGGCGCCTTCACGCGCGGGGACAAGATCATGGATCTGGCCAGGACCGCCTCCGGGTTCGTCGCGGTCGGCGCGGCCGTACTGGAGGACGGCACCACCGGGGCCGTCGCCTGGGTCTCCCCGGACGGGCGGGCCTGGGACCGGGTGGAGACCCGGGAGATCGGCATGCCGGACAAGGTGCGCGGCATCAAGGCGGTCGTCGCCAGGGGGGACGCCGTCGTCGCGCTGGCGGACCCGGCCCAGGGCCAGTCCACCTCGGTCATCCTGCGCTCGGCCGACGGGGGCAGGAGCTGGCAGCGGACCGGTACCGCGCTCAACGACGTCGTCCCGGAGCCGGGCGCGCTGGCCGTGGCCGCCGGGGGGTTCGTGCTCGTACCGACCCAGCAGCGCAGCGACAAGGGCGAGGTCCGCGTCTACTGCTCGCCCGAGGGCGCCGACTGGAAGGCCTGCGGCACCATCACCGGCCTGGGGCCCGAGGGCACGGGCGTCAAGCGCCTCGCCTCCTCCTCGGCGGGGGTGGCCGCGGTCGTCGAGTCGGGCTTCGAGCGCTACACCGTCCACACCAGCGAGGACGGCCGCGACTGGAGCAGGACCACCGACCTCGGCGAGGTGCCGGGCTCGCTGCGGGCGCTCGCGCTGTCCGACACCGGCACGCTCGTCGTCGGCGGCGACGAGCGCGCCGCCGACGTGGACAACCGGGTGGTCCTCATCACCGCGCCCAAGGGCGGCGAGCCGAGACCGGTGCCCCTGAGCGGGATCCAGGGCCTCGCCAGAGCCGCCCGCGAGACGGCCAGGGTGGCCGCGGGCGACGGCAGGTTCGTCGCGGTCGGCGCGGTCTCCGGCGACGCCGGGATCTGGAGCAGCGCGAGCGGCGAGAACTGGAAGGCGGGCGGCCCGGCGCAGCTCCTCGGCGGCCCCAGGCGGCAGGCGCTCGCCGACGTCGCGCACGGCAGGCGGGGCTGGCTGGCGGCGGGCAGCACGATGACCGACGCCTCCTCCACCGAGCCGTTGCTGCTCACCTCCTCCGACGGGCAGAGCTGGCGCAGGGTGCCGGTGCTGGGTCCCCTCGCCCCGGCGGGCGACCACGACTTCCTCGCCCCGCACGCGGTGGCGGCGGGGCCGTCCGGCTACGTCATCGCGGGCGAGGACCGCGGGCCCGCCGCCACCGTGCCCGTCCTGTGGTTCTCCACCGACCTCAAGCGCTACTCCAGGGCGGCCAAGCTTCCCGCGGGCGGTACGGGGGTGCGGCTGCACGACGTCTCGGCGACCTCGTCCGGGTACGTGGCGGTCGGCGGCACCGGCACGGCCGAGCGCGAGACCGGGGTGGTCTGGGTGTCGGCCGACGGGGTCAACTGGACCGCGCGCAAACCGGTCCTGCCCCCGGGGGCGACGTCCGCGGGCCTGCGGCACGTGGTCCTGTACGGCGGGTACGTCGTCGCGGCGGGCACGGCCAGGACCGAGGACGGCGTGAAGGCCTTCGGCGCGGTGTCGGACGACAACGGGGCGAGCTGGGAGTTCTCCTGGTTCCCCGCGGACCGGGCGTCCGCCGTCCAGGACCTCGCCGCGACGCCGGAGGGCGTGGTGGCCGTCGGCTGGCACGGGGCGCCGGGAGCCGGAGACAGCGCGGCCTGGACCTCCGAGGACGGGCTGAAGTGGCAGCGCCACACCCCGAGCCAGGGCAGCCTGGACGGCGACGGCGCCCAGTGGCTCGGCGCGGTGGCGGTCTCCGGCGGCCAGGTGGTGGCCCTGGGCCGCTCCACCACCTACAGCGCGGACCACCTCACCCTGTGGCGCTCCACGCTCACCTCGTCGCGATGACGGGCAGGCGCCGGGAAACGCCGGCAAGCGCCGGCAAGCACCGGGGAGCGCCGGGGAGCACGGCGCCCCGGGCTCGCGGCGGTCCCGTGACCGGACCCCGCGAGCTCACCCGGGCGCGATGACCGCCCACTCGACCAGCGCGTCCAGCAGGCCCGGGGCGAGGGGGAGGCGCGCGAGCTCCCCGGGGGCGAACCAGCGGGCGTCCGCGGCGTCGTCCCCGGCGGCGAGCGTGCCACCGGAGACGACGGCGAGGTAGTCGCGGATCTCGTAGACGGCGCCGCCGGGGCCGGGGCGGTCGACGGTCCCGGCCAGGAGCCCGGGGACGACCGTCAGGCCGGTCTCCTCGAGGACCTCCCTGACGACCGCCTCGGGATCGGACTCCCCGGGTTCGACCCGCCCGCCGGGGACGGACCACAGGCCCTCACCGGGCGGCCGGCCACGGCGGACCAGGAGCATCCGCCCCGAGCCGTCAAGGATGATCGCTCCGACACAATTTACGCGCACGTGGAAAAGATTACGTTGTGATAACGACCAAGCCTCTTGACGGATGGCCCGCCGAAGAAGCAGCGTGGGTAGTCGTGAAAGCCGCCCCTACGTGCCCACGGTGTTTCGGCCCGCTTCGTCCGCCGAGTGCTTGGTCAAGCTCCTGGAGATGCGGTCCCCACGGCGATGTCCTGCCGTTCCAGCCACCCAGACCTCCGTCCTCCGCCGCGGTGGAGGCCGTCACCCGAGCTTCCCGCGTGCCCGTCTGGGTCCCCTGGCCGCTGCCCACGGGGTGGCTGGTCACGGGGTTCGGCGAGGTGGGCGACGAGCGCAGCGACGTGCGGGCCACCGTGGTCGCGCTCTCCGGTCCCTCGCTGATCCACGGTCCCGCCGACATGCTGATCATCGCCGAGGAGCCCGGAGTGGGGCTCGGCGCGGCGTTCGCGGGGCTGGAGGGCACCGATCCGGGGACCGGGTTCGACAAGGGCCCGCCGCACGCCAAGATCGCCGTCAGGGGCCATCCGGCCGCCCTGTGGTGCGTCACCGCGGCCCCCGACCGGGCCGTCTACGCGGGTGAGGCGCTGGGAAACTGGTTCTGGGCGGTGGTGTGGCCGGCCGAGGCCGGTTACCTGATCACCCTGGCCGAGCTGTCCCTGCGCGACCTGCGCGACCAGGACCAGACCCTCGACCTGCCCTTCGGGGCGTTCTCCCCGCGTCTGGACGCCCCGGCACCCTGAAACCGCCCGCGCGCCCGCCTCCCCGCCCGGGCCGCCCTCGCCCTCCCCGCCCGTTCCCTCTCCGGAGCCTTGACCCTCGCGTCCGAACCGGAAGGCGGGGTGAGGCAGTAAAGTTCGGAAGCGTGACAGCGCGTATCGAGCGAGTGGTGACCGAGGGCGTCGTCGATGTCGACGGCGTCGAGCACAAGGTCGAGAACAACACGTGGATCCTGGGTGACGACGAGGATGTCATCGTCATCGACGCCGCGCGCGACGCGGAGAAGATCCTGGAGAAGGTCGGCGAGCGGGAGGTGCTGGCGATCATCTGCACCCATGGCCTGCCCGACCACGTGGGCGCGGCCATCGAGGTCGCGGCCAGAGACGAGGCGGTGGTCGCACTCCACCCGAAGGACCGGCCGCTGTGGCGGCTGACCTGGCCCGACACCTGGCCGGACATCGACATGGAGGACGAGGGCCTGTTCGAGGTCGGCGGCGTCCAGCTTGAGGTCATGTCCACCCCGGGCATCTCCCACGGCGGCGTCTCGCTGTACTGCGAGGCCCTTGACGTGGTCTTCACCGGCAAGACCCTCCAGGCCGACGGCCCCGGCAGGATCGGCGGTGAGTATCCCGCCCTGGCCGACCAGCTGACCGCCATCGGCGGGCGCCTGTTCACCCTGCCGCACCGCACCCGGGTGCTGCCCGCGCACGGCGAGGAGACCACCATCGGCGATCTGGAGCCCCAGTTCGACGCCTGGCTCTCCGGCTCGCTGACCCGCGGCCCCGAGGCGCCGGAGGAGGAGGGTCCGCTGACCGACGGCACGCGCGCGGCGGGAATCCGGCTGAATCCCCGGAACGACCTGCTCTAGATGGACCAGCTTCCCCTGGAGGGCATGCCGCGGCGGCTCTACGCCTGCACGCCGTCGCGGCTGAACAACTGGCTCGACTGCCCCCGCCGCTACCGGTTCACCTACATGGACCGGCCCACGCCGCAGAAGGGCCCGCCGTGGGCCCACAACAGCGTGGGCGCCAGCGTGCACAACGCCCTGGCCGCCTGGTGGCGCGAGCCGTACGAGCGGCGCACGCCCGAGGTCGCGGCGAGCCTGCTCACCAGGGGATGGATCAACGAGGGGTTCCGCGACGCCGAGCAGTCGCGGACCTGGCGCGACCGGGCCGGGGAGATGGTCTCCGGATACGTGGCGAGCCTCGACCCGTCCGCCGAGCCGGTCGGCGTCGAGCGCACGGTCGCCACGCGCACCTCCGTCGTGGCGCTCTCCGGCCGCGTGGACCGGCTCGACCGGCGAGGCGAGGAGCTGGTCGTGGTCGACTACAAGACCGGCCGCCGCCCGCTGAGCACCGACGACGCCCGCTCCTCGCTCGCGCTGGCGGTCTACGCCATCGCCTCCTCCCGGATGATGCGCCGCCCCTGCCACCGGGTCGAGCTGCACCACCTGCCGACCGCCTCGATCGTGGAGTGGGAGCACACCGACGAGTCGCTGGCCCGCCACCTGGGCCACGCCGAGGAGATCGCCGTCGAGGCCTCCGAGGCCGACGAGCGCTACAGGGAGTGGTCGGCCACCACCCGGCCCAAGGGGACCGCCCCGCCCCGGGCGCGCGGCGAGGGCGACCGCACCCCGCCCGCGGTGCCCTCCGAGATCGACGCGGTCTTCCCGCCCCGTACGGGCCCGCTGTGCTCGTGGTGCGACTTCCGCCGCCACTGCCCCGAGGGCCAGGCCGCGGGCGACGACCGCGAGCCCTGGGCCGCTCTCGCCGACTGAGCCGCGAGACCCGCCCGGCCGTGCTCGAGGCTCGCGCCCGGCTCGGCGGACCGGCCGCCGAACCGCACGGCGCCCGGTGCCGGGCCCGGGGCCCGGCCCCCGGGGCCGCGGGGTCGCATTCGCGAGAGCGTGTCGCCGGTGCCGTCAGGAGGGCCGGGACGGCCAGCGGCGCGGGTCGGTCAGTCCCCTGAGCCCTCCGGCCATGTCGTAGCCCGCCGCGCCGAGCCGCTCGCGCGAGGCGGCGAGCATCTCGCGGGTGGCCGGCATGAACGCCCGGTCGTGGACACGTTCGGGAAGCGCGCCCACGGCCAGCCGGAACGCCCTCAGCGCCGCGGTCACCGCACCCGGCGGCACCTCGGGCAGCACGCCGTACATCCGCCTGGCCCAGCCGGGCAGCGCGTAGTAGCAGAGCGCCCCGAAGGGGAAGTAGGCGGGTTTGCCGGGGGTGAGGGCGCGCAGCCCGGCGGGCAGGCGCGGCCACATCAGGAAGCGGACCGTGGACACGGCCTCGGGGGTGACCCTCAGCAGCGGGCGCGTCGCGGCGAAGTAGTCGTCCAGCTCCGCCACGGAGCCGGGCACGTCCTCGGCGTGCAGGCCGACGTAGGTGGCGCTGCGGCGCTGCTCGGCCAGGTAGCGGTCGGCCTGGCGGTCGTCGAGCCCCAGGCCCGCCCGCCGTGCCACGGACAGGTAGGAGGAGACCTCCGCGCAGTGCACCCACAGCAGCAGCTCCGGGTCGTCCACCCGGCGGACCCGGCCGGTGCCGGGGTCGTCGAAGCGCAGCCGCCGGTGGATCCCCCGGACGCGGCGGCCGATCTCGTCGGCCTCCGCGGGACTGCCGAAGGTGACCCTGCCCACGAAGTCGGCCGTACGGCGGAGCCTCCCGAACGGATCCCGCCGGAAGTCGGAGTTCTGCCAGACCCCGCGCATCGCGAGCGGGTGCAGGGCCTGGAGCATGAGACCGCCGACCCCGCCGATCCACATGGAGCGGTCGATGTGCACCAGCCACGTCACGGTGTGCGGGGGCTGGACGACGATGTCCTCGATGCTCGCCATGGTCGGCACATGGTTACACGGCGGCCGGCGACCCGTCCAACGGGACCGCCCCGGCCGGTCAGCTCCTCAGACGGCTCTCGGCGGCGTTCCAGAAGCGGATGAGGGCGGCGGCCGTGGTCTCCGGGGCCTCCACCGCCGGGGAGTGGGCCGCGCCGGGGACGACCACGCAGTCGGCGTCCAGGCGGCGGGCCATCTCCGACTGCATGCGCGGCGGCCAGCCGTCGTCGTGCTCGCCGTACAGGACCAGGGTGTCGACCCCGACCTGGGTGAGCTCGTCGCACCGGTCCTGCGCGGAGAGCACCTCCTCGGTCATCGTGAGCATGCCGACGGGCGAGTTGGCGAACAGCCGCTTGCGCAGGAAGGCGATGATCTCGTCGGACACCCCCGAGGCCAGGGCCTCGGGCTCCATCCGGGTGTGCCACAGGTGCTCCAGGCCGACGCCGGGCAACTCCGAGATCATGAAGCGGCCCGCGCGCTCGCGAGGCCCGACGATCGCGCCGGGCCCGGAGCTCATGAGCGTGTAGGACACGAACCGGGTGCGGCCGTCGATGACCGCCTCCCGGGTGACCAGGCCGCCGAACGAGTGGCCGACCAGGTGGATCGGGCCGCCGTGGCCGATCACCTGGGCCAGGACGTCGACGTCGTTGCCGAGCGCGGCGCAGGTGTAGGCGCTCCTGTCGTCAGGGCCGCTCGTCTCGAACTGGCCGCGCATGTCGATCGCGACGACCTGACGGCCCGACTGCGCGAGCGTCTGCAGGACCGCGATGAAGTCTTCCTTGCTGCCGGTCAGGCCGGGAACCAGCAGGGCGGGCCACCGCTCGGGGATGCCGCTGACGGGCAGGGCCTCCAGTACGGCGAAGGCGCCCACCGCCGTCTCGATCTGGCGAGAGCGGACGCCAGGAGGCAGGGTCAGAAAACGCGGCGTACTCACGTGGCCCCACGATACCTCTCTTGGTGACATCGCTCCGTGCGTCCGGAAGGGGCCGGGAGCGTGAAAAGGGGCGCCACCGACATGGTCGCGCCCCTTCTCATGGTGACACTTGCTAGTTGGGGCGACGCGTTCCCCGCTGCTGCTGGCCGCCGCGCACCGGCGGGCGGCGACGGCTCTGCACGCGTTCCGAGGCCGCCGAGGGGGCGATCTCGTCGTCGTCCGACGCCAGGTCCGGCGACTTGAAGATCACCGCGAACGGGCTCGGGGGAATGATCTTCTCGGGCTGCGGCCGGGGCTTGGAGGCCTCCACCACGGGTTCGTCGTCCCAGCGCTCTGCCATGGTGTCGTCGTCCTCTCCGCGATCCGTGAACTCCGCCACCCGCTCCTCGGCCCACGACGGAGCCGGAGGGGCCTCCGCGATCGCCGGGGTCGCCGGGATGTCCGCCGGCTGCTCGCGCCTGCCACGGCGCTGCCGGCGAACCGGCTCCTCCGCCGCGGGCTCGGCGTGAACCGGGGCCAGCGGGGCCACCGGGTCCGCCGGGGCCTCTGCCGTCGTGCCGACCAGGCTCACCTCGGGGTTCAGCCCGGCCTTGCGAGCCCGGCCCCTGCGGGGCGCGGTCTCGGCGGGCTGCTCGTCACGGACGTCCCTGCGGGGTGCCACGTTCGTCTCCACCTCGGCGATCTCGACGACAGGGGGCTGAACCTCCTCGGCCACGACCGGCGCGGGGATCTCCTCGCCGGTACGGCCTCCGCGGGTGCGACGGCGCTCGCGGGACGTGCGCGCGGGGCGCTCGCGGCGCTCCTCGCGATCGTCCTCGCGTCCCCTGCGGGAGTCGTCCTCGCGCCCCTTACGGGGAGCGCGGGAGCGGATCCGGCCGGTCTCACCGAGATCCTCGACCTCCTCGGCGGCCAGGCCCGCCCGGGAGCGGTTGGCGCGCGGCAGCACGCCCTTGGTGCCCTCGGGGATGCCCAGGTCGCTGAAGACGTGCGGGGAGGTCGAGTAGGTCTCGACCGGCTCGGGGAAGGGGAGCGAGAGCGCGTTGTTGATGACCTTCCAGCGAGTGAGGTCCTCCCACTCGACGAAGGTCACCGCGACGCCCGTCTTGCCGGCCCGGCCGGTGCGGCCGATCCGGTGGACGTACGCCTTCTCGTCCTGCGGGCAGTCGTAGTTGACGACGTGGGTGACGTCGTCGACGTCGATGCCGCGCGCCGCGACGTCGGTCGCGACCAGCACGTCGATCTTGCCGTTGCGGAAGGCCCGCAGGGCCTGCTCGCGCTGGCCCTGACCGAGGTCTCCGTGCACGGCCGCGGCGGCGAAGCCGCGCTCCTTGAGCTGCTCGACGACCATGTCGCAGGCGCGCTTGGTCTCACAGAAGATCATCGTGAGCCCGCGGCCCTCGCACTGCAGCAGCCGGCCGACGATCTCGATCTTGTCCATCCGGTGCGTGCGCCAGACGAACTGCGTCGTCTGCGGGGTCGCCTCGGCCTCGATGTCGTTGTTCTCGGCCCGCACGTGGGTGGGGCGGGTGAGGTAACGCCTGGACAGGGCGACGATCTCGCCCGGCAGGGTCGCGGAGAACAGCATCGTCTGCCGCTCCGCGGGGATGAGCTTGATGATGCGCTCGATGTCGGGCAGGAAGCCCAGGTCGAGCATCCGGTCGGCCTCGTCGAGGACGAGCGTCCCGATCTGGCTGAGGTCGAGGTGCTTCTGCTTGACCAGGTCGAGCAGGCGGCCCGGGGTGCCGACGATGACGTCGACGCCCTGCTTGAGCGCCTCGATCTGGGGTTCGTAGGCGCGCCCGCCGTACACGGTGAGGATCCGCGAGCCGAGCTTGCCGGCCGCCGTCACGAGGTCCTCGGTGACCTGGACGGCGAGCTCGCGGGTCGGTACGACGACCAGCCCGCGGGGCTTCTTGCGGTTCTTCCTCGGCTTGCCGACACGTTGCAGCATCGCCACGCCGAAGGCGTAGGTCTTGCCGGTGCCGGTGCGCGCCTGGCCGATGATGTCCTGGCCGTTGAGGGCCAGGGGGAGTGCCATTTCCTGGATCGGGAACGGCGCGATGATGCCCTCGGTCTCAAGGGCATCGGCGATCTCTGGGGTGACTCCGAGGTCTCGGAACGTCGTCAGCTTGGCCTGCCTAAATCTCCGTTGAAGGCAGGCCTGCCGGGACCACGGGCAGAAAACGTGTTCCCCGTGCCGGGTCCTCGCGGAAGGTCCAGCCCTCTCATGTCATCAGCGACCGCTGCGGCGTCACGCCGACTTTTGGGGGCGTCCGGGAGTGGATATCCCGGATTAACACGGTGCGGTCGCACTTTCACAGAGCAGTGTACTCGATACCACAACGGAGAACCGATTTCTTCTTGTTCCTGGTGAATCGCGAGGTCGCTCAGCTCGTAGGCTGCGTCCATGAGCGATTCCCCTCCCGGCGTCTCCGACCTGCTCGGTGTCCTCGCCTACGCCGAGCTGACCGCCTTCCTCAGACTCGCCGAGGACGCCACCAGGTACGCCCCCTCGCTGACCGACCGGGCGGCCCTCGGCGGCCTCGCGGCGGCCGAGTACGCGCACTTCGAGTTGCTCCGCGACCGGCTCGCCTCCCTCGGGGTGGATCCCGAGGAGGCGATGGCGCCGTTCACCGGGCCGCTGGACGACTGGCACGCCCTGACCTTCCCCGGAGACTGGCTGGAGGCTCTGGTCAAGGCGTACGTCGGCACGGGGATCGCGCTCGACTTCTACCGCGAGGCGGCCATCGGCGTGGACGACGAGACGCGGAGCCTCGTCGACGAGGTCCTCGCGGACGAGGGGCGGTCGCAGTTCGCCGTCGAGAGGGTCCGCGCGGCGCTCCAGGAGGATCCCAGACAGGCCGGGAGGCTGGCGCTGTGGGCCAGGCGCATGGTGGGGGAGGCGTTGAGCCAGGGACAGCACGTCGCCGCCGCCAGGCCCGAGCTCGCGGCCCTGCTGGTGGAGGCGGCCGGGGAGGACATCAGCCGGATGTTCGCCCGGCTGACCGAGAAGCACGGCCAGCGGATGGCCGCCCTGGGGCTGACCCCGGGCCCGTAGCGCGGCGGCCGGGCCTCCACCGGCCTTCCGGCCGTCGTGACCGCCGCTCCCGCCCGGCGGGACCGGACGCGGGCGACGCCCCGGGTGCCGGACGCGGGCGACGCCCCGGGGCGGGTCCGCCGTGGTGACGAACCGGTGCTTTCCGCCCCGTCACGTGGGAGAGTCCGCTTCACCTTTGGCCTGAACGCCGGAGCACTGCGGACGAATCCGGTAGCGTGCGGGACATGAGGGCCTCGCGCCGCTATGGCAGTTCCTTGACGAGATGTGGGCCGAACCGCTGGACTTCGCGTCCCGTGCTGCGCAGGGGAGGCGGGGGCTGTCCGGCCATCAGCCGGGGGCGGGAGCATCTCCGCCGTGTCAGGCGCCCGCGCTGCTGCGGGCTCGGCGAGCGGGACGAGTGCTCGGGCGGCTGAGGGCCACGCTCGCGCCGGATCCGCGGACCGCGCCATGCCGCGAAGGACGGCCTGGCGCGAGCCCGGAATCCGTCAGAGCGTGCCGCCGAAGCCGACGGGGCGCGCCTCCTCCTCGCCGATCTCGATGAAGCCGAGTGAGGCGACCGGGACGATGATCTTCCGGCCGTTGACGTCGGTGATGGTGAAGACACCGCTGCCGGACGAGAGGGCGGCGCTGATCTCGCTCTCGAGCTGCTCGGCGGTGAGGTCGGTCTCCACTACGAGTTCACGGTGTACGGAACGTACGCCGATCTTGATTTCCATCGTGCTCCCTTTCGATGAGGGTTGCTCGTCCCATGGTCGCCCCACAGGGGGGCCGACGCGCCGGTTGATCGCGCCAAGCGAACAGATGATCGCGTCAAGCGAACGGCCGGTCGGGGGCCGGGGACGCCGGAGGATCGCCGAGACGCCCGGCGAGGGCGCGGGAAAACCGGCCCGGGCCGGCGCGGGAGCGCGGGTGACGCCCGGGGTCCCTCAGTGGTCGGCGACGGTGCGGGGGAAGCCGGAGATGCCGCGCCACGACAGGCGGGCGATGAGCTGGGTGGCCGCGTCCTTGGGGATGGAGCCGTTGCTGCTGATCCAGTAACGGGCGCTGACCTCGGCCATGCCGACGAGCCCGACGCCGAGCAGGCGCGCCTCGTCGCTGGAGCAGCCGGTGTCCTCCTGGATGACCTGGCTGATCATCTCGGCGCTCTCGCGGAGGTTGCGCTCCATGCGCTGGCGGACCGGGGCGACGTTACGGAGATCCGACTCGAACACCAGCCGGAACGCCTCACCCTGGCTGGAGACGAAGTCGAAGAAGGCGCCGATCGCGGCCTGGACGCGCTGCTTGTTGTCCGTGGTGGAGGCGAGGGCGTCGCGACAGCGGGTGATCATGTCGTCCACGTGCAGGTCGAGCAGGGCCAGGTAGAGCTCCTGCTTGCCGGGGAAGTGCTGGTAGAGGACCGGCTTGCTGACCCCCGCCCGCTCGGCGATCTCGTCCATCGCGGCCGCGTGGTAGCCGTTCTCCACGAACACCTCCTGCGCCGCGCTGAGCAACTGGCGGCGGCGGGCCGTCCGGGGCAGCCGGGTGCCCCGGGGCTTGGCGTCCGGGGTGGCGGTCACGTGGTCTCCTCGTGTCAAGCTCCTGGCGTCTGTGGCCATCCTACGCGTGGGTAACCCGGGTCAGCGATAATCGTCCTCGTCGAGCTCGACGGTGCGCCGCTGCTCGAAGGCGTCCGCGGGATCGGCCTCCAGGGGGATGGAGTCGGGCCACTCCGGCTCCTCCTCGCGCACCGTGCGGCTCTGCTCGGCGGCGTCGGCGGGGTCCACCTCGGCCGGGAGGTCGACGGGCGCCTCGGAGCCGTTCTCGCGCACCGGCCGGTGCTGCTCGGCGGCGTCGGCCTCGGGCGTCTCGACGGAGAGCTCCTCGGGAAGGTCGTCGACCGTTTTCCCGTGCGATGTGTCGCCGCGCGCGTTCATATGTCTGACATCCCCTGTCGTCATCCGGGCTTCGGCACGTTCTCTCTCCTCACCCGGTTCCTGCAAACGTCGGACATCGCCCAGCGTACGACCTCGGATGCCGCGCGCCGAGAAAGACGCGGCATCGGATTGCCCATGGCGGCACCTGCCACGTCGACGGCGTCTCGCATCCGCGCGGAGGTGTTTCGAACATGAGTGCGACGCCGGTGAGATGTCCGGCCGGGAGGACCGTGTCGGGAGGCCATGAGGTGTGCGCGCCGCCTGAGGCGGAAGGGGGCGAGCTGCTCCAGAGTGGGCAGGCGGCCCGAGGGGGAGGGCGGGGGAATGCCGGCGGGGGCTTCTGCGCCGGGCGTCGGATGTCTCGGATATGACAGTGTCTCGGATATGACAGGGCGGGGGCCCGCGGTCGGAAAACCGCGGAGCCCCCGCCTGCAATTCGTGAGAAATGAAAACTCGCACTGTGTCGAGAGCCGGAATCCGGGAAATCTGTCCCCGGCCTTCCGTGCTCACCGTTCTGATCGGCGTTTCTCCGTGGAGGAACGCGACCCTGGTGGATACGGGACCTCTACTCTGCCGTCACGGTTCCGGAGCCGCTCGGAAAAGCGGTTCCAGCCGTTTCCGGTGTCGTGTTCCGATCCCGTGTCAAGCGTGGATCAGGACGCGACCGGCGGCGGGCCCAGGGGCGGTCCGGGAGGGCCGGGAGGCCTGCTGTCGGTCTCCGTCAGAGGCACGAGGCGGTCGGAACGGGTCTTGTTCTCCAGGCGGTTGCGGTTGCAGTTGTCCTGGTCGAGAGTCAGCCTGAAGCGGTGGTGAGTACGACGGTAGTGGTGGCGGCGGCCGCAGCAGCCGCCGCCGCCCCAGGTGGTGAAGGTGCCGGCGGTGACCGCGGTGGTCATCGCGTTGGCGCTCGTGACGGTGGTCGCCGCGCCCATGGCGACGACCCCGCCGGCCAGCGCCGTGCTGATCGCGAGCCCTGCGAGCACACTCTTGAACTCGGGCATTGCGTTTCCCCCTTGAAAGGATTGATTTACCAATTTTTGACATTTTCCGTATGAGTCGGAAATTGCCAGAGATGGTTAGAGATGGCCGATGATGAGCCATCCCTGGTTGTCATAGTTTCCTCGCATGTCTGCCGACAAACAGAGATCGAAGGCTTTTACCCTACTCTTAGCTATTTATCGTCGACGTTGGATACTTATTGATCGCTTTAAAGTGAAATGTATTTAATGTCGGATTTGTTCTTCGGGGCGGAGAAGTAGGGGGCCGGGTACCGGCGGAAGGCGAGCCGGTGCCGCTCGCGCCATGTCCTCTCGGTCCTCTCGGTCCTCTCGTGTGCCGCTCGGTGTCGCCGCGGGGCCTCGGCTCCGGGAGGCGGTCCGGGGCGTCCAGGAAGGGGCGGGAAGGGGGCGGGAAGGGGGCCGGCCTCCGCCGCGGGGGATCCGCCGGCGTACTTCGGCTTCCAGGTGGTGGAGACGGGAGTTCCGAGGTGGTGGGGAACGGAGGGCGGGGTGCGCCGGAAATGAGGTGTGCCAGAAATAGGGCATAACGTACGAAAGCCCCGCGGTCCGGAAACCGCGGGGCCTCGCTTGTGACTTCGTGAAATGAAGAACTCGCACTGTAGGTGAGGGTCAGGCTCCTGGGGATATCTCCTCAGGCTCCCGCTGTCGCCGTTCGACCGATGTCTCCGGGTGGGAAGCCCGGCCGTGGCGGATACGGGGATCCTGTCCCTCCGTCACGGTCTCGAAGCCGCGGACGATCGCGGATCCGGCCGTGAGTGAGCTCGTCCCGTGGCCACGCCCCGGTCGGGGTGTGCGGCCTCGGGCCGACGACTAGCTGACGCCCGCGCCGAGGAGCGGCACGATGCGGTCGCTGCGGTTGTCGTTGAACAGCTCGTTGTCGTTGTTGTTGTGGTTGTTGATGATCAGCCTGAAGCGCTTGCGGCTGTGGTGACGGTGGCAGTGGCCGCCGCCGCCGCAGCAGCAGCGACGCCCGCCGTAGCCACCGCAGGTCGGGAAGGCTGCGGCGGTGACCGTGGTGGTCATCGCGTTGGCGCTCATGACAGTGGTCGCCGCGCCCATGGTGACGATCCCGCCGGCCAGTGCCGTGCTGATCGCGAGCCCTGCGAGGACACTCTTGAACTTGGGCATTGCGTTTCCCCCTTGGAAGGACTAATTACCCCTGTTTTCGACATTTTCCATATAAACCGGAAAACATCAGAGATGGCCGGTGATGAGCCATCCCTGGTTGTCATAGTTTCCTCACATGTCTGCCGACAAACGGACATCGAAGGCTTTTGCACTCCTCTTAGCTATTTATCGTCGATGTTGGATGCCTATTGGTCGTTTTGAAATGAAATGTATTTAATGTCGGATTTGTTCTTTGAAAACGGGAGCAGGGGGTGGGACGCCGTCCGCCGGTGAGCAGGTGTGACCCTCACGTGCCGGCGCTGAGGCGGTGGGGACCGGGCGGGGCGGGGGGCGGAGTGTCAGGCGGTGGCGGGAAAGGCGGTCCTCGGGAAGCCGGAGGACGCGCGAAGGCCCCGCGGTCCGGAAACCGCGGGGCCTCGCTTGTGACTTCGTGAAACGAGAACTCGCACTGTGTCGAGGGTCAGGGTCCTGGGGATCTCTCCTCAAGTTTCCGCTGTCGCTGTTTGGCCGGCTTCTCTGGGTGAGAGGCGGCGCCGCGGCGAATGCGGGAGTCCTGTCCCTCCGTCACGGTTTCGAAGCCGCCGGAAATCGCGGATCGAGCCGTGAGTGGTCCTGTCCTCTGACGGTGCCGCGCCTCCGCGGGGACGCGCGACTCCGGGCCTGGCGACTAGTCTTCGTCGCCGCCGAAGGTCAGGGGCCGGAGACGGTCGCTGCGGTTGTCATTGCGCAGGTAGTTGTCGTTGTTGTTGTGGTTGTTGATGATCAGCTTGAAGCGGTGGTGGCTACGACGGTGGTGGCGGTGGCCACCGCAGCAACGGCCGCAGCCGCGACGCCAGCCGCAGCCGCCGCCCCAGGTCGGGTAGGCGGCTGTGGTGATCGCGGTGGTCATCGCGCTGGCGCTCGTGACGGTGGTCGCTGCGCCCATGGCGACGGCTCCACCGGTCAGCGCCGTGCTGATCGCGAGCCCTGCGATGACACTCTTGAACTTGGGCATGCGTTTCCCCCTTGAAATGATCGGTTACCCCGATTTTCGACATTTTCCGCATAAGGCGGAATTGCCAGAGATGGCCGGTGATGAGCCATCCCTGCTTGTCATGATTTCCGCCCATGTCTGGTGAGAAACGGGAATCGAGGGGTTTTGCTATCCTCTTATCTATTTATGGCACGTGTTGAACTCTTATTAGTTGTTTTGAAGTGAAATGTCCCTAATGTCGTTTTTGTTCATCGAGGGTGAGCGGGGTTCGGCTGCCGGTGCCGCGCTCGACGAGCGGGGGGCGGGGCGGAAACACCACCGGTCTAATGCTGATAAATCGTGCAATAAAAGACATCTGGGGAAAATGGGCTTATGTGTCTTTTGTGATACCCGGAGGCTGTTGCCTGGCATGGTGCGAGCCGAACTATCGTGGAAGGCAGTGGAACGACAGGAGGAGGCGCGGTGAACAGCCCAATCCCCATCTGGCAGGGCGAGATGATCGACCTCGGCGACCAGCGGGTCCACGTGCGGTCGACGCCGCGAGGGCCCGCCGAGACCGCCGTCTACGTGCACGGTCTCGCGGGTTCCGCGACCAACTGGACCGACCTGATGGACGAGCTGTCCGGAGTGGTGACCGGGCACGCCCTCGACCTGCCCGGCGCCGGATACTCGCCGGAGCCGCCCGGCGGCGACTACTCCGTCGACGCCCACGCCCGGACCGTCACCGCCCTGATCGAACGGGTCTCCGGCACCCCCGTCCACCTGTTCGGCAACTCCCTGGGCGGCGCCGTCTCGGTGCGGGTCGCCGCCACCCGCCCCGACCTGGTCCGCTCGCTGACCCTGATCTCGCCGGCCCTGCCCGACCTCCTGCCCCGGTCCGGCCCGGCACGGGTGGCGCTGTCCACCGTGCCCCACATCGGCGAGTGGGCGGCGAGCCGGCTCACCCTCGTGCCCGCCGAGCGCAGGCTCGGCGTCACGCTCGCCCTGTGTTACGCCGACATCGAGCGGATCCACCCGGACCGGCTCAAGGAGGCGGCCGACGAACTGCGCCGCAGGGACGGCCTGCCGTACGCGGTGGAGGCGATGATCAACTCGGCCCGCGGCATCGTCGCCGAGTACTTCAGGCGCGGCGAGACGAACCTGTGGCGGCAGGCGGCCATGGTGACCGCGCCCACGCTGGTCATCCACGGCCGCCACGACCGCCTCGTCAACCCCCGGATGGCCGCCCGCGCCGTCCGGACGTTCCCGAACGTGCGGCTGATGCTGCTGCCCGACGCCGGGCACGTGGCCCAGATGGAGTTCCCCGAGCGGGTGGCCCGCGCGGCCCGGCTCCTGATCGCCGAGACGGTCCTCGCGCCGGTTGGGGAATGACAGGGGCATCGGGTTAGGTTGTGAGGAAGGCGTGCTGCGCCAGCCGCATCAAGGACCCCTGAAACGGGAGCAGAACTGTGTCGTTGCCACCGCTGGTAGAGCCGGCAGCCGAACTGACCGTCGACGAGGTGCGTCGTTACTCGCGCCACCTGATCATCCCTGACGTCGGCATGGCCGGGCAGAAGCGCCTGAAGAACGCCAAGGTGCTCTGTGTGGGCGCCGGAGGCCTGGGTTCCCCCGCGCTGCTCTATCTCGCGGCCGCGGGAGTGGGCACGCTTGGCGTCATCGACTTCGACGTGGTCGACGAGTCCAATCTCCAGCGGCAGGTCATCCACGGCCAGTCCGACGTCGGACGCCCCAAGGCCGAGAGCGCCGCCGACAGCGTCAGGGAGATCAACCCGCTGGTCAAAGTGGTCGTCCACAACGAGGCTCTCACCACCGACAACGTGATGGAGATCTTCGCCGCCTACGACCTGATCGTGGACGGCACCGACAACTTCGCCACCCGCTACATGGTCAACGACGCGGCCGTCCTGCTCGGCAAGCCGTACGTCTGGGGCTCGATCTACCGCTTCGACGGCCAGGCCAGCGTCTTCTGGGCCGAGCACGGCCCCTGCTACCGCTGCCTCTACCCCGAGCCCCCGCCGCCCGGCATGGTCCCCTCGTGCGCCGAGGGCGGCGTGCTCGGCGTGCTGTGCGCGTCGATCGGCTCCATCCAGGTCAACGAGGCCATCAAGCTCCTCGCGGGCATCGGCGAGCCGCTGGTCGGCCGCCTGATGATCTACGACGCCCTGGAGATGAACTACCGCTCGGTCAAGGTCCGCAGGGACCCCGAGTGCGTGCTCTGCGGCAAGAACCCGACGGTCACCCAGCTGCTCGACGACTACGAGGCGTTCTGCGGCGCGGTCTCCGAGGAGGCCCAGGAGGCCGCCTCCGGCTCCACGATCACCGCCGCCGAGCTCAAGTCCTGGCAGGACAAGGGCGAGAGCATCTACGTGATCGACGTCCGCGAGCCGAACGAGTACGAGATCGTGTCCATCCCCGGCGCCGTGCTCATCCCCAAGGGCGAGTTCCTCAACGGCTCCGCGCTGGAGAGGCTGCCGCAGGACAAGAAGATCGTCCTGCACTGCAAGTCCGGTGCCCGCTCCGCCGAGGTCCTCGCGGTCGTCAAGAGCGCCGGCTTCTCCGACGCCGTCCACGTGGGCGGCGGCGTGCTCAGCTGGATCAAGACGGTCGACCCGAGCCTGCCCGCTTACTGAGAAACCGAGCCTGCCCGCTTACCGAGAAACCCGAGAACCCGCGCGACCCGCGCCCCGTGGAGCACCCGCTCCGCGGGGCGCTCGCCGCTCAGGGGCTCCGCGGGGGTTCCGCCGAGGTCACCAAGTCCTCTCCACACTGACGGATCTGGACGGAACGGCGGATGACACCCGCCACACCGCATTAAGGTCGGGGACGTGAATGAAGTCCCACGTCAGCGGCGGCGTTCATGGCCGACGCTGGTCGTGGCTTCCGCCCTGACGCTGCTCTGCGCGATCGTGGCCGGGGTGGCGAGCAGTGCCGCCGCGACGGAACTCACCCGGGGGCCGACCCAGGCGGAGCTCGACCGGGCCGCCCTCGACGAGGTGGCCAGGCGCTGGCAGGCCTGGCCCGCCGGGCGCGTCTTCCCCGAGACCGTCCCCTACGCCGCGGAGCAGGGTGGTGAGGAGAAGGCCCGACGGGTGGGCATCTCGCCGGAGACCCGCTGTGACGGCGCGGTCGACGCCAGGTTGCGCAAGGTGCTGCGGCGGGCGGGCTGCCTGGGCATCCTGCGGGCCACCTACATCGACGCGCTCCAGGGGATCGTGGTGACCGTCGGCGTCGCGGCCTTCGCGGACGAGTTCGACGCCACCAGGGCCAAAGCGGCTCTGCCCAGAGGCGGCGGTCCCTCGCCCGGCCTGAGGGCGCTGGCCTTCCGCGGCACCGTGACCGACCGGTTCGTCTCCGCCGGACGCCAGGCGGGCCTCGTCCGGCAGGCGGGCCCGTACGTGGTGATGGCCACGGTCGGCCAGACCGACGGCCGGCCCGCCAGGGCGGTCGGCGAGCAGCGGCCGACCCTGTTCGCGTTCACCGGGGACATCGCCGACCGCATCCTCGCCGATCTGTCCATGCCCGCCCACCCCGACTGCGTCTCCACGGAGTGGCGATGCTGACCACGCCCCGACGCCCTCCCGCCGCCGGTCCGTCCGCGAGGGCGGAACCGAGGGGGCCGGGGGACCCGGCGGTGCCGGTGGCGACGTTGACCTTGAGGGCGTTGAGGGCGTTGAGGGCACTGGGGAAAGCGGTGACGCGGACGGTGCCGGTGGTGCTGACGGCGGTGGTGGTGCCGGTGGTCCTGGTCCCGGTTCCGGCCGCGCGGGCCGACGACGTCAGGGACAGCCAGCGGGAGGTGCTGCGGACCCTCGACCTGCCCGCCGCCTGGCGGATCTCCGAGGGCAGGGGCGTGACCGTGGCCGTGCTCGACTCCGGGGTGGACCGTGACCACCGTGACCTGGTCGGTTCGGTGACCGAGGGCAAGGACTTCACGGCCGGGGCGAACCCGCCGGGGGTGAGCCCCCTGAGGCTGCACGGCACGTACATGGCGTCGCTGATCGCCGGGCACGGCCACGGGCCGGGCGGGGCCGACGGGGTGATCGGAGTCGCGCCCCGCGCGAGGGTGCTGTCGGTACGGGTCATCCTGGAGGACGAGGAGCCGGGTTTCCGGGAGTTCAACACCGCCGAGCGCTACGAGAACGTGGTGGCCAGGGGCATCAGGCACGCGGTGGACCGCGGCGCCGACGTGATCAACATGTCGATCTCCAAGGAGCTGGCGACCAGGGAGGAGCGGTCGGCGATCCGCTACGCGATCTCCAAGGGGGTCGTGCTCGTCGCGGCGGCGGGCAACGAGGGCGCCGGGAAGCCGGACGCCAGCGGCCACGCCCCCTACTCCTACCCGGCGGCCTTCCCGGGAGTGGTCTCGGTCGCCGCGACGGACCGCGGGCTGCGCCGGGCCTCGTTCTCCAACCGGAACCCCTCGGTCCTGGTGGCCGCGCCGGGGGTGGACATCCTCGGCGCCGGTCCGGGGGACGAGTACTGGGTCGGCCGGGGCACCTCCCAGGCGACCGCCCTGGTCTCGGGGGTTGTCGCCCTCATTAAGGCCAAATATCCAAAAATGTCGCCCGTGCTGGTCGTGCAGGCGATCACCGAGGGGGCCACCCGGCGGCCCACGGGCGGCTACGACACCGGTACGGGCTTCGGCGTGGTCAACGCGACCCGGGCCCTCGCCGCCGCCGCCAGGATCTCCCGGCACACCCTCACCGCCGAGGGGGCGGGGGGACACGACCCCGCTCGCCCGCTGGGCGTGGCGGCCGAGCCGGTGCGGGTCGTCCACCGCGACCGGGACCGGATCACCCTGTACGGCGGCGTGGCCGTGGCCGCCGGGTTCGGCGCGGTCGTCTCCCTGATCGCGCTCGCCGTGTTCGTCGGCCGTACCCGCTCGTCGGAGGCCTTCGACGAGCCCGGGCCAGGCCCGGCCGCGGCCCCCTGGCCGTGAGCTCCCGGCGGTGCCGGGCGAGCCTCCGAGACCCGGTCCGGCCACGGAGAGTGCCGCGAAAATACCCGCCGCCGATAGGGCGGAGAGGTCCTTCGACGTAGCATCGGAGTATGTCGCAGCAAGGGCGGTCCCAGGAGCCGGAGCGGCCTCTGGGAACCCCCGCCCCCCGCGCTCGCGGCGGCTGGCCGCCGTCAGGCTCCCGGGTGGGCGGCATCGGCGGGTCCGGCGGTGGCCGGATCCGGCGGGCGTCCGCGCCGGGCTCCGCGGCCAGGCGGACCCGCGTGCGGGCCTGGCCGGCGGCGGGGCGCGACCGCGCGGCGGTCAAGCGGACCGAGCTGGCGACCCTGGAACAGGGCATCCGCTTCCGTACGATCTTCCTGATCCTGATGGGCACGATCCTCGCCATCGCCGCCACCAACGTGCTGACCGGTACGGTCGGGCTGGTGCGGGAGACGAGTTCGCGCCCGCTGACCGCCGCCGAGCAGGCCCGCTACATCCAGGACGACATCGCCAGGCGCTGGCACACCTGGACCGCCGACCTGGTCTTCCCCGTCGAGCTGCAGTACCTCGGCCTCGGCAGGGTCCAGCAGTACGCCCGCAGGGTCGGTCTCGCCCCCGAGGTGGCCTGCGCGGCGGGAACGGACGCGCCGGTGGGCTCGGTGCTCTCGGAGTACGGCTGCCGCACCCTGCTGCGGGCCACCTACGTCGACCAGACGTCCTCCTTCGCCTTCACCGTGGGCATCGCCGTGCTCGACGACGAGGAGCGGCGGATCGCCGCCTCCGCGCAGCTGGCCGTGGACGATCGGGTGGGGGTGCGCCCCGTGGCCTTCCCCGGCACGGCGACCGAGCTGTTCGGGGCCGCGCAACGCCAGCGCAACGCCTGGGTGGGCGTCGGCCCCTACATCGTCTTCTCCACCGCCGGCTACACCGACGGCCGCACCCGGCAGGCGGTCGCCCCCGAGGAGATCCTGCACAGCGAGCTGTGGCCCACGGCCCAGGCGGTCGCGGGGCGCATCGCCCGCGCCCTGGGCGACGAGCCCAGCGCCGTGCCCCAGTGCACCCAGGGGAACGTGTGCTGAGGCGGCGCCTCTGGGCGGCGGGAGCGCTGGTCGCGCTCTCCGTGGCGGGTCCGGTCCCGGTCGCCGCCCCGGCGACGGCCATCTCGGCGCTCGCCGGGTCGTCGTCGTCCGTTCCACCCTCGCCGTCCGTGTCGACCGCGCCGCCCGAGCCGGTGCCGTCGGAGTCGGCTCCACCCGAGCCCGCGCCTCTCGAGGGCGCCGCGGACGTGCGCGAGGACCAGCGCTGGGTGCTGGAGATGCTCAACGCCGAGGAGGCGTGGAAGGTCACCAAGGGGTCGGGCGTCATCGTGGCACTGGTCGACAGCGGGGTGGACGACCAGGTCGCCGAGCTGCGGGGACGGGTGATCTCCGGGCCCGACATGGGGTCGATCAGGTTCGACAGGGACACCCCGGACGCCGGGCGGCACGGCACCGCGATGGCCTCGCTCATCGCCGGGGCGGGCAAGGGGCGGGAGGGCCTTCTCGGCGTCGCGCCCGAGGCCAGGATCCTCTCGCTGCCGCTGATCGTCGAGGAGCGGCCCGAGGACGGGTCCGCCCTGCCCGAGGAGGACCTGCGCTCGCGCAGCGACAGCCCCCTGGCCCGCGCGATCCGCTACGCCGTCGACCACGGGGCCAAGGTCGTCAGCATGTCGCTGGGCGCGTACGGGCCGCACCGGAGCGAGCGGGAGGCGGTCTCCTACGCGCTGTCCCGGGGGGTGGTGCTCGTCGCCGCCGTGGGCAACGACGGCGAATCCCAGTACTCCATGGACAACGCCACCTCCTTCTGGAACTTCCCCGCCGGATACTCGGGGGTCATCGGGGTGGGCGCGGTCGACGACCTGGGCAAGCCGGCGACGTTCAGCAGCGACAACCTGTCGGTCATGGTCTCGGCGCCGGGCGTCGACGTGCCGGTGGTCGTTCCCGGCGGAAAGTACGGATCGTCGGAGGGGACCAGCTCGGCGACCGCGCTGGTCGCCGGGGTCGCCGCCCTCATAAAAGCAAAGTATCCGGATATATCACCGCAAATGGTGTCGCAGGCTCTCACCTCCACGGCGACGGCGGGTCCCGCCAACGGCTATGACGACCACATCGGGTTCGGTGTCGTCGACGCCGCGGCGGCCCTGGCCAAGGCGGGCCGGCTGGTGGCCGGCGCGGCGGAGGTCCCGGTGCCCGACGGCAAGCGCTTCGGTGACGGCACCCTGCCCACCGAGCCCAGCAGGCCGGGCCCCGAGCCCGTGCGCCTCTGGCTGTACGGCGTGGGCCTCGCGGGCGGCCTGCTGGCGTTCGCGGGGGCCGTGGCGATGCTCAACCGGCACTCCGGCAGGGAAGGGCCGATGGCGGCGGCCTTCGAGCCGGTCCGGCGCGGTAGATCGCGAAGGTAACCGTAATTCGACTGCGATTCGAACGCGTTTTGGACACCGTTCGGATGCGGTAGCCCGGATGTCTGGATTCACGCCCCGGAAAACCGGGAACGTTCGCTAGTCTCGCGCGTTATGGGGTACGAGTTGCGCGTGGAGCGCCCTGCGCCTCTCGCCTTCGCGGAACTCGCGACTGTGCTGGGGCAGGCGGGGTTCGAGTTCAGGGGCTCGCAGGAGTCTGGGGAGATCCTGGCCCGCCACAACGGCGCGGTCCATGCCATCGCGGTATGGGACGGCCGCCTTTCCGGCACTCCCGGGTCCGACTGGCAGGTGGCCCAGCTGGCGCGCGTGTCCGCCCTGCTGGGAGCGCGGCTGGTGGGCGAGGACGGCGAGTCCTACGCGATCCGCGGCGGCCTGGTCGAGCAGCTGAACGGCTCGGCGGCCTACGAGTTCGGCAAGCTCGACGAGATCCTCTCCGCCGGACCGACCGTATGGAGCCAGTAGGCCATCCCACCCCGTACGCCGAGCGGGTGCTCGACCTGGTCGAGCGCATCCCGGCCGGAATGGTGATGTCCTACGGCGACGTCGCCGAGTATCTCGGCGAGGGGGGCCCGCGCCAGGTCGGCAGGGTGATGTCCACCTGGGGCGGGGGCGTGCCCTGGTGGCGTGTCGTGCACGCCGACGGCACCCCGCCGCCCGGCCACGAGCAGCGGTGCCTGGCGAGCTGGCGCGAGGAGCGGACCCCGCTCAGGGGCGCCCGCGCCGACATGCGGGCGGCCAGGTGGGACGGGAAGTCGTAGATCGTGCGGCGGCCGGGCGGGACGGGAGGCCGCTGGATCGTGCGGTGGTCAGGTGGGACGGGAGGCCGTGGATCGTGCGGCGGCCGGACGGGACGGGAACCCGCCGGGTCGCGCGGCGGGAGGGCGGGGGAAACCCGCTAGATCACAAATGCCTGTAAATCCTGCAAGCCCGTAAATCACGGCGTAACCGGCCCTGCCGCGGCGCACTACCATGGCCTAGGACAGCGCTCTGTCCGAAAGGCGGTGCTTTCCCCATGGCCACCGGTGCCACTCCCGCACGAGCCAGCGGCGACCCCGTCGCTGATCGTCTGCGGGCTGTCCAGGATCTCTGCGACCGGGGAGAACCCCTCGACTCGATCATGGCCGCTGTGCTGGCGGACGGGCTGAAACCGGACGAGCGCCGACGCTTCGACGCCGACGCCCTGGCCGGCCCCCTGGGGTCCCGGCTGGAGATCGCGGCCAAGCGGGGCGCCGCCAGGCGCCGCGAGTTCGTCACGCTCCTGAAGCCGTACGTGACCGGTGTCGACGCGAAGGTCAAGCGCGACCTGCCGGTCGCCCGCAGGATCGCCTTCCACCTGATCGAGCATCGGGGGATCGACGACCTCGCCGACGGCGACGCGCTGCAGAAGCTCGTGACCGCCGCCGCGGAGCCGTCCAAGCGGGTCCGCAAGAGCCTCCGCTGGTACGCGGACCTGCCGCTCCAGGACGAGCTGCCCGAGTCCCTGTACCGGCTGCGGGCGGCCGACCTCATCCCGGTGACCCAGATCGAGGACATCTCCTGGTCGGGCGGGCGGCTGCACATCAGCGGCCACGCCTACCTGGCCGGGCTGTCCGTGCGAAGCCGCCGCTTCAACCGGGCGAGCGTGGTGCTGCGCGGCCCGCGCTGGCTGCCGCCGGTACGGCTCCGCACCCGCAGGGTCTTCCACCCCGAGGCGACCCACGGCGCGGAGGAGGCGGGCTGCAACTACGACTGGTCCGGCTTCACCGCCGAGATGAGCCCGTGGCCGCTGCGCTGGCGTTCGGCCGTACGGGCCGTGGTGCGCGGGGGCAAGCGGCTGCTGCGCCGCCGGGCGACCGTGCAGGACACCACCACCTGGCGTACCGAGATCGTGATCTGGAGCCGGGGCGCCCGCGCCGGCGGTCTCCTTCGCGGCCCCTCCACCGGCCGCACCGAGCGCCCGGCGGGGCTGGACCTCGGCAAGGGCTGGTGGATCCGTCCCGTCTGGACCTCCGACCGCGCCCTGCAGATCGTGCTGCAGCCCACCCGGGCCGAGCTGGCCGGCGTGCGGCTGGAGGGCGAGCGCCTGGAGGTCGAGGTCTTCCTGCCGGGCAAGGGCGTGACCAGGGGACAGGCCCGCCTGGACGGCCACCGGATCGCCGCCGACTTCACCCCCGTCGAGGGCGGCACCACCGTCGTCGTGCCGCTCGCGACGGCGTCCCTGCTGCAGGAGCGCGACGGCGGCCGGCTCTGGATCGAGCCCAAGGGCGACCCCGCGGCCTCCGTCATGATCGGGAAAGCTCGGGAGAGCCGTACGGTCGTCGGAGACCGTGAGATCACCGTGCTGCGCGACCGGCGCGACCGGGTGAGCGTCTCCGCCCACCGGATCCGCCCGGTCATCGACGCGGCGACCTGGGACGAGCGGGGCGTGCTCACCCTGGAGGGCTCCTACCCGGGCTCCGGCGAGGCCGCGCTGACCCTCAAGCACCGCAGCGGGCTGATCCAGGCCGTCCCCCTGGAGCGCGAGGACTCCCGCTTCACGGTCCGGCTCGCGCCCGCCGCGATGCCACGCTTCGGGGACACGGCCCCGCTGAGCAGCGGTACCTGGAGCATGGCGGTCCGCGACGCGGCCGGTCAGATCGTCCCGTTCCGCGTCGACCACGCCATCCTCGACGGGCTGGACGAGGACACGAAGATCCTCGACGGCCGCGAATACCGCCTGATCTCCACCCGTTTCGACATCCCGGTGCTGTCCGTCGCCGAGCACCTTCCCGACGACGAGAAGGGCGCCGGCGGCCTGTACGCCCTGCGCCGGCACTTCTACCCCGCCGAGCGGACCCGCGAGCTGAACGACGCGACCGTCTACGCCGCCTACGACGGGCGGCAGTACGAGGGCAGCGTCCGCGCGGTCTACGAGGAGCGCGTGCGGCGCGGTGACGCCGGCGAGCACATCTGGGTGGTCAAGGACGGCGCGTTCGTGCCTCCCGGCCCGCAGGAGCTCGGCTTCGGCACGGGCGCGGGCCCGACCGTGGTGCGCGCGGGCAGCCGCGAGCACTACGCGGCGCTGGCCCGCTCGCGCTACGTGGTGACCAACGGCTTCCTGCCGCCGTGGTTCCGCTCCCGCGAGGACCAGGTCGTCGTGCAGACCTGGCACGGCACCCCGGTCAAGCGCCTGGGCAACGACCTGCCGCACATGTCCCGCGACCCCAGGCCGCCGGCCTGGCACCGGCAGGCCGTCGAGGTGCGCGGCTGGGACCTGCTGGTCTCCCAGAGCCCCTGGGCGACCCGCGTCCTTCGCAAGGCGTTCGGCTACCAGGGCGAGGTCCTGGAGAGCGGCTACCCGCGCAACGACGTGCTCGTCGCCCCCGACCGCGACGAACTGGCCGCGGCGGTGCGCGCGCGGCTCGGCATCGCCGAGGGCGCCAAGGTGGTCCTCTACGCGCCGACCTACCGCGACTACGACCGCAAGAACGCCTCGATCCGCCTGGACCTGGCCGAGGCGCACCGGGTGCTCGGTCCCGGCCACGAGTTCCTGATCCGGGGTCACTCGATGCAGGCGGCACCGAACGTGCGTGCCGGCCTCGGGCGCGACGTCACGACATATCCGGATATCACGGATCTGCTGTTGATCGCGGACGTGCTGATCACGGACTACTCGTCGGTCATGTTCGACTTCGCGGCGACCGGCAGGCCGATGCTCTTCTTCACCTACGACCTGCCGCGCTACTCGTCCAAGCGGGGCGTCTACCTCGACCTGGCCGCCGAGGCCCCCGGCCCGCTGCTGTCCACCGGGGCGGAGGTCATCAAGGCCCTGCGGTCGATCGACGAGGTGGTCGCCGCCCACGCCGAGAAGTACGACCTCTTCCAGCGCACCTACGCGCCCCGGGACGACGGCAAGGCGACGGCGAGGCTCGTCGACCACGTCTTCCCGACCTGATCGCCGCGCGCCGGTCCGGGTGATCCGACCGACCCTCCGGGAGCCGTTTCCCTGAAACGGCTCCCGGACCCGTTTTCCGGCTTTTTGTCCGAGGGTGGAGGCTTCCGCCCAGGTCCGCGCGGTGCTCGGGCCGGCGGATCTTCCGGAAACCGCCCGCCGCCCGCCGTGTTCGGTGGAGAATCCGCCATGCCGTACCCACCGACTCGGCACGATCATCGTCCGGGATCTGGTGGAATGGCGAGTTGTGAGTGGTCAGGACTGGCGGCTGATACGTCGTGAGGGCGCGGGGAGGGCTGTTGCCCCTGTGCTCGACGAGCACCAGCGGGCGGTGGTGGCCCATGAGAGCGGCCCGCTCCTCGTGCTCGCGGGGCCCGGCACCGGCAAGACCACCACGATCGTCGAGACCGTCGTCGACAGGATCGAGCGCCGGGGCGTCGACCCCGAGCGGGTGCTCGTCCTCACCTTCAGCCGCAAGGCCGCCGAGGAGCTGCGCGAGCGCATCACCGCCCGGATGCGCCGCACCACCCGCACCCCCCTCGCCCTCACCTTCCACAGCTACGCCTACGCGCTGCTGCGCCGCGAGGCCGTGCTCGCCGGAGGGCTGCCGCCGCGGCTGCTGACCGGTCCCGAGCAGCTGCTGGAGATCCGCCGCCTGCTCCACGGCGAGCTGGAGGACGGCGCCGCGCACTGGCCCGACGACATGCACGAGGCGCTCAAGACGCGCGGTTTCGCCTCCGAGCTCCGCGACTTCCTGGCCCGCGCCGCCGAGCGCGGCCTCGACGGGCCCGAGCTGAGAGAGCTGGGCCGCCGCCACGGCCGTCCGGACTGGACGGCCGCGGGGGCGTTCGCCGACCGCTACCAGGCCAGGTTCGACCTCGACCTCGAACCGGTCCTCGACTACGCGGAGCTGATCCGCGCGGCGGGGGCCCTGCTGTCCGACCCCGAGGTACGGGCCCGCGAGCGGTCGGCGTACGACGCCGTCTTCGTCGACGAGTACCAGGACACCGACCCCGCGCAGGAGTTCCTGCTGCAGCAGCTGGCCGGGGAGGGCCGCGACCTGGTCGCGGTCGGCGACCCCGACCAGTCGATCTACGGTTTCCGCGGCGCCGACGTCCGCGGGATCATGAACTTCCCCGACCGCTTCCGCGACGCCGGCGGCGCGAAGGCCCCCGTCGTCGCGCTGCGCGTCTGCCGCCGCAGCGGCCGGGACCTGCTGCGGGCCACCCGCCGGGTCACCGCCCGCCTGCCCGCCACCCCGGGCGGCGCCGCCCACCGGGACCTGCGCGCCCTGCCGGACGCCGAGCCCGGCGACGTACGGGTGCTGGTGGCCGACGGCGCCACCCAGGAGGCGGCGATCGTGGCCGACACGCTCCGCAGGGCGCACCTGCTGGACGGCGTCCCCTGGTCGCGGATGGCCGTGCTGGTGCGGTCGGCGACGCGCCAGGTGCCGCTGCTGCGCCGCGCCCTGGTCACCGCCGGGGTGCCGGTCGTGGTCGGCGGCGGCGAGGTGCCGCTGTTCCAGGAGCCGGGCGTACGGCCGCTGATCAGGCTCATCCAGGTGGCGCTGCACCCGGAGACCCTGGACGAGGGGGTGGCGGAGGAGCTGCTGACCGGGGCGCTCGGCGGCACCGACATGATCGGGGTGCGCCGCCTGCGCCGCGCCCTGCGGATCGCCGAGCACGAGGCGCTGGCCGACCCCGGCGAGCACGAGGCGCCGGACGGCCCCGGCGAGCACGACCCGGCCGGCCTGGACGGCCTGGACGACGTGGCCGAGATGGTGGAACGTGTCGCCGAGCGCGAGAGTCCCGGCCCGCGTTCCTCGGGCGAGCTGATGGTCGCGGCGCTGAAGGACGCGCGGGAGCTGGTGAGGGTGGAGCCGCACGTGGCGCTGCCCGCCGAGCGGCTCGCCGGTCTCATCTCCGCCGCCACCGAGGCCGTACGGCAGGGCGGCACCGCCGAGGACGTGCTGTGGGCCGTCTGGCAGGCCACCGGCCTGGCCAGGAAGTGGACCGACGTCAGCCTCAGGGGCGGCGTCAGGGGCACCATGGCCGACCGCGACCTCGACGCGGTCGTGGCGCTGTTCGACCACACGGCCAGGTTCGTCGACCGGCTCCCGCACGCCGGGGTGGACGTGTTCGTCGAGGACCTGGTCGCCCAGGAGATCCCCGGCGACTCCCTCGCCGACCGGGCCCCCGACGGGGACACGGTCCGCATCCTCACCGCGCACCGCTCCAAGGGCCTGGAGTGGGACGTGGTGGTCGTCGCGGGGGTCCAGGAGGGCGCCTGGCCGGACCTGCGGCTGCGCGGGTCCATCCTGAGCACCGACGACATGGTCGCCAGGGCCGAGGGCTCCGAGCACGAGAACCCGGCGGCCGTCTCCGCGGCCCTGGCCTCCCAGCTGCTGGCCGAGGAGCGCCGCCTGTTCTACGTGGCCGCCACCAGGGCCAGGAAGAGGCTCATCGTCACCGCCGTGGGCGGCGACGACACCGAGGAGCGGCCCTCCCGTTTCCTCACCGAGCTGGTCCCCGGCTCGGCCGAGGACGCCGCGGGCGTCGACGAGCGGTCCCGCTGGCTCAGCATGCCCGCGCTCGTCGCCGACCTGCGCTCGGCGGTCGCCGACTCCACCAGGCCCGAGCCGCTGCGCAGGTCCGCGGCCGAGCACCTGGCCAGGCTCGCCGCCTCCGGGGTGCCCGGCGCCCACCCCAACGAGTGGTACGCCCTCACCCCCATCTCCGACGACCGCCCGCTCAGCTGGCCCGACGACATCGTGCGCGTCTCGCCCTCGGCGGTGGAGAGCTTCAGCAAGTGCGGCCTGCGCTGGCTGCTGGAGACCTCCGTGGGCGCGGGCGGCACCGACGTGGCCCGCGGCCTGGGCACGGTCGTGCACGCGCTCGCCGTCCTCGCCGCGACGGGCATGCCCACCGAGGAGACCCTCGGAAAGCGACTGGACGACGTCTGGCACGAGCTCGACTTCGGCGGCGTCTGGTACAACCGCAAGCAGCGCAGGGTCGCCGAGGAGATGATCTCCAAGTTCGTCCGCTGGCACGAGGAGAACCCCCGGGAGCTGGTCGGCCTGGAGGAGGCGTTCACGGCCATGGTCTCCGAGGGTGTGCAGATCAAGGGCCGGGTCGACCGGGTCGAGCGCGACGGCGACGGCCGGGCCGTGATCATCGACATCAAGACCGGCAAGAACGGCCCCAAGGACGCCGATCTCGAACGCCACCCCCAGCTCGGCGTCTACCAGCTCGCCGCGCTGCTGGGCGCCTTCCAGCGGCACGGCATGACCGAGCCGGGCGGCGCGGCCCTGGTCCAGGTGGGCGACGCGGCGGGCAAGAAGGCCGCCAAGGAGCAGATCCAGCCTCCCCTGGCGGACGACCCCGACCCCGGCTGGGCCCGCGACATGGTCGACACCGTCGCCGTCGGCATGTCGGGACCGTTCTTCCAGGCCAAGGTGAACGACGGCTGCCGCACCTGCGCCGTGCGGTCGAGCTGCCCGGTCAGCAAGAACGGAGATCAGGTGTGCTGAGCCCGGTCCAGCTGGCCGCCAAGCTGGGCATCCTGCCGCCGACCCCCGAACAGGCCGCCGTGATCGAGGCCGGTCTCGAACCGATGGTGGTGATGGCCGGAGCCGGGTCGGGCAAGAGCGAGACCATGGCCGGGCGCGTCGTCTGGCTGGTCGCCAACGGCCTGGTCCGCCCCGAGCAGGTGCTCGGCCTGACCTTCACCAGGAAGGCCGCCGGAGAGCTGGCCGCGCGCGTGCGCGAGCGGCTCAACGGCCTGGTCGAGACCAAGCAGGTGCCCGCCGACCTGATGGAGGGCGAGCCGACCATCTCGACGTACCACGCCTACGCGGCCCGCCTGGTCACCGACCACGCCCTGCGCGAGGCGCTGGAGCCGACCATGCGCCTGGTCTCCCCGGCCGTCTCCTGGCAGCTCGCCGGCCGGGTGGTCAGCGCGTACGACGGGCCGATGGAACAGGTCGAGTGGAGCCCGGCGACCGTCACCCGGGCGGTGCTGGAGCTGGCCGGGGAGCTGGCCGAGCACCTGCGCACCCCGCAGGACGTGCGCGACGTCGGCGCCTGGCTCGCCCAGCGGTACGCCGAGCTGCCCGGCACGCCGATCAAGGACCAGCGCAGGCCGCTGGCCGTCCAGCGGGCCAGGGAGCAGCTGCTGCCGCTGGTCGAGGCGTACGACCGGCTCAAGCGGAGCAGGGAGGTCGTCGACCACGGCGACCAGATGGCGCTCGCCGCCCGGATCGCCGCCAAGCACGCCGACGTCGGCGAGATCGAGCGCGGGCGGTTCGCCGTGGTCCTCCTGGACGAGTACCAGGACACCAGCCACGCCCAGCTCGTCCTGCTGCGCGCCCTGTTCGGCGGCGGCCACCCGGTGACGGCCGTGGGCGACCCCTGCCAGTCCATCTACGGCTGGCGCGGCGCCTCCGCGGGCAACCTGACCCGCTTCCCCCGCGACTTCAGGACCGCCTCCGGAGAGCTCGCCCCGATCAACCGCCTGTCGGTCAGCTTCCGCAACGGCGACGCCGTGCTGGACGTCGCCGCCCGGCTCCAGCTGCCGCTGCGGATGGAGGCCAGGGAGGTGCCGGTCCTGGTGCCCGGCGGCAACCGGGTCGACCGCGGCCGGGTGGTGTGCGCCTTCCACGAGACCGCCGACGACGAGGCGGAGTGGGTCGCCTCGGGGATCGCCAGGGTGCTGGGCGCGGAGAGCGCGCCCGACGGCATGCCCTGGGGCGAGGGCGAGCGCAAGAGGGCCAAGCAGAGCGCCTGGGGCGGCCCGCAGTGTCTCCAGCCGCACGACGTGGCGATCCTGGCGCGCAAGCGCTCGCAGTTCCCCGCGCTGCGCAGGGCGCTGGAGGCGCGCGGCATCCCGGTCGAGATCGTCGGCCTGGGCGGCCTGCTCACCGTGCCCGAGGTGGCCGACATCGTCTCCACGCTGCGGGTGATCTACGATCCGAGCGCCGGGGACGCGCTGGTGCGGCTGCTGTCCGGCCCCCGCTGGCGGATCGGCCCGGCCGACCTCAAGGAGCTGGGCGAGCGGGCCCGCGAGCTGAACCGGGAGACCCGCGAGGGCTCCTCGCCGGTGGCCGACCCGCTGGACCAGGTCGTGGCGGACATGGCCGAGGAGCGTGGCAGCCTGGTCGACGCCCTCGACGAGCTGCCCGACCGCCCCGCCTGGCAGGACCTGTTCTCCCCCCTGGCCGCGGTGCGGCTGACGGCGATGGCCCAGGAGTTGCGCGTCCTGCGCGCCCACACCGGCCAGCCGCTGCCCGACCTGATCCTGGAGATCGAGCGCACGCTCGGCCTGGACATCGAGGTGGCGGCCAGGGGGACGGCCGTCGGCCCGTTCGCCGCCCGCGCCGACCTCGACGCCTTCCTGGACGCCGCCGCCCGGTTCGCCGGTGACTCCGAGGACCCGACGCTGGGCGCGTTCCTGGCGTTCCTGAAGGCGGCCGACGAGGAGGAGAACGGGCTGGACGCCGGGCGGGTGGGCGAGAGCAACAGCGTGAAGCTGATGACCGTGCACGCCTCCAAGGGACTGGAGTGGCCGGTCGTCGTGGTGCCCGGCCTGTCCCAGGCGCTGTCCAAGGCCGGGACGCTCACCGTCGGCACCATGTTCCCGGCCCGCGCCACGACCAGCCCGAAATGGACGGAGAACCCCCGCAAGCTGCCCTACCCGCTGCGCGGCGACGCCTCGGACCTGCCGGAGCTGGCCGGGCTCGCCAAGGAGGAGCTGGCCGCCTTCGACGAGCGCTGCCGCGACCGCGACCTGCTGGAGGAGCGCCGCCTGGCGTACGTCGCCGTCACCCGCGCCCACTACCTCCTGATCGCCTCCGGCTACCGCTGGGGGACGGCGGCCAAGCCGCTGGAGCCGTCCGACTTCCTGGTGGAGATCCGCGAGACCTGCGGCCGGGTGGCCTTCTGGGCCCCGGAGGTGGAGGAGGGGGCGACCAACCCGCTCCTCGCCGAGCCCGCCGAGTCCGTCTGGCCGATCGCCCCGGAGGACGTCCGCTACGCGGCGGTCCTCGACGGCGCCACCATGGTCGAGGCGGCCCTCGCCGCCCTGGCGGGGGGCACGGCTCCCGGGGCCGGTTCCGTGCCCGGGAGCAGGCCCGCGTCCGCGTACGAGGACGTTCCCTTCCCCGAGGGTCCGGGGGGCGGGGGGGCTTTTTCCGAGGACGCGGACGTGCCCTTCCCGGACGACGAGAGTGTGCCCTTCCCCGGCGACCCGTGGGACGAGTCCTTCCCGGCGGATCCGGAGGACGAGGACGTGCCGTTCGCGGCGGCTCCGCAGGACGCTTTCCCCGGGGCGTCCGAGGCCGTGGCCCCCACCCGGGGGAGCCAACCGGCCGGGGCAGGCCCGGGAGTGCTGTCCGAGGCCGGGGCGGGGCCGGAAACGGTGTCCGAGCCGGTGTCCGGAGGGGCCGGGGCGGTGTCCGAGGGCGAGGCCGAGCCGGGGGCGGCGGGCGCGACATCCGAGGCCGAGTCCGGGTCCGAAGCCGAGTCCGGCCCCGGGTCCGAAGCCGAGTCCGGCCCCGGGTCCGAGGCCGAGTCCGAGCCATGGGCCGGGTTCGAGGCCGAGGTCGGGGAGCCGCCGGAGCGTCGGCCGGTGCCGACGGCCGACCTGCGCGGGTGGGACAGGGAGCGGGCGAAGGCGTGGGAGCGCGACATCGAGCTCCTGCTCAGGGAGCGGGAGCTGAACCGGCGGCGCGGTGGCGGCCGGGTGGAGCTGCCCACCCACCTGACCGTGTCCTCCCTCGTCACCCTGGCCTCCGACGCCAAAGCGCTGGCCCGGCAGATCCGCCGCCCGGTGCCCAAGAAGCCCGCCCCGCTGGCTCGCCGGGGCACCTCCTTCCACCGCTGGCTGGAGGGGCGCTGGGGCCAGCAGCGGTTGATGGACGAGTTCGAGCTGCCCGGCGCGTCCGACGACTTCGAGGAGACCGACGCCCACCTCGACGAGCTGCGCGCCCGCTTCGAGGAGAGCGAGTGGGCGGGCAGGGAGCCGTTCGACGTCGAGGTCCCGTTCGAAACCATGATCGCCGACCGGGTGGTACGCGGCCGGATGGACGCGGTCTTCCAGATCTCCGACGACCGCTACGAGGTCGTCGACTGGAAGACCGGCCGCCGCCCCAACGGGAAGAAGGCCGAGGCCGCCGCCTCCGTCCAGCTCGCCGCCTACCGGCTGGCCTGGTCCCACCTGGCCGGGGTCCCCCTGGACCGGGTGAGCGCCGCCTTCCACTACGTCCTGCTCAACGAGACGGTCCGCCCCGTCAACCTCCTCGACGAGCGCGGCCTCGTCACCCTTGTCGAATCGGTGCCGGCCCTACGCTGATCCGGTGCCGTAACCCGTCCGGTGAACCGGCTCCCCGCCCGGAGGGCATGGCCCGCGACTTCGCGAAAAGGAAAAGCCCCAGGCCGCTTGCATCAGAGGCGGCACTGGGGCGTTCGTAATAACGATACCATCACCGAGTGCCACACGTCGATGACAACGTCGCTGCCGTCTGGAATATGCTCTCCGAGCCACGAATGGCTCCTTATCTGGAATTGGCGGGCCAGAACAAGCGGGATGCGCTCGCACTGTACGAGTGGAGCACCCGAACGGCCGCGACCGCGTTCGAAATCGTCGGTCACCTCGAAGTTCTTTTCCGTAATGCCCTAGACAAAAACCTCCGGGCGCACTTTCGGGAAGAGTCATGCGGAATTCCTTGGTTCCTGCTGCCCACTCCCGGTGGGGAACATGTCGCCGAGGCGGTCACAATCGTGCGCGAACGGTTGCGGCCGCAAAGAAAGGAATCGCGCCATCAGATCGTCGCCAACCTCAGCTTTGGCTTCTGGGCGGGCCTTGTTGGGCCAAAATACGAGGAACTATGGCGCGAATCGCTGTACAAGGCGTTCCCCAACTCGTCCGGCCGGCGCAAGCAGGTTTCCACCGCAGTCGAAAGAGTGCGAAAGTTCAGGAACCGTTTGGCGCATCACGACTCAATGATCAACGTTGATGTCCCCTTCGAAGTTCGCCAAATTCTCGAACTCGCAGGCTACATCAATGCGGATGTGGCGACATGGCTGGAGCGGCGAAACGAAGTGATGGCCGCCTATGCGCAACGTCCCGTCGAAGTCCAGGACACAGTGGTCGTCGCGGCCAAAGACGCCTGGCCGTTGTACGAACAGTGCCGTGCATATGTGTGTCAGGCAGGGCGTACATTCAGGCCGATTGACCGTATCGCATTCTATGCGGACCGTGAGATCAAGTGGGACGTTCCCAAAGTGCTTCACCGCCGGGATAACGTGGAATGGACGGCCGACGAGGCCTCCCGCCTCCGGACGGCTGATGATCGGAATGATCGGAAAATTGCCGAAGTCATCGATCAGAGCCGGAAGCTAGGTTGGGCCGACGGTCGATATCAGGTGTTCCTGCTCACTCGTCATGGTGATCCGACCCATCGTCGGCTGCCGATGTCGCTGCCGCACGTGGAAACCGGTCGAGGCTCGGCATTCACGCAAAGGCAGCGATATATTTCCCTCCACTCGCTGGAGATGGCGACAACCACCACGGACCTGTGCGGTACCTAAGTCGCCACTACGCCGCTCGGATTCGCCGAGTGCGCGCTGTGAAATCGCGCTCATCGGGCAATGCGCAGGATTCCCGCGCCTGAGGCCGCCCAGCCTGACCCCCACCACGGATTACTGCCGCAAACGCCGTCCGGCAACCTGGCGTACGGGGAGGAAGAGCGGGAGATGTCGATGGGTGAGGAGAAGGTGGCCCGTCCGCGGGGGCCCCGTACCGGCCGCATCGGGTCGTCGAGGCACTCCTGAAGAGCGGCACGGCCGTGTGCGGGACGCCCGGGGCGTGATGACCGCACCCGAGCCGGAGCTTGTCCACTCCCGGACGGAGGTCTACTCTCTGACTTGTTGACCAGATTTCATAATTGGTCATGAAGTCAGAGGGATCAGAGCGAGAGGTGCCGGAGTGGCGGAGCGAGCAGGGCAGGCCGACGGGCGCGCCGACCGGATCCTTGACGCGGCCGCCGAACTGCTCGTGCGCCTCGGCTACCGGAAGGTGACGATCGAGGACATCGCCCAGCTCGCGGGCATCGGAAAGGGCACGGTCTACCTGCACTGGCGCACCAAGCAGCAGCTGTTCGAGGCCGTGCTGCTGCGCGAGTCCATCTCGTACGTCGAGGAGTTGCTCGACGGGCTGCGCCGGGATCCGGCGATGCTGCTGCCGCACCGTTTCGTGTCGGAGTCCTTCCTCATGGTCGGTGACAGGCCGGTGCTGCGGGCGCTGTCCGAGGGATACCTCCAGCAGGGGCGGTACAGGTACGCCGACGCCTTTCTGCACAGCCAGGAACTGCTCGCCTCCGAGCGGTTCTACGGCCTGATGATCCGGCACGGCCTGTTCCGCGACGACGTCCCGAACCTGTCGTACACACTGAGCGCGATGATGTTGGGGTTCCACCTGCACGACGCCGCGAACCTGATCGGCGTCGAGGTGGACACGCGGGCCAGGGCCGAGTCGATCTCGTTCATGGTCAGGCACGCCTTCGAGCCGCCCGAGCCGCCGGGGCCCGAGGAACTGGCCAAGGCCGCCGCCGAGGTCATCGCCGTCTTCGAGGCCCTGATCCCGCCGTACCGCACCTGGATCTACGCGCACGACCGCACGCACGAGCCCGGCTGACCCCGGACCCGTCCCGACGAGAAAGGCGGACCATGACCACCATCGCCGACACATGGGGCCTGCACGAGGGGCACTTCTGGCTGCGCGGACGGCACCCGGACCAGCCGGTGAGCTTCGACGCCGCCACCGGCATGTGGAACGTCTACGGCTACCCCGAGACGCTGCGGATCCTCGGCGATCCGAAGACGTTCTCCTCCGACACCGGCCGGGTGGTTCCCGACGTCGAGCCGGCCGGCGAGGGCATCCTGACGCAGATGGACCCGCCCATGCACGGCAAGCTGCGCAAGCTCGTCAGCCACGCCTTCACGCCGAAGGTCGTCGCGGACCTCGAGCCGCGGATCGCCGCGCTGACCCGCGACCTGCTCGACGAGGTGGCCGACCCGGACCGCCTGGAGCTGGTGACCGACCTCGCCTACCCGCTGCCGGTCATCGTCATCGCGGAACTCCTGGGGGTGCCCGGCAGTGACCGCCACCTGTTCAAGCAGTGGGTGGACAAGATGTTCGAGAACACCCAGCAGTTCTCCCTCGTCAACCGGAGCGAGGAGCAGGAGCGCAGCGTCGAGGTCGCGATGGAGCAGTTCAAGCACCTCGCCGACTACATCGGCGAGCACGCCGACGAGCGCAGACGCCGGCCGCGCGCCGACCTGCTCACCAAACTCGTCGAGGCCGAGGTCGACGGCGAGCGTCTCACCCGGACCGAGGTGGTGAACTTCGCGAACATCCTGCTCGTGGCCGGGCACATCACCACCACCATGCTGCTGGGCAACACGGTGCTGTGCCTGGACGCCCATCCCGAGCAGCTCGCCAGGACCCGCGAGGACCGGTCGGCGATCCCCGCCGCCATCGAGGAGTCCCTGCGCTTCTTCAGCCCGTTCGCGGCCGTCGGCCGGGTCACCAACACCGATGTCGAGCTCGGCGGGCAGCACATCCCCGCCGACCGGTTCCTCATGGTGTGGATCGCGGCGGCCAACCGCGACCCGAGGCAGTTCGCCGACCCCGACGTCTTCGACTCCGCCCGCGACCCCAACCCCCACCTCGGTTTCGGCAGGGGCATCCACTTCTGCATCGGCGCGCCGCTGGCACGCCTGGAGGGCAGGGTCGCGCTCGACATCCTGCTCGACCGCTTTCCTCGCCTGCGCACCGATCCGGACGAGCCGCCGCGGTTCATCCCGAGCCCGGGCATGACCGGGGTGCGCGAGCTGCCGCTGCTCACCTCCGGTTCCTGAACGAGGCCGTTCCACCGGGCACGCCCGGGCGGCACCGCCCGCCCGGGCGTCACCTCGGTGGCGGCAGCTCCCCCGAACCGCGGACGACGAGCTCGACCGGCACCGTCACCTGCTGTCTCGGGCGCGCGGGATCCCGCAGCCGGGCGAGCAGGAGCTCCACCGCCGCGCTGCCGAGGCGGCCGACGTCGTAGCGGATCACGGTGATCCCCGGGTTGAGGACCCCCGCCATCTCGAAGTCGTCGAAGCCGACGAAGGCCGGGCGGGGACCCGGATGGTCGCGCAGGGCCTGTACGAGGCCGAGCGCGGCGCGGTTGTTGGTCGCGAAGAACGCGGTCGGCGGATCGGGCAGCGCGAGCAGCCGCCGCACCTCCTGCTCGACCCGCCAGGGGTCGAACACGCCGGTCACGCACAGTGCCGGGTCCACGGCGACCCCGGCCGCGCGCAGCGCCGCGCGGTGTCCCTCTGCCCGGGCGTGCACCGAGCTCAACGGGTCGTTGTCCGAGATCAGGGCGATCCGCCGGTGGCCGTACGCGAGCAGGTGCTCGGTGGCGATCCGGCCGCCCGCGCCGGCGTCGAGGAGCACGGCGTCCACCTCAGCCATCCCCTCGGGCACGCGGTCGACGAAGACCGCGGTGAGCCCGCTCGCGACGTACTCCGCCAGCCAGGCGTGGTCACCGGCGGTCGGGACGATGACCATGGCGTCCACGCCCCGGCCGTACATCGTCTCGATGATCATGACCTCGCGGTCGGCCCGCTCCTCGTAGCTGCCGAACACCACCAGGGCCTCGTGCGCCGAGGCGGCCGACTCCACGGCCTTGGCGAGCCGCGAGTAGAACTCGTTGGAGATGTTCTCGATCACCAGGCCCAGGGTGAGGACCGAGCCGCCCCTGGCCAGCCGGCTGGCGGCCTCGTTGCGCCGGAACCCCAGCGTCGTGATCGCGTCCTGGACGCGTCGCACCACGTCCTGCCGTACGTGGGGCTCCTGGTTCACCACCCGGGAGACCGTCTTGAGGCTGACCCCCGCGTGGCGCGCGACGTCGGCCATCGTGGTCCTGCGAGGGCTCATCCCCATCCTTTTCCCGGACTGGTCGAACTGATCTTCCGGAACATGTTGTACCTTGCGCAGTCATGTACGAACACATCGACGACAACTGGATCTGCAGCCGGTACGGCGAGGACGAACCCTGGATGCTCGGCGCGGTCAACCCGCCGGTCTTCGAGAGCTCCCTGTTCACCTTTCCCACGGCGGGGGCGCTGTCGGGGAGCCTCGCGGCCGAGGACGAGAACTACGTCTACTCGCGCGGCACCAATCCCACGGTGGACCTGCTCCAGCGCAAGCTCGCCGCGCTGGAGCGGGCGGAGCGGGCCAAGTGTTTCGGCTCCGGCATGGGCGCCATCGCCGCGACGATCTCCTCGCTGGTCTCCGCCGGCGACCACGTGATCGTGCTCGGCGCGGTCTACGGTCCGACCACCCAGTTCCTCCGCTACCTGGAGAAGTTCGGGGTGTCGCATACGACGGTGCACACCGATAATCCTGCCGCTCTTGATAGCGCTGTCAAGCCGAACAGCCGGATGCTCTACCTGGAGTCGCCCTCGTACATGCGCTACGGGGTCATCGACATCCGCGCCTTCGCCGAGTGGGCGCGCGGCCGCGGCCTGACCACCGTGATGGACAACACCTGGGCGACGCCGATCTTCCAGAAGCCCCTCACGATGGGGGTCGACCTGGTCGTGCACTCGCTGTCGAAGTACATCGGCGGCCACAGCGACCTCGTCGGCGGCGTCGTGGCGGGCCCCGCGCGCCTGGTCAGGCCGCTGGCGCTGACCGAGTACCAGCTGTACGGCGCCGCGCTGTCCGCCCACGAGGCGAGCAAGGCGATCAAGGGGCTGCGGACCCTGCCGATCCGCATGGCGGCACACCAGGAACGCGGGCTGCGGGTGGCGGAGTTCCTGGTCAAGCACCCCGCGGTCCGGGCGGTCAACCACCCGGGACTGCCTGGCCATCCGGGGCACGAGCTCGCGAGCGCCCAGATGACGGGCTTCTCCAGCGTCTTCAGCGTCGAGCTGGACACCGAGGACGTCGCCGAGGTCGGCCGGTTCGTGGACGCGCTGCGGCACTTCCGCATCGGCGTGTCGTGGGGCGGCTACGAGAGCCTGGTCAACGCGCCGGCGCTCACCACGCTGGACTCCGTGCGCGCGACCATGGAGATCCCGGTGGGACTGGTCCGTCTCTCGGTGGGCCTGGAGGACCCCGCCACGCTGATCGCCGATCTCGCGAACGCCCTGGAGAAGTCTTGACGGACCACTGAGGGCTCCGTAGCATCCCCGTCATCCAGAGTTGTGACAGCGCTGTCAAAAGCACTGCCCTCCGTTGAGCCAACCCCGTTGGGGAGACCATGAGAACACCCCCCAGGTTCGCCGCCCTGATGGTCGGCGTGCTGACCATGACACTGGCCGCCTGCGGCGCCGACGACGCCGCGGGCACGGTCAGGCTGCGCATGATCGAGAGCCTGACCAGCCCGGACCGCACCAAGCTGCTGCGGAGCCTGATCACCGACTTCGAGCGGCAGAACCCGGGGGTCAAGGTCGAGCTGATCTCGCCGCCCCTGGAGAGCGCCGACCAGAAGATCACTCAAGTGCTGCAGACCAAGAAGGGCGTGGACGTCCTGGAGGTCCGCGACCACACCGCCAAGTCGTTCTCCAACAACGGCTGGCTGGCCGAGCTCCCGACGCAGGGCTGGTCCGGCTGGGGCGAGCTGACCGAGCTCGCCCAGAAGAAGGCCGTCGAGGTGGGCGGCAAGCCGTACCTCATCCCCTACGGCTTCTACGAGAAGGTGCTCTTCTACCGCTCGGACTGGCTGCGCGAGGCCGGCGTCGCGCAGCCGCCCGCCACCTGGCAGGAGCTGCACGACACCGCCAAGCGGCTCACCGACAAGGGCAAGCGCCGCTACGGATACTCCTTCCGCGGCGGCAAGGGCGGCTTCGACTACGCCGTCCTGATCGTCAGCGCCTTCAACGGCGACAAGGTGGACCCGGAGAAGTCCTTCTTCCTGAAGGACGGGAAGACGATCTGGTCCACGCCGGAGGCCGCGCAGGCCATGGACCTGTTCGTCCGGCTGTTCAAGGAGGCGTCCCCCGCCGACTCCGTCTCGTGGAGCTTCCCGGAGATGGTGCAGGGCTTCACCTCCAACGTCACCGGCATGCTCATCCAGGACCCCGAAGTGATCAAGACGATCCAGGAGAGCGGCGTGCCCGAGGACGGGTGGAGCGCCGCGCCGATCCCGAAGGGTCCCGGCGGGTACGCGCTGCAGCCCGTCGGGTACGCCGGCTGGGGTGTGACGTCCTTCAGCACGTACAGGAACGAGGCGACCAAGCTCGTCCAGTTCCTCAGCGAGAGCGCGCAGAGCATCAAGTTCGCCAAGGGCAACTCGCTCATCCCGATCGCCAAGGCCGCCGAGCAGGACCCCGAGTTCTCCCAGGGAGCGTGGAAGGCGTACCTGGACGCCCAGCAGGACGCCCAGCAGGTGATCACGATCCGGCCGGTCGACTACCCGGGCTGGAGCGAGTGGCAGCAGGCCGCCGACAAGGACATCCAGTCCCTGCTGACCGGCGGCAAGACGGCCGCGGACGTCCTGGGCGCCTGGGACGCGTTCTGGACGGACCAGGCGAAGAAGAAGACCTCGTGACGGTGGCGGAAAGAACCGGGCCGGGCGCCGGCAGCACCGGCAGTGCGGCCCGGCCCGTCTTCGACGCCAGGCGGGCCCGCTTCATCGCGCTCTGCCTGCTGCCCGGGGTCGTGTTCGTCGCGGTGTTCACGTACTACCCGATGATCCGGGGCGGCGTGCTCGCGTTCCAGCGCTACAACCTGTTCGACCTGACCTCCACGCCGTTCGCCGGGCTGGAGAACTTCCGGGCCGTCCTCGGCGACGACCAGTTCTGGACCGCACTGGCCAACACCGGCATCTGGGTGGCCGTGTCCGTGGTGTTCCAGCTCGTGCTCGGCTTCGGGCTCGCCCTGCTGCTGCGCAGGCACTTCCGGGGTCGCGGGCTCTACCAGGCGTGGGTCTTCTTCCCCTGGGCCATGTCGGGCTTCCTCATCGGCCTGCTGTGGCGCTGGATGTTCAACGGCGAGTTCGGCGTCGTCAACGACCTGCTGATCAAGACCGGCCTGGCCGACGAGCCGATCCCCTTCCTCTCCTCGCCCGGCTGGGCGATGGCCTCGATCATCATCGCCAACGTCTGGTACGGCGTGACGTTCTTCGCGATCATGATCATCGCGGCGCTCCAGTCGGTGCCCCGCGAGCTGTACGAGGCGGCGGACGTCGACGGGGCCTCCCGCTTCCGGCAGTTCCGCCACGTGACGCTGCCGGCGATCCGGACCACGCTGGTGCTCATCGTCCTGCTGCGGGTCATCTGGATCCTCAACTTCCCCGACCTCATCTACTCGATGACCGGCGGCGGCCCCGCGGGAAGCACGCACATCGCCACGACCTACCTCATCGAGCAGGTGCAGAACGGCGACTACGGCAAGGCCGGCGCGGTGGGGATCTTCGTTCTCGGGCTCCTGCTCTCGTTCAGCATCTTCTATCTCAACGCCACCCGGTTCGAGAAGGCGAGGGACTGACCCGTGAACCGCCCGGCCCCGCTGCCCGCCCGGATCGCGAAGGCCGTGGTCCTCGGCGTCTGGCTGCTGATCACCGTCTTCCCGCTCTACTGGATCGTCGTCACCTCGCTGAAGCCCACCTCGGAGATCTTCGCGGTGCCGCTGCGCTATCTCCCCGGCGACGCCACGCTGGACCACTACCGTGAGCTCTTCTCCTTCGCCTCGTTCGGCACGTATCTCGGCAACAGCCTGATCGTCTCGCTGGTCTCGGCCGCGGTGGTCACCGCGACCGGCGTGCTGGGCGGCTACGTGCTGGCGCGCTTCCACTTCCCGGGGCGCGGGGCGCTCATGCTCGCCTACCTGGTCACCCAGATGATCCCGCTGTTCATCGCGCTGGGCCCGCTGTACCTGATGATGTCCGGGTTCGACCTACTCAACCGGCTGAGCGGGCTGATGCTCGTCTACGTCGCGATGCTCGTCCCGTTCTCGACGATCATCATGCGCGGCTTCTACGAACGGGTCCCCGCCGCGCTCGAGGAGGCGGCCATGGTCGACGGCTGCTCGCGGCTGACGGCGATGGTGCGGGTGGTGGTGCCCGTCATGCTGCCCGGGATCGCCGCCACCTTCATCTTCGGCTTCGTGCAGTGCTGGAACGAGCTCTTCCTGGCGATCGCCTTCATCGACAGCGAGGAGACCAAGACCATCCCGGTCGCGATGAACTCGTTCATCACGCAGTACGACATCGACTGGGGCCCGATGGCGGCCGCGACGGTGGTCTCGGTCATCCCGACGCTCGTGCTGTTCTCCTTCGCGCGCCGCTACATCGTGGAGGGGCTGACCTCGGGCGCGGTCAAGGGCTGACACCACCCGTGCCGTCCTCCCGGCACGTCACACGCCGGGAGGACGTGACGGTCAGAGCTTGCGGCCCACCCCGACGTAGCCGATCGAGGTGTTCCGGTCGGTGAACAGGGGCGGGTCGACGGGACGCCAGTCCTGGGGGAACACCAGGCCGGGCTCGGCCAGCTCGTAGCCGTCGAAGAAGCGGGCGATCTCGTCGTGCGTGCGCAGGCTCAGCGCCTCGGTGGCCCGCTTGTAGACCTCCAGTGCCTCCGGCGTGCTGTCGGCGCTGGGGTCGATCGCGTGACTGAGAACGAGGTGGCTGCCCGGCGCGCTCGCTTTGCGCAGCCGCTCGATGATCTCGTACGCGCCCGCGCCGTCGGGGTTCTCGTCCGGGACGAAGTGCAGGATGGCGAGCAGCAGGAACGCCACGGGCCGGTCGAAGTCGACGTGCTCGCGAAGCTTGGCCAGCAGCGTCTCCGGGTCACGCACGTCGGCCTGCACGACGGTGACGTTGTCGCCCTTGCCCAGGATCGCCCGGCTGTGCGTGCACACGACGGGGTCGTAGTCCACGTAGACCACGCTGGTGTCGGGCGCGCTCTCGTGCGCGATCTCGTGCGTGTTGCCCCGCGTGGGCAACCCGGAGCCCAGGTCCACGATCTGCCGGACACCCGATTCGACCAGATGGCGTACGGCGCGTGCGAGGAACGCCCGGTTCTCCCGCGCGGAGTCGCGGGTGTCGGGGAAGAGCTTCAGGATCTGCTCGGCCGCGGCCCGGTCGGCGGCGAAGTTGTCCTTGCCGTCCAGGTAGTAGTCGTACATCCGGGCGACGTTGGGCACGCTCGGGTCGACCCCGGCCGGCGAAGCCTGATCATCCACGGTTTCTCCAGACTTTCCAGCGTTTGTCTGGGTTTGATCTTAGAGAGTCTTTCGCGTTTTGGTAGCGAGATGGGGCGATCACTACCTTGACCCCCCGGTTATCCGGACAGAGGGGGTCGGGGGATGTGCAGTATCGGTGCAGACGCAAGCGCAACACGCCAGCTCCAGTGATTGACTACTATATGCACCCAAACAAACACTTAGCGTAAGAAGACTCCTCGGTGGCATGTTCCGTCCGTACAGACCCACAGCAGGAGGAATGAGGATGAATGTCCTAAATACGTCGGAAGATGGGCATCAGCGCGCCGACATGGAAACCTCGGATCGACGGGCCTTCTTGTCCAAGACGCTCGGCGTGACAGCTGGTCTCGTCGGAGCCGCAGTGGCCGGGGCGTATGCCGCTCCAGCTTCCGCCCAGGGGTCCAAGCTACGGGCGGTGCAGGAAAAGTGGCGGTTCTGCGCGAACTGCTACGGCATGTTCTTCTGGGGCTACCCGGACCACGGCCGCTGCCCGGTCGGCGGCTCCCACAGCGCCGCCGGATACAACTTCGTCCTCCCGGTTTACCGGAGATAACGTCCAGAAGAGGATCCTCAAAGCCCCGGGAGCGATGCCGTGCAGGTGTGCGAGGAGAGGTCTCGCCGGACGACCCTTATGATCACCGGGTGGTTTCACCGAGGGTCGCGACGGTCGTCTGGATGCTCGCCCTGACGGCCGGCTGCGGAGGCGGCGGCGCGGTCACGGCGGAAACGCCCGCCGAGGCGGTGACCCAGCGGATGAAGGGCTCGGCCGGTGTGAAGGTCGCCAGGCTCGTCCGCCTGGACTACGGCGAGAAAGCGTTCACCCCTCCGGCGGAGGACGACTTCGTCGTGCCGGTCGACATCGGCGAATACAGCGAGAGCCGTACCGCTGGAGTCCTCGGCGCGACCGCCTCCGACCTGACCACGACCTACTACCGGACCAACGTCCCCGATGAGCTGAAAAGCGTTGTCCCGACCGACCTGTCCTTCATGATGACCAGGACGATCACGATCGCGGGCTCCGGCACCTACGAACACCGGGCTGACCGGCAGGACGTTCCCGCGGGCAGGTCCTGGCTTCACAGCCGCGACTCCGAGTGCGAGCGGTTGTCGCGCGCCATCGGCTCACTCGGCGTACGCGACCTCGTCTCACCTGAGGTGCTGCGAAAACTGGCGGCCCCGGTTCCCTCGTCGGGGGAGGCCATCGACGGAGTCGCCACCGTCGTGCACGCCGGGAGTGGCTCGCTGGGGGAGTTCGGCGACGCGACTTTGCATGACGACCCCGTGGTTGTCGCCCGGTTGCGCGAATGGCACGACTTGCCACGGGTCTCCTGGCGGTTGTGGGTCGGACCGGACCGGCTTCCCCGTCGGGTGCACCTCACCTCGACCTATCCCACGGCTGAGAACGACCAGCCCAAGAGCACCGTGATCGAGGTCGATTTCACCGGCTGGGGCAGTGACGTGCTCGTCGACCCCCCACCGCCGGACCAGGTGCACGAGACCGGGACCTGTCTGGCCCCGGAGCCGGACTGAGCCGTTGGAGGTCCGGCCTCGGCAGCGGCTCGTGGGAGGTTTCCCGCTCCGGGACCGCCGTCGGTTGTGCGGACCCGGCCCCGGCCTCCCGGCTCCACGAGAGGGCCGACCGGCCCCTCTGACAACGAGTCACAAGTGGTACGGGCGATTATCACAGCGGCCATTGATTCGGTGTTGGGCGGAACGTATGTTCCTCTCACCATCCGAGTAAGACTCATGTTTAGGGGACCCTCCTAATGCATGCACGTCTCCGGCGGGTGATCACGGCGGCCTCCGGGTTGTCGCTGGTCCTCGCGCTGGCATCCCCCGTCGTGCCCGCATCCGCCACCGCGTCCGAAACCGTGGCCGAAACCGCGTCTGGAACCGCGTCCGAGGCCACGGCGGCGGCCGTTCTCCCTCCCGACGACTACTGCCTCGGCGAGTGCTCCGACATCCTGCCCCCGGGGCAGAACGGCAACGCCACCCTGGCCGGGATCCTCGCCCACCAGACCCTGGGCACCAAGCCGAGGCACAGCGACGACCAGCTCGGCAGGTACGCGAACCTCCTGTCCGGCTACACCGGCCTGACCAACGACCAGATCGCCGACTTCTTCAACGACGCCTCGTTCGGCGTCCCCGCGGGACAGGTGGAGAGCACCACGAGCCCGCGCTCGGACGTGACGATCGTCCGCGACCGGGCGACCGGGGTCCCGCACATCACCGGGACGACCCGCGAGGGCACGATGTTCGGCGCCGGGTACGCGGGCGCGCAGGACCGCCTGTGGGTGATGGACCTGATGCGGCACGTGGGCCGCGGCGAGCTGACCCCGTTCGCCGGGGGTGCGCCGGGCAACCGGGCGCTGGAGCAGAGCGCGTGGCGCAACTCCCCGTACACCGAGGCGGACCTGCAGGCGCAGATCAACAGGGTCAGGGACTCCGGCCCCCGGGGCGCGCAGCTCTACACCGACGTGCAGAACTACATCGCCGGTGTCAACGCCTACATCGACCGCTGCATGGCGGACCGCAACTGCCCCGGCGAGTACGTCCTGACCGGGCACCTCGACGCGGTCACCAACGCGGGTGGCCCGGTGGACTTCACCATGACCGACCTCGTCGCGATCTCCGGCGTGATCGGCGGCCTGTTCGGCGGCGGCGGCGGGGCGGAGATGCAGTCCGCGCTGGTGCGGGTCGCGGCCCGCGCCAAGTACGGCACGGCGGCCGGCGACCAGGTCTGGTCGGCGTTCCGGGCGCAGAACGACCCGGAGACGACGCTCACCCTGCACAACGGGCAGAGCTTCCCGTTCGGCGGCGCGCCCGCCGGGGCCACCGGCGTCGTCCTGCCCGACCCGTCGACGGCGCCGGTGGACATCACCGCGAACGAGACCGGCTCCGCCACCTCGTCCGCCGCTTCGGCTCAGAAGGGCGTGCTCGACGGGCTGCTCGTCGACAACTCCAAGCCCGGCATGTCCAACGCCGTGGTGGTCTCGGCGGCCAAGTCGTCGACCGGGAACCCCGTCGCGGTGTTCGGCCCGCAGACGGGTTACTTCGCCCCCCAGCTGCTCATGCTGCAGGAGCTCTCCGGACCCGGCATCCGGGCGCGCGGCGCCGCCTTCGCCGGGCTCAACCTCTACGTGCTGCTCGGCCGGGGCACCGACTACGCCTGGAGCGCGACCTCCAGCGGCCAGGACATCACCGACACCTACGCCCTCCAGCTCTGCGCGCCCGGTGGCGGCGCGGTCACCACCGCGTCCGACCACTACCTCTACCGGGGCGTCTGCACGGAGATGGAGACGCTGAGGAAGACCAACTCGTGGAAGCCCACCGTGGCCGACTCCACCGCGCGCGGCTCCTACGACCTCGTCGTCCAGCGCACGAAGTACGGCCTGGTGAGCTGGCGCGGCACCGTCGGCGGGCAGCCCACCGCCTTCACCACGCTGCGGTCGACGTACCACCACGAGGTCGACTCGGCGATCGGCTTCCAGATGTTCAACGACCCGGCCCAGATGGGCGACCCCGCGGCGTTCACGAACTCGGCCTCCACCATCGGCTTCGCGTTCAACTGGTTCTACGTCAACTCCAGGGACTCGGCGTACTTCATGTCGGGCGACACCCCGGTCAGGTCCGCGGTGTCCGACCCGAACCTGCCGATGACGGCCGACGCGGCGCACGAGTGGGCGGGTTACGACCCGGCCGCCAACACCGCGACCTACACCGCCCCCGCCACCCACCCGCAGGCGGTGAACCAGGACTACTTCGTCAGCTGGAACAACAAGCAGGCCAAGGACTACGGCGCCGCCGACGGCAACTTCAGCTTCGGGCCGGTCCACCGGGTCGACCTGCTGGACGCCCCGATCAAGGCGGCCCTGTCGGGAAGCGGCAAGCTCGACCGGGCGGGCACCACGAGGATCGTGGCCGACGCCGCGGTGACCGACCTGCGCGGCAAGAAGGTCCTGCCCGACCTGCTCAGGGTCGTCAACAGCGCGGCGGTGACCGACCCGGCCCTCGCCTCGGCGGTCGCCAAGCTGTCGGCCTGGACGTCGGCGGGCTCCCGCAGGCTGGAGACCTCGCCGGGCAGCAGGGCGTACGCCCACGCCGAGGCGATCCGCGCGTTCGACGCGTGGTGGCCCAAGCTCGTCCGCGCGCAGTTCAGGCCAGGGCTGGGTGACGGCCTCTACCAGTCGGTGGTCAACGCCATCCAGATCAACGAGTCGCCCTCCGGCCACCAGCAGGGCGACCTGTCCACCCTGCCCACCTCCGCGAACGAGGCCCAGGCGCACAAGGGGTCGGCGTTCCAGTACGGCTGGTGGGGCTACGTGAGCAAGGACCTCAGGAGCGTGCTCGGCGACCCGGTCTCCGGGCCGCTGCCCGCCAGGTACTGCGGGGACGGCACGGTGGCCGGCTGCCGTACCGTCCTGCTGGAAAGCCTGGCGGCGGCGCTCGCCGAGCCCGCGACCACGACCTACCCGGCGGACGACGTGTGCTCGGCGGGCGACCAGTGGTGCTCCGACGCCATCGAGCACTCACCGCTCGGCGGGATCACGCACTCGCTGATCTCCTGGCAGAACCGGCCGACCTACCAGCAGGTCGTGTCGTTCCCCGCCCGCCGGGGTGACGCGATCGCCAACGTGGCGGAGGGGAAGAGCGCCAGGGCGTCGAGCACCCAGCTCTTCTACCCGGCGAGCAGGGCCGTCGACGGCGACCCGACCACCCGCTGGTCGAGCTCGTCCAGTGACAACCAGTATCTCCAGGTCGACCTCGGGGCGGCCACGACCGTGGCCAGGGTCCTGCTGCGCTGGGAGGCGGCCTACGGGGCCGCGTACTCGATCCAGACCTCGACCGACGGCTCCACCTGGACCACCGTCCACTCCACCACCACCGGGAACGGGGGCGTGGACAACGTGAGGTTCAGCCCGACCAGCGCCCGCTACGTCCGCATGCAGGGTGTCACGCGCGGCACGTCGCACGGCTACTCCCTCTACGAGCTGGAGGTCTATCCCCGCTGACACGGAGGGTGGGGGAGGGCGGTGACCGTCACCGCCCTCCCCGCCGCTCAGGCCGTGGCCAGCGGATTGGCGACCGTCACGTACCCCGCGGAACGGTCCGCCGAGCGCGCCCACCGGACCGACAGGTTGGCCTTGGCCGGCAGCGGCGCCCCCGACAGCAGGTCCGACAGCGGCCGGGGCCATCCGCGCGACGCCGCGTACTCCGCCAGCACCTCCCCGGCCACCGCCCACAGCTCCCGCGTGGACCCGGTCCCCGCGAGGGAGGCGGCGATCTCGACGAGGTGGTTGACCATCAGGCAGTAGACCACCCGGTTCCAGCCGGAGGCCGCGTCGTAGGTGAGCGCCTCGGCGACCCGGCCGGGCAGCCCGGACAGGTCGTGCCGCCCGGCGACGAGCTTCGTGCCCTCCAGGTCGCGGAAGACGGCCTCCACCGGCAGCCCTTCCGCGTCCACGCCGATCAGGACGTTCTGCAGGTGGGGTTCCAGCACCACGCCGTGGCCGAAGTAGGCGTCGAGCACCGGCGGCGCCACGCGTTCCACGTACGCCCGCCACCAGCGCGCCGGATCGGCCACCGGCCACCCGGCCATGGTCGGCGCGCCGCCCGGTGCCGGATCCGCCAGGACCGGCACGTCGCCCGGCACGCTGCCGGCCCCCTGCCGTCCGGCGGCCAGCGCGCCGCTCAGCAGCGGGGTCACCCCCGGCCTGCAGACCGACCACGGCCCCATCCGGACGATCACGCCGAGCCCTTCCAGCAGCCGGGTCCCCAGCTCCGCGGAGCGGTAGCCAGGTTCGGGCAGCCAGCGGGTGCCCGGGAAGGCGGCCGCCAGGTCGAGGAACACCGGTTCGAGGCGACGGCTCAGCTCGACCGCGCCCGCCAGCTCGTACCAGGAGTTCTTCCGCACGCAGTTGGTGATCCGCACGTCCAGGCTGAACTTCAGGCACCGGTCGATCAGCGGCTCGTAGACCGTGCGGACCGACGACGTGGGAACCGCCGTCCGGGAGCCGTCTCCCAGGTCGACCAGACGGCCGTCGGCCAGCGGCGCGGCCAGGTCCGCCGCGAGCAGTTCCAGCTGCCACGGGTGCGCGGGCAGCAGCGAGTAGCCGGGCGGCGCCTGGCCGAGCTCGTCGAGCGCGCCGGTGTCGCCCGCCTCGGCCAGCACGTCGTCCCTGACCCCGAGCAGCCGCAGCGGGAAACTCGCGTGCGCCTCGGGCGCGTAACGCAGCCAGCCCGCGCCGCCGCGTGCCTTCGGGCTGGGATGGAACGGGTGCCCGAAGACCAGCGCCTGCTCCGAGGCCAGCCACGGGTCGGCGGGCGGCGGGACCTCCCGCCGGGCCGCGATCAACGTCGCCAGGGCGTCCCTGCTCGCGGCCACCTGGGCGCCGAACTCGTCGTTGCCCTCGCGCTCGCCTTCGCCTTCGCCCTCGCTCTCGCCGAGCTCGGTCTCCACCAGCCGGACGAGCAGGTCCGCCGAGAGCGGCTGCCAGGAGTCGTTCTCCAGCCACTCGGGCCGCCCCTCGAAGCGCAGCGCGAGCCCGCCGTGCGTGCGCGCCCGCAGGCGGGTGCCCGCGACGCGCAGCAGCACGTACGGTTCCTCGTACCCGACCTGCCCGCGAGGTCCCGCGATCTCCCTTACGCAACAGCGCAGCAGCGCCGACACCGAGGCTTCCTCGGCGACGGCGACGGCGACGGCGACGGCGGAGGGTGAGCCGAGGGCGAGGCTCGTCATGTCGTCCTTTGCGTGATCTGGGAGGGCTGGCGGAGATAGTTCGGCCCGCTCGTGCCGTAGAACTTGTTCACGTCCCGCGCACCGGTGCGCGCCTTGTCCACCAGCGTCCCGGCGGTGATCATCGATTTGCCGACGAGCCGTGCGGCGTCGAGGGTCCTGGCCCGCAGCAGCCTGGCCATCGGATCCTCCCCGTACGCGTCGAGCGCCTCGGCGAGCGTGCCCCGGACCAGCTCGAAGGCCGTCGGCGGCGGCAGCGCGCCGAACGTCACGGCGGCGGCGGCCAGGTGCAGGGTGATGGTCACGAACACGTCGGCGAGCGCGTGCGGGTCGTCGGTGAACATCCGCGCGTCGGTGAGGTCCGGCACCGCGAGCCCCGCGTCCCTCAGCCTGTCGGGCGAGGTCAGCAGGCCGTCGTTGTCCTTGACGAGCAGCCGCACGCCCCCCTCGCCCGCGGTCCCCTCCGCGCCGAACACCAGCGAGAGGTTCTGCTGGTGGGCCTCCAGCGCCGTGCCGTATCTGACGAAGAGCCGCACGTGGAAGCGGAACAGCACCCGCAGGTACCGGCCGAGCAGCCGGGCGACGTCCCCGCCGGACCATCTTTCCGCGAGCTCCTCCACGACCAGCCCGCCCCCCGGCAGCGGCGCCGTCAGCGCCGCGACCGGGACGACCTCTCCCGCGGGGTGGCGGCGCAGGAGCCAGCCCAGGTACTCGTGCCCGGCGTGCCCGTACGTCTGCTCGTCGGCCAGGAGCACCTCCGGATCGGGCATGGCCCGCAGGAGCAGCTCGGCCCGCGCCCCGTCGGCGAGCGTGTCCGGTTTGAGCGACCTGCGGTTGCGCAGCCCGAGGGTGCTGGTGGTCAGCGGCAGCTTCAGGTGCGTGCCCGGGGCGATCTCGACCGTGCGCATCGACAGCGTGGGCCTGACCTCCAGGCGCGCCAGCGGGGCCACGACCGTCCCGGGGATCTCCTCGACCGCGGGGACCGTCAGCGGGTGGACGGGGAACAGCACGTGGGTCTCCGCGAGCTCCGCGGCCAGGCCGACGGCGGGGAATCCGGGCGCCCCCGGCAGCTCCGCCCCGGTGAGCCGCTCCCGCGGCACCGCGGCCCAGCGCAGCTCGAAGGAGGGCGCGAACTCCGGCGCGTACGCGGTCAGATCCTCGTCGGACAGGCCGGTCCGGCACCGGGCCGTCGGGTAGACGGGGTGATCGACGAACGCGGCCAGCGTCTCGTACCACATGCCGTCGCGTCCCCTCCCGCCGTCCGCCGTATGCCCGCTTTCCTGGCCCTGGCCCTGGCCCTGGTCCGGCGTGCGCGTGGGGCCGGGGCGAGCGGCGGGGCGCACGGCGACGGTGGCGTCCAGCCTGGCGAGCACCTCCTCGCGGTGGACGTCGTGAAGGTCGAGGGCGCGCAGCGCCTCGCGGCACTCCGTGACGAACGACTCGACCCCGGCGGCGTCGGCGGGGGCGGAGATCTCCCGCAGGGCGCCCAGGACCTCGTCCAGGCGCAGTGCCTCCTCCGGGGCCGCCACGAAGTCCTGGAACAGCGAGCCGGGGGTCAGCCGGACCCGCCTGCCCCCGGGCAGGACCAGCGCGACACCGTCCTTGCTGCGGGTCACCCGCCCGGCCAGGCCGCCGTAGTCCTCGCGCAGGAGCGCGTTCAGCACCCGGGTGGCGAGGTATCGTTCCCGCCCGCTCACGGGGCCCGCGCCGATCACGCGGCCACTCGCGGATCCCCGGCTCACGCGGTCGCCCGTGGATCCCCGGGCCGTGCGGTCGCCCGTGGAATCCCGGCTCACGCGGTCGCCTGCGGGCCCCCTGCCCACGCGGTCGCCCGTGGACTCCCGGGTCACGCGGTCGCCCGTGGACTCCCGGCTCATGCGATCACCCACGGGTTCTCCGCGGTGAAGGCCGCGACGGCCGCGTCCACGCGTGCCCGGTCGGGCCCGATCGCGCGGACGATGCCCATGTAGTCGCGGTTGGTGTTGCTCAGGTCGATCCGGTCACCCACGGCGCGCAGCGGCCGGTGCCAGATCCGGACCGGATCGCCGGGCGCGGGAGCGATCGTCCCGGGGGACCTCACCACGGTCCCCGGGCGGTCGGCGACCAGGCTCAGCGCGGTCGCGTGCCCCTCCACCCGGTCGGGGAGCTTCGGTTCCGCCCCGAGATGCACCCTGAGAACGAGTTCGAACAGGGGTGCGTCCAGCATGCTCGCCAGCAGGAAGTCGCAGTGGTCGCCGATCACCCGGTAGTTGACCTCGACGATCCGCGGCCCGGCCGGGGTCATCACGTACTCGGTGTGGCAGGCCCCGAACCCCACCCGCAGTGCCTCCAGCGCCCGCAGCACGTGGTCGCGGCCGGGAGGCGGCTCCCAGTCGAGCCGTTCCTCCACGAAGTGCGGCAGCGGTCCCAGGGTGGTGCGGAAACCGCCGAGCACCCTGATCCGCTCGCCGTCGCCGAGGGTCTCCATCGTGTGCAGCGGCCCGTCGAGATACTCCTCCACGACCAGCGTCTCTCCCGGCCGCCTGTCCCGGATGGCCGCGACGGCCGTCGCGAGCTCGCCCGCGTCACGGACCAGCACGACGTCCTCGCTGGCCACGCCCTCGCGCGGCTTCACGACCGCCGGGAACGGCATGTCGGCGGGCGGTGGGTCGGCCGGTGCCAGCCGCGCGGAACGGACGGTCTCGACTCCGGCGGCGGCCAGCCGCCGCCGGGTGAGCGCCTTGTTCTTGGTGTCGACGCAGGCCCGCCAGTCCTTGCCGGGGAGGCCGAAGTAGGCGGCGGCGAGTGCCGTCTCCGCCTGGATGTGGTCGGAGTTCGAGAAGATCGCGTCCGGGACGTGGTGGTGCGCGACGGCGTCGATCACGGCCCGCGCGTCGCGCACGTCGCAGCGGAGCACCTCCGCCCCGGAGTCGCGGTACCGCTCGGGGCGGTCGGTGAGGATCGTGACCTCACAGCCGAGCGCGCGCGCCGCCGGGAGGAAGCCGTCGGTGACCGAGTCGGTCGGCTTGAGCGCGGTGAGGTACAGCCGCAATGCAGGGACCCCCGATATCAGGCAAGGCTAACCTAACTCGGCGATCCTAGCCTGAGGCCGATCAGCACGCGGAGGCGATCGGCCTATTGACAGTACATGTCCGTGTCGCCCGATGATGAGAGTCTTCTCATCTCCATCCCAGCCTCATCTCCCATGGCGGCGCCTAGCGTGGACGCCATGAGCCGCAGGACGTCAACCGTCAGCATGGTGATCGGGATACTCGTCACCGCGGTCGCGATGTTCGCGGTCGTGATGCTGGTCCAAGGCAGCCCGGGCAGCCTCGGGGAGGCCGTCGTGGTCGACAGGGAACGGGGCGAGGAGACGGCCGGGACGGGCACCGCGCAGCCGCGGCCCTCCGGAGACTCCACGGCACCGGCCGGCCCGCGAGCCTCGAACGACTCCGGGGCGCCCGGCGATCAGAAGGCGCGGGACGACCGGACGCCTCCGGGCTCCGCGACCTCCGGCGAGCCCGGTGCGTCGAGCCTGGCCGGAAGGGAGCGGGCCGAACGGGTGCAGCCCCCACCGCCGCCGCGAGGCGGAGGAGACGACGATGACGGTGGCGACGACGGCGGCGGCGATGACGGCGACGACTGAGACTGCGGCTGAGACGGGGACGGCGACGGCTGAGACCACGACTGTGGCTGAGGCGGGGACGACGGGGACGGCGGCGGGAACGGGGACGGCCGGAACGGCGGCGGCAGAGGCGACGGCCGGGCGGTGAGCGCACGGACCCGCATCGTGGGTTGGACGCTCGCGGTCGTCGCCCTCGCCCTGAGCGTCTCGGTGTTCGCCACCTGGACCATCCTGCTGGTCAGGCTCGAAGACCGGGTGAACGCCGAGCTGGCCAACGAGGTGGAGAAACTCCACTGGTACGCGAAGAACTCGACCGCCTCCCCGCCGGCGCTGCTCGAGGAGTACCTGAAGATCAACGCGCCCGACCGCCACGAGACCTTCTTCGTGATCCTCGACGGGAAGGTCCGCTGGCGTACGTACGCGGAACCCCCGGCCGTGCTGGACACCGACCGGGCGCTGGTGGCGCGGATGGCCGCCGCGACCGAACCCACCTGGGACTGGGCCCCCAGCACGGCGGGGCTCGTCCGCTGGGCGGTCGCACCCGTGATCGCCGACGGCGAGGTGGAGGGCGCCTTCGTGGCCATCGTCTTCTACGACCTCGAACGCCGCGAGGTCGTCGAGGCGGTGCGCGTGCTCGGCCTCACCGCGCTGGCGGCGCTCCTCCTGGCCGGGGCGGGCGGATGGTTCGTCGCGGGAAGGGTCCTCGCCCCCGTGCGGCTGGTCCGCCGGACGGCGGAGCGGATCGGCGGCTCCGGCGATCTCAGCCGGCGCCTCACCGTCTCCGGCGACGACGACGTCTCGGCGCTGGCGGCGACCTTCAACCACATGCTCGACCGGCTGGAGCGCGCCTTCGCCGTGCAGCGCGACTTCCTCGACGACGCCGGGCACGAGCTGCGCACCCCGATCACGGTCGTCCGCGGCCATCTCGAGCTCATGGGCGACGATCCCGAGGAGCGGGCCGCCACCCTGGCCCTGGTCACCGACGAGCTGGGGCGGATGAACAGGATCGTCGACGACCTGATCATGCTCGCCAGATCGGAGCAGCCGGGCTTCCTCACCCTCGGTGAGGTCGAGCTCGCCGATCTCACCGTCGAGGTCGTGGCCAAGGCCCGCGCCCTGGGAGAGCGTCGCTGGCGGGTGGACGAGGTGGCCGAGGAACGGGTCACGGCCGACCGGCAGCGCCTCACCCAGGCGCTGATCCAGCTCGTGGCGAACGCCGTGCGGCACACCGGCCCCGGCGACCTGATCGCGGTCGGTTCCGCCGTACGGGAGGGCCGGGTGGAGCTGTGGGTGCGCGACACCGGCCCCGGCGTGCCCGCCCAGGATCGCGAACGGATCTTCAACCGCTTCGTCCGGGGCGCGAACCGCACCGGGTCGCACGACGGCGCGGGGCTCGGCCTCGCCATCGTCCGCTCCATCGCCGAGGCGCACCGGGGCACCGCGCAGGTCCGCGAGGCCGACGGAGGCGGGGCGCTCTTCCTGATCTCCTTCCCGTACGAGGAGATCCCCGTGACGCTCTCGTACGAGCACTGATGTCCTCGTACGAGGAGAACCCCCGACGTGTCCTTCCACGCCGCGCGGTGTGGAAGGCACGACCGTGACAGTCCCCCGAGGAGGAGCCGAGGGTGAACCGCATCCTGATAGCCGAGGACGAGGGCCGGATCGCGTCCTTCCTGGAGAAGGGCCTGAGAGGCAACGGGTTCACGACCACCGTCGTCGCGGACGGTGTCGCGGCGTACGAGTACGCCCGCGCCGGTCGCTTCGACCTGATGATCCTGGACATCGGGCTTCCGCTGAGCGACGGCTTCACGGTCCTGCGACGGCTCCGGCAGGAGATGGCGACCATCCCAGTGATCATCCTCACCGCCCGCGACAGCGTCGCCGACACCGTCGCGGGTCTTGAGGGCGGAGCCGACGACTACCTCGCCAAGCCCTTCTCCTTCGAGGAACTGCTGGCACGGGTACGGCTCCGCCTGCGCCCGGAACGCGTCCCGGAGACGACCGTCCTGCGCGTCGGCGACCTCGCCCTGGACCTGCGGACCCGGCGGGCCCACGTGGGCGAGCGCTCCGTCGACCTGTCCACCCGAGAGTTCGCCCTCGCGGAGATCTTCTGCCGCCACCCCGACCAGGTTCTCACCCGCCAGCAGTTGCTCAGCCACGTGTGGGGGTTCGACTTCGACCCCGGCTCGAACGTGGTGGACGTCTACGTCCGCTACCTGCGCCGCAAGCTGGGAAACCAGCGGATCGAGACCGTCAGGGGGTCCGGCTACCGCCTGCGGGTTCAGTGAGAGTCCTCTCATCCCGCGCTCATGGTGGGTCCACCGGCCACCGGAAATCTGGAGTCATCCGCACAGAAGGTGCGGAACGACTTTCAGGAGGGCCAGATGAGCCTGGTACTACGGCGGACCCTGCTCGCCATCGCGATCACCCTCGGCCTCGGGACCACCGGCGTCCTCGCCGGTATCCCGGCGGCCCAGGCATCCGCGTTCCCGGCTCCGCCCACGGCGGTTACCAACGTCGCGGACGACGATGACGACGACGATGACGACGATAACGACAGAGGTGGTGATGACGACGACGGTGGTGACGACGACCGCGACGACCGGCGAGCCGGACCCGCCGGCGACCGGGACGACGACCTCCCCCGGGGCGGCGTGGAAACCGGCCAGGGCAGCACGTCGCGCGATGACGACGATGACGACGATGACCGTGCCCCGGCCGGTGGTGTGGACACGGGTCAGGGTGGTGCATCCCGCGACGATGACGATGACCGTGCTCCGGCCGGTGGTGTGGACACGGGTCAGGGTGGTGCGTCGCGCGATGACGACGATGACGATGACCGTGCCCCGGCCGGTGGTGTGGACACCGGTCAGGGCGGTGCATCCCGCGACGATGACGATGACCGTGCTCCGGCCGGTGGCGTGGAGACCGGGTTCGGCGGGACGGCCGAGAAGGAGGGCGTGCCGCTCTGGGTGCCGGCAGGACTGGCCGGTGCCGGGCTGCTGGCGGGTGGCGGTTTCTGGTTCAGCCGCCGATTCACCTCGGGGAGCTGACCGTGCGGACTCCCGGTGCCCTCGTGACCGCTCTCTCCACTCTCTCCGCCCTCGTGGCCATGACCGCGTGCTCCACCGAGGTCGCCGCGCACAGCGTCTCCACGGTCTCCACGGCCTCCATGCCCTCCGAGGCTTCCACGGCCTCCACCGCCGCCCAGGTCGTACGACCTCCGGCCAGGGGTGAGGTCGCCAACCCCGTGCGGCTCCGCGTCCCGGCGATCGGGGTCTCCACCGCGGTGATCGCGCTGAGGCTGGACGCGAGGAACAAGCTGGTCGCCCCGGTGCGCTTCGACAGGGTGGGCTGGAACAAGGCCGGTCCCGAGCCCGGCGAGGCCGGTGCGGCGGTCATCGCCGGGCACGTGGACTCCAGGACGGGACCCGCTGTCTTCCACCGGCTCGGGAAACTCCGTCCGGGACATCGCGTCCACGTCGACAGGGCCGACGGAAGCACGGTGACGTTCACCGTCCGGCGCCTGGCCCGCTTCCCGAAGAGCCGGATCCCCGACAGGCAGGTGTACGGCTCCGCCAAGGGAGCCGAGCTGAGGCTCATCACCTGCGGCGGGACCTTCGACCGCAAACGGCGCAGTTACCGTGACAACGTGATCGTGTTCGCGAGCTGACGGCCCGGCGCCGCGGGGACGGCCGGGTGGAGCGTGCCACGAGAGGCGCGGGTGTCGGGAGAGATCCCGGGGCCCGCGCCTGCGTCCGTGTTCCCGCCCCCGGATCCCCCGTCGCGCCCCGGCTCGTGCCGGAGGAGCCCAGAAAAGCCCGGGAGAAGCCGGGAGAGCCCGGGGAGCCCCGGACCGGAGGAGACGGGAACCAGGAACCGGGGACGGGGAGAGGAAGGAGGGAAAAGCCGGTGATGTGCTGGGACGCGTACCGCCCACTCCCGCCCTCACGCAGGGCCGTAAGCAGGGAAGGGCGGAGAGGGCCCCGTCCGGCGACATAGTATGTGCACTCGGTTGGGGAGGCGGAACAGCGTGGAGATCACGGCACAAGAAGGACTGTTGGGGCCGCTGCTGCTCGCGCGCAGTGCCATCGACCGGTCGGCGATGCTTCGCGGCGACGCCGAATGGCTCGAAAGGACCTGGGCGGACACCGCGACCAGGGTCGTGGTCGTCGACGACGGGCAGGCGCTGGTCCGGCGCAGTGGCGGAGAGGTCAAGCTGGTTCTGCTGCCCACGGCCGACGCGCCGGAGGGGGAGCGCTACCTGCTCGGTGTCGACGCCGAGGGCATCGCCTACTTCGCCGTGGCGGCGCCGCTGGCCGGCAGCGTCCACAACGGTTCCTTCACCCGGATCGTCTCCCCGCTGCCCCCCTCGGAGCCGGCGGAGGACCAGACCCTCACCGCGGGGCTCCGCCAGGTGGGGTCGTTGCTGGGCGACCTGGACGCCGGGCTGCTGGTGTACGCGGTCGCCCTGGACGCCTGGCACTCCACCCACGAGTTCTGCCCCCGGTGCGGGAGCGGCACCGAGGTGCGCGCGGGCGGGCACGTGCGCGTCTGCCCCAAGGACGGCAGCCAGCACTTTCCCCGGGTCGACCCCGCGGTGATCATGCTGATCCACGACGACGATGACAGGTGCCTGCTGGCCAGGGGGCCTCAGTGGCCCGAGGGGCGGCTGTCGGTGCTGGCCGGGTTCGTCGAGCCGGGCGAGTCGCTGGAGCACGCCGTGGCGCGCGAGGTGGCCGAGGAGGTCGGGGTGCGCGTCGCCGAGCCGCGCTACATGGGCAGCCAGCCCTGGCCGTTCCCGCGCAGCCTGATGCTCGGCTTCTTCGCGCGGGCCACGTCGACGGAGTTCGTCCTCGACCCCGAGGAGATCGCCGAGGCCCACTGGTTCAGCCGCGCCGAGCTACGGGCCGCGACGGAGAGCGGCGAGGTGCGCCTGCCGTCCGAGGTGTCGATCGCCCGCAGGCTCATCGAGACCTGGTACGGCGAACCGCTGACCGGCGACTGGTGACCCCGCCCGCCGGTGACCACGCCCGCCGCGGGGAGGTCTCATAACCGGCGGGCCGTCCCGGGCGAGGCCGTCCGGGAGATCGTCCGGGTGGAGGCCGTCCCGGCGGACGGGAGCCCCAGTGTCCGTGGAAGCGGAACCGGGGCTCGGGCGTCGCGGGGGAGCGGCTACACGCCCGCGCCCGCCAGGATGCGCTTGAGTTCGATCACCGAGGGGTTGGTCCTGACGATCCGGCCGGTGGGGGAGTCGACCACAACGGTGGGTACGACCTGGTTGCCGTTGTTGACGCTCATGACGAACGTGGCGGCGTCCGGATTGCTCTCGATGTCGATCTCGTTGTAGGAGATCCCCTCGCGGCTCAGCTGGCTCTTCAGTCGCTTGCAGGGGCCGCACCAGGTGGTGGTGTACACAGTCAGCGCCATGTCGTGAGAAATCCCCTCATGTGATGTCCGGCGCCATTGGCAACAAAGCGAGGGCCGTTCATCTTCCCGGTGAGAGCAGCTTCTCCGCGACCCACTGCTGAACCCGCTCCGCCACGCCGGGCAGCCGGTAAAGAGGCGCGCTGTGCTCGATGCCGGGCTCGGTGACGATCGTCACCGGTACGCCGACCTGGCGCAGGTGCTCCTTGAGCTGCTTGCCGTGCTCCGCCGACACGAACTCGTCCTCCGAGTGCACGACCAGCATGGGCGCGTCACCGCGGCTCGCGTGCCACGGGACCTCCATGCTCGCCCAGACCCTGGCGCACTTGCCGGTGGGCTCACAGCCCCCGGCGAGCTTGATGGCCGACTCGCGCAGCTTGCGCTTCTCCAGGTCGAAGGTGTCGGTGCCCTCGGTGTACGCCGTGAGCGGGGAGATCACCGGGGAGATGCCGACCACGCCGCGCAGGCCGGGCAGGCGGCTCTTGTAGGTGCCCGCCGCACTGGCCAGGTGGCCTCCGGCGGAGAAGCCGACGATCACGTAGTCGCTCGGGTCGAAGGACCACAGCGCCGCGTGCCGCCGCGCGGTGGCGATCGCGTCGAGGGTGTCGGTGCGCTGGGCCGGCCAGGAGGCGTCGGTGGAGAGGCGGTAGTTGATGTTGAAGACGACGTAGCCCTGCTCGGCGTAGCTCCGGCTTATCTCGGTCATGTACTTCTTGTCACCCGACGACCACCAGCCGCCGTGGATCAGGAAGACGCCGGGCCGCTTCAGCTCGTCGGTCTGGTACCAGACGTCCATGCGCTGGCGAACGTGCGGGCCGTACGCGACGGTGTTGACGACGGTGCCCTGGGTCAACGGGTCGGGCTCCGTCACCGGAGGGGGTGTCGGGTCGCCCTTACCGCCCTTCGGGGTACCGGTCTTCCCCGCGCCGGTCCTCCGGGTCTCGGTCGCGTTGACTCCGGCGGCCCTGGTCCCGGTCGTGCGGGCTCCGGCGGCCCTGGTCCCGGCCGCGTCCGTGGCGGTCCTGCCGGCACCGGTCCTGCCGACATCGGCCCTGCCGACCTCGGCCACCCCCACGCTGGCCTTCGCCGTGCCGTACGTGCCGGTGTCCGCCCTGCCAGCTCCGGACCTCGCCGTACCCGAGGCCCTCTCGGCGCCGGTCCCGGCCGTATCGGCGGTCTCCCCGGTGCCGGCCTTCGCCGGGCCGGGCGTACCGCTGGGCTGGGCTGGAGTCGAGATCCCGTGGGCATACGCGGTCGTGTACACCACCGCGGGTCCGATCATCGCCGCCGCCAGGGCGAGCGCACCCACGGTTACCCCAGTTCGCACGGGCCTCTTCCTTCCCCGGAATCGTTCGGCCCCCATTGTGGAGTAAAAAGCCTGCTTTGTGCATCTCGACGAACCACATAGGTTGACGGCGGCAAGTTGCCAGAATGACTGATGCTTGGCCGGTGACTGGGAGGATGTTGCCGCCCGGTCCGTTCGATCGCGTGTGTTCGACTGCGTGTAAGGAGGCTCCGTGGGGCCCGACAACGTTCTGGCGGCACTGGATCCCGAGCAGCGTGAGGTGGCCGAAGCCGTCCGGGGGCCGGTCTGCGTCCTCGCCGGAGCCGGGACGGGCAAGACCCGCGCCATCACCCACCGCATCGCGCACGCGGTTCACAGCGGGGTGGTCGATGCCCAGGGCGTGCTGGCGGTGACGTTCACCACACGCGCGGCCGGTGAGCTCAGGCAGCGGCTGCGGCAGCTCGGCACGCCGGGCGTGCAGGCGCGCACCTTCCACGCCGCCGCGCTGCGCCAGCTCACCTACTTCTGGCCGCGTGTCATCGGCGGCGACCCGCCCAGGGTGATCGAGTCGAAGCTGCCGCTGCTGATCGACGCCTGCCGCTCCCTGCGCAAGAACCAGGACCGTTCGGAACTGCGCGACATCGCCTCCGAGATCGAATGGGCCAAGGTCACCCAGATCGCCCCCGAGGACTACGCGGAGGCCGCCAGGAAGGCGGGCCGCACCTCGCCCGTGCCCCCGGAGGAGGTCTTCCGCCTCTACGAGGCCTACGAGAACCTCCGCCGCGAGCGGCACCTGGTCGACTTCGAGACCATCCTGGAGCTCACCGCCGCCGTGATGACCGAGCACCGTGAGGTGGCCTCCCAGATCCGCCAGCAGTACCGCTACTTCGTGGTCGACGAGTACCAGGACGTCAACCCGCTGCAGAAGCTGCTGCTCGACACCTGGCTCGGCGGGCGCGACGACCTGTGCGTGGTCGGCGACCCCAACCAGACGATCTACTCCTTCACCGGCGCCACCCCCCGCTACCTGACCGGCTTCTCGGTCGAGCACCCCAACGCCACCGTGATCAAGCTGGTCCGCGACTACCGCTCCACCCCCCAGGTCGTCTCCCTGGCCAACCGGGTGCTCGACAGGGCACGGACCCCGCACAAACTCGCCCTGATCGCCCAGCGCCCGGACGGCCCCGAACCGGTCTTCACCGAGTACGACGACGAGACCGCCGAGGCGGAGGGCGTGGCGCGGGCGGTGAAGAAGCTCGTCGGTGGCGGCGTGCCGACCCGCGAGATCGCCGTGCTGTTCCGGGTCAACGCCCAGTCGGAGGCGTACGAGCAGGCCTTCGCCAAAGCCGGTCTGCCGTACGTGCTGCGCGGCGCCGACCGCTTCTTCGAGCGCCCCGAGGTCCGCCAGGCGGTCGTGCTGCTGCGCGGTGCCGCCCGCTCGGCCGAACCCGGCGACACGCTCGTCTCGACCGTGCACCACATCCTGTCCGGCATCGGGCTCACCCCCGAGGCGCCCGGCGGCGGCAAGGCCCGCGAGAAGTGGGAGTCGCTGAAGGCCCTGGCCGACCTCGCGGAGGACCTCGCGGCCACCGGCGCCGACCTGCCCGCCTTCGTCGCCGAGCTGGAGCGCCGGGCCGGGGAGCAGCACGCGCCGCCGGTCGAGGGCGTCACCCTGGCCTCGCTGCACGCCGCCAAGGGCCTGGAGTGGGACGCGGTCTTCCTCGTCGGCGTCACCGAGGGCATGCTGCCGATCATCTACGCCGAGTCGCTCGACCAGATCGAGGAGGAGCGCCGTCTCCTGTACGTCGGCGTCACCCGCGCCCGCGCCCACCTGGGGCTGTCGTGGGCGCTGGCGCGCTCGCCCGGCGGGCGGCGTTCCCGCAAACCCTCCCGCTTCCTGGACGGGCTCACCGGCCGCTCCGCGCAGAAAAGCCGCGCCGCAGCCCCGGCCGCGGCGGCCGACCGCCGTCAGGTCGCCGCTCCGATCAGCTGCCGGGTCTGCGGCAAGACCCTGGCAGCCGCCGCGGAGCAGAAGCTCGGCAGGTGCGCCGGCTGCCCCGCCGACTACGACGAGGCGCTGCTCGAGTCGCTCAAGTCCTGGCGTACGGGAGTGGCGAAGCACGAGAAGATCCCCCAGTGGGCGATCTTCACCGACGTCACCCTCCAGGCCATCGCCGAGCGGGCGCCGCTCTCGGAACAGGACCTGCTGGCGATCACCGGAATCGGACGCGTCAAACTGGATCGTTATGGCGAGGCGGTGCTCGAACTGTGCCGTATCGCCGCGAACCGGACGGAGGGCGTGTGAACGAGGCGTTAAAGGAGCTCCTGGACCTGCTCGACCTGGAGCAGATCGAGCTCGACATCTTCAGAGGGCGTAGTCCGGAGGAGCGCATCCAGCGTGTCTTCGGTGGCCAGGTGGCCGCCCAGGCGCTGGTCGCCGCGGGACGGACGGTGCCCGACGACCGCAACGTCCACTCGCTGCACGCCTACTTCATCCGTCCCGGCGACCCGGCCATCCCGATCGTCTACAACGTCGAGCGGGTCCGCGACGGCCGGTCCTTCACCACCCGGCGGGTGGTGGCCGTCCAGCACGGCAAGGCGATATTCACGATGTCGGCCTCCTTCCACGTGACGGAGACCGGTGTCGAGCACCAGGCGGTCACGATGCCCCAGGTGGTCGATCCCGAGGGCCTGCCGCTCTTCCAGGACCGGATGCTCCAGGCCGTGGGGGCGGACTCGCCGCTGCGCGAGTGGTTGTCCAGGCCGAGGCCGGTGGACGCCCGCTACGTGACGCCCCTCACCTGGGAGGCCCACCGCGACCCGGAGCTGCGCGGTTCAAACACCGACGTGTGGTTCCGCTACGACGCGGAACTGCCCGACGATCCGCTGCTGCACGTGGTGCTCGCCGCCTACGCCTCCGACTTCACCCTGGTCGACACCGTGCTGCTGACCCACGGCCTGGCATGGGGCGCGTCCAACCTCTCCGGTGCCTCGCTGGACCACGCGATGTGGTTCCACCGTCCTTTCCGCGTGGACGAGTGGATGCTCTACGCCCAGGAGTCGCCGTGGTCGGGGGCGGCGAGAGGGCTCGCCAAGGGCGAGATGTTCACCCGGTCCGGAGAACTGGCCGTGTCGGTAGTGCAGGAGGCGATGATCCGCGTGAGATAGTCGCAAAGTCGCAGGTAGAAAATATGTTGCCCCCTCCCGGGGCCGGGGTTTAGGGTCATGCTCAAGCAAGTCGGACGCAACTGTCCGACGATCAACGAATGGAGGTGAGTCCGCTGTGAGGAACATTCTGATGTCGTCCCAGATGGGGCTCACTTCCGCGCGCCGTAACACCGTTCTGTCTTGTGACAGCCAGATCGTCCTCGCCGGCGGCGCGGCAGCTCTGGTTCAGCAGGCCAATCCTGCCCATCTCCAGGTCGAGACCGGCCGTTGGTTCGCTCCGATCGCCTTCCCGGCGACGGACGTTCCGGCTGCTCGTAACCGAGTGGGCGACAGCTACGCAGCAACGACCAAGCACATCGGAAACGGTGGACTGCGCGGTCCGCAACCCTGGGGGCATCCTCCGGTCATAACCTGACCGAGGAAAAAGCCTTCAGGCCGCGGATCCGCACCCAGGATCCGCGGCCTTCTTGTTTGTCCGCGTCATTCCTGACCCCCACCCCAAGAGGTAATCAAAGATCAACACCTAGCTGAGAGGTGAAGCAGATGGGGGCCCAGACGGTCATGGACCTGATCGACGAAGCCACAATCCCCTGTCGTACCGACCCCGACCTGTGGTTCGCCGAGTCTCCGGAGGACGTGGAGTTCGCCAAGGCGCTCTGCGGAGGCTGCCCGATCCGTGAGGCCTGCCTGGCCCGCGCGCTGGAGCGCGAGGAGCCGTGGGGCGTCTGGGGCGGCGAGCTCGTCCTGCGGGGGGCGATCGTCCCCCGGAAGCGTCCGCGCGGGCGTCCCCGCAAGAACCCGGTCGCTGCCTGAACGATCCGGTCGCTGTTCGGACCGCCGAGAACCATGAACCACCGAGAACCGCACACCACCGAACCACCGAGAACCTGAACCACCGAGAACCTGAACCACCGAGAACCCGAGCCATCACGAGCCGCACGTTCCCGAAAGGACCATTCCGATGAGCTACTTCACCGCCAGAGGCCTCGACCTGCCGTCTATGCAAGAAGAACTGGTCCGTGACCGAATACGGACCCTTCACCGCGAGGCGGAGGAGCATCGCAGGGCCGCCGGCCTTCTGCGCCTCCAGCGCGCGGAGCGCGACGCGGAGCGTGCCTCGGCGCGCCTGCGGAGCGCGATCCTGCGCCTCGTCTGAGCTGTCGTGTCTGTTCGGTAAGACTGTCGTGTCTGTCCGGTGAGAACCGGCGGCGACGTGTGGAGAACGCACGAGAGACACACGTGGTCGCACGCGAGACGGATCGAAGAACGAGACGGACGAGAAAAGCGAGACGGACGAACGAGGGGTGACCCGCTCCGGCGGGTCACCCCTCAAGCGTTTCGCCAGGCCACCATGCGGGGAAGGAGACTATTCCTCAGGCGCTGGTAAGAGTGGGTTCTCCCGAATCCTCGTCGGTGAATCCGGGGACCCAGCGGATGACCTCCTCGCGAAAGCGGGCGGTGGCGCCGAGCTGGCAGAGGACACCGACCCCCGCCGCGTGCACGCGGTGGATGAGGACGTACGAGGCGGGCAGGTTGAGCTGGCGCACCACGTTGCCGGGACGCAGGTCGGTGGCCGTGGCGGCCTGCCGCTGAAGCCACTCCCTGCTGAACGAGAACTCCTCCACGGCGGTCGGTTCGACGTAGGGAGCCAGGAACGCCCGCAGGGCTTCCGGGTCGATCTCGATGTGCGGCTGGATGAAGCCCTCGTCACGCAGGCCCTGCACCACGGTCGACATGTCGCCATTGTTGAAGATGCGGGTCAGCTTTCCGAAGATCGGCGGGTATCCGTCAGGCATCCGGTTGACCGCGCCGAAGTCGAGCACGCACATCCGGCCGTCCTCGACGATCCGGAAGTTGCCCGGATGGGGGTCGGCGTGGAGCATGCCCAACCGCGCGGGCGAGGAGAACAGGAAACGGACGAGCTGGAGTCCGGCCCGGTCGCGCTCCTCCTGGGTGCCGTCGGTGATGATCCGCGACAGTGGGGTGCCGTCGACCCATTCGGAGACGAGCACCTGCTCGTTGGCGGCGATCACGTCCGGGATCAGGAAGTCGGGATCGTCCTTGAACTCCAGGGCGAAGGCGTGCTGGGCCTCGGCCTCGTGGAGATAGTCGAGCTCCTCGACCACCCGCTCGCGCAACTCGCTCAGGACGGCCTTGATGTCGAGGCCGGGCAGCAACACTCCGAAGAGCTTGCCGAGCCGGGACAACTGGGTGAAGTCGGAGAGCAGGGCCTTGCCCGCCCCCGGATACTGGATCTTGACCGCGACCGTCCGGCCGTCGTGCCAGACCGCCTTGTGCACCTGTCCGATCGACGCGGCGGCGGTGGGTTTGTCGTCGAACGACAGGAAGTTCTCCCGCCAGTCGTCGCCCAGTTGCTCGACGAGGACCTTGTGCACGGTCGCCGCGGGCAGTGGCGGGGCCGCGTCCTGGAGTTTGGTCAGGGTGGCGCGGTAGGGGCCGGCGATCTCGGCGGGAAGCGCCGCCTCGAAGATGGACAGCGCCTGGCCGAGCTTCATCGCCCCGCCCTTGAGCTCTCCGAGAACCTTGAAGATCTGCTCGGCGGTGCGTTCCTGGATTTCCTGGGCGACGATCTCGGCGGACTTGCCCCCGATCCGTTTTCCGAGACCGAGAGCGGTGCGGCCGGCGAACCCGATCGGCAGGGCCGCCAGCTTGGCGGAGCGCGCAACGGCGCGGCGCGGAAGGTCACTCACCTTGGTTGGCGGCGTATCCGCTGGCACAGCGAGACGCCGCTCCCTCCCTTCGCTGTGTATCCGTCAGCGGCAGGTAGCCGACGCGACCATTGTTAGCGAACCCAACTCGTTTCGGAAGCAACGACATTGAGGATGAACACTCCAGGATCGCCTCTTCCAGCTCCAATCTGGCAATACTTCCATTGTGCTGTTTGTCACAGCGGGTTCACGGCCGTCGATCACAGCGAGTGCGTGACCTGCCGCCGACGCCGCCACCAGCGTCGACAGCGTCGTGCCGCACGCGATTTCTCCCGCGGGGAAGCCGCCCAGCCGGGCACTGACGACGGGCCATCCGGGGTCGCGGTCTCGTCGGGTCAAATCTAAACAGTGCAGGCATGTGCTCCGACCAGGCAGCACCAGGGGGCCGACCGACCCGGAGCCCTCGAAGGCGGTGACCAGCAGATGCGGGATCTCCCACTCGACGAGCTCCCTGACCAATAGTCCGTCCAGCGGCACCACCGGCGCGAGCACCGCCAGGTCCGGAGGCCTGGCCCCGTCGGCCAGCTGGGCCGCCCCGTCGCCGGTCCAGGCCGTGAGACCGGGCGCGAGTCTCCTGGCCACCGCGACCGCGCCGTCCTGCCTGCTCATTCCCACCTCCGTCCAGCCGAGGCCGCCGGGGACGACATCCCGGCGTCGCGCCGTACCGGGATCGATGACGCAGATACGGCCGATCCCGGAGGCGGCGAGCAGGCCGACGACCTGCGCGCCCACCCGGCCCGCGCCGTAGACCCGCACCTGGGCCTCTCTCCGGCGCTCCAGCACGGCGAGCCCGCCGTCGATCGTGCCCGGAGTCAGGGAGAGCGCGTCGAGATCCGGCTGGAGCCGATCGCGCTCGGCCATCGCGAGCGCGCGCAGCGGGCCTGGACCCGCACCCGCGTCGTCCACCACGCCACGGCTGACCAGCAGGTCGAGCAGGGTCCGGCCTTGCTCCTCGCCAAGACCCGCTTCGGCGGCGCCGGCCAGCACGCCCGCGACATCCCGTACGCCGTCGAGGCTCTCCACCCAGCGGCGGACCTCGGGCTCGAGATCGGTCAGCACCACCGCGTGGCGGGGATGCAGCCCGAACTGCAGAGTGCGCCCGTCGCGGGCGACGCGGCGCAGAGCGGGCTTCAGACGTGGTCGCATCGGGGAACCTTTCCTCGGAACGGCCCGCGGATGAGCCGTTGAGCGGGGGATCGAGCAGGCCGGGGGTGGCTGGGTGTGCCAGCGTGGCATGGCCCGGTACGGTCCCGGACGCCTTTTCCCGCGCCTGTGGATAACTCCCGCCCTGTGGATAACCCGCCCCTGGGGTTAATTCGAAATGAACCTTCCGCGCCCTTCGCCCCTGGGGATACGCCCGTCTCGGGGAGATGCGGACTTCCGCCTCTCCCGGACGAGGAATGTCTGTCCCGCTCGCCGAAGCGGGGAATCCGTCTCGTTTTCCGGGACGGGAAACGTCCAGGGAGACGGGCGGACGGTTTCGAGGGCGACGGTTTCGAGGGCGACGGGAGGAGCGGGGGCGGGCGGACCAGGGGGCAGGCGGGGGCGGGCGGACCGGGGGCAGGCGGGGGCAGGCGGCCCCGGGAAGTGGTGGGCGGGAGAGGGTGGGTTACGCTCCCCGGCATGGACGAGCTCTTGATCGACCGGCGTGACGACGGCGTCGCGGTGCTCACTCTGAACCGCCCCGATCGGCGCAACGCGATGACCGACGGAATGACCGCCCGGTGGCGGCTGGCCGTCGCCGATCTCGCGGCGGATCGCGACCTCCGGTGCGTCGTCGTCACCGGGGCGGGAAACGCGTTCTGCTCAGGAGGAGACCTGTCCTGGCTCGCCGAGCGGGCCGCCGAGGGAGTACCCGCACTGCGCGAGCGGATGCTCGGTTTCTACCGGACCTGGCTGGCGATCGCCGACCTGGAGGTGCCGACCATCGCCGCCGTCAACGGCTCGGCCGTCGGAGCGGGACTGTGCCTCGCCCTCGCCTGCGACCTGGTCTACGCCGCCGAGGAGGCCAAGCTGCTCGTCCCCTTCACCTCGCTCGGCCTGCACCCCGGCATGGCGGCGACCTACCTGCTGCCCAGGGTCGCGGGGGTGGGCGTGGCCCGGGAGATGTTGCTCACAGGGCGGACGATGACGGGCGCGGAGGCGGCATCCGCGGGGTTGGTGACCAGGGCGTTTCCCCGCGAGTCGCTGATGGCCGAGGTGATGGGGATCGCGGCGCGCACGGCGGCCGGCGCGCCGATCGCCACCCGGCTCACCAAGATCGCCCTGGCGGGTGGCGGACACACGGACCTCGACGCCGCGCTGCGCTGGGAATCCCTCGCCCAGCCGGTCACGATGATCTCCGACGACATGCTTGAGGGGTTGGCGGCCCAGAGAGAACGACGGGCCCCGCGATTCGGCAACGCATGAGACGGCTGATATCCAGGTTAATTAGATAAGTCACGGTCATAGTTGATCACCCGTGTTGAACAAACGACGAACGGGGATTGACCAGCGGGAACGTGTTCTACCCCCTGGTGTGAATTCGTCATTCTCGGCTACCGTTCATATGTGCCCCCCGAGACAGTCGAGGTCCGCCGCAGTTCTCGCCGCCGGCGGACGGTTTCTGCGTACCGCGACGGCGAGAAAACGATCGTGCTCCTCCCCGCCGGTCTGAGTAGCACCGATGAGGAACAATGGGTGCGCCGTATGCTCGATCGCCTCGCGGCCAAGGAGCAGCGCAGACGTCCCTCCGACGACGATCTCCTCGATCGGGCCGTCGATCTGTCGGCCCGCTACCTGGGCGGGGAGGCGAAGCCGTCGAGTGTGCGCTGGGTGGAGAACCAGCAGCACCGCTGGGGCTCGTGCACCCCTGATCACGGCACCATCAGGATCTCCACGCGGCTGCGGGGCATGCCGTCGTGGGTGGTCGACTACGTGATCATGCATGAGCTCGTCCACCTGCTGGTGCCGAGTCACGGCTCGCGCTTCTGGGCGCTTGTGGAACGCTATCCCAAGGCCGAGCGGGCGCGGGGCTTCCTGGAGGGATTCTCCACGGCGGCTCACGGTTCCGCGGAGGAATGTTGACGGAAGATCGAGTGGTGGCCGTTCTCGTCACGCCCTCCGTGGCGGACGCGGCTCCCCCGGGAGTCGACGCCACCGACTTCCTCACCGCCGTCGCCGAAGACGCCTACGAGCTCGTCGCCGGCCTGGACTTCGTCTCTCCCGTGGTGGTGACGAGCGTCCCGGGCATGGAGGAGATCGTCTGGCCGGGCACCCCGGTCGTCGAGATCCCCGATCTTTCCGGCGGCGCCCTGGTCGAGGCCGCCTTCGCGGCCCTGCCGTACGGCGAGCAGGCGGTCCTGCTGAGCGCCGACGCGCCCGACCTGCCCCCGCTGCTCATCGGCAAGCTCTTCCGCGAGCTCGGCAGGGCCAGGATCGCCGTCTGCCCGGACGCGGGGGGTGGCACGGTCGCGCTGGCCGCCCATCTGCCCTATCCGGCCTGGGCCGCGGTGGGCTTCGACGACCTCGATCCGATCAAGACACTCCGCGCCTCCGCGCCCGGCAGCCGCATGGTCGCCAGGGGCCCGGGCTGGCACCGCCTGCGCACCCCCGGCGACATCCGCCTCCTCGACCCGGGCCTGGAAGGCTGGGACAACACCCGGGCACTGCTCTCGCCCTGAGTCCTCGGATGATCGAGCGCCTGCTCACCCGTCCCGAAGCGCCCGAGTGCCCGAACCGTCCGGGGTCCAGGTGTCCGGCCCGTCCGGTGTCCGGCCCGTCCGGGTGTCCGGGCGGCTCAGGATGGTTCGTTCAGGCGGCCCGCGAGACCGGGTGCCCGGGTGCCCAGGTACCCGGCCCGTCAGGGCGAGGGCAGGCGCAGGTCGGCGAAGACGGCCCGGTGGTCGGTGCCGGGAACGGTGTGCACGCTGACCGCGTTCACTCCCACCCGCCGGTCCGCCACGACGTGGTCGATCGTGATCAACGCGGGGACGCGCTTGTTGACCGGCCACGTGGGGGTGAGGCCCTCCCCGGCGCTGTCGGCCGCGTCCAGATAGCCGCGGCTCAGGAAACGGCGCATGGCCGCGTGGTCGAGGCTGGCGTTGAAGTCGCCCGCGAGGATGCGGATCGTGTCGGGCGCGGCGGAGGGCAGCGCGTCCAGCGCCGCGGTCCAGTCGTACACCTGCCTGCCCAGCGGCGGGAAGGGATGCACGTCGACGATCTCGACGGGCTTGGCGCCGGGCACGGTCATCAGCGCGGCGGGCATGTTGTGCCCGATCGCCTCGAACAGGTTCTTCCTCGGCGTCAGCGGATACCGCGCGTACAGGCCGCTGCCCCCGGCGCTCCACTCCGGCTCCAGCACCTGGTACGGCATGATCTTCTCCAGCCCGGCCGCCTCCAGCTTCTCGACCATCCCCGGTGTCAGCTCCTGGGTGCTGAGCACATCCGGGTTCAGCCGCCGGACCAGATCCATCACGGCGCCGGGTTCGGCGTGCCCGAACAGGGTGTTGATCGTCAGCACCCGCAGGGGCGTCCCCGTCACGGGATCCCCGGAGCGGAAGGCCCTGGGGAGCACGCTCAGGCCGAGCGCCGCGGCGGTGACCAGCGCCACGGCCGTCGCCGCCCGGTTGCGGGCCAGCGCGGACAGCAGCACCGGCACGAGCGAGGCCGCGGCCACGTACGGGGTGCCGGTCATGAGCTGGGTGGTCAGCGAGTCGCGTTCGAGCCCGGCCACCCGGGCCACCGCCCAGGCGGCGAACGGGGTCACCGCGGCCCAGGCGAGGGTTCTGGGAATCCTCCAGCGGCGGCGCCGCGCCGGCGGCACGACCGTGCCTCCGACGCCTCCGACGCCCCTGTCAGCCACGATGTCCACACTCACAGTGCCCCGATCCGCTCCGTACAGCCTGATGAGGACGAAGATATCCGGGGAAAGGTGAGACAAGCGTAAAACGGTCCAACGCCCTCGGCGCATGCCCCGGACGGCCCGGAACCGGTCGCCGAGCCGCACGAGGCCGAGCGTCCGGTCACGTGGAGCGCAGGACCTCGCGGGCGCGGCGGGCCAGGCGGCGGGTCGCCTCGTCGGAGGGCTCGGGGATCTCCTCCACCGGGAACCAGCGCAGGTCGAGCGACTCGGCGCTGATCACGGCCTCCACGCCGGCGGGGGCGACGGCGCCGTACTCGACGTCGAGGTGGCTGCTGTGCGGCGGGTGGCACCAGACCAGGTGCCGGTCGAGCGCGAGCGGGCCCGGTAGCAGCCGCAGTCCCGCGATGCCGGACTCCTCGGTGGCCTCACGCAGCGCCACCGCCTCCAGGGAGGCGTCGCCGCGCTCGCAGTGCCCTCCCATGGGCAGCCACATCCCGGCCTTGGGGTGCAGCGTCAGCAGCACCCGCTCGCCGTCGTGGGAGAGCACCGCGGTCGTGGCCGTCAGGTGGCCGGGGACGCACTCGCGCCACATCGCGTCGTCATGGGCGTGGAGGTGCTCCAGGAACTCCTTGCGGAGGATCTCCTCCTCCGCCGTGGGCGCGTTCCACCCCGTGAGCACCTCCTTCGCGTCGGCGCGCAGGCTCACACGCCGCCGTCCCGGCCGCCGTCGTCCTTGCGGCCCTTCCCGTCGTCGTCGCCGTCCTCGCCCGGGGCGGCCGGAGGCTCCTGCCGCAGGGTCCCCTCCAGGGACGACAGGTCGAGCTCGGGCTCGCCCCGTACGAACCTCTCGGGGTTGTCGAGGTCGTCGGCGGTGGGCATCAGGTCGGGGTGGCTCCAGACCGCGTCGCGGCCGTCGACGCCCCGGTCGGCCTCCAGGGCCTGCCACAGGGCGGCGGCCTCGCGCAGGCGGCGGGGCCTGAGCTCGAGGCCGACGAGCGTGGCGAAGGTCTGCTCGGCGGGGCCGCCGGTCGCCCTGCGGCGCCGTACGGTCTCCGACAGCGCGGTCGCCGAGGGGAGCTTGCCGTCCGCGGCGCCGTCCACGACGGTGCCGACCCAGCCCTCGACCAGGGCGAGCATGGTCTCCAGCCGGGACAGGGCGGCCTTCTGCCGCTCGGTCTCCTCGGGCTTGAGCAGGTTGCCGCCGCTCAGCGCCTGCTGGAGCTGCTCGGGGTTGTTGATGTCGAGCCCGCGGAGCTGCTCCTCCAGCGCGGAGGCGTCCACCGTGATGCCCTTGGCGTACTCCTCCACGGCTCCGAGCAGGTGGGCGCGCAGCCACGGCACGTGCTGGAACAGCCGGTGGTGGGCCGCCTCGCGCAGGGCGAGGTAGAGGCGGATCTCCTCGGCGGGGGTCTCCAGACCCTGGCTGAACGCCGCGACGCCGCCGGGCAGCAGGGCGGCGTTGTCCGACAGCGGCAGGCCGATGTCGGTGGAGCCGATCACTTCGAGGGCGAGCGAGCCGACGGCCTGGCCGATCTGCTGGCCGACCATCATGCCGCCCATCTGCTTCATCATCCCCATCAGCGGCCCGGCCATGGCCTGTGCCTCCGGGGGCAGACCGGTGGCGCTGAGCGTGCCGCTCATGGTCTCGACCATGCGGGCGGCGATCGGGTCACAGAGTTTCTGCCAGACCGGGACGGTCTTCTCGATCCACTCGGAACGGCTCCACGCCTGGGGGTTGCTCACCCCGCTCGGCAGGGAGGTCGCCTCGTTGAGCCATAGATCGGCCAGATTCAGGGCGTCGACGATCTGGCGCCGCTCGCCCTCCATGACACTCGGATCGCCCTCGGCGACCACGACGTGCCGTGCGATGTTCTTCGCCATGTCCCAGTTGACGGGACCTGAGGTCGGCGGAGCGGAGAGCATGTCGGCGAACTGGCGCATTGCCGCTGCGATCTGCTCCGGGTTGCCGAACATGGCGAACGGATTCTCGTTGGGGTCGTTTTCCCGACCTGGCAAGTCAGTCACCGCTCTACCTCGTGCAGGATGGAGGAGTCCACATCCGCCACGTTATCCGTCGCATGGCGGGTCAGTGCAAAGTGAGGACCTGGTGCCTACCTCGAAACGCTCCCGGCCCCCCGTCGTCGCCGTCACCGGCGCCGCCTCGGGCCTAGGCCGTGCCTTCCTCGCGAAGGTCGCCTCGTCTGCGGATTTCCGCAGGGTCGTGGCCATCGACGAGCAGCGTGGCGATGTTCCCGACGTCACCTGGCGGGTCCTCGATGTCCGAGATCCGCTCTTGGCGAACCGCATATCTGATATTGACGTGCTCGTGCATCTGGCGGCCGACTACGCGCTCGACGTCAACCCTGCGGAGCGGCGCGCCTACAATCTGCGAGCGGCCCAGACGGTGCTCACCGCCAGCGCCGCCGCACGGGTGCGGCGGGTCGTGCTGGTCACCAGCGCCATGGTGTACGGCGCCGTTCCCGAGAATCCCGTCCCGCTGCCTGAGGGATCGGCGGTGGCCGCCGAGCCCGACACGGGCATGGTCGGCGACCACCTGGAGATCGAGGCGCTGGCCCGGCGCTCCCTGCGCAGCCATCCCGGTCTCGGCGTGACCGTGGTCCGGCCCGCCGCGGTGGTCGGTCCCGGCGTCGACAGCGTGGTGACCCGGCACTTCGAGGCGCCCAGGCTGCTGACCGTCAAGGGCTGCAGCCCCCGCTGGCAGTTCTGCCACGTGGACGACCTCGTCTCGGCGCTTGAGATGGCGGCGCTGGGCACGGTCTCGGGGGTGGTGGCCGTCGGCGGCGACGGCTGGCTGGAGCAGGAGCAGGTGGAGGAGATCTCCGGACTGCGCCGGCTGGAGCTGCCCGCCGGGCTGACCTTCGGGACCGCCCAGCGCCTGCACCGCCTCGGCGTCACCCCGGCCCCGGCCACCGACCTGCACTACGTCGTCTACCCCTGGGTGGTCGACTGCACCGCGCTGCGCGAGGCCGGATGGAAGCCCCAGTGGAGCAACGAGGCCGCGTTCGAGCAACTCCTGGAGTTGCGTGAGGGCAAGCACGCCGTCGTGGGCCGCCGCCTGTCCGGCAAGGAGGCCACGCTCACCGCGGCCGGCGCCACCGTCGCCGTCCTCGGCACCGCGGCGATCGTCCGCGCCGCCCGCAAGAAGCGCCGCACCTGAGGTTCGCGCGGGGCGAACGGCCCGCGGGTGGCCACCGGTTCGTATGGGTTCGTATGGACCGTGCGAGTTCGTACGGTCTCGCATCGTCACGTGGGCATGAAGGATGACGGGGCAGGGCGAATCGGATGCCTGTCCCTGAGGGGGTGCGCGGCCGAACGCCGTTTTTCCCGGGCGGTACGCTTTGCGGCGTGGATGTCATCCGGTTGCTCGATATTCGCGACAGCGCGCTCTCCGTCGACGAGGTGCTCGCCGCCGTCGGTGACCACGCCGCGGGCGGCACGACCGTCTTCGTCGGCACGGTACGCGAGCAGGATCACGGAAAGCCGGTCACGAGCCTGTCCTACTCGGCGCACCCGAGCGCCGTGGACGAGCTCCGCCGGGTGGCCGAGAAGATCGCCACGGACTTTCCCGTGACCGCCCTGGCCGCCGTCCACCGGGTCGGCGACCTGGAACTCGGCGACATCGCGGTCGTCGTGGCGGTCGCCGCGCCGCACCGGGGTGAGGCGTTCGAGGCCTCCCGCAGGCTGATCGACGACCTCAAGAGCCAGGTCCCCATCTGGAAGAACCAGCTTTTCACCGACGGCTCCTCCGAGTGGGTCGGGGCCTGCGAGTGAGCCCGGCCGGCGGGTGCGCGGCCGTCGGCGCGGCGGCGTCGGGGTGCGGTTTCATGACCTGTCGTACGGCATAGGCTTTGTCCATGTCCCGACGAGCGCTGACCCTCATGGTGGCGGGCTTCCTCACGCTCATGCTCGCGCTGGTCGGCGCCGTGCTGCCGGTGCCGTACGTCGTGCTGAGCCCCGGGCCGACCGAGAACACGATCGGCGACGTCGACGGCAAGCCGGTGATCAGCGTCGAGGGGCGCCAGACGTATCCGACGGAAGGCAAGCTCAGCCTCGTCACCGTCGCCTACCAGGGCGGGCCCGGCACCAGGATCGACCTTTTCAGCGCGCTCAGGGGATGGATCGATCCCACCATCGCGGTCGTGCCCGAGGAGACGATCTTCCCTCCGGCGACCACCGCGAAAGAGGTCGAGCAGCAGAACACCCAGGAGATGACCAACTCCCAGGACGACGCGACCGCGGCGGCGCTGACGGAGCTGAAGATCCCCTACAGCTCGGTCGTGACCGTGGCCTCCACCGAGAAGGGCCTGCCGGCCGACGGGAAGTTCAAGGTCGGCGACGAGATCGTCTCGGTGGACGGCACGCCCGTGTCCGACCGCGAGACCGTCTCCGCCTCCGTCCGCAGGCACAAGCCGGGCGAGCAGGTCAGTTTCATCGTCAACCGGGGCGCCCAGAGCGTGACCGTCGCCGTTCCGACCGCCGCGGGCAAGGACGGCAACCCCATCGTGGGCATCACCATGCGGGTCGGCTACAAGTTCCCCTTCCAGGTCAAGATCAACGTCGGTGACGTCGGCGGGCCGAGCGCGGGGATGATCTTCTCCCTGGGCATCGTCGACAAGCTCACCCCCGGGGCGCTGACCGGCGGCAGGTCCATCGCCGGGACCGGGACGATCACCCCTGAGGGTCAGGTCGGCCCGATCGGCGGCATCCAGCAGAAGATGGTCGGCGCCAGGAAGGCGGGCGCGACGATCTTCCTCACCCCCGCGGAGAACTGCGCCGAGGCGGTCAAGGCGATCCCGGCCGGCCTCAGGCTGATCAAGGTCTCGACCCTGCACGAGGCCGTCCAGGCGGTCGACGCGCTCCGCACCGGCTCGGGTTCCGTGCCGAGCTGCCCGGCCGGCTGACCCCGGAACCCGGAACCGCACGGGAAGAGAAGCCCGGAAAGCGGGACGCCACGCCCGATCCACGAAAAAGATCAGGTTTTCCGGTCCCGGACCTCGTCGCGGGGCACTCATCAGGCCTCTCGTACGTTGGACCTGTGGACCCGAGACCAGCGGGCGTTGTGGCCGGACCGTGCCCGAAAGGCTGACCGCGACCCAACTCCCGCCGGTGTAGGTTGCCAGACACGGACCGTGCTCTTACGACAAGGGGTTGGCCTTGAGCTTCCGGACCCCCGGAGCCGGCAGGGCAATGCGCTTGCCCCGCCGGCCACGACTGCTAGTTCCCGTCGCGATCGCGCTGGTCGCGATAATCGCGTTGTTCTTCCTCTTTGCCAGTATTTTCACCGATTACCTCTGGTACGACTCGGTCGATTACACGGCCGTCTTCTCCGGCGTGGTCGTCACGCAGATCCTGCTCTTCATCGTCGGCGCGTTGCTGATGGTGGGCATCGTCGGCGGCAACATGCTGATGGCGTACCGGATGCGGCCGATGTTCGGCCCGGGGATGTTCGGCGGCGCCAGCGGCGCCGACCGGTACCGGATGGCCCTCGACCCGCACCGAAAGCTGATCTTCCTGATCGGCGTGGCGGTGCTCGGCCTGTTCTCGGGATCGTCCTTCTCCGGTCAGTGGAAGACCTGGCTGGAATTCGTCAACGCGACGCCGTTCGGCGAGGTCGACCCGCAGTTCAAGATCGACATCTCCTTCTTCATGTTCACCTATCCGTTCATCCGGATGGTGCTGAACTTCCTGTTCGTCGCGGTGGTGCTCTCCGCCCTGCTGGCGGCGATCGTGCACTACCTGTACGGCGGGTTCCGCCTCCAGTCACCCGGCGTGCACGCATCGCGCGGCGCCCGGGCGCATCTGTCGGTGCTGCTCGGCGTCTTCGTGCTGCTGAAGGCGATCGCCTACTGGGTCGACCGGTACGGGCTGGTCTTCTCCGACCGGGGATTCCGGCACGGAGCCTCGTACACCGACGTCAACGCGGTGCTTCCCGCCAAGAGCATCCTGGCGGTCATCGCCCTGATCTGCGCGGTCCTGTTCTTCGCCGGGGTCGTGCGATCCGGCGGAATGCTGCCCGGCGTCGGCTTCGGGCTCCTGGTGCTCTCGGCCATCCTGATCGGCGGGGTCTACCCGGCCCTGGTCGAGCAGTTCCAGGTCAAGCCGAACCAGCAGGGCAAGGAGCAGGAGTACATCAAGCGCAACATCGACGCGACCCGAAAAGCCTACGGCGTCGACAACGCCGAAGTGATCGACTACACGGCTCAGGGCGACCCGACCAAGGTCAACGTCACCGCCGACAGCTCCATCTCCGGCGTGCGCCTGCTCGACCCGAGCCTGGTCGCCAAGACCTACCAGCAGAAGCAGCGGATCCGCGGTTACTACGACTTCCACGAGCCGCTCGACGTCGACCGCTACCCCGACGCCAACGGCACGATGCGCGACACCGTCGTGGCCGTGCGAGAGCTCACGGGACCGCCGGCGGAGCAGAACAACTGGATCAACCGGCACCTCGTCTACACCCACGGCAACGGTTTCGTGGCCGCGCCCGGCAACGAGGTCGACTCCGAGGGCCTGCCCAACTTCGACGCCAAGGACATGCCGGTCACCGGCGCCCTGGTGGACCGGACGAAGCTCAAGGAGTCGCGGATCTACTTCGGCGAGGCACCCGGCTCGACCGAGTACGTCGTCGTCGGCGGCACCGGCCAGCAGAAGCAGGAGCTCGACTACCCCGAGAGCGGCGGCACCGGCCAGAAGAACACCACCTACGACGGCAAGGGCGGGGTCCCTGTCGGGTCCTTCCTCAACCGGATGCTCTACGCCGCCAAGTACGGCGAGATCAACCTGCTGCTGTCGGGTGACGTCAACGCGAACTCCAAGATCCTCTACGAGCGCAACCCGCAGGCGCGGATCGCCAAGGTGGCGCCGTTCCTGAGCCTGGACGACAACCCCTACCCGGCCATCGTCGGCGGCAGGGTGGTCTGGCTCGCCGACGCGTACACCACGTCCAACGCCTACCCGTACTCCCAGAGCAAGAGCCTGGAGGCGATGACGCGCGACACCATCACCGACCCGCGCCTGGTGGTCCCGCAGCCGCGCGACCAGATCAACTACATGCGCAACTCGGTGAAGGCCGTGGTGGACGCCTACGACGGCACCGTCAGCCTGTACGCCTGGGACGAGAAGGACCCCATCCTGCAGACCTGGCGCAAGGCCTTCCCCGGCGTCATCAAGCCGCAGACGGAGATGTCGACCGAGCTCAAGCAGCACCTCCGCTACCCGGAGGCGCTGTTCAAGGTCCAGCGTGACGTGCTCTCCCAGTACCACATCTCCGACCCGAACGCCTTCTACAGCGGCCAGGACTTCTGGAACGTCCCGAACGACCCGTCGTCGGGCGAGCGCGACATCAAGCAGCCGCCGTACTACCTGTCGGTCAAGATGCCGAAGACCGCGGCGCCGTCGTTCTCGCTGACCACCACGTTCGTGCCGCGCCAGGGGCCCAACCTGGCCGCGTTCATGGCCGTGGACGCCACCCCGGGAGCCGACTACGGGAAGCTGCGCATCCTGCGCATGCCGTCCAACACCACGATCCCCGGGCCCGGCCAGGTACAGAACAACTTCCAGAACAAGTTCTCCGGCGAGCTCAACCTGCTCGGACTCGGCCAGGCGAAGGTCCGCTACGGCAACCTGCTGACCCTGCCGTTCGCCGACGGCCTGGTCTACGTCGAACCGGTCTACGTGGAGATCGCGGCCGCCTCCGGCCAGGAGCCGTACCCGATCCTCCGCCGTGTCCTGGTGGCCTACGGCAGCAAGGTCGGTTCGGCCGACACGCTCAAGGGCGCGCTGGAGCAGGTCTTCGGCGACGGCACCCAGGCGGCGCCACAGGAGGAGGCCAAGCCGGGCGAGGCCAAGCCGGCAGAGGAGGCCAAGCCCGCCACCGCGCTGGCCCAGGCCATCGACGAGGCACAGGCGGCGTACGACAAGGCGCAGAAGGCACTCCAGGAGACCCCGCCGGACTGGGTCGAGTACGGCAACGCCCAGAAGGAGCTCCAGGCGGCGCTGTCGAAGCTGAAGGGCACCGAGGCGACGACGGGCGCCACCCCCACCCCGTCGCCCTCGCCGTCGGGAACCCCGGCGCCGTCGGCGACACCGTCCGCCACGCCGGTCCCGTCGGTCACACCGAGTCCCTAGGAGACACCTGAGGGCCCAGCGCTATTCGATTCGCGTCCACCACCAAAGCCGGGTATGGTTAAGACATACACCGACGCGGGGTGGAGCAGCTCGGTAGCTCGCTGGGCTCATAACCCAGAGGTCGCAGGTTCAAATCCTGTCCCCGCTACAAGAGAAGGCCCCGGTCGCCGGAAACGGCGACCGGGGCCTTTGTGTTGTCGCTCCTTCCCGGAAAGACCGGTTTTTCCCTCAAAAGGTTCTCCGTCGAAAACCCGCTCCCGGCGAAGACCGGACGCGTGTCTCGTGAAACTCGCCTGCACCGGCGGGTATGCGGATCCACGACACGATCCCCACCCGAGGTCGTCCCGGCCTCGCGGCGCTCGTCATCGGTCCTGCAGAGGGGCGGAAGGGGGCGGACCTCCGGGCCGCTTTCCCGGCGTCACGGAGGCACTGAGCCCGCACCGCACGGGTGCCCCGCCCGTCTGCCCCGCCCGTCCACCTGCTCGGCCTCATCAGGTCGGTGACCACGGCGCCGCCCTGGCGCCCCGGCCGCCGCTCGGCCGGCCCCGCCCTCTCCATCGGTGGCTTCGCGCTCGGTGGTTTCGCGCAGTCGACGACGGGTGGCGCGGACATCACCGTCATTCACGTGCCTGTGGCACCCGGGCTCGTCGCCCGCACCGTGGCCTCACCGACCTGGGCAATCTCCCGCGGCCCGAGCTCTCGCGGACGGGACGGCGCGGGCACGCCACCCCGCGTTCCCGCACCGATTTGCAGCCGGAGGGGGATTCCGGATATTGTTCAAACACACACCGACGCGGGGTGGAGCAGCTCGGTAGCTCGCTGGGCTCATAACCCAGAGGTCGCAGGTTCAAATCCTGTCCCCGCTACCAATCGAAAGGCCCTGATCTTCCAAAGATCAGGGCCTTTCGCATTTCCGGCAGCCGGAACCCGCCTTTCTGCGCCGGGGCATCACACCGCCGTAAGCACGGCGGGCGAGAGGTACTTCGAAAGATGCCGAGTCCGAGAGGTAACGTGCCGCTGTGGCCGAAACGTCCGAACCCGTTCTGCGCTGGCGCGTGCGCCGTGACCTCCTCATCATGAAGATCGTCGCCGCGCTCGCCTTCGCGGTGCTCACGGTGTCGACCCTCGGCGACCTTCGAGGCGCGATCCTGGCGGGTGTCGCGTCCGCGGTCCTGGCGGTCCTGGCGGTGCGCGACGTCCTCGCTCCGGTACGGCTGACCGCCGACGGAGAGGGCCTCGTCGTGGTGAAGGGCTTCGCCGGATCCGAACGGGTGCCGTGGAGATCCGTCGAACGCATCCGGGTGGACACGCGGACCCGCTTCACCTCGCGCACGGAACTCCTGGAGATCGACACGGGGGAGGGCATTCACCTCCTCAGCCGGTTCGACCTGGGGGTGCCGTGCCGGGAGGTGGCCGACGAGCTCCGCTCGTTCCGGACGGGTTCGTAGCCTCTCCGGACTCCACCGGACCGGCCGAAGGGCCAGGCTCCCGCGGGCCGTCACCGGCCACGCCTTCGGGGCACCGCCACGGGCCGGGACCCGGCGCCGGTCGGCGGCCGCCGAGGCTCGGCCCGCGATGACGTTCGTCAGGCTCTCACCCTCACCCGGCGATGTCTCGGGACGAAACTGGGCTTGGTACGGCGTACCAGCAGACTCGCCTTGTAGAGAGCCCAGCAGGTGAGGAAGGTCCCGAAGGAGACCTGTCCGATCCACGTCCACGCCGGGGTCTCGACGGCCGCGAACATCACTACACCGGTCCAGACAAAGCCGAAGACGCCCACGAGGGTCGCCGCAGCCCAATTCAGCCCTCGCTGCAACATGCCTGGAGTCTTACAGATCTTGGTTCAAGGCCAGGTCAATGACGCGGAACGCCTCATCGTGGGAGGCTACGGCTTGTGCCGGCACACCTCCGCGCGCGAGATCCGCCGGTGCCCATCGGGGTGGCCCCGAGAGGGGTCTCCTCGAGGCAGGCCAGCAACGCCGCCGCGGTATGGGCGTCGGCGAGGATCCGGTTCACCTCGTCCTCGGATGTCGGGAGCTGGCCACGCTTGGCGAGCTCGTCGGTGAGGAAGGTCAACGGCTCCGGATAGCCGGCCGCCTCCGCGGCGACCGTCGCCCGAGCCGCGGTGAGGAGACGCAGATAGTAGGCGCGGAGGGTCGCCTCTCTCATACGTGCGTCTTCAAGGTCGTTCAGCAGAGACCTGGCAACCCTCAGTAGGTCACCTGGATGGTCGGCCTCCGCGTCGATGTGCGCGCGGATGTCGTCGAACTCCGAGCGGGTCATGGTGCTCACCTCCACGGCGGAGTCAGGATCCTGACCCTCGCGCCTACTTCGTATCCAGAGTCGATTGCGAATGGCTTGACGTCTGGTTGCGCGCTTCGACTTCCTATGACTGTTTGGGACGCGCGAGTCTCCGGGATGGTTGGCAAGTTGTCTCTGTGACGTGAGAGTCCTGGTAGTGTTCTTTCCGCAGGGCAACGAAGTCCCAGGTTTAAACCTCCTGAGGCGGACGAACTGCCCAGCAAAACCCTCTCTGATCCCGGCAAATCGGGCGTGTCCGTACGATTGGACAACGACCGGATGTTGGAGTAAGTTAGAGGGGTTGCCCTGGAAACGGGGCAGTCGCAATCCTAGCGGGTTCGGCGGGATCGAGTCGAGAGTCGGAAAATCCGACAGTTTGACACGAAACCGGCACTCCTGATAAGATAGTGACACGAAATGGAACGCCCCGGAGTTGTGGCCGGACCACTTGGTCGGGTCAGGGTGATGGTGTACGCGTCCGTTTCTTGAGAACTCAACAGTGTGTTAAAAGCCAGTGCATGAAGCACAATCCCGTCCAACCCATCCTGTGGGTGGGGGA
>NZ_JBEZZK010000006.1:0-461288 GCF_040639135.1 Streptosporangium sp. NPDC023963
GGTGAGGTCACCACGTGTCATACCCCTTCGCCTACCAGGGCCGGACGGTACCGCGCAGCACAACCTCACGATCTGAACTCAGAACAGGCCCTAGTTCGTCCGGGCGGGCGACGCCTCGAGCGCGTAGGATCGTGCCCGCGCACCGCACTGATGTTCGGTGAATTCGATGTGACGGGAGGGACCAGTGCGACCTAGAGTCGAGGAGGTCCGCATCCAGGGGCTCGGCGTGATCGACGAGGCCGTCCTGGTGCTAGCGCCGGGATTCACCGTGGTCACGGGCGAGACGGGCGCGGGTAAGACCATGGTGGTGACCGGCCTGGGGCTGCTGTTCGGCGGCCGTGCCGACCCCGCCCGGGTCCGCCCCGGCTCCGGCAAGACCACCATCGAGGGCACGCTGATCGTCGACCCGGCGGGACGGGTCGCCCAGCAGGTGCAGGACGTGGGCGGCGTGGTCGAGGACGGCGAGCTGATCATCTCGCGGACGGTCTCCGTCGAGGGGCGCAGCCGCGCCTGGCTGGGCGGGCGCACCGTCCCGGTCGGCACCCTCACCTACCTGGCCGAGGACCTGGTGGCCGTGCACGGCCAGATGGACCAGCAGCGGCTGCTGCAGCCGGGCCGCCAGCGGGCCGCCCTCGACCGCTACGCCGGCGAGGAGCTGGTCAAGCCGCTGCGCGCCTACGAGCAGGCCTACAAACGGCACAGGAAGATCGCGGAGCAGCTGGAGGAGCTGACCACCAGGGCCAGGGAGCGCGCCCAGGAGGCCGACCAGCTCAGGTTCGGGCTCGGTGAGATCGAGAAGGCCGACCCCAAGCCCGGCGAGGAGATCGAGCTGCGCGAGGAGGAGGAGCGGCTCTCCCACGCCGACTCCCTCAGGGGCGCCGCGGAGACGGCGCACCGGGCGCTGCTCGGTGACCCGCTGTCCGGCGAGCAGGCCATGCCGGACGCCATCGCGCTGGTCGGCGAGGCCCGCGCGGCCGTCGAGGCGGTGCGCGACTTCGACCCCGCGCTCGCCGGGATCGCCGACCGGCTCGCGGAGGCGGGCTATCTGATCTCCGACGTCGCCACCGAGCTGGCCGCGTACTTCGAGTCGGTCGACGCCGACCCGGGCCGGCTCGCGGTCGTGCAGGAGCGGCGGGCCGTGCTCATCCACGTCATCCGCAGGTACGGCCAGGACACCGCGGAGGTGCTCGCCTGGGCGGCACGGGCCGCAGCCCGGGTGGCGGAGCTCGACGGCGACGACGATCGCATCGGCGAGCTCACCCGCGAGCACGAGGAGCTCACCGAGCGCCTCACCGAGCTGGCCGCCGAGCTGACCCGGATCAGGACGGCGGCCGCGGAGCGGTTCGGGCGGGCCGTGACAGAGGAGCTCACCGCGCTGGCCATGCCGCACGCCAGGGTGGTGGTCACCATCGCCGCCGCCCCCGAGTTCGGCCCGCAGGGCGTCGACGAGGTCGAGCTGCGCATGGCGCCGCACCCGGCCTCGCCGCTCCTGCCGCTGAACAAGGGCGCCTCCGGCGGCGAGCTGAGCCGGGTGATGCTCGCCATCGAGGTGGTGTTCGCCGGTGCCGACCCGGTCCCGACGTTCGTCTTCGACGAGGTCGACGCGGGCGTGGGAGGCAAGGCCGCGGTGGAGATCGGCCGCAGGCTGGCGCGGCTGGCCCGCACCTCCCAGGTGATCGTCGTCACCCACCTCCCGCAGGTCGCGGCCTTCGCCGACCAGCATCTCGTCGTGGAGAAGGCCGACGACGGGAGCGTGGTGCGCAGCGGCGTGATCGCCCTCGACAAGGACGGCCGGGCGCGCGAGCTCTCCCGCATGCTCGCCGGGCTCGAGGACTCCGAGCTGGGCCGCGCGCACGCCGAGGAGCTGCTGTCGATCGCCGCCGCCGACAAGGCGTGACCGGACAGTTGAAACGGGCCGAATAGGCCGGATAAAGGAGTGATGGGGCGCGTGACGGGTTGAAGGAGTAATTCGTATGGTCCGGGGGAGTAGGTGCCGGGGATTTCGGGTGACGGATCTGACACGCTGCCGGCTGTTTGGCTCTCCCGGTCGTTCCCTCTGGCAGGATGGTCGTGATGAAGGTGCCGATTGACGGGCTGAAAAACGGGCTCACCGGGTACCTCCGCCGCAGGAAGGTCACTGACCTTCCCGGGGTGACGGCAGTGGCGAGAATCGATCGGCGGACCAAGAGGCTGACCAAGCGCCTCAGGGCCGGGGAAATCGCGATTATCGATCACGTTGACGTTGACCGGGTGAGCGCGGAGGCGCTTGTCGCGTGCGGCGCGGCAGGTGTCGTCAACGTCGCCTCCGGCATCAGCGGCCGCTATCCCAACCTGGGCCCGCAGATCATCGTCGACGCCGGGGTGCCGTTCGTCGACAACGCCACCCCCGAGCTGTTCGAGCGGATCAAGGACGGCGACCTGGTCAGGCTGCACGAGGGCGTCATCCACCTCGACGACGAGGCGGTCGGCAAGGGCGACGTGCAGACGGCCGAGTCCGTCGAGGCCGCGATGAGCGAGGCGCGGGCCGGGCTGACGGTGCAGATCGAGGCGTTCGCGGCCAACACCATGGAGTACGTCCGCCGCGAGCGCGACCTCCTCATCGACGGGATCGGCGTTCCCGACGTCCGGACCGTCATGGAGGGCAGGCACGTCCTCATCGTGGTGCGCGGTTACCACTACAAGGAGGACATCGCCGCCCTCCGCCCCTACATCCGCGAGTACCGCCCGGTCATGATCGGGGTGGACGGCGGCGCGGACGCGCTGCTGGAGGCCGGATACCTGCCCGACATCATCGTCGGAGACTTCGACTCGGTCTCCACCAAGGCGCTCACCACCGGCGCCGAGCTGGTCGTGCACGCCTACCGCGACGGCCGGGCGCCGGGGCTGGAGCGGGTCCAGCAGCTGGGCCGCACCGCGGTGCTCTTCCCGGCGATCGGCACCAGCGAGGACATCGCGATGCTGCTCGCCGACGACAAGGGCGCCGACCTCATCGTCGCCGTCGGCACCCACGCGACCCTGGTGGAGTTCCTCGACAAGGGCCGCTCCGGCATGGCCAGCACCTTCCTCACCCGTCTGCGGGTGGGCAGCAAGCTCATCGACGCGAAAGGCGTCAGCCGGCTCTACCGCAGCCGGATCTCCACACCGTCCCTGCTCCTGCTCGTCGCCACCACGCTGATCACCATGGGGGTGGCGATCGTCGTCTCCCCGGTGGGCAAGATCTGGCTGGACAGCATGCGCGACGTCTGGAGCGGCTTCATCTTCTGGCTGGTCGGACTCTTCTCGTGATCGATTTCCGCTATCACCTCGTCTCCATCGTCGCGATCTTCCTCGCGCTGTCGGTGGGCATCGTGCTGGGCACCACCCTGCTCGAAGACCCCGTCATCAAGGCGAGCGAGCTGGCCGTCAACCAGTTCCGCGAGGGCAACAACGAGCTCCGCGACCAGGTCGAGGCCCTGCAGAAGCGCGAGGCCGCCAACGACGCGTTCGTGACCGCCGACACCCCCCGGCTGGTCCAGGACGCTCTCGTCGGCGAGAGCGTCGTGATCGTCGAGGCCCCGGGCAGCACGGCGAGCGTGCGTGAGGCGGCGCAGCAGGTGATCGAGGAGGCGGGGGCGACCGTGACCGGCCGGATCACCCTCGCCGAGCGATACACCGATCCCGCCCAGGCGGGCTTCCTCGACAAGCTGGCCGTCGGCGCCAAGGCCCCCGAGACCGTCTTCTCCGTCGAGGACACGGCGTACGACAAGGCGGCCGAGGTGCTCGCCGGCGCGATCCTGACCAGTGACTCCAGCCAGGTGGGCAAGGAGCACCCGGCCGGGGCCGGCATCCTCGACGCCTTCCAGCGCGGCGGACTGCTCACCGTCACCGGCGAACCCGCCAAGCGCGCCGAGGTGGCCCTGGTGATCGCCCCGGCGGAGGCGTACACCGGGGAGACCGCGGGCGAGCAGGCGAGCGCGCTCGTGACGCTGGCGGTCGGCCTGGACGACGCGGGCCAGGGCACCGTGCTGGCCGGTACGCAGACCTCGGTCGCGACCGGCGGGGTCATCGCCGCGCTCCGCGAGGACGCGGCCCTCACCGAGAAGGTCTCCAGCGTCGACACCGCCGATATGCCCGCGGGACGGGTCGTGGTGGTCTACGCTCTCCGAGAGCAACTCACCGGGCTGGCCGGCCAGTACGGCATCGGCCCCGGCGTCTCCGGCATCGAGCCCAGCGCGACGCCGACCCCCACGGCCGCCCCCACGGCCGCCACGGCCACCTCCGGAGGATGACCCGATGGCTCGTCGCGCTTTTCCCCGCGCCCTCGCGGGTGCCCTCGCCGGCGCGTTCCTCGGCGCGGTCGCCGCGCGTGCCGCGTACGCCGCCTTCACCCGCAGGCCGCCGGTGGGCGACGCGGAGACCTGGACCCGGACGAACCACCGGGGCGAGCCGATCACCCTGCTGGAGGGCCCGGCGTTCGTGGCCGGTGCCGGGGCCGCCGCGGCCGTGATCCCCGGGCTGCCCGGCGGGGTCCGGGTGGCGGCGCTGCTGGCGGTGGCGGGCGGCGGTGGCCTCGGAGCCTACGACGACCTGTACGGCGCGACCTCCTCCAAGGGGTTCAAGGGACATCTGAGCGCCCTGGCCAAGGGCGAGGTCACCAGCGGGGCCGTGAAGATCCTCGGCATCGGCGCGACCGGTCTGGCCGCCGCCGCCGTCATCTCCCGCGACCCCTTCGACGTTGTCGTCAACGGCGGGCTGATCGCCGGGAGCGCCAATCTGGCCAACCTCTTCGACCTGCGGCCGGGGCGCGCCGTGAAGGTGGGCCTGCTCGCAGGGGCGCCCCTGCTCGCCGCGGGACTGCTCAAGAACGACCCGGTCCCGGCCACCCTGGCCGCGCTCCCCATGGGGGCCGCCGCCGCACTGCTGCCCGAGGACCTCGGCGAGCGGGCGATGCTCGGCGACGCGGGGGCCAACGCGCTGGGCGCGCTCCTCGGCCTGGCCGCCGCCGTCACCCTGGGCCGTCCCGGACGGCTCGCCGTGCTCGGCACCGTGGTCGCGCTGACCGCGGCCTCGGAGAGGATCAGCTTCACCAAGGTGATCGCGGGCAACTCCCTCCTGCACCGCGTCGACATGCTCGGCCGTCGCCCTGTGGAGCAGGCACCCACCCCCCGATGAGCACGAGGATCGCGCGGGGGGTCGCGGGAGCGGCACTTCTCATCGGAGTCGTGACCGTCCTGGCCCGGCTCGTCGGGTTCGGCCGGTATCTCGTCCAGTCGCAGAGCGTCGGCAACAGCTGCCTGGGCACCGCCTACAACACCGCCAACTACGTGCCCAACATCGTCTTCGAGCTGGTCGCGGGTGGCGTGCTGGCCGGGATGGTGGTGCCGGTGCTGGCCTCGGCGGCCGCCAGGTCCGACGACGACCCCGAGGCCAGGGCCGAGGTGAGCCGGACCACCTCGGCGCTGCTCACCTGGGCGATGCTCGTCCTGGTGCCGCTGACGCTGCTCATCGTCGCGTTCGCCGGGCCGATCGTCGCGCTGCTCATGGGCGATCCGCACGGATGCGAACTGGCCGGCGTCGTCGAGGCCGGCACCGGCATGCTCGTCGTCTTCGCTCCTCGGATGATCTTCTTCGGGCTGGCCGTGGTGCTGTACGGGGTCCTCCAGGCGCACCGGCGATTCATGGGCCCGGCCCTGGCGCCGCTGGTCTCCAGCCTGCTCATCGTCGCCTCCAACCTGCTGTTCGAGGCGGTCAACGAGGAGGCCGCCCGAGACCTGTCGAAGCTCAGCGGCGCCGGGCAGCTGTCGCTCTCCCTCGGCGCGACCGTCGCCGCCGCCGCGATGGTGCTCACCGTCGTCGGGCCGGTGTCCCGGCTGCGGTTGCGGCTGCGGCCCACGCTGTCGTTCCCGCCGGGCGTCGCGATCAAGGCGCGAAGGCTCGCCACCGCGGGTCTCGCCGTGCTGGTCGCGCAGCAGGTCGCGCTGATCGTCGTCATCCGCCTGGCCAACGGCCTGGGCGGCGAGGGCGCGGTCGCCGTCTACACCTACGCCTGGGCGCTGTACCAGCTGCCGTACGCGGTGCTCGTGATGCCGATCGCCACCAGCTCGTTCCCGGTGCTGTCCACCCGGGCGGCCGAGGGGGACACGCCGGGTTTCGACGCCCTGACCGCCTCCACCACCCGGGCCGTGCTCCTGATGACGGGGCTCGCGGCCGGGGTGATGGCGGCGGTGGCCGTACCGGTGTCGAGGGTGTTCCTGGAGGACACCCCGGGCGGCGAGCCCGCCGAGATGGCGAGGGCCGTCGCGCTGTTCGCGCCGGGCCTGGTCGGGTACGCGCTCATGCTGCACCTCGCCCGCATCCTGTACGCCTGCGGGCGGGGCCGGTCGGCGGCCGTCGCCTCGGTGACCGGCTGGGCCGTGGCGCTGCTGGCCCAGATCGTGCTCGCCCACGCCGCGGGGGACCGGCCCGACGTGGTCGGGCAGCTGGCACTGGGCAGCACCGTCGGCATGACCGTCGGCGGGTTGCTCCTGGCCGTCGCGGTGCTCCGTAGCAGGGGGGTGGCCGCGCTGGCGGGGACGCCGCGCACCCTGCTGGCGACCCTGGCCGGCGGCGCCGCGGCCTGGGGGGCGGGGCTGTTCCTGGTCGGCGCCTTCGGCGCGGTGTCGAAGTGGATGTCCGTGGCGGCCGGGCTGGCCGCAGGCGTGGCCGGGACGGCCGCGTTCGCGGCCGTGGCGGTGGTGATCGACGGGAAGGACGCCCGGGCGCTGCTGGCGAGGCTCCGCCGGGGGGCTGTGAGGGATGAGAGCTCCGCCGGGGGCCGTGAGGGATGAGAGGGAGGGGAGCCGCTCCGATGGCCGACCAGGGCAGGCGCGTGGCACTCGTACTGGGGACGAGCGCGGGAGGGGTCGGCCGGCACGTCGCCATGCTGGCCGGGGGGCTGGTGCGCGGCGGCCACCGGGTGGTCGTGGCGGGTCCGCCGAGCACGGAGCGCGCCTTCGGCTTCGCGGCCCTCGGCGCGCGCTTCGCGCCCGTGCCGATCTCCGACCGGCCCCGCCCGATCGAGGACCTGCGGGCGATCCGGGCGCTCCGGGCGCTGCGCGGGGCGCACGCGGTGCACGCCCACGGGCTGCGGGCCGGGGCCCTGGCGGCGATCGCGCTGGCCGGGACCGGGACCGGCCTGGTGGTGACCCTGCACAACGCCGCCACCGCGGGCGGCGCCGTCGGTGCCGTCTACGGTCTCCTGGAACGGATCGTGGCCCGCCGCGCCGACCGGATCCTGGTCGTCTCCCCCGACCTGGGGGAGCGGATGACCCGCCTGGGCGCCGGGCGGGTCGAGGCCGCCGTCGTTCCGGCGCCCTCGCTGCCCCCGTCGGGGCGCGAGCCCGGCGACGTACGGCGAGAGCTCGGCACCGGTGATCGGATGATCTTCCTGACGGTCGCGAGACTCGCCCAGCAGAAGGGGCTGGAGACCCTGCTCGACGTCGTGAAGGCCCTGCGGGAGGCTCGCGGGGACGCGGGACCCGTCCCGGGCGGGGTATCCGCCGAACCCGCGGACGGCCGGGGCCCGGAGGAGCGGGCGCCGGAGGCGGTGTTCCTGGTGGCGGGGGAGGGGCCGCTGCGGGGGGAGTTGCAGGGGCGGATCGACCGGGAGAACCTGCCGGTGCGGCTGCTCGGCGACCGGGCCGACGTGGGGGATCTGCTCGGGGTGGCGAGGGCGCTGGTGGTGCCGAGCCGCTGGGAGGGACAGCCGCTCACCGTGCAGGAGGCCCTGCGGGCGGGCACGGCGGTCATCGCCACCGCGGTGGGGGGCATCCCGGCGATGGTGGGCGAGGCCGGGCTGCTGGTGCCGTACGGGGACATCGCCGCGATGCGCGACGCGGTCGCGAGGGTGCTCGCCGACGACGGTCTCGCCGGGGAACTGGCCGCGGCCGCGGCCAGGCGGGGCCGCGGGCTGCCGGGCGAGCAGGAGGCGCTCGCGGCGGTGCTCGCGGTCTACACCGGGCTTTCCTGAGCGGTGGTGACCGGGCTTTCCTGAGCGGTGGTGACCGGACCTCCCTGAGCGGGCCATCCGGGTTTTTCCTAGGACTGTGCAGAGATTCGCGGCTTGTGCCGGACTCCTCCCTGACCTCGGAGGAGGAGTTCTCGTGCTCTTCCGGCGGACTGGAGAGGTTCGAGGGGCCGGTGGCGGGCGGTTCCGGAGCCGGGGGGAACAAGCGGGGGCGTCGCGATGTTGGATTAGGCGCCGCCATGCCGGACACCTATACTGGCGTGGTTAGGGGGGGAGTATCCCTTCGCGACAGTCTCGTCATCACGGTGTTGTCTCGCTCCACGAGGCCCCCGGGGCTGTCGGTCCGCGTTGTCGACCTGCTTCACGTCGACCTGTCCTCACGCGGGCGGGAGAGACCTCCGGCAGTCTGTCGCGCGCGCCGCCGGAGGTTTATCAGTTGTGAATGTTCCTGTCTGGGCATGGTTCGCCGTCATCGGCGGGCTCCTGGTCGTCCTCGCCTTCGACCTTTGGATCGTCGATCGAGGCGAGGCCCGAGAGTTCTCCCTCAAGCAGGCCGGGTTCTGGGTCGGCTTCTACGTCACCCTCGCCGTGCTGTTCGGCATCGGGCTGTGGGTCTTCGCGGGCCCCACCCCCGCGGGCCAGTTCATCGCCGGGTATCTCACCGAGTACAGCCTGAGTATCGACAACCTCTTCGTTTTCTACATCATCATGACCCGCTTCGCGGTGCCGAAGGTGTACCAGCACAAGGTGCTGCTGATCGGCATCCTGATGGCGCTGGTCATGCGCGGCATCTTCATCGCGATCGGCGCCGCGGCCCTGGCCAACTTCGGCTGGCTGTTCTACGTCTTCGGCCTGTTCCTGATCTACACGGCGGTCCAGCTCGTCCGCCAGTTCGGCCAGGAGGAGCACCTCGAGGAGAACGCGGTGCTGCGCTGGGCGCGGCGGGTGCTGCCGCACACCGACGACTACGTGGGCTCCAAGATCACCGTAAAGGTCGACGGCAAGCGCCTGGTCACCCCGCTGCTGATCGTCATGATCGCCATCGGCACCACCGACCTGCTGTTCGCGCTCGACTCGATTCCGGCGATCTTCGGCCTGACCACCGACGCCTTCATCGTCTTCACCGCGAACGCGTTCGCCCTGATGGGCCTGCGCCAGCTGTACTTCCTGCTGGGCGGCCTGCTCCAGAAGCTGGTCTACCTCAGCTTCGGTCTTGCGTTCATCCTCGGTTTCATCGGGGTTAAGCTGATCCTCGAGGCCCTGCACTCCAGCGGTGTCTCCTGGGCCCCCGCGGTGCCGATCTGGTTGTCGCTGTCGGTCATCGTCGTCACGATGATCGTCACCACCGTGGTCAGCTTGATCAAGGCCCGGCGTGACATCCGCGCGGGCAAGGAAAACACCACCCCGGCGAGTGTCGAGCAGGGCTAGCGAATCGGCGTGTGAGGCGCTTTGCTTGTCTCATTGCGCCTTATAAGGGCTGAGAGATGGGTAACATCCTGCCCCAGAGCGGGTAGACATACCGGTCTAATGCCGCAAGACATCACAAAGGTTCCCTGTGTCCCACGATTCAGCAAGCCACATGCCAGGCCCGCTGGGCCTGGCACGTGGCGTCTCCCCGTGGTTGCTCCCGACCGTGGCCGCCGCCGCCGTGACCTCCCTGCTCAGCCGTCGTGACCGGCGCTGGGCGCTGGCGGCGGTCCCGCTGACCGCCCTCACCGGCGGGATGCTCTGGTTCTTCCGCGATCCGGATCGCACTCCGGGCACCGGGCGGATCCTGTCGCCCGCGGACGGCGTGGTGCAGAGCATCGACCCGTGGCCGGACGGCCGCACCCGGGTCGCGATCTTCATGAGCCCGCTCGACGTACACGTCAACCGGGCGCCGCTGGCCGGCACGGTCACCTCGATGGAACACGTGTCCGGGGGGTACCTGCCCGCGTTCAACAAGGACAGCGACACCAACGAGCGGGTCGTCTGGCACCTGGACACCGCGCTCGGCGACATCGAGCTGGTCCAGATCGCCGGCGCGGTCGCGCGCCGCATCGTGCCCTACGTGGCCGAGGGGGCGAAGGTCGCCAAGGCCCAGCGGATCGGCCTGATCAGGCTCGGCTCGCGGGTCGACGTCTACCTTCCCGAGGGGATCGCCCCGGCCGTCTCCGTGGGCCAGAAGACGGTCGCGGGGGTGACGGGTCTTGACCACGGCTGACGCGAGCTGGCCGATGGACGAGACGGACGACGAGCCACGAGGACCCGTGGGCAAGGCGTTCCGCCTGTCGGCCGCGGACTCCCTGTCTCTCGGCAACGCCCTCTGCGGCTTCCTCGCGGTCTGCGTGCTCGCCTGGTCGGCCATCAGCGCGCTGCAGCAGGACAAGCCCTTCGCGGCCGATCCTCGCTTCTTCGGCACCGCGGTGGTGCTCCTGCTGATCGGCGCCACCTGTGACCTGTTCGACGGCCTGGTGGCCCGCAAGTTCCGCGCCTCGGCCATGGGCGCCGAGCTGGACAACCTCGCCGATGTGATCAGCTTCGGCTTCGCGCCCGCCTTCATGGTGGTCATCTGGGCGGGGTTCAACCAGCAGATCCCCTTCCTTCTGGTGATGGCCGCGGCGTCTTCGGTGTTGCTGGCCGGGGTCGTCCGGCTCGCGCGCTTCGCCTGCGTGAAGACCAAGAGCGGCGACTTCATGGGGCTGCCCATCCCGATGGGCGCGATGACCGTGGTCTCGATCGTGCTGCTGTTCCCCCCGTCGATCTGGACGATCCTGCCCGTCTTCGGGGTGGCGTACCTCATGGTGAGCCGCATCGAGTACCCCAAGCCCAAGGGCAACCTGGCCGCCGCGGTGCTCGCCTGGATGATGATCAACGTCGCCTGCCTCACCATCTGGGTCGCGGGCCTGGCCGGTGGCGACACGCTGATCAAGGTCGGGGCGGTCATGCAGATGACGATCGTGGCGGCCATCCCGCTGCGGGTCCTGATGTTCAAGCGGGAGAAGCGCAAGGAGCAGCGCAAGGCGTCCGCCGGGGTCGGCTGACCGCCCGCGGCGCGCTCACGCCGTCTCCCCGAGGGCATGGCGGATGGTCGTCGGTACGCCATGCCCGGACCCGTTCTCGTCCCGGAATGCCCCGGCACGCTTCCCATGTCCGGCGTGGCTGCGTTCAATTGCCTCATGGGAGCTGAGCCGCATGAGCACACCCGTACCTACTTCCTCGGCATGCTCGCCCGCGAGCTGGAGCTGAGAGGCATGAGCGTGACGCTCAGGCGGAGCCCGCCGTCGCTGCGGGTCAGCGATCCCGAGGCGGCGATGTTCAACGAGACCCTCGACTGCGTCCCGCTGGCCGAGGGCTGGTTCTACCGCTGGTCCTGGGGCGACCTGGTGGAGCGGGTGGAGGATCCGGCCAAGGCAGCGGATCGGATCCTCCGGGTCTTCGGCGGCTGACGCCGTCCTCCCGCCGCGTTCGGGCCCCGCCCGGGCGGCGGGGAGCCCGGCCGTACGGGCCCGGACTCCCCGCCGCCCCGGGGGTGTCACCAGCCGCGCTCGCGCCACTCGGGCAGCGAGGGGCGCTCGGCGCCGAGCGTGGTGTCCTTGCCGTGGCCCGGGTAGACCCAGGTGTCGTCCGGCAGCCGGTCGAAGATCCGCTCCGACACGTCGGCGAAGAGCTGGGCGAACCGTTCGGGATCCTTGTTGGTGTTGCCGACGCCGCCGGGGAAGAGCGAGTCGCCGGTGAACAGGTGGCCCGGGTGGTGCAGGGCGATCGAGCCGGGGGTGTGCCCGCGCAGGTGGATCACCTCCAGGCTGACCACGCCGACGGTGATCCCGTCGCCGTCCTCCACCTCCAGGTCCACCGGCACCGGCAGCGCCCCCGCGTCGAGCGGGTGGGCGATCACCGAGGCGCCGGTCGCCCTGGCGACCTCCTCCAGGGCCTGCCAGTGGTCGCCGTGCTGGTGGGTGGTGACGATCTTGCTGATCGGCCGGTCGCCGATGAGTTCGAGCAGCCGGTCGGGCTCGGCGGCCGCGTCGATGAGCGCGCCGTCGCCGGTCTGGGTGCACCGGATCAGGTAGGCGTTGTTGTCGAACGGGCCGACGGCCAGCTTGGCGATCGTCAGGGCGGGCAGCTCGCGCAGGTCGGCGGGGCCGCCGACCTGAACATCACCGGTGTACGTCACGGATTCTCCTCGGACGGGGTCGCGGGAGGGCCGGGCGGCGCGCGCCCTGCCCTCGTCACCCTCATCATTCCGCCCGGCGGGCCGGTTGGGGCATAAGAGGGGTGTTCACATCGTTGAAACCGTGGGCCACCTGCCATGTCGGGGCGAAGGCCGTAGGCTGGAGAGGGCGGGAAAACGACTCCGGACGCCGGTCCGGAAAATTGTCGGCCCCTCTCGCTAGTCTTCCCGCGACCGCTTCCAACCCTCTATCAACGACGTCGGGACTGCTGTGGCTGACCGCCTCATCGTGCGTGGTGCACGTGAACACAACCTCAAGGACGTCTCGCTGGACCTGCCGCGAGACTCTCTGATCGTCTTCACCGGACTGTCCGGCTCGGGCAAGTCCAGCCTGGCCTTCGACACGATCTTCGCCGAAGGCCAGCGCCGCTATGTCGAATCGCTGTCGGCGTACGCGCGGCAGTTTCTCGGGCAGATGGACAAGCCCGATGTCGACTTCATCGAGGGGCTCTCGCCCGCGGTGTCGATCGACCAGAAGTCGACGAGCCGCAACCCCCGTTCCACCGTCGGCACGATCACCGAGGTGTACGACTACCTGCGCCTGCTCTGGGCGCGGATCGGCAAGCCGCACTGCCCGCAGTGCGGGCGGGCGATCGCCAGGCAGAGCCCCGAGCAGATCGTCGACCGGGTCATGGAGCTGGAGGAGGGCACCCGCTTCCAGGTGCTCGCCCCGGTGGTCCGCGGCCGCAAGGGCGAGTACGCCGAGCTGTTCACCCAGCTCCAGGCGAAGGGCTTCGCCCGCGCCCGCGTCGACGGCACGGTGGTCCGGCTGGACGAGCCGCCGACGCTGAAGAAGCAGGAGAAGCACGACATCGAGGTGATCGTCGACCGGCTGGCCGTGAAGGAGGGCGCGAGCAGCCGCCTGACCGGCTCGGTGGAGACCGCCCTGAGCCTGTCGGGCGGGACGATCACCCTGGAGTTCGTCGACCTGCCCGAGGACGACCCCAACCGCGAGCGCTTCTACTCCGAGCACCTCTACTGCCCCTACGACGACCTGTCGTTCGAGGAGCTGGAGCCTCGCTCGTTCTCGTTCAACTCGCCCTTCGGCGCCTGCCCGGAGTGCACGGGCCTGGGCGTCCGGATGGAGGTCGACCCCGACCTGGTCGTACCCGACCCGGAGAGGCCGCTGGGCGAGGGCGCGCTCTCCCCGTGGGCCGGCGGCCACACCAGCGATTACTTCGTACGCCTGGTCGAGGCGCTCGGCCTGACCATGGGCTTCGGTCTCGACACCCCGTGGGAGCGGCTCCCCAAGAAGGCGCAGAAGGCCCTGCTGTACGGCCACGACGAGCAGGTCCACGTCCGCTACAGCAACCGCTACGGCCGCCAGCGCTCCTACTACACCACCTTCGAGGGGGTCATCCCCTGGGTGCAGCGCCGCCACGGCGAGTCCGACAGCGACGGCATGCGCGAGAAGTACGAAGGCTACATGCGGGAGATCCCGTGCCCGGCCTGCGAGGGGGCCAGGCTCAAGCCGGTCTCGCTCGCCGTCACGGTCGACGGCCGCTCGATCGCCGACGTCTCGTCGATGTCGATCGGCGACTGCGCGGAGTTCCTGGCGGGGCTGAAGCTGTCCGACCGCGACATGCACATCGCCGAGCGGGTGGTCAAGGAGATCAACGCCCGGATGGGCTTCCTGCTCGACGTGGGTCTCGACTACCTGACCATGGACCGGGCCTCCGGCACCCTCGCCGGTGGCGAGGCGCAGCGCATCCGGCTCGCCACCCAGATCGGCTCGGGCCTGGTCGGGGTGCTGTACGTGCTGGACGAGCCCTCCATCGGCCTGCACCAGCGCGACAACCAGCGGCTGCTGGAGACCCTGATCAGGCTGCGTGACATGGGCAACACGCTCATCGTGGTCGAGCACGACGAGGACACCATCGCCGCCGCCGACTGGGTGGTCGACATCGGCCCCGGAGCGGGTGAGCACGGCGGCCAGGTCGTCGTCTCGGGCACCGTGGCCGACCTGCTGGCCTCGGAGAACTCGATGACCGGCGCCTACCTGTCCGGCCGCAAGACGATCGCGATCCCGGCCACCCGCCGCAAGCGTGACAAGAAGCGGCAGATCACCGTGAAGGGCGCCCGCGAGCACAACCTCAAGGGCGTCGACGTGGAGTTCCCGCTGGGGCTGCTGACCGCGGTCACCGGGGTCTCGGGATCGGGCAAGTCCACCCTGGTCAACGACATCCTCTACAACGCGCTGGCCAAGGAGCTGAACGGCGCGCGCACCGTCCCCGGCCGCCACGCGCGGGTCAACGGGATGGACCTGGTCGACAAGGTCGTGCACGTCGACCAGTCGGCGATCGGCCGCACGCCCCGGTCCAACCCGGCGACCTACACCGGTGTCTTCGACAAGGTCCGCGACCTGTTCGCGCAGACCACCGAGGCCAAGGTCCGCGGCTACCAGAAGGGCCGGTTCAGCTTCAACGTCAAGGGCGGCCGGTGCGAGGCCTGCTCGGGAGACGGCACCCTCAAGATCGAGATGAACTTCCTGCCGGACGTCTACGTGCCCTGCGAGGTCTGCCACGGGGCGCGCTACAACCGGGAGACCCTGGAGGTCCACTACAAGGGCAAGACGATCTCCGAGGTGCTCGACATGCCGATCGAGGAGGCCCTGGACTTCTTCGACTCCATCCCGGCCATCAAGCGCTACCTGAAGACGCTCAACGACGTCGGCCTGGGCTACGTCAGGCTCGGCCAGCCCGCCACGACCCTGTCCGGCGGCGAGGCCCAGCGCGTCAAGCTCGCCTCCGAGCTGCAGCGCCGCTCCACCGGTCGGACGATCTACGTGCTCGACGAGCCCACCACCGGCCTGCACTTCGAGGACATCCGCAGGCTGCTGGGCGTCCTGGGCAAGCTCGTCGACGGGGGCAACACGGTCATCGTCATCGAGCACAACCTCGACGTGATCAAGACCGCCGACTGGCTGATCGACATGGGCCCCGAGGGCGGCTCCCGGGGCGGCAGCGTGCTCGCCGTCGGCACGCCCGAGGAGGTCGCCCTGGTCGACGAGAGCCACACCGGACGCTTCCTGAGCAAGATCCTCGGCAGCTGAAGGCCGGATTCCGGACCGGGCCGCCCCGTCAATACCCTTGACGCGGAGCCCGGTTCCGATCCGGGGACGACGTTGCGAGAAGGGCCGAGATGAGCACGCAGGAGGCCTCCGCCATGCCCGCGCGCAGGCAGGTGATCGCCGCCGCGGGAGCCGTGGCGTGCGGGGCGGCGCTGGCCGGGTGCGGCGGCGGGGAGTCGGCCGCCGCCATCGTGCCGCCGGGGATCAAGGGGAAGGTCATCGCGCGGACCGCCGACATCCCGGTGGGCGGCGGCAAGGTGATCACCAAGTGGAAGATCGTGATCACCCAGCCGTCCTCGGGGGTGTTCAGGGCGTTCACGGCGAGCTGCCCGCACCGGGGGTGCGCGGTCGGCAGGGTCGGGGACGGCGTGATCCGCTGCCCCTGCCACGGCAGCGAGTTCGCCGCCGACTCCGGCAAGTGCCTCAAGGGCCCGGCGGAGGCGCCGCTGGTCCAGTACGCGCTGAAGGTCGAGGGCGACGGGATCGTCATGGTCTGACGGTTCGCGCCGTCCTCCTCCCAGGGGAGGCGCGTCTCAGGGGAGGCGCGGGCTCGGGAGCGCCGGGGCCGGTTCGCCGGGGGCGAAGCCCGCCCCGACGGTTTCCAGGGGATTCTCCGGATGGCCCGGAAAGAGGGCCGAGGCGGTAATTCTTCACAGTCTCCTGACAAGACGTACGGCATGCTGAACCGTCATCGGGGTTCCAGCCGTACCTGAAGATGATGATTCTGGAGGATATTCATGACTGAGACGACACGTCGTACCGTGATATTGAGCGCCGGAGGGGCCGGGATGGCCGCGGTGCTGACCGCGTGCGCGGGATACGGAGAGCCCGCGGCGGACGGCGCGGACACGTCCGCGACCGCCGCCTCGCAGGCGCCTGAGGCGGCCGAGACGAGCGCGGGTGCCGAGGGGAGCTCCGGGGCGAACGCCCTGGCCAAGACCGCGGAAATCCCCGAGGGGGGCGGCAAGGTCTTCAAGGACGAGAAGATCGTGATCACCCAGCCGACCGCGGGGGAGTTCAAGGCGTTCAGCTCCGTCTGCACCCACCAGGGGTGTGATGTCGACAAGATCGCGGACGGCACCATCGACTGCCCGTGCCACGGCAGCAAGTTCAAGATCACTGACGGTTCCGTGGCGAACGGCCCGGCCGACAAGCCGCTGGAGGAGAAGGCGATCAAGGTGGACGGCGACTCCATCGTCCTCGCCTGAATCCGGCCGCGGGCCCGCCGCCGGGAGGAACGTCCCGGCGGGGGGCCGGGTGCCACGCGGCGTCCCTCGCACGGCCCGGCCCGGGTCACCCCGCGCGGCGACGGGCGCCGCATGAGGGTGTGGCCCGCCCCGGCCGGGCGGGAGAACCGCGACGAAGGCCCGGGCGGGAGGATCGGCGAAGAGAGCCGAGGACCGCGGCGAAGGCCCGGGCGGGAGGATCGGCGAGGAAAGCTGTAAGGAAACCTGTCGGTCCGGGCCGATAGTCTTTCCGTGTGGCGAGATCTGTGGGTGGTCCGGTGAGTTTCCGGCCGAAGCCGGGGTCCATCCCCGAGTCCCCGGGCGTCTACCGGTTCAAGGACGCCGAGGGCCGGGTCATCTACGTCGGCAAGGCCAAGAGCCTGCGCCAGCGGCTCAACTCCTACTTCGCCGACTTCGCGGGCCTGCACCCGCGCACCCAGACCATGCTCACGACGGCCGTGGACGTCGACTGGACCGTCGTCGGCACCGAGGTCGAGGCGCTCCAGCTCGAATACTCCTGGATCAAGGAGTACGACCCCCGGTTCAACGTCAAGTACCGCGACGACAAGTCCTACCCCTACCTCGCGGTCACCATGGGGGAGGAGTTCCCCCGGGTCCAGGTGCTGCGCGGCGCCAAGCGCAGGGGCACCCGCTACTTCGGCCCCTACTCCCACGCCTGGGCGATCAGGGAGACCGTCGACCTGCTGCTGCGGGTCTTCCCGATCAGGAGCTGCTCGGGCGGGGTGTTCAAGCGGGCCGCGCAGATCGGCCGCCCCTGCCTGCTGGGCTACATCGACAAGTGCTCGGCCCCCTGCGTCGGCAGGGTCACCGCCGAGGAGCACCGGGACCTGGCCGACGACTTCTGCGAGTTCATGGCCGGCAACACCGGCCGGTTCATCAAGCGGCTGGAGCGCGAGATGCGCGAGGCCGCCGTCGCGCAGGAGTACGAGCGGGCCGCCAGGCTGCGTGACGACGTCCAGGCGCTGCAGCGGGCGATGGAGAAGCAGGCCGTGGTCCTCGGCGACAACACCGACTGCGACGTGGTCGCCCTGGCGGAGGATCCGCTGGAGGCCGCCGTCCAGGTGTTCTACGTTCGCAGCGGGCGGATCAGGGGACAGCGCGGCTGGGTGGTCGACAAGGTCGAGGAGGTCGCGCCGGGCGAGCTGGTCGAGCAGTTCCTGCTGCAGATGTACGGCGACGCGGCCGCCGAGGCGCTGCCCAGGGAGGTGCTGGTGCCCGTCCTGCCCCCCGACGCCGAGGCGGTCACCGAGCTGCTCGGCGAGCACCGCGGGGCACGGGTGGAGATCAGGGTCCCCCAGCGCGGCGACAAGAGGTCGCTGATGGAGACCGTCGAGCGCAACGCCGTCGAGTCCCTGAAGCAGCACAAGCTGAAGCGGGCCAGCGACCTGACCGCGCGCAGCAGGGCGCTGCAGGAGGTCGCCGACGCACTCGACCTCGACCAGGTGCCGCTGCGCATCGAGTGCTACGACGTCTCCCACATCCAGGGCACCAACGTGGTGGCCTCCATGGTGGTGTTCGAGGACGGCCTGGCCCGCAAGAGCGAGTACCGCAGGTTCTCCGTGCGTTCCACCGAGGGCGACGTCGCCTCCATCCACGAGGTGATCTCCCGCCGGTTCAAGCGCTATCTGGAGGAGCGCTCCGCCACCGGGGAGCTCGACGCGGCGACCGGGGCCGATCCCGCGGAGGAGGCCGCCGGAGAGCCGGGGGAGGGGTCGCGGACACCGGGCATCGACCCGGAGACCGGCAAGCCGCGCAAGTTCGCCTACCCGCCCAACCTGGTCGTCGTCGACGGCGGTCCCGCGCAGGCCGCGGCGGCCCGCAGGGCGCTCGACGAGCTGGGCGTGGACGACGTGGCGGTGTGCGGCCTGGCCAAGCGGCTGGAGGAGGTCTGGCTGCCCGGCGAGGACCTGCCGGTGATCCTCGCCCGCTCCAGCGAGGCCCTTTACCTTCTCCAGCGGGTACGCGACGAGGCCCACCGCTTCGCCATCGCCTACCATCGATCCAAACGGTCGAAGAGCGTCAAGGAAAGCGCTCTGGACGAGGTCCCCGGTCTCGGGCCGGCCCGCAGGCAGGCGTTGATCAAGCATTTCGGATCGGTGAAGCGGCTGCGGGAGGCGACCGCGGCGCAGATCTGCGAGGTTCCCGGGATCGGCCCCTCAACGGCCGAGACGATCGTGTCGGTCTTGAAGGGGCAGAACCCATGAGCGAAAGAGAGCCCGCGTTCGTCCTCGTCACCGGAATGTCGGGGGCGGGGCGGAGCACCGCCGCCAAGGCCCTGGAGGACCTGGGGTGGTTCGTCATCGACAACCTGCCGCCCGGACTGCTGTTCGCCATGGCCGAGGAGGCGGGGCGGGTCAAGCTGGCCGCCGACAAGGTGGCCGCGGTGGTCGACGTGCGCAGCCTGGCCTTCACCAGTGACCTCAACAGCGCGATCGAAGAGCTGGAGGGGCGCGGCGTCGCCGTGCGCGTGGTGTTCCTGGAGGCCAGCGACGAGGAGCTGGTCCGCAGGTTCGAGAACGTCCGCCGCCCGCACCCGCTGCAGGGCGACGGCCGCCTGGTCGACGGGATCGCCCGCGAGCGCGGCATCCTGCGCGAGGTCCGGGCCAACGCCGATCTGGTGATCGACACCTCCAACCTCAACGTCCACGAGCTCCGCGGGAAGATCGTCGCCTTCTTCGGCGGCGAGGACCGCCCCGGCCTGCGGGTCAACGTCGTCTCCTTCGGCTACAAGTACGGCCTGCCCGTCGACGCGGACCTGGTCGTCGACTGCCGGTTCCTGCCCAATCCCCACTGGGTTCCCGAACTTCGCCCCATGAACGGACTGGACGCTCCCGTACGGGAGTACGTTCTCAACCAAGCGGGTGCGAAGGAACTCCTCGACGCCTACGAGGAGGTGTTCGCCATCATCGCCTCCGGCTACACCCGCGAGGGCAAGAGCTACGCCACGCTCGCCGTCGGCTGCACCGGCGGCAAGCATCGCAGTGTCGCCATGGCCGAGCAGATCGGCGGCCGGCTGCGCGATAGGGGTGGCATGGAGGTGCAGGTGAGCCATCGGGATGTGGGCCGGGAGTGAACGAAGGTCTCAAGATCGTCGCACTGGGTGGGGGACACGGGCTGTACGCCTCGCTGTCGGCGTTGCGGAGGGTCACCTCCCGGCTGACGGCGGTGGTCACCGTCGCCGACGACGGGGGGTCGAGCGGCCGTCTCCGTCGTGAGCTCGGTGTGCTCCCCCCGGGAGACCTGAGGATGGCCCTGGCGGCCCTGTGCGGTGACGACGAGTGGGGGCGCACCTGGAGCGAGGTCGTCCAGCACCGCTTTCGCAGCGAGGGCGACCTGCACGGCCACGCGATCGGCAACCTGCTGATCGTGGCGCTGTGGGAGCGGCTCGGCGACACGGTCTCCGGGCTCGACTGGCTCGGGCGGCTGCTCGGCGCGCACGGGCGGGTGCTGCCGATGGCCTCGGTGCCGCTCGACATCGCCGCCGAGGTCGAGCTGGACGGCGAGGTGAGCACGGTACGCGGCCAGGTGGCCTGTGCCCTCACCCCCGGCCGGGTCCGGGCCATCTCGCTGCTTCCCGAGGATCCGCCGGCGTGCCCTGAGGCCGTCCAGGCGGTCCTCGACGCCGACTGGGTGGTGTTCGGCCCCGGATCCTGGTTCACCAGCGTGCTGCCCCACCTGAAGGTGCCCGAGCTGGCCGAGGCGCTGCACACCACCCGCGCGCGCCGCCTGGTCGCGCTGAACCTCGCCCCGCAGCCGGGGGAGACCGACGGCTTCTCCCCCCAGAAGCACCTGGAGGTGCTGCGCCAGCACGCGCCCTCCCTGGAGATCGACGTCGTCGTCGCCGACACCGGGGTGATCGAGGACCGCGACGAGCTGGAGAAGGCCGCGGCCGACCTCGGCGGCAGGCTGGTCCTCGCCTCCGTGGCGGACGAGGACGGCTCCCCGCGACACGATGCACAACGTCTTGCCTCCGTCCTGGACGAGATTTTCCGTGAGAAGCGTTGATCCTGGTCAGCGGTGCTCAGGAGTGCGAGAAACTTCTGTGAGCCCGATTTATCTCGGGCCGCATGGGGTCTGTATGGGGGAGGACGAACGCGCATGGCGATGACAGGTGTGGTCAAGGACGAGCTGAGCAGGCTGCCGGTCCTGAAGCCTTGCTGCCGTAAGGCCGAGGTGTCGACGCTGCTGCGGTTCGCGAGCGGGTTGCATCTGGTGAGCGGCCGGATCGTGATCGAGGCCGAGCTTGACACCAACGTCACCGCCCGGCGGCTGATCAAGGACATCGGTGAGGTTTTCGGGCACAAGGCGGAGGTGCTCGTCCTGGCCCCCGCCGGACTGCGCAAGGGCTCGCGTTACCTCGTGCGGGTCTACCGCGACGGGGAGGCGCTCGCCCGCCAGACCGGTCTGATCGACAACCACGGGCGCCCGGTCCGCGGCCTGCCCCGCCAGGTCGTCGCGGGGGCGACCTGCGACGCCGAGGCGGCCTGGCGGGGGGCGTTCCTGGCGCACGGCTCGCTCACCGAGCCGGGGCGCTCGATGTCGCTGGAGGTCACCTGTCCCGGGCCGGAGGCGGCGCTCGCGCTGGTCGGGTCCGCGCGGCGGTTGAAGATCCACGCCAAGGCCCGCGAGGTGCGCGGCGTCGACCGGGTGGTGGTCCGTGACGGCGACGCCATCGGCGCGCTGCTGACCAGGCTGGGCGCCCACGACAGCGTGCTGGCCTGGGAGGAGCGGCGGATGCGCCGCGAGGTCCGTGCGACGGCCAACCGGCTGGCCAACTTCGACGACGCCAACCTGCGCCGTTCGGCCCGCGCCGCGGTCGCCGCGGGGGCCAGGGTCCAGCGGGCCCTGGAGATCCTCGGGGAGGAGGCCCCCGAGCACCTGGTGATCGCCGGCCGCCTGCGGGTGGAGCACAAGCAGGCCTCCCTGGAGGAGCTCGGTCAGCTCGCGGACCCGCCCCTGACCAAAGACGCCATCGCCGGCCGCATCCGCCGCCTGCTGGCCATGGCCGACAAGCGCGCCCAGGACATCGGCATCCCCAACACCGAGGCCAATCTCACCGTCGACATGCTGGCCCCGTAGGCCCCGTCCGGATCGGGCCGCGGAAAGGCCCGCCGCTCAGGGCTGCTTCTTGGGCTCGAAGTAGTTCACCCGGTCGGCCTCGTCCGGCTGCGGGACGGACGAGGCGCGGGCGTCGTGGGCCTCGCGGGCGGCCTTGACGCGCCTGTTCACGAAGCTGAAGCCCGCGTAGGCGGCGACCACCCAGAACAGCAGCGCCACGGGGTCGCTCCCGAGCGCCTCGGGGAAGGCGTCGAGGACCCGGACGACAGCGGAGCCGTAGTCCTCGCCGGACAGCCGCACCCAGACGATGACGGCCCCGGCGATCTGGCCGAGCGCGGCGCCGGCGAGGGAGAGGAAGGCGGCCAGCGGCGGCAGTACCGGGCTGGTCGGCCTGACCGCGATCATGGCGAGACCGACGAGGAGACCGACGCCGATCGCGGCGAATCCGATCTCGTACCCGCTGAAGGCGATGAGCGCGCCGTAGGCCGCGGCACCGGCGACGGTGGCCAGGAGACCGGCGATAATGCCTGGTAGGAGCCCATTCGCCAGGTGTGGATCGTTGTCTGTCATGGCAGTTCCTCTTGGGGTTGGAGGTATTTACGGTGACGAGTCGGGCACTTTACTTGAATGGTGCGATACCTGTTCGTGGGTTAACGAATAACGGAGCACCCCCTCAAGTGGTCTAGGCCAATTTGGGTCCGATAAGGTTCGTGGTTGAGGTTTCAGCCCGCCCCAAGTCGCCGATCCGAGAGACCGGCGCACCGACGTACGAGGAGATCGGCACCGTGACCATCCGCGTAGGCGTCAACGGATTTGGCCGCATCGGCCGCAACTTCTGGCGCGCGGTCGCTGCCAGCGGCAAGGACATCGAGATCGTCGCGGTCAACGACCTGACCGACAACGCCACGCTCGCCCACCTGCTGAAGTACGACAGCATCCTCGGCCGCCTGCCGTACGAGGTGAAGAGCACCGCCGACGAGATCATCGTGGACGGCAAGACGATCAAGGCGTTCGCCGAGCGCGACCCCGCCAAGCTGCCCTGGGGCGACCTGGGCGTGGACGTCGTCGTCGAGTCGACCGGCTTCTTCACCGACGCCAACAAGGCCCGCGTGCACGCCGAGAACGGCGCCAAGAAGGTCATCATCTCGGCTCCGGCCAAGAACGAGGACGTCACCGTGGTGATGGGCGTCAACCACGACAAGTACGACCCGGCCAGCCACACGGTCATCTCCAACGCCTCCTGCACCACCAACTGCCTGGCGCCGATGGCCAAGGTCCTCAACGACACCTTCGGTATCGAGAAGGGTCTGATGACCACGATCCACGCCTACACGCAGGACCAGAACCTGCAGGACGCCCCGCACAGCGACCTGCGCCGTGCCCGCGCCGCCGCGATCAACATCGTGCCGACCTCGACCGGCGCCGCCAAGGCCATCGGCCTGGTGCTGCCCGAGCTCAAGGGCAAGCTCGACGGCTTCGCGCTGCGCGTGCCGATCCCCACGGGCTCGGCCACCGACCTCACCGTCGAGGTCGGCCGCGAGACCACCGTCGAGGAGGTCAACGCCGCGCTCAAGGCCGCGGCCGAGGGCGAGCTCAAGGGCTACCTCACCTACAGCGAGGACCCGATCGTCTCCTCCGACATCGTCACCGACCCCTCGTCCTGCATCTTCGACGCGCCCCTGACCAAGGTGATCGGCAACCAGGTCAAGGTCGTCGGCTGGTACGACAACGAGTGGGGTTACTCCAACCGTCTCGTCGACCTCATCGAGCTGGTCGGCGCCGACCTCTGATGAAGGACATCTCCGAGTTCGACGTGGACGGTCGGCGCGTCCTGGTGCGCGCCGACCTCAACGTCCCCCTGGAGGGGGACGTCATCACCGACGACGGCCGCATCCGCGCCTCGGTGCCGACGATCAAGGAGCTCGCGGGCCGGGGTGCCCGCGTGGTCGTCGTCGCGCACCTGGGACGCCCCAAGGGCAAGCCGAACCCGGAATACTCCCTGGCCCCCGTCGCCAAGCGGCTGGGCGAGCTCCTGGGCGCCGACGTCGCCTTCGCGACCGACGTGGTCGGCACCTCCGCCCAGGAGGTCGTGGAGGCCCTGCAGGACGGCCAGGTGGCCCTCCTGGAGAACCTGCGCTTCGAACCGGGCGAGGAGTCCAAGGACGACGCCGAGCGGGCGGAGTTCGCCGCCAAGCTGGCCGCCTTCGCCGACGTCTACGTGGGCGACGGCTTCGGCGCGGTGCACCGCAAGCACGCCAGCGTCTACGACGTGCCCGGCCTGCTGCCGCACGCCGCGGGCCGGCTGGTCCTGGCCGAGGTCGAGGTGCTCAGGAAGCTGACCGACGACACCGAGCGGCCGTACGTCGTGGTGCTCGGCGGTGCCAAGGTCTCCGACAAGCTCGGCGTCATCGGCAACCTGCTCACCAAGGTCGACCGGCTGCTCATCGGCGGCGGCATGGCCTACACCTTCCTGAAGGCCCAGGGCTACGAGGTCGGCAGGTCGCTGCTCCAGGAGGACCAGCTCGACAAGGTGCGCGGCTTCCTCGACGAGGCGGGCAAGCGCGACGTGGAGATCGTCCTTCCGGTCGACGTCCTGGCGGCCGTCGAGTTCGCCGAGGACGCCGAGTACGAGGTGGTCGACGCCACCGCGATCCCGGCCGACCGCGAGGGACTCGACATCGGCCCGCGCACCCGCGAGCTGTTCGCGGGCAAGCTGGCCGACGCCAAAACGGTGTTCTGGAACGGCCCGATGGGCGTCTTCGAGTTCGAGGCCTTCTCCGGCGGAACTCGCGCGGTCGCCGAGGCGTTGATCGCCTCTGAGGCCTTCACCGTCGTCGGCGGTGGAGACTCGGCCGCCGCCGTGCGCAGGCTCGGCCTGGCCGAGGACGGGTTCTCGCACATCTCCACCGGTGGCGGGGCCAGCCTCGAATACCTGGAGGGCAAGACCCTCCCCGGACTCGTGGCGCTGGAGCGGTAGAAGTGAACCCACGCGGTGAGCGGAGTGGCCGGTCGACGACCGATGCCGTCCGCGTAGTCAACAGGGAGTGGTGAGCGAACGATGAGCACACCTCGCAAGCCGCTCATGGCAGGCAACTGGAAGATGAACCTCAACCACCTCGAGGCCATCGCGCACACCCAGAAGCTCGCCTTCGGGCTGAACGACAAGGACTTCGACCGGGTCGAGGTGGCCGTGCTGCCGCCGTTCACCGACCTGCGCAGCGTGCAGACCCTGGTGGACGGCGACAAGCTGCGGATCGTCTACGGCGCGCAGGACCTGTCGCAGCACGACGGAGGCGCCTACACCGGCGAGATCTCCGGGGCCATGCTCGCCAAGATCGGCTGCACCTTCGTGCTCGCCGGGCACTCCGAGCGCCGCCAGTACCACCGCGAGGACGACGACGTCGTCAACGCCAAGGTGCAGGCGGCCTACCGGCACTCGCTCACCCCCATCCTGTGCGTGGGGGAGGGCCTGGAGGTCCGCAGGGCCGGTGGCCAGGTGGCCCACAGCGTCGCCCAGCTCGACGGCGGGCTCCGCAAGGTCAGCGCCGAGCAGGCCGCCTCCGTCGTGCTCGCCTACGAGCCGGTGTGGGCGATCGGCACCGGCGAGGTGGCCACCCCGGACGACGCGCAGGAGGTCTGCGGGGCACTCCGGGCGCGACTCGCCGAGCTGTACGACGCCGAAGTGGCCGCCGGTGTCCGTATCCTTTACGGTGGGTCGGTCAAGTCTGACAACATCGCCGGCATCATGGCCCAGCCTGACGTCGACGGTGCCCTGATCGGTGGCGCGAGCCTCGACCCCGGGGAGTTCGTCAAGATTTGCCGTTTTGGCGAATTGTCGAGCTGACTGAGCCATTCGGTGGGTACGACTTGACAGCACGTCATACCCTCTTAGAGCAAGTTTGAATCGTCGCGCCTTCGGCGTACATCACGGGTCGTGCCCGGACGCGGGTCACGCGCACATAGGGAACAGGTCAACGGTGACAATCGGAATCTCCATCGCCCTCATCCTGTCGAGCTTGCTGATGATGCTGCTCGTCCTGCTCCACAAGGGCAAGGGCGGTGGTCTCTCGGATCTGTTCGGTGGCGGTTTCTCGTCGTCGTTCGGAGGCTCCTCCGTGGTGGAGCGCAACCTTGACAGGCTCACCGTCATCACCGGTGTCGTCTGGTTCGTCTGCATCATCGCGCTGGGCCTGCTTCTTCGGCCCTGACCCGGTTTCAACAGGCGTGACAGTGGTTCAGTCCCCGCATCCCCAAGCGTCGGGGCCATCGAGCAAGGAGTTCATCCGTGGGTAGTGGCAACGCGATCCGTGGCAGCCGTGTCGGTGCCGGCCCGATGGGGGAGGCGGAGCGCGGCGAGGCGGCCCCCCGTGTTCGGGTGCCTTTCTGGTGCGCGAACATGCATGAGACGCGCCCCAGTTTCGCCAGCGACGCGGCCGTTCCCGAGTTCTGGGACTGCCCCCGGTGCGGCCTCCCCGCCGGTCAGGACGAGGCCAACCCGCCCGCGCCGCCGCGCAACGAGCCTTACAAGACGCACCTCGCGTACGTGAAGGAACGCCGCAGCGACAAGGACGGCGCGCAGATCCTGGCCGAGGCCCTGGAGCGGCTGCGCTCCTCCTCGCGCCCGATCTACTAGCCGGGTCCTCGCCCGTACGGTCCGGCGGCACCGATACGCACGCCTGAAAGGCCCCCGTGGGAGATCCTCACGGGGGTCTTTCGCGTGCCGTGGCCGCGATTCGCCGGGAGCCCGAGGGGCGGGGCCGGGCGCTCCCGGGGCGGCCTACGCCGCGCGCCGCGCCTTGACTAGGGCCTGTTGGGCATGTCGGGCCTGTGCGGCATGTCCGATCTATTGGACGTGTCGCCCATGTGAGACATGCCTCTTCTTTGCGACATGTTGGTCATTTTCTTGGAGGCCATCGCCGCGGCCCCCAGGCCGAGCAGCAGGATGACGATGCCGGTGATGACGTTGTTCCAGATGCTCCCCCTCGTCGCCGAGCCGGTGATCCAGGGAGCCATGATGGTCCAGATCCCGATGACCGGCGCGACCCAGCTGATCCCGTACGTCCGGCCGTAGGCGGACGCGAAGGCGAGGGCCAGGGCGGCGACCGCGATACCGGTGACGAGGTTGCTCACGGTGAGCCTGGACAGGCCGTTGAAGCCGACCACCCAGGGTGAGATCGCCAGATACAGGCCCGCCAGGAGGCTCAGGCCCTCGATGACCTGGGCTATCGAACTGGAGCCCGCTCGTTCGTACCTTTCCCGCATCTCGATGAGATCGGGGTGGTGTTCCAGACTTGTGGGTCTCGTCATGCCCCATTCCCCCTTGCCGGTCTCCCGTAGTTTTCGATGTCCCGCCAAAACGAATTTATGCTGATATACCCGACATAAGCTCCAAACAGCCCAAAATGGGACAAGATTGTCTAATGACATCGTCGGGACATGGAATCCGGCGGTCGGCTCCGGCGACCCGCCACGCTGTGACTCTTCGTGACTCTTCGTGATGGAAGAGGGTCCGCTGTGAACCGGCGCGGTCGCCACGACGGCGCCGCGGGTGGCGCGGGACGTCCTGGGTACGAGACGGGTCACACCCCCTCGAACGAACATGGGAGCCGAGGGGGGCGAGGTTGCCCGGAGGTGACCTTATGGACGAGAAGACGGGAACGCACGACCACCCGAAGAGCGCGCTGAATCTACGGCTCTTCCTGGCGGGCTTCGGCCTGGTGGTGTGCACGGCTCTGGCCCTGCTGTCGGCGTGGGCCGGGATCACCGCGCTCGCCGTGGCCCTGGCCGTGCTGGCGGTCGTCGCCGTGGTGGACATCGTGGTGGTCGGGATCCGGATCGCCCGCAGACGCCGGCGCGGTGAACGGCACACCCTTTTCGAGTAGGAGACCGCTTTCGAGCAGGAGGTCGCGCTGGCAGGCGTGTGTTCGTGGCCGGCGGCCCGTCTCGCCGGTCCGCGCGGCGGAACCGGCCCCGGTCGCCGGCCGCGGCCGGGTACGGACGCCTGAAGGGTCTGCGCGGCTGATCACGCCTTCCCCGGGGCGGACGCGGTGGTCACGGTCCGGAGAATCGTCCTGATCACCCGCACGAAGTGTCAGGAAGATCCGTAATATATGGGCCTTCATGACACTTATGTGACGTGGGGGTCACCAGTGACGGCAAGTATGAACGGGGTCACGCGACGGCGGCTTCTCCAGGCGGGCGTCGGAGCCGTGCCCGCGCTCGCCCTGGGCGCGGGGCCCGCGCGGGCGGCGGCGAGGGGGCCGCTCGTCAGCGGGGTCGTCCCCGCGGCGCTGAAGAGCTTCGACGACGTGATGAAGAAGTACATCACGGAGCGCGAGATCGGCTGCGCGCAGCTCGCGGTCGCGCGGAAGGGCAAGATCCTGCTGGCGCGCGGGTACGGGGTGTACTCGGTGCGCAACGCCCAGAACATAACGAGCCTCGTGCGCGTGCAGCCGACCTCGCTGTTCCGCGTCGCCAGCCTGAGCAAGCACATCACCTGCGCCGCGATCATGCGGCTGGTCCAGGACGGCAGGCTCAGCCTCTCGGCCCCGGTCACCACGCTGCTCGGGCTCTCGGCGGCGGCCGACCCCAGGCTGGCCGAGGTGACCGTGCTGAGGCTCATGCAGCACCTGGGCGGCTGGGACACCGCGGTCTCCAAGGACCGGCTCTGGCTGGACCACACGATCTCCGCCGCGCTCGACGTGCCGCTGCCGATCGGCCACGACGACATCATCCGCTACTCCACGGCCCGCCCCCTCGACTTCGACCCCGGTTCCAAGATGGTCTACTGCAACTACGGCTACGCGCTGCTCGGGCGGATCATCGAGAAGATCTCCGGCACGAGGTACGAGTCGTACGTCAAGCAGAAACTCCTCGCGCCCGCCGGGGTCACCAGGATGCGGCTCGGCAGCAGCCTGCGGGCGGAGTCGCCCGCGGGCGAGGTGAACTACGTCTCGAAGTACACCAACAAGTCCGTCGTGGACGACTCCGGCACCGTCGTGCCGTACCCCTACGGCGGTTTCAACATGCCCAACCAGGACGCCAACGGCGGCTGGACCGCCTCGGCGGTCGACATGGTGAAGTTCGCGATGATCTTCGACGCCGCCGGTCCGGTCCTGAACGCCACCTCGATCGCGAAGCTGTTCGCCAAGCCGGAGACCGGCGTCAACTCCGGCGGGGCCTGGTACGGCGGCGGCTGGTGGGTCCGGACCTCGGGCAGCGGCATCAACACCTGGCACTCGGGCTCGATGCCCGGCACGTTCACCTACCTGGCCCGGCTGAGCGGCGGGATCTCCTACTGCGCCACGTTCAACCGCCGCGAGGAGGAGGGAACGCCCGACTTCGACGTGCTCGACCCGCTCCTCAGCCAGACGGCGCGCGCGGTGACCTCCTGGCCGACGGCCGACCTCACCTCGAAGTACTTCTGAGCCCGGGCTCCGGGGTTCTCCCGGAGCTCCAGTGGTGAGGGAGCGGAATGCCTTTTCCGGTCCCTCACCACGCAGGCTCTGCTCCGGCGCCTCGCCCGGGGTCTGTCTCGTCGGTGAGAAGCCCGTCTCACCCCGATCGGCCGTCCAGGACATGGGAGAGGTAGCGGTCGGCGGAGCGGCGGACGGCCTCGGCGCCGTCGGTGCGCACGATCCGCTTCCACCAGCCGCCGTAGACGCGTTCGAAGGAGTACGGCTCCAGCAGCGACAGGGCGCGGCGGATCGTACCGGGACGCTCGGGGATGAGGTTGGGGTAGCTGTACATGAAGCTCACCCAGCGGCGGTCCTGGACCACCTGGAGGATGTCGCCGGAGAACAGGGCTCCCCGGCCCTCCTCGCCGTCGCGCCAGTGCATGACCTGGCCGCCGTCGAAGTGGACGCCCGCGTTGATCAGTGTCAGCCCCTCGCCGATCTCGTGGGTGTCGCCCTCCCAGAACACGACGGAGTCGTCGGGGCGGCCCACCCAGTCGCGGTCGGCCGCGTGGATGTGGATCGGCGCGTCGAAGGCGTGCGCCCACTCCACCATCGAGCCGTAGAAGTGCGGGTGGCTGATCGCGATGGCGTCGATCCCGCCGAGCTCGGTGACCTGCCCGACCAGCTCGTCGTCGAGGTGGGTGACCATGTCCCACAGCACGTTGCCGCCGGGCGTGCGGACCAGCAGCGCCCGCTGCCCGATGGCCGTGGCGGGGTCGGTGCCGACCCCGACCACCCCGGCGCCCTCCTCGGCGACCAGTGAGCGGTGCCCGGTCGCGCGCAGCTCGTTCAGGGAGGTCCAGCGCTGCCCCTCCCAGCCGACGTACTGCCGCTCGTCCTCGCAGATCGGGCAGTTCTCCCGGGGGGCGGCGTACTGGACCCCGCAGGTGGCGCAGATGGGCAGGTCGTTCACGAGGGCTCCTCGGATCGCGGTTCGCTCCCACCCTAAGATCGCCGCGCCTGTCGCGCCCGCCGGGGGCGGTGAGGGCCGTGCGGACGGCGGGACCGGTCGCGGACGTGGCCGGTAGGCGCGCCCGCGGGTTGCGATGAACGTCCATTTAATTTCCTATTCTTTGTAGTGATATATCGGACGATACGCGGCCTTTACGGCTCGCAAAAGAAATGTATCGGCCGTCTTGACGAAGCCCGTTTGACGCAATAATAATCAACCGTAGGTGCCGCTGATCAGGGGAAACTTGATGCTCACGGAAATGGCATGAACCGTGGGCGGCCCCCTGCGCTCATTATTCATCGCTGGCAATACCGGCGGCGACAAGCCGTCGTCGAATTCAAATCGGCCGTCATTCTTCACGGCCATCGGCGAGAAAGTGGTGTCACGGTGGTGGAACTCCTGCAACGCGACCTCATCGAGCGCAAGTACGACGTGTGCTTCGGACACGGCGACCAGAACGACGACGGCATCCTGGAGATGGCCGACTGCATCGCGCTCGGCGCGCGCGTCATCGCCTACCTCGAGGAGCCCTTCGACTCGCCCAAGGCCCTTGAGCTGCTCCGCAGCTTCGGCCAGTTCTGGCAGCATCTCACCGGCAAGCTCGACGCCGACCACGACGGCAAGATCACCCCGGAGGAGTTCAGGGAGGGCATGCGGCAGGCCTGGATCGACGATCCCAACGGCTTCGAGACGGCGTTCCGGCCGGCCGCGCAGGCCCTGTGGAACCTCTGCGACAAGAACGACAACGGCACGGTCGGAGCGGAGGAGTTCGCCAGGTTCCACAAGGCGTTCGGCACGTCCGAGGAGAACAGCCGCATCTCCTTCGCGAGGCTCGACGTGAACGGAAACGGAAATCTCTCGGTCGACGAACTCGTCATCGCGTGGAAGGAGTTCTATACGAGCCTCGACCCCGACGCCCCGGGAAACTGGCTTTTCGGCGATATCTGGGAGAAGGACATCTGGGACGGCAACCGGGTGAAGCTCTGACCTGTTGACGGCCCTTCGACGGTCCGTCCGGTTTTGACGAACCGTTGACGTCGAAAAGGCTCCTGGCGTGATTCTCCGGCCGCGCCAGGAGCCTTTTGTCTCCGTCGGAACCTCCGGAAGGGAGGCTCGTGTGCCCACCGCCCGCGAACCGATAGCGGTGATCGGCCTCGGATGCCGGTTCGCCGCGGGGATCGACTCCCCGGCGGCTTTCTGGAGATTCCTGCTCGACGGGGGAGACGCGGTCGGCGAGGTTCCCGCCGGCCGGTGGGCACGCTACGCGGACCGCGGCCCCGAGGACGCGGCGGTCCTCCGCCGGACCACGGCTCGCGGATGCTTCCTGACCGACATATCGGGATTCGACAGTGAATTCTTCGGCATCTCGCCGCGTGAGGCGCGGTTGATGGACCCCCAGCAGCGCATCCTTCTCGAAGTCGCCTGGGAGGCGCTGGAGCACGCCGGCATCCCGCCCGCGGACCTCGCCGGATCCGACACGGGCGTCTTCGCCGGCGTCTCCGCCGACGACTACGGGCGCCGGTTGCTGGAGGACCTGCCGCGGATCGAGGCGTGGACGGGGGTCGGCGCCTCGCACTGCGGCGTCGCGAACCGCGTGTCCCACGCGCTCGATCTCCGCGGCCCGAGCGTGGCGCTGGACACGGCCTGCTCGTCATCCCTGGTGGCGATCCACCAGGCGTGCCAGAGCCTCCGGCTCGGCGAGATCCCGCTCGCGCTCGCCGGCGGGGTCGTGGTGCTGGCCGGCCCCGGATACAGCGTGGTCCTGGACGCCGCGGGAGCGATCTCCCCCGACGGGCGCTCGAAGGCGTTCGACGCGCGGGCCGACGGATACGGGCGGGGCGAGGGAGCCGGGGTCGTCGTCCTCAAGCGGCTCGGCGACGCCCGGCGCGACGGGGACCGGGTCCTCGCCGTGATCATCGGTGGCGCCGTGCACCAGGACGGCCGGACCGAGGGCATCATGGCTCCCAGCCGCGAGGCCCAGGAGCATCTCCTGCGCCGCGCCTACCGGAGCGCGGGCGCCGGCCCGGACACGGTCGACTACGTCGAGGCCCACGGAACGGGCACGCCGGTCGGCGATCCCGTCGAGGCGGGCGCGCTGGCCTCGGTGCTCGGCGCCGGCCGCGCGACCGCGGGCCCCTGCCTGGTCGGCTCGGTGAAGTCCAACATCGGGCATCTCGAGGCCGCCGCCGGGGTCGCGGGGTTCATCAAGGCGGTGCTCGCGATCGGGCACGGTGTCATCCCGGCCACCCCGATGCTGTCCGGGCCGAACCCGGCCGTTCCATGGGGTGACAACGGCCTTCGGCTGGTCACCACGACGACTCCGTGGCCCTCCACCGGCCGCCCCCGGCGCGCGGGAGTCGCCGGATACGGGTACGGCGGCACGATCGCGCACATCGTTCTCCAACAGGACGTCCAAGGCGCCGCCCAGGACGCCGTCCCCGCGGACCTCGCCGCGCTCCCGGAGACCCGCGACCCGGCCCCTGAGCCGGTCCCCGACCCGGCCCCCGACCCGGCTCCCGACCCGGCTCCCGACCCGGCCCGCGAGCCGGTCCCGCGACGCGGGCCGGTGCGGGTGTACCCGCTGTCGAGCGCGAACCCGGCCGCCGTGCGCCTGGCCGCCGGACGGCTCGCCGACTGGCTCGACGCCCACGAGCGGGCCGACCTGGCGTCCGTGGGCGGGACGCTGGCCCGCCACCGGTCCCACCTGGCGGCCCGCTCGGCCGTGGTGGCCGCGGACCGGACGGAGCTCGTCGACCGGTTGCGCTCCCTGGCCCGCGACACCCCCGGCGCGCCCCGGGGCGTCGTCTCCGCCCGGGTGCCGCCGCGGGGGAGACGCGACCCGGTGTGGGTGTTCTCCGGCCACGGTGCCCAGTGGGCGGGCATGGGCCGGGACCTGCTGGCCGCGGAGCCCGCCTTCGCGGAGGTGATCGAACGGCTGGACCCGATCTACCGGGTGGAGATGGGCTTCTCCCCGGTGTCGGCGCTCCGGGCGGGCGAGCTGGGCGGCACCGGACGCGTCCAGTCGCTGCTGTACGCCGTCCAGGTGGGGCTCGCCGCGCTCTGGCGTTCCGCCGGTGTCCGGCCCTCGGCCGTGGTCGGCCATTCGGTGGGGGAGATCGCCGCCGCCGTGGCCGCCGGAGCGCTCGACGTGGCGGACGGGGCCCGGCTGGTCTGCCGCCGTTCGCGGCTGCTGTCCCGGGTCACCGGACGCGGGGCGATGGCCATGGTCTCGCTGCCGTACGAGGAGGTGGCCCGCCAGGTGGCGGGCGTCGGCACGGTGTCGGCGGCCGTCGCCGCCTCGCCGTACTCCACGGTGGTGGCCGGTACGCCGCAGGCGCTGGAACGGCTGGCCGCGTGCTGGGCGCGCGACGGCGTCGAGGTCCGGCGGGTCGATTCCGACGTCGCCTTCCACAGCCCGCAGATGGACCCGCTCCGCGCCGGCCTGCGCGCGGCGATCGCCGGCCTCCGCCCGGCCGGGCCCGCCGTCCCGCTCTACACGACCGCGCTGCCCGACCCCCGCGACCCGGCCGCGCGGGACGCCTCCTACTGGGAGGCCAACCTGCGCGACCCGGTGCTCTTCGCGAACGCCGTCCTCGCCGCGGCCGAGGACGGCCACCGGACGTTCCTGGAGGTCTCCGCGCACCCGGTGGTGTGCCACTCGATCGTGGAGACGCTCGGGTCGGCGGGGATCCAGGACGCCGTCGTGGCGCACAGCCTCCGTCGTGGCGAGGACGGGCTCCGCGCCATGGCGGGCAACGTCGCCCTGCTGCACTGCCACGGCGTACCGGTGGACTGGAGCGCGCTCCAGGGGGCGGGCGAGCTCGTCGACCTGCCGGCGAACGCCTGGCTGCACGTGCGCCACTGGGCCGGGCACGAGCTTCCCGAGACGGCCGGGAGGCCTCACGTCCCGGAGAGTCACACCCTGCTGGGGGCGCGGACGGCGGTGTTCGCCATCTCCCGGGCCGATGTGTGGCGGACGGTTCTGGATCGTTCCACCCGGCCGTTCCCCGGCGCCCATCCCGTGCGCGGTACGGAGATCGTGCCCGCCGCCGTGCTGCTGAACACCTTCCTCGAGGCGGCCACGGCGATCCGCGAGGCCGAGGGGGCCGAGGGGGCCGGGCGGGCCGGGCGGGGCGGGGCGGGCACCCTGCGCGAGGTGGAGATGCGGGTTCCCGTCACCACGGCCGTGTCGCGCGAGCTCCAGGTGGTTCACCAGGACGGGACGCTCAGGCTCTCCTCCCGCCTCACCGCCGGCCGCCGGGAACACCCTCCGGAACCCGGCGCGGACCACGGCCACCGGGATCCCGGCGAGGGGTGGCTCACCCACTGCGCCGCCCTGCTCGGCGACGGGATCGAGGCGTCCGGCGACGTGGAGGCGGCCCGGCGGGGCGGCGGGCCGTTCTCCGGACCGGGTGGCGGGCCGGAGAACGGACCGGACGGCGAACCGGCGGGCGCGCCGGGTGGCGAGCCGGACGAGGGGCTGGACGCAGGGTCGGCCGGCGAACCGGCGGGCACGCCGGGCGGTGAGCCGGACAACGGGCCGGGAGGGGGGCCGGACGACGAGGTCGTCGATGCCGGCTGGGTGGTGGACACGCTCGCCGGGGTCGGTGTGGCGGCGATGGGCTTCCCCTGGCGGATCGAGGAACTGCGCCGCGGCCCGCGCACGCTGACGGCACTGGTGGCGGCGGACCCGGAGGGCACCCTGCCCCGGCCGACCTGGGCGTCGATCCTGGACGCCGCGTTCTCGGCCGGAGGCGTCGCGGCCGTCGCCGCGGCGGGCCGCGCCGAGCTGCGCATGCCGGTGCGGATCGCCGAGGCGACCCTGGTCACGGACCCGCCCGCGGAGGAGAGGGTCCTGGTCGGCGTGACCACCACCGGGCCGGACACGGTCGACATCCGCGTCGCCACCCTCGGCGGACGGACGGTGGCCGTCCTGCGCGGGGTGCGCTACACCACCCCCGAGCCCGAGCCGGACCCGGCGGTCGGGACGGGGACGGGCGACCTCCTGCACGAGGTGGTCTGGAAACCGCTGGCCCTGTCACCGGACGGCGCGTCCGGCGTGGCGCCGCACCGGGTGGTACTGGTCGGAACAGGCACGAGCACGGCGCCGGGCGACGGGGACGGCCTCGCGCACGCTCTCGGCGGGCTTCTCACGCGGCGGGGCATCCGGTTCGACACGGTCCCCGGGCATAACGGGCATGACGGGAGTGGCGGGCACGACGGGAGTGACGGCTCCGATGGGCCTGCCGGGCGCGACGGGTTCGACGGACGCGCCGGATCCCACGGGCTCGACGGGCTCCGCGCGCTGCTCCCCTGCCTGACGCAGGACGACGCGGTCGTCCTGCTGCCGCCCGCGCCGTCCGTGACGGACTCGATGGAGACCGGTCAGGACATCGCGGCGACCGCGACCCGGCTGGCAGCGCGCCTGGCGGAGACCGCGCGGCTGCTGGGCGAGGCCGGCCGGGCCCGGCTGTGGTGCGTCACCTCCTCGGCCAGGGAGCCGCAGAGCGCGGCGGGGCTGGCGCAGACGGCGCTGTGGGGACTGGCGCGGGTGGCCGCCACGGAGTACTCCGAGGTGTGGGGCGGTCTCGTCGACCTGCCGGGGAAACCGGGCGACGACGACCTCTCGGCCCTGGTCCGGCTGCTGGGGAGCCGGTGCCGGGAGGACGTCGTCGCCGTCGAGGACGGTGCCGCGAGCGGTGCCCGCCTGGTGCCCTACCGCCCCGAGGCGCGAGAGCGTGTCACGGGGCGGCGGCCCGCGCGGCCGGGTCCGCTGTGCCGGGCCGGGGCCACCTACCTGGTCACCGGAGGTCTGGGCGCCCTTGGCCTGCACGTCGCGGGATGGCTGGCCGGCCGGGGGGCCCGCAGGCTGCTCCTGCTGGGCCGTACCGCCCTGCCTCCCCGGGACCGGTGGGACGCCGTCCGCGAGCCGGTGACGCGGAACGCGATCGACGCGGTCAGCTCCCTGGAGGCGAGGGGCGTCACCGTGCGGACGGTCGCCGCGGACATAGCCGACACCGCGGACACCGCCGCCCTCGCCCGGCTGGCCGACCCCGGCGCGCTCGGCCTGCCGCCGGTCCGCGGGGTGGTGCACGCGGCGGGCGTGGTCGACAACCGGCTGCTGCGCGCGTACGACGAGGAGGCGCTGCGGGCGGTGATGCGGCCCAAGGTGGCCGGGGCGCTCGCGCTCCACGAGGCGTTCCCGCCGGGGACGCTGGACTTCCTGGTGCTCTTCTCCTCCGCCGGGCAGCTTCTGGGCCTCCCGGGGCAGGCCTCGTACGCGGCGGCGAACGCCTTCCTGTCCGGCCTGGCCAGGCACCGGCGGGCCAGGGGAGACGAGACGGTCCTCTCCCTCGCCTGGACGAGCTGGCGCGGCCTGGGCATGTCGGCCTCCTCGGCGGTCGTCGACGCGGAGCTGCGCGCCCGGGGCACGGCGGACATCACCCCGGCGGAGGCGCTCCTGGCGTGGGAGTCGCTGGTCGCGGGCGGGCCGGCCGGCAACGCCGACCTGGCGGTGCTGCGGGTCCTGCCCGTCACCCCCGGCATCCTCCGGCCGCCGCTGCTGCGCGACCTGGCCGGCGACCCCGGCCCGCCCCCGGCCCCCGGCGCGGACGAGGGCCCCGGCTGGCGGGACCTGTCCGGCGCCCCCCTCACCGACCTGCTGCGGGGCGAGGTGCGGCGGGCGGTCGCGGCCGCCCTGCGTACCGACCCCGAGGCGGTGGACGCGGCGCGCCCGCTCGCGGAGATCGGCGTCGACTCGCTGCTGGCGGTCATGCTGCGCCGGACGCTCTCCGAGCGGCTGCGGATCAGCCTGCCGATGAGCCTGCTGTGGAACCGTCCCACGGTCTCCGACATCACCGACTATCTGGCCGAGCAGCGAAGGAGCGACCCATGACGGCGGACACCGAGGTACGCCTGTTCGCGGAGGATCCCGTCGGTTTCTTCGGGCCCTCGCGATGGCGGATGCACACGCTCGCCCCCGACCGGCTGGCCGCTCTGCAGCTCGCCGCGCTGCGGATGCGCTACGCCGAGCTCCGCGACCGGATCCCGGTGCTGCGCACCATCGCCGACGAGCAGCGCATCGGGGAGATCGGGACGCTGGACGACGCGGCGCCCCTGCTCTTCCCGCACACGGTCTACAAGTCGTATCCCGTCTCCCTGCTCCTGGACAACCGGTTCGACCAGCTGGCGACCTGGCTCGGCAGGCTCACCACCGTCGACCTCGGCGGCGTCGACTTCTCCGGCTGCGACTCGATCGACGCGTGGCTGGACCTCCTCGACGCCCGGACCGACCTGCGGCCGGCCCACTCCTCAGGCACGTCCGGCACGATGTCGTTCGTCCCGCACACCCGCCAGGAGTACGCGGCCCTGTACCGCACGGTGCGCCTGGACGCGCTCCCCGACGGCGTGCCGTGGCGGGAACCCATGGACGTGGTCTGGCCGGGATTCCGTACCGGGCGCGGCGGGATCGACCGGCACGCGGGCGCGATGGCGGAGCAGATGGCGGGCACCCCCGACCGGTTCCACGCCCTGCACCCCGGCTCGCTCAGCGCCGACGTCATGTTCCTCGCCGGCCGGTTGCGCGCCGCGGCGGCCAGGGGCGAGGTCGACCGGCTGGAGATCCCGCCGGCGCTGAAGGCGCGCCGCGCGGAGTTCGAGGAGGCGCAGCGGGCCACCGGCGCGGGGATGGCGCGGTTCGTCGAGGAACTGGCCGACACGCTCGGCGGGCGCCGCGTGGCCTCGCTAGGCCTGTGGAGCGTCCACCACGCCATGGCGACCGCCGGGCTGGTCCGGGGCATCGAGGCCGTCTTCGCGCCGGACTCGTTCGTCTTCTCCGGCGGGGGAGCGAAGGGCACGGCGCTGCCCGCCGACTGGGCGGAGCCGGTCGGTCGCCTCTTCGGGGTGCCCCGGGTGCGACTCTGCTACGCGATGACCGAGGTGATGGCGGTCAACCTGCTCTGTGACGCGGAGCGCTACCACATCGAGCCCTGGGTGATCCTCTACGTCCTCGACCCGGAGACCGGGGATCCGCTGCCGCGCAGCGGGGTGCGGACGGGCCGGGCGGCCTTCCTCGACCTCATGGCCGACGTGCACTGGGGCGGGTTCGTCTCCGGCGACGAGGTCACGGTCGACTGGTCGGCGTGCCGGTGCGGGCGCACCACGCCGAGCCTGTCGACCGCCATCGGCAGGTTCGGCGGCAACGGCGGCGACGACAAGATCACATGTGCCGCGACCCCGGAGGCGCTCACCGAGGCCCTCGAGTTCCTCAACGGGGCGCTGGCATGAGCGCGAGATTTCCTCAAGGGGCGCCGGCATGAACTCGAGATGGGACAAGACCCTCGCCGGGAACGACCCGGTGCGGCGGGACGCGCGGGCCGGGGACGACCGGGGACGGCAGGAGGCCGCGGGAGCCGAGCTGACGATCCCGGCCTTCATCAGGGGCGAGACGGTCGACACCGGCCTGGTCCCCTTCACCGGCCGGGGACCGGAGGCGTCCTTCCTCGCCCCCGACCCGATGGGCCTGCTCGACCGGCTGCCGCTGGGCGACCCGGCGCGCATGCGGGACCTGAACGCGCTGCGCGTCGACGACATCGTCGGCTTCCTCGCCGAGCTCGGGCCGCGTCTCGCGCTGTCGCGCAACGCGTTGCTGAGGGAGGCCCTCGAACGGTCGGCCACGTGGTCGGACATGACCCCGCCGCTGCTCGCCGCGTCGTACGAGCAGCTTCCCGGCCTGTTCCGCCCGGACGCGGTGCGGGCGGTGGTGGAGCGGACCGTCGGGGCCGGGCACCTGGACGGGTGGCACGAGGTGGCCACCGCGGACGGGGGCCGCGCGGCGGTCCGCGCCCTCGGCGCGCGGACCGTGCACGTCATCGCCGGAAACAGCCCGATCATCGCCGCGCTCACCGTGATCCGCAACGCCGTCACCCGTGGCGACGCCATCGTCAAGACGCCGTCGAACGATCCGCTGACCGCGCTCGCGATCGCGCGGACCATGGCCGAGATGGCCCCCGGCCACCCGCTCACCCGCCATCTCGCGGTCGTCTACTGGAAGGGCGGCTCCGAGGCGTTCGAGCGGCGGCTCTACCAGCCGGCCCACGTCGAGAAGATCGTGGCCTGGGGCGGGCTGGCCTCCATCCGGCACGTCACCGGCTACGTCAGGCCGGGCCTGGAGCTGATCTCCCTCGACCCGAAGCTGAGCGCCACCGTCATCGGCCCCGAGGCGTTCGCCGACGACGGGCGGATGGCCGAGACCGCCCGGCTGGCGGCGGTGGACGTCGGCGCGCTCAACCAGCTCGGCTGCTTCAACGCCCGCGTCGTCTACGCGGTCACCGACGTCGACCGGGCCGCCCGCTGGGGCAGGTTGCTGTACGAGGAGATCCTCCGGCTCCCCGAGCAGGTCAGCACGGCGGCCAGGCGGTTCGACCCGGGGCTGCGCGCCGACCTGCTCGCGATCCGGGCGAGCGCCGACTGGTACGACGTGATCGGCGGGCGCCGCGACGAGGGCGCGGTCATCGTCTCGCGGCTGCCCGAGCCGGTGGAGTTCCATCCCTCGCTGTCGGGCCGGGTGGTCAACGTGGTGCCCGTCGACTCGGCCTGGGACGCGGTGCGCGGCATGAACGCCTACACGCAGACCGTGGGCGTCTATCCCGAGGCGCTCAAGCGGGAGCTGCGCGACGTCGTGCCGCTCTACGGCGCCCAGCGGCTGGTGTCCCTCGGCTACGCCACCCGCGTGCGGCCCGAGCTGCCGCAGGACGCCATCGAGCCGCTGCGCAGGATGGTCAAGTGGATCGTGGACGAGACCTACGACCCCGCCGACGTCCACCCCTTCGGCCACCTGCACCCCGGGGCTCCCCCGTGGGACGCGCGATGAGCCGTCCCCGCGTCGCCGCCGGCGTCCGGGGGCACCCGCGCGGGACTCGTGGTTCCCGTCCCCGGCATCCAACGATCTTCGAGCAGAGGGAGCGGCAGTGAAGGCGGAGCGGGAAGAGGACGTCGTCGAGCAGCTGATCTCCGATTTCGACCACCACCATCCGCGCTTCGACCCGGACCTGGCCTGCCTGGTCCACCGCGGCATCCGCAACCGGTCGCGGGTCGCCTTCTCCCGCGCGTACGGCGGCGTGTGGATCCTGTCGCACTACCGCGACGTGGAGGCGGCGCTGCGCGACCACGAGACCTTCAGCTCGGCGTCGGGGGTCTTCTTCCCCCGCGCCGCCGGCACACCGCCCTTCGCGCCTCTGGAGTACGACCCGCCCCGGCAGACCGCGTTCCGCACCCTGATGAAACCCCCGTTCACCCCGGCGCGGTCGCGACAGCTCGAACCGGAACTGCGCCGTCTGGTCGCGGACCTGGTCGAGCCGATCGTCGCGCGGGGCTGCGGTGACCTCGTCGCCGAGCTCGCGGTGCCGCTGCCGCTCGCCGTGGTGTCGCTCGCGGTCGGCTTCACCGACGCGGCGCAGCGCCGCATCCGCGACCTGACCAGCAACACCTGGGCGCGCATGCCGAGCGACGAGAGCGCGGAGGGCTTCTGGCCGCAGTTCGCGGAGCTGTTCCAGGAGGAGATCCGCCGGGCCAGGGAACAACCGGGCGACGACTACCTGTCCACGCTGGTCCGCGAGACGATCGACGGCAGGCCCGTCACCGACGAGGAACTGCACGTCATGATGGTCGGCTTCGCCGTCGCCGGTCACGAGACCTCGATGAACGCCCTGTCGCACCTGCTGTGGCAGCTGGCCCGCGAACCCGGCCTGCAGGACCGGCTGCGCAAGCGGCCCGAGCTGATGCCCGCCGCCGTCGAGGAGACGCTGCGGCTCTGGACGCCGGTCGACCACGGCACCCGGTTCACCACCCGGGACGTCGAGGTCGGCGGCGTCGTCATTCCCCGGGGATCGCGGGTCATCCTGCTCGCCGGGGCCGCCAACCGCGACCCCGCCGAGTTTCCCGACCCGGAGCGGTTCCGGCTCGACCGGGGCCTCGTACGCCACCTCGGTTTCGGGACGGGCGTGCACTTCTGCATCGGGGCCCAGCTCGCGCGCACCGAGTTCCTCGTGGTCCTGCGCGAGCTGGCCCGCCACCCCGGCTACGAGCTCTTCGGCGAACCCCGCCGCTTCTACGAGAACGGCCGCCACATCTGCTTCGACCGGCTGCCCGTACGGTTCCGGGTGCCCCTCGGTCAGCGCCGGTAGACCTCCTGGCCGTCGAGGAAGGTCATGGCGACCTTAGTGCGCCAGATGTCGGCGGCGGGTTCGGTGAAGGGGGCGCGGTCCAGGACGACGAGGTCGGCGCGGTTGCCGGGGACGATGGTGCCCGCGTCGTCGTCGTGGTTGATCCGGGCCGAGCCCGCGGTGTAGGCCGTCAGCGCGGTGGCCGGGGTGAGGCTCTGGCCGGGCGGGAAACTCCCGGGAACCCGGGGCCTTTGGGACCGGACCGCCTTTCCGATCTAGGGACCGGTCGAACCGCTATCGTGGTGGCGCCGGTTTCCTGGTGGAACGCGGGTAGGCGCCGGTCACGGCCGCCGCCACAGGACGGATCGACATGGCGGGGGTGTGATGGGGCAGGCCGTACCGTTTCTGCGACGCGTGAAGGTGGAGAACTACAAGAGCATCGCGTCGTGCGATGTCACCTTCACCCCCCTCCTGGTCCTGCTCGGTCCCAATGCGGCGGGTAAGAGCAACTTTCTCGACGTGCTCAGGTTCGTGGTGGACGCGCTGGAGACGACACCCGCCGACGCCCTGATGAGACGCGGCGGCCTGGACGAGGTGAGCCGGCGGGGCCAGAAGGGTTTCGGCGTCCTGCTGGAGTTCGTCGTCCAGCCGGACGAGGAGCCGTTGTCGGTCACGTACAGCTTCACCATCGGCAGGGACCCCGCGGGTCATCGCCCGCTTCTGGTGCTTGGAGAGCAGTGCTTCGTCCGCGGCATCCAACCGCGGTCGAGTTTCGAAGAAGTCAGTTTTGTCATGACCCATGGTTTCTTCAACCAGACAGGTGACGGTGGCATCGAGCCGGACCGGCTCTATCTCCCGCTGGCCGCCACCCGAGGTGTTTTCAGTGAGGTCTACCGCGGCCTGCGCCGCATGCTCTTCTACCACCTGGACGCGGGCCTGATGCGGCAGGTTCAGTCCAGGTCCGCCGGGGCCACGCTGGATGACGCCGGAAGGCGGCTGGGATCGGTACTCGGGGTCCTCGCGCAGCGGTATCCGGCGTTCAAGGCACGGGTCGACGACTACATGGGAGCCATCGTTCCCGGGACCGTCAGCGTCGATCAGCGGCTTCTGGACACCTATTCCACCGTCGAGCTCCTTACCCGTCACGCGGATCGAGAGCGGGTGTTCGGTCCCGAGGCCATGTCCGAAGGGACGCTGCGCGCGGCGGGGCTGCTGGCCGCGCTGTTCCAGCCCGCCGTACTCGAAGGCGAGGCGACCCTGCTGGGAATCGAGGAACCGGAGACGTCTCTGCACCCGGCGGCCGCCGGGGTGCTGTTCGACGCGTTGAGCGAGGCGAGCGAGCACGTCCAGGTGGTGGTCACCACGCAGAGCGCGGACCTGCTCGATCGCGACGACTTCGATCCGGCGTCCGTACGCGTCGTGACCATGACGGACGGGCTCACGACGATCGGTGAGATCGACGACGTGAGCCGTCGCCTCGTCGACGACCGGCGGGCCACCATCGGGGAGTTGATGCGCGGCAACCAGCTCAGGCCCGGCACCGGGGAGGCCGAATGACCGAGGCGGTCACCATCGCCGCTGTCGTCGAGGGGGAGGGAGAGGTCGCCGCGCTTCCCGTCCTGCTCCGCAGGATCGCGGAGGAACTCTCGGTCTGGACGGTACGGATCCCGACGCCCCGCCGGGTTCCGCGCTCCAAGCTCGTCGCTCCGGGAGGGATCGAGAGCGCCGTGCTCCAGGCCTCCTACCAGGTCGACGGGCGAGGCGGGATCCTGCTGCTGATCGACGCCGATGACGACTGTCCCGCGACTACCGGTCCGGCGCTCCTGGAGCGGGCCCGGCGGGCTCGTGGTGACCGGGAGATCTCGATGGTCCTCGCCAACCGGGAGTTCGAGGCGTGGTTCCTCGCCGCCGCCCCGTCGCTCGCGGGCCAGAGGGGGTTGGCGAACCCCCTCGAATCACCCGTAGATCCCGAGGGGCCCCGCGATGCGAAGGGGTGGCTCTCGGCCCGCAAGACCGACGGCACCTCCTACCGCCCGACGGCCGATCAGGCGGCCCTGACCGCGATCTTCGACATGGCGCAGGCGCGCAAGAACGCGCCCTCCTTCGACAAGTTCTGGCGCGATGTCGAACGCCTGATGCGGGCCGCCGGGGCGTGAGCGGTCAGCGGCGGTAGACCTCCTGGCCGTCGAGGAAGGTCATGGCGACCCTGGTGCGCCAGATGTCGGCGGCCGGTTCGGTGAAGGGGTCGCGGTCCAGGACGACGAGGTCGGCGCGGTTGCCGGGGACGATGGTGCCCGCGTCGTCGTCGTGGTTGATCCGGGCCGAGCCCGCGGTGTAGGCCGTGAGCGCGGTGGCCAGGGTGAGGCTCTGGCCGGGCAGGAACGGGGTCTGCGCCGTCGGGTAGCCCGCGTGCACCGAGCCGCCGGGTTCGGTGCGGTTGACGGCCACGTGCATGCCCTGGATCGGGTCGGCGTCGGAGACCGGCCAGTCGCTGCCCGCGCAGAACAGGGTGCCGTTACGTTGCAGGTCGGCGAACGGGTACTGCCAGGCGGAGCGCTCCTCACCCAGGAAGGGGAGGGTCAGCTCGTCCATCTGGGCGTGGTGGGTGGCCCAGAGCGGCTGCAGGTTGGCGGTCACGCCGAGTTCGGCGAAGCGCGGCACGTCGGACGGCTCGACGATCTGCAGGTGCGCGATGTGGTGCCGGTTGGCCGGGTCGGTCCCCTCGAAGCTGTCCAGCGCCTCGCGGACGGCCCGCTCGCCGATGGCGTGGAAGTGCACCTGGAAGCCGTGCCGGTCCAGCTCGGCGACGTACCCCTTCAGCAGAGAGGGGTCCACGTACGACAGGCCGGTGCCGCCGCAGCGGCAGTAGGGCTCGATCACCGCGGCGGTGAAGTTCTCGGCGATGCCGTCCTGCATGATCTTCACCGAGGTGGCGCGGAACCGCTCCAGGCCCTCGGCGGAGCGGCGTCGTTCCAGCAGCTCGGGGATCTGCTCGGCGCCGCGCGCCCGGTCCCACCACAGCGCGCCCACCACGCGGGCCCGCAGCGCGCCGGAGGCCGCCGCCGAGATATACGTGGGCAGCTGGTCGTCGGAGCCCGCGTAGGAACCGACGATGGCGTCCTGCCAGCCGGTGACGCCGAGGGAGAACAGGTGGTCCTGGGCCTCCATCAGCGCGTCGTGCAGGTCCTCCGCGGTGGGGCGCGGGGTGAGCAGGCCGACCAGGTCCATCGCGCCCTCGTGCAGCACGCCGCTCGGCGTGCCGTCGGCGTCGCGCTCGATCCTGCCGTCGGCGGGGTCGGGGGTGTCGCGGGTGATCCCGGCCAGCTCCAGGGCCCGGCTGTTCACCCAGGCGGCGTGGTGGTCGCGCTGGATCAGGTAGACCGGCCGGTCGACGACGTCGAGCTGGGAACGGTGCGGCAGGCCGCCGGGGAAGGCCGACATGTCCCAGCCGCCGCCGTCGATCCACGCGTGGCCGGGGTGGGAGGCGGCATAGGCGGTGATCCGCTCCAGATACTCCGGCAGGCCGTAGACCGCGGACAGGTCGCACCTGGCCCGCTCCAGGCCCGCCTGCACCGGGTGGAGGTGCGCGTCGGTGAAGCCGGGGGTGAGCAGCCCGCCGTCCAGGTCGACGGTCTCGTGGCCGGGGGAGGCCAGTCGTACGACGTCGGACTCCGCGCCCACGGCGGCGACCCGGCCGTCCCGGACCAGCACCGCCTCGGCGAAGGCGTCGGCGGCGAGGAAGACCCGGCCGCCGCGGAAGAGGATGTCGTTCACTCGGTTCCCACTCGGGTGGCGGGCGGGCAGGTCATGGCTCTCCTCGGCGTCCGTGGTCTCAGCGTCCGGTAAGGGGGTGGGTTCAGCATGCGGTGACGGGGGCGGTTCAGCGTCCGGTAAGGGGGGTCGGTTCGGCGTCCGGTGACGGGGGCGGTTCAGCGTCCGGTGATGGAGTCGGCGACGCGGGCCAGCACCGAGGTGCGGCCGAGTCCCGCCTTCTCCCTGGCGTCGGCCCGGCGGTAGAGGTCGTACATGGTGTGCACGCCGAGCCACCGCAGCGGTTCCACCTCCCAGCCTCGCACCTTGCGGTCCACCCAGGGCAGGGAGGCCAGCTCGGTGTCCTCGCGCAGGATCAGGTCGCGCAGGGTACGGCCGGCGAGGTTGGTCGTGGTCACCCCGTGGCCGGTGTAGCCGCCCGCCCAGCCGATGCCGGTGGTGTGGTCGACGTGCACGGTGGCGCACCAGTCGCGGGGCACGCCGAGCACCCCGGACCAGGCGTGCGCCACCCGGGAGGCCCGGAGCGCGGGGAACATCCCGGTCAGCAGCTCCCAGAGCGCCTCGATCGTCCACCCGTGGGTGTGGCCCCGGTCGTCCACCCGGGATCCGTACAGGTAGGGCTTGCCGCGCCCGCCGAACGCGATCCGGCCGTCGGCGGTGCGCTGGGCGTACATGTAGTAGTGCGCCATGTCGCCGAGCAGTTCGTGTCCCGCCCAGCCGATCTCGTCCCACAGCGCGCCCAGCGGCTCGGTGACGATCATCGAGCTGTTCATCGGCAGCCAGGTCCGGTGGTACTGCCTCAGCTCGGCGGTGAAGCCCTCGGTGGCGCGGATGACGTACTCGGCGCGGACGGTGCCGTACGGCGTGCGGGCCTCGCGCGGGGCGATCTCGGTGACCGGGGTGCGTTCGAAGATGTCCACCCCGAGGTTCCGCACGGTCTCGGCCAGGCCCCTGGCGAGCTTGGCGGGCTGGATCCTGGCGCAGTGCGGGCTCCAGATCGCGCTGACCGCGCCGTCCACCCGCAGGCGCTCCTCCCGCTCGGCGGGGTCGAGCAGCCGCACGTCCTCCTCGGTCCAGCCCCAGTGGCGCTCGTGGGCGAGCAGCTGGTGCAGCCGCCGGTCCTGGGCGGTGTTGGTGGCGACCGTGGTGACGCCGCCCTTGACGATGTCGGCGTCGATCTTCTCGTCCTCGGCGACGGCGACGACCTCGTCGATGGTCTCGAACATCACCCGCTGCAGCCGCCTGGCCGCGTCCGGGCCGTGCGTCCTGGCGTAGCGCTCGGGAGTGCCTGCCAGCTCGCCGACCAGCCAGCCGCCGTTGCGCCCGGAGGCGCCGTACCCGGCGAACTCCTTCTCCAGCACGACGATCCGCAGGCCGGGGCTCGCCTTCTTCAGGTAGTAGGCGGTCCACAGGCCGGTGTAGCCGGCGCCGACGATGGCCACGTCGGCGTCGAGGTCTCCGGCGAGGGGGGCGCCGGGGGAGGGGATGCCGAGGGAGCGGTACCAGAAGGAGACGTCTCCGTTGACGAAGTCCCCAGCCAGGGGAACGCGCGTGCTCATGGCCTCATATCCTGCTATATCCGTCTATCTGGGTGTGCCTGTCAACGGAAACCGTTGCAGAAACGCCGTACTGCCGCGTAACAAGTGATCTTCCCAGACGTAACGATGGGCTCACTCATGTGTAGCAGTCCCGTAACAGTGTCAGGAAAGGCTATCCCCCAACAGAGGGAGCATTCTGATGGGGTTTCTGAGGATTCGTACGACCGTTGACGAGCGGCCGGGGCGGCTCGCCTCGCTGGCCGCCGCACTCGCCGCCAAGGGTGGCAACATCCTGGGCCTGAGCGTGCAGACCGACGCGGACGGCACGGTCGACGAGTTCGTCACGGACATCCCCGCCGGGGCCGAGGCGGTGCGCGAGGCGCTGGAGGCCGCCGGCGGACGCCGGGTCCAGGTCGTCACCGCCACCGCCCACGAGCTGACCGACGAGCCCACCCGCGTCCTCCTGCTCGCCTCCCGGCTGCGCATGACGCCCTGGCGCCTGCCCGAGTTGCTGGGGGAGCTGCTGCGCGCCGACGACTCCCGCTGGGTCTACGGTGCTGAGATGAGCGATCTTCCGGACCCGACCCTGCTGACCGTGCCCGTGGCCCCGCGCCGCGCGATCAGGATCCGCCGGGCCGAGCTGCCGTTCACCCTGACCGAGGCCGCCCGCGCGGCCTCCTTCGTCCGCCTCGCGCAGCCCCCCGTCGAGCAGTCCGGAACCGACCGCGACATCACGCTCTCCGACGGCGTCGAGGTCAGTGTCCGCCCGCTCACCCGGCTCTACCGCGAGGCCGTACGCGACCTGCACGACCGCTGCTCGCCGGAGGCCCGCAGGTTCCGCTACTTCACCTCGATGCCGGTGCTGCCGCCGAAGGTCTTCGACCGGCTCTGCGACCGCACCCACGGCCAGTCGATCGTCGCCGGGCACGACGGCCAGGTCGTCGGCCTCGCCAACCTGATGTTCACCCCGGACCCGGGCATCGCCGAGATGGCGTTCCTGGTCGAGGACCGCTGGCAGGGCAGGGGGCTGGGCACCGCCCTGGCCGGGATGCTCGTCCGCCAGGCCCGCGACCTGGGCTTCGCCGAGGTCAGGGCGACCCTGCTGTCCGACAACGTGCGCATGCGCAGGCTCCTGGTCTCGCTCGGCGCGACCCTGAACTACACCGAGGACCCCGGCGTGGTGGAGGCCAGGCTGGCCGTGGGCGTGATGGCGACGGCATCCCCGAGCTGACCCCGTCACGTGGCCTTCCCGTTTCGAGATCGCTCAGGGGTCCCGAAGCGGGGAGGCCGCATTCATCCGCGTTCCCGCCTCAGGAGGCCCGCCCCTCCTGGGACGGGGGCTCCGGGGCGCGGGGCGCGCCGGAGGCGTCGCCATCGTCCCGGGGCGTACCGGCGTCGCCGTCGTCTCCGCCGGCGGTGGTGCCGTCGCGGGAGGCGTCGCCGGTGTCGCGGGAGGTCTCGATGGCGTCCAGCCTGCGCTCGATCCGGTCCAGGCTCTCCTGGATGCGCTCCAGCCTGGCGGAGAACGCCGCCCCCATGACGTGGAAGCCCTCCTCCGCCGTCACCGCGCGCTCGGGGCCGCGCCGCCCGAGCAGCGTGATCACCTGGGCGCGTACGGCCTCGAGGCGCGCTCCCTGCTCGGTCAGCACCTGGGCGGCCACGCCCTCACCCTCGCGGAGCAGCCCGAGCAGGATGTGCTCGGTGCCGATGTAGGTGTGGTGCAGGCCGAGCGCCTCGCGCAGGGACAGTTCGAGCACCTTCTTGGCGCGCGGGGTGAACGGGATGTGGCCGCCGGGACTCTCGTCGCCCCTGCCGATGATCTCCTCGACGGCGTTCCTGACGCGCTCGCCGCCGATGCCGAAGGCCCGCAGCGCACGGCCGGCGACACCGTCCTCCTCGAGGATCAGCCCGAGCAGGATGTGCTCGGTGCCGATGTGGCCGTGGCTGAGCCGCCTGGCCTCCTCCTGCGCCAGGACCACGACACGGCGGGCACGGTCGGTGAAGCGCTCGAACACGGGAAGCCTCCGTGAGGGGTGTCGAGGTGCCTGCCCCCACTATGCGCCAGACGGCCGGTGAGCGGGAGGACATCTCCCTCGGCAATTCCCATCCCCTTGTCGGGAAAAGCTTACATTTTAGAGTTAGATTCATAGGAAATGGCTTTCGCGTCCGGGGGTGGCGTGCGTAGGGTCCCCGCATGACGATCGACGCCTTCATCGACGCCCTGCCCAAGGTCGAGCTTCACGTCCACCTGATCGGCTCCGCCTCGGTCCCCACCGTGCTGGAGCTCGCCCGCCGCCACCCCGACGGGGGCGTCCCCACGGACGAGGAGAAGCTGCGCGCCTTCTACAGGTTCACCGACTTCCCGCACTTCGCCCGGATCTACCAGGCGGTCAACGCCCTGGTCCGCGAGCCGGAGGACGTGGCGACCCTGGTGCTCGGCCTGGCCGCCGACCTCGCCGGGCAGAACGGCCGCTACGCCGAGCTGACCGTCACGCCGTACGCCCACCACGTCGTCGGCATGCCGATGCGGGAGGTCACCGAGGCGCTCGACCTGGCCGCCCGGCGCTCCCGCGAGGAGCACGGGGTGCGGATGGCGTACGTGTTCGACATCCCCGGCGAGTACGGGGCCGAGGCGGCCCGGGTCACCCTGGACCACGCGCTGCAGGAACCTCCCCAGGCGTTGGTAGGTTTTGGACTGGCCGGAATCGAGCAGGAACGCCCGAAGTATCGCGACGTCTTCGCGGACGCCTTCCGCGCCGCCACCGCCGCCGGACTGCGCAGCCTGCCGCACGCGGGGGAGATGACCGGCCCCGAGACCATCTGGGAGGCCCTCGACCTCCTGGGCGCCGAGCGGATCGGCCACGGCACCTCCTGCGTGGACGACCCCCGCCTCATCGCCCACCTGCGCGAGACCCAGATCCCCCTGGAGGTCTGCCCGACCTCCAACGTCTGCACCGGCCAGGTCGCCCGCGTCGAGGAGCACCCGCTGCCCCGCATGATCGAGGAGGGCCTGTTCGTCACCCTCAACAGCGACGACCCGCCCATGTTCGCCACCACCCTGAGCCGCGAGTATCGCGTCGCCGCCGACAGGCTGGGCCTGGGCCGCGAGACCCTCGTCACCCTGGCCCGCAACGCCGTCGAGGCCTCGTCGATGGACCCGGCGGACAAGAAGGAACTCCACGCCGAGATCGACGCCGTCGCCGCACGCTTCCCAGCGACAGCGTCCTGACCGCCTGCGGTAACGACCTCGAGGGCCGTGATCATTGGTTCAGGACGACTCGTGATAGGCGCGCCGTCGCCGCGCGGCCTTACGGAGAGCGGGCGCCTCGTCCGGCTCGTCGAGCGAGGCGACCAGGTCGTCGAACTGATCAGCGGGCATCAGTGTGGCATCGGGCCGGGCAAGCACCCGGCGGTCCTCCGCGCAGGCCGCGCGGAGGACGAATGAGGAGATCGACTCTCCCGAAGCCTGTGCGGCCTGCACGATGAGTGCTTCGGCCGCCGTGTCCGCGCGCGTCTCGATGCGATGCGTCTCGTCGGCCATCATCATCTCCCTGTCATGCGGTGGTCGTACGGCGAGCTCCTGCCGCGAACCATCATGATGGTGGCCGTTCGACCGCACATTGTGATTACGTAAGGCGGTGGAAGGTCACTTCTGGCCGGGGGGCAGGTTGAGCTGGGCCAGGCCGCTCTGGAACTCGGTGACCCACTCGCCGGTCTCCCTGGTCATGATCGCTGACAGGTCGATGATGAAGGTCCGGAGCAGTTCGAGATACTCCTCCACCGGAATCGGCCCCTGATCGAGTGCGTCCCGCGCATTGAGCACCGCCCAGTCGAGCTGGAAGTCGTGCAACCGCGACTGGATCTCCTGCGCGCACACCATGTCCCGCATCCAGCGGGACGACAGCCCGAGGAAGTGGTCGAACGCGACGCAGACCCCGGCCGAGGCGAGCAGCACGTAGCCCCACCCCAGACCGCCCCCCGCCCCGGCCGCGCTGGCCAGCGGCTGGAGCCCGCCCGCGGCGGCCAGCACGATCGCGGCCCCCCGCAGCACCTTGGATGAGGCGCGCTTCCTGACGCGGTCGCGCATGTACCAGGTGTACGCCTCGATGGCCCGCTCCTCGGCTTCGAGATACATCCGGCGCAGGACCTCCTCGGGCGCGCGCCACTCCTCGGCCGAGACCAGCGGGAAGGACCTGACTCCGAGATCGGGCTGCCTGGACGTACGGCGCCTGCTCGGTGTGGAGACGTCTCTTTCCTCCGGTCCCCGGTCGCTGGAGGGTGCGTGGCCGGCGGCGGACATGGGGTCACCTGCCTTCGGGGCTGGGGAGGAGGGCGCTCAGGGGAGAGCCGTACGGTACGCGGCGTATGCCGGGGACGTATGGGGCGAGTTCTTCGGGGGTGAAGGTGCACAGGTTGACGGACCACCAGAACACGCCGGAGAGGGTGCCGCTGAACTTGTAGGCCATACCGTCGGGCCCGAAGGCGGCGGATCCGTCGGGCAGAGGGATCAACGCGGCGAGGTGAGCTCCGGTGGTGGGGTTCCAGAGGCGGATGGTTCCGTCACCGCTGCCGGTGGCGAGGTGTGTGCCGTCGGGGCTCCAGGCGATGGAGTGGATCCAGCCGGTGTGGCCTTCGAGGGTGCGGATCAAGGCGCCGGTGGCGGGATCCCAGATGCGGGCCGTTCCATCGCTGCTGCCGGTGGCCAGGTGTGTGCCGTCAGAACTCCAGGCCAGGGTGTTGACATTGCCGGTGTGGCCTTCGAGGGTGCGGGTCGAGGCGCCGGTGGCAGGGTCCCAGATACGGATGATCTCGTTGCTGCCGGTGGCGAGGTGTGTGCCGTCGGGGCTCCAGGCGATGCAGTGGATCCAGCCGGTGTGGCCTTCGAGGGTGCGGGTCGAGGCGCCGGTGGCAGGGTCCCAGATACGGATGATCTCCTTGCTGCCGGTGGCGAGGTGTGTGCCGTCGGGGCTCCAGGCGATGCAGTGGATCCAGCCGGTGTGGCCTTCGAGGGTGCGGGCCGAGGCGCCGGTGACAAGGTCCCAGATGCGGGTCGTTCCCTCCTTGCTGCCGGTGGCGAGGTGTGTGCCGTCGGGGCTCCAGGCCAGGGTGTTGACATTGCCGGTGTGGCCTTCGAGGGTGCGGGTCGAGGCGCCGGTGGCAGGGTTCCAGATGCGGATGGTTCCGTCGTTGCCGCCGGTGGCGAGGTGTGTGCCGTCGGGGCTCCAGGCGATGGTGCGGATCCAGTCGGTGTGGCCTTCGAGGGTGCGGGTCGAGGCGCCGGTGGCGGGATCCCAGATGCGGATGGTTCCGTCGTTGCTGCCGGTGGCGAGGTGTGTGCCGTCGGGGCTCCAGGCCAGGGTGTTGACGCCGATCGTGTGGCCTTCGAGGGTGCGGGTCGAGGTGCCGGTGGCAGGGTTCCAGATGCGGATGGTTCCGTCGTTGCCGCCGGTGGCCAGGTGTGTGCCGTCGGGGCTCCAGGCGATGGTGCGGATCCAGTCGGTGTGGCCTTCGAGGGTGCGGGTCGAGGCGCCGGTGACAAGGTCCCAGATGCGGGCCGTTCCGTCGTTGCCGCCGGTGGCCAGGTGTGTGCCGTCGGGGCTCCAGGCGATGGAGTGGATCCAGTCGGTGTGGCCTTCGAGGGTGCGGGTCGAGGCGCCGGTGGCAGGGTTCCAGATGCGGATGGTTCCATCACTGCTGCCGGTGGCCAGGTGTGTGCCGTCGGGGCTCCAGGCGATGGAGTGGATCCAGCCGGTGTGGCCTTCGAGGGCGCGGGTCGAGGCGCCGGTGGCAGGGTTCCAGATGCGGGCCGTTCCGTCGTTGCCGCCGGTGGCGAGGTAGGTGGTGTCGGGGCTCCAGGCCAGGGTGTTGACGCCGATCGTGTGGCCTTCGAGGGTGCGGGTCGAGGTGCCGGTGGCAGGGTTCCAGATGCGGATGGTTCCGTCGTTGCCGCCGGTGGCGAGGTGTGTGCCGTCGGGGCTCCAGGCGATGGAGTGGATCCAGTCGGTGTGGCCTTCGAGGGTGCGGGTCGAGGTGCCGGTGGCAGGGTTCCAGATGCGGATGGTTCCGTCGTTGCTGCCGGTGGCGAGGCGCGTGCCGTCGGGGCCCCACGCCAGGGTGTTGACGCTGCCGGTGTGCCCTTCGAGGGTACGGATCAGGGAGCCGGTGGCAGTATCCCAGAGATACGCCCTGTGACTGCTGCCACCGAAGGCCACAACATTTCCATTGGGACTCCACGCCACCGAATAGATCAGGCTGTTGCGCGCCGGAGCCAGCTCGTGAGATGCGATGAAATGCGAGGGAAGGGCTGCGCCGCGGGTGTCGCAGTCGTCGAGGCAGCCGGGAGGCAGGATCGCGCCCAGCAGGACTGCCCGGAACCATCGTGAGCCCCCGAAGCGCGCGCCGGTAAGGTCGGCCTCGAAGAACCGGGCAAGGGAGAAGTCGGCGTCGCGCAGGTCGGCGCCGTTGAGACGCGCCTTCTTCCCCGAGCTTTCCCGCAGCACGGCGTCTCGCAGGTCTGCGCCGGAGAGGTCAGCGCCATCGAGAAGAGCTTCTCGCAGGTCCGCGTCGCGGAGATCCGCTTCGCGGAGATCGGCCCCGGTGAGGTCGGTGCCGCGCAGGTTCATTCCCCTGAGCCTGATGCACGCCCGGTCGCGGTTCCCGGTCTGCAAGGGCGCGTTCAGGCGGCGCAGCAGTGTCAGGGCGTTCCCCTTCGCGGTCTCCGTCGTCGTGTCGATGTCGGCCACGAGCGACGAGCGTGCCCAGGCGATCACGATGGATCTCCCTGCCAGTTCCGCGACGAAGTCGGCCATCAGATCGGAGAGGGCTCGCACCAGCAGCTCGGGCGGATTCCACTCCCGTTCCTTGAGTTGCCTGGCGATCTGTTCCGCGACCAGCCACTCCATCACCGAGCGGTGCACGAACTTGAACCGCCCGGCCTCCGGGCGGACCAGGAGGGTGCCGGACCCGATCATGTGGGATGCCTGGTCGGGGGTGAGCTGGAGTTCGGCGAGGTTCTGCAGTGTCTCGGCGACGGTTCCCAGCTTGTCGATGTCGAGAGTCTCCTGGCCGGTGTTCCACAGTTCCAGCGCGAGTGCCTGCACCGCCGTCCAACGATCCCTGACCGACAGGGACGGCATCGCGCCCTTGGGCTGGGCGCGGTCGTACTCGAACTCCAGCCAGCGTTCCAGCAGCTCCCGGTAGAGCACCGCGGCGCTGATCGCGCCTTCCTGGTCCCGGATCTGGCGGAGCCGGTCCTCGTCGAGCCGGGAGATGAAGCTGAGCATGCGCGGGTTCCTGGACAGCCCGAGGAGGTCCCGCACGTCGCGCAGCAGTTCGAGCCGCGCCCGGGCCCCGGCCTCGTCCCCGCCGAGGAGACGGGTGAGGAAGGCCAGGATCTGGCCGTCGTCGAATTCGTGAAGCTTGATGAGCCTGCGGCCCGGCATGTTGGCCAGCCTGTTGCTCAGGGCGGTCTCCACGTGCCGGTCGGAGAGGAAGTACTGGGTGCGGCTGGTCAGCACCACCTTCGCCCGCCCCTGTGCGGCCTGGACCAGGTTGCCCAGGTGCTCGGCCGCCTGTTCGTAGGTGACACGCAGCGCCAGCTCGTCGAAGCCGTCGAAGAGCAGCAGCACCCGTCCCTCCTGGATGAGATATCGCAGCAGGCGGTGGTCGATGACCTCCTCGCCGCCCGCCGTCAGATGGGCGGCCAGCAACTCGTCGAGGGTATGGGCCTTCTCCAGGTCTCTGAGCTGGATCAGAATCGGGATGACCGGCGGCACGCCCTCCTCGTGGATAAGCCTCGTGAGCTCGCGGAGCAGGAAGGTCTTGCCGTGGCCGAAGTCGCCCAGCACGACGACGAACCGGCCGTCGTGTTCGGCGATCCATTCCCTCAGCCGCTCCAGGAGGTCGACCTGGGGCCGTCCCATTCCCCGGCCGTCCACGATGCCGAACCGCTGCGGGACATAAAGCTCGGACGGGTAGACCTGGCTGTCGGCCAGTCGCTCGGCCTGCTTGCGCGCGTACGGCTGCAGGTCGAACATCCCCTGGAACTCCATCAGCCGCTGGAGGCGCACTCCCCGCATGCCCGACCAGAGTTTCAGCTCATCCGGGGCGGCCTCGCCGTCGTAGACGAAGTACGAGGTCAGCTGGGGATCTCCCGCGCGATATCGCGCGTCCACGTCCGACAGGAACGTCTCGACGGCCTCGTGATCCGGCGGTCCGTCGCATACCCCGATCGGATACAGCGACACCTGGGGCTCGGACGGCACCGTAACCCTCAGGTAGCCGGAGCGTCCGTCGCCGCTCCTGACCTCCTCCACGTCCGCCTCCGGGTGGCGGACCTGACAGACCCGGCGCACCCGGGTCAGCAAATCGTCCCGGCGGGCGTCCGGCGAGCGGCGGGCCCGGGGGTCCTCCTCCTCGTCGTGGTCGTCGTCCCGGGAGACGAGGGAGGGAAAGGCGGCGCGGCAGTCGTCGAAGGACCGCTTCAGCCGGCGCGTCGCCTGGTCACGGCCGATCCCGATGCTCGTGTCGCCCTCCCACCGAAAGCGGGAGGCGTTGTAGCGCCTGGCATACACCTTCAGGCTCCGGGGGGTGACCTTGACGAGCTGGTACTGGTTGGGCACGTCGTCCGGACGGGCCTCCTTGCGCACCCCGGTGCTGCCCGCGCAGAGGACGGCGAGGGCGTCGGCGCCGAAGCTGTCGATACGGCCCTCGTGGGTGTGGCCGTGCAGCAGCAGGTTCAGGTGCGGGGCGACGAGCTCGCCGAACTGGTGCCGGTCACGGAGGAAGGCGTCGTCCTCCGGGTCGACGATCACCGGGTTGTGGTGCATCGCACCGATCCTGAGCCAACCCCGCCCGGCGTACGCGCGCAGCCGGTCGGCGAACCAGCGCAGCTGCTCCTCGCCGCAGAAGCCGTAGTGGTCGGAGTCCCGGTGGCTCTCGGCCATGGTCGAGTTGAGCCCGGCGACGACCGTGTTCAGCTCCGGCATCTCGAACAGGGTCCACGGCTGGTCCTTGGGGAACCCGACGCCCGATATTCCCGTATAGAACTGGCTGAACATCGTGAAATAGGGTTGCCATTTGGGCCAGTACGGGGGAGTCGGGGTGGTTTCGTCCCCTTCGCAATCGTCGAAGTAGGCCTGGCACTTCTTCCAGCTGACGTCGTGGTTGCCCGGCACCATCGCGACCCGGTCGTTCCCGAGTTTTAGGCCCTTCGCCACCTCGGCGAGAAACTCGCTCACCTTTTTGAATTCGGTGGGAAGAGCCCATTCGGCCAGGTCGCCGGAGGCCACCACGAGATCGGGCCGCACGCCGTGCTCGTCCTGGAGGTAGGTGATGTCGTCCAGCAGCCGCGCCGCCAGCGAGGAATGCCGACGATCCCCTGCGGTGACGCCCTCCCCGCCGAACCGATGCTCCTTTCCGAACTGCATGTCCGAAACATGAAGAATCGTGATGGAGCGCCGACCGGTCATGATCCCTCCACGGATGCCGCCGTGGTCGCAATCATAAGACGGTTATTAATATGAAAAATCCTCGCAAACGATTTCTCGTTTGCGAGGATTCCTGCCGCTCCCCGCTCAGGGGAGGCGGCCTGTGAACGTCTTCAACGACTCAAGGCGAAGAGATCCGGCTCAGGGAAGAAGGGATCTTGGAGGCCGCGGCCCTGTCCAGGAGGAAGAGGGTGCGCCGGCTGCCCCGGGCCCCGGCGGCCGGGACCTGCATCGTCCCCGAGTCCGACAGTGCCAGCCGTACCGCTCCCGCCTTCTCCTCGCCGGCGGCGATCACCCACACCTCGCGGGAGGCCTGGATGACCGGCAGCGTCAGCGAGACGCGGATGGGCGGAGGCTTGGGCGAGCCGTGCACCGCCACCACCGGGCGGGTGTCGTACAGGGCGGGCAGGCCGGGGAACAGCGAGGCGATGTGGCCGTCCGGGCCCATGCCCAGCATCATGAGGTCGAACGACGGGGCCGGGCCGTGGTCCTCGGGGCGCGCCGCCCGGCGCAGCTCCTCGGCGTACGCCTCGGCCGACTCCTCGGCGGTCATGCCGGAGTCGGGGCCGCGCATCACGTGGACCCGCTCGGGGTCGAGGTCGAGGTGGTCGAGCAGGGCCTTGCGGGCACCGGTCTCGTTGCGCTCGGCGTCGCCGCTCGGCAGGAAACGCTCGTCACCCCACCAGATGTCCACCTTGCGCCAGTCGACGGCGTCCCTGGCGGGGGAGGCGGCGATCTCGGCGAGGGTGGCGATGCCGACGGTCCCGCCGGTCAGGACCAGATGGGCCGAGCCCTTGGCCGACTGGGCGTCGACGGCTCGGACGATCACCCGGGCGGCGACGGCCTTGGCGAGCATGTCGGCGTCGCGGTGGGTGATCACGGTGGGAACGCTCACGGGACTTCTCTTTCGAAAGGAGGTGCCCCGCGGCCGTGGCCGCGGGGCACTCGCGGCTCAGGACTTCTTGGTCTGGGCGAGTCGCTTGATCGCGGCCGCGTAGATCTCGTCGGGGTCCAGCCGTCGCAGCTCCTCGGCGAGCAGCTCCGACGTCGGGCGCCGGGTCAGGGCGACCCTGCGGTCCGGCTGGCCGGGACGCGACAGCGTGGCCATGCGGCCGTCGCTCCGGACGACGGTGATGTCACCCTCGGCCGAGACCAGCTTGACCGCGGTCAGGCCGGGCCCGGGGGACTCGGAGACCTTCACGGAGGCGCCGAGGCGGTCGCCGAGCCAGGCCGCCAGCAGCAGGGCGCTGGCATGGCCGGACACGGCCTCCACGGTGCCCCGCTTGACCTTGCCCACCGGCTGGTCGAACGCGGCGGCCAGCAGGCTCCGCCACGTCGTCAGCCGGGTCCAGGCCAGGTCGGTGTCGCCGGGCACGTAACCGCGGGCCCGGTCGGTGATCGCCTTGACCGAGTCGGCCGCCGACCGCGCGTCGATGATGCGGCGCTGGGCCAGCATGCCGATCGGATCCTTGGACGGAACCTCGGGACAGTCGCTGGGCCACCAGGCCACCACCGGGGTGTCGGTGAGCAGCAGCGGGCTGACCACCGAGTCGGCGTGCCTGGTCAGCTCCCCGTACAGGCGGAGCAGGATCACCTCGCCCGGGGTCGACTCACCGAACCGGATCTCGGCGTCGAGCCGGTTCGGCTCCTCCGAGTCGCGGGGGATGACGACCAGTATCCGGGAGGGGTGCTCCCTGGCCGCCTCGGTCGCGGCCCGGACCGCGTCGTACTGGTCGCTCTCGCCGCAGACCACCACCAGGGTCAGCACCATGCCGACCGCCGGGGTGCCCATCTGGTGACGCAGGTGGGTGAGCTGCGAGGAGATCTTCGAGGCGTTCGTACCGCTGAGCATGAAACTGGTCATCTACAGCCGCCTCCAGGAACGCCCGTCGCGGGCCATCATCTCGTCGGCCGAGGCCGGCCCCCACGTGCCCGCGGGATACTCCTCCGGCGGGCCCTGGGTGCCCCAGAACTCCTCGATCGGGTCGAGGATCTTCCACGACAGCTCGACCTCGCGCTGGTGCGGGAAGAGCGGCGGGTCGCCGATCAGCACGTCCAGCAGCAGCCGCTCGTAGGCCTCGGGGGAGGACTCCATGAACGACTCGCCGTAGGCGAAGTCCATCGAGACGTCCCTGACCTCCATCGCGGTGCCGGGCACCTTGGAGCCGAACCGCACCGTGATGCCCTCGTCCGGCTGCACCCGGATGACCAGGGCGTTCTGCCCCAGGATCTCGGTGTCGTCTTTGCTGAACGGCAGGTGCGGCGCCCGCTGGAACACCACGGCCACCTCGGTGACCCGGCGGCCGAGCCGCTTGCCGGTGCGCAGGTAGAACGGCACCCCGGCCCAGCGCCGGTTGGCGATCTCCACCTTGATGGCGGCGTACGTCTCGGTGATCGAGTCGGGCGGGATGCCCTCCTCCTGGGTGTAGCCGATGACCGGCTCGCCGCCCTGCCAGCCGGACCCGTAGCGGCCGCGCGCGGTGGCCAGCGACAGGTCCGACGGCAGCCGCAGCGCCTTGAGGACCTTCTCCTTCTCCCTGCGCAGCGAGTCGGCCCCGAACGACGTCGGATCCTCCATGCCGACCAGGGCCAGCAGCTGCAGCAGGTGGTTCTGGATCACGTCGCGGGCCGCGCCGATGCCGTCGTAGTAACCCGCCCGGCCGCCGATGCCGATGTCCTCGGCCATCGTGATCTGCACGTGGTCGACGTAACTGCGGTTCCAGATCGGCTCGAACAGGTTGTTGGCGAAGCGCAGCGCCAGGATGTTCTGGACCGTCTCCTTGCCCAGGTAGTGGTCGATGCGGAACACCGAGCTCTCCGGGAAGACCGCGCTGGTGATCGCGTTGAGCTCCTGGGCGCTCCGCAGGTCGTGCCCGAAGGGCTTCTCGATCACCACCCGGCGCCAGGATCCGGCGGGGCCGTCGGCCAGGCCGGTCCGCTTCAGCTGCTGGACCACGACCGGGAAGAACTTCGGCGGCACCGACAGGTAGAAGCCGTAGTTGCCGCCGGTGCCCCGGGTCTGGTCGATCTCCTTGAGCATCATCGACAGCGCGTCGAACGCGCCGTCGTCGGTGAACTCGCCCCGGCAGAAGAAGATGCCCTCCGACAGCTGCTTCCAGACCTCCTCGCGGAACGGCGTCCGCGCGTGCTCCTTGACGGCGTCGTGCGCCAGCTGCGCGAAGTCCTGGTCCTTCCAGTCGCGGCGGGCGAAGCCGACCAGGGAGAAGCCCGGGGGCAGCAGCCCGCGGTTCGCCAGGTCGTAGATCGCCGGCAGCAGCTTCTTGCGCGCCAGGTCGCCGGTCACGCCGAACAGCACCAGCACGCACGGCCCCGCCACGCGCGGCAGGCGCTTGTCGCGCGGGTCGCGCAGCGGGTTGGCGTCGACCAGGGCCTCGGTGATGCCGACGGTCGCGGCGGCGGTGGCCGTGGTGGCCGTGGGCGTCACCTTCTCCGGCGTGCCCGCCGTCGAGGCGCCCGGCGTGCCCGCCGTCGCGGCGTCCGGCGTGACAGCGACGGCGTCCGTCGTGCCCGCGGGGGCGCCCGTCGTGACGTTCTCCTCGGCGCTCGTCCGGGAGTTCCCCTTGCTCATGCGAACCTCCAGCGGCCCATCAGACCTCCCGCGCGGCGGCGAGCAGTCGCGCGACTCCGGCGGCGCGGTCGGTCAGGTGCAGCCGTACGGTGGGACGCCCGCGGCTGGCCAGCGCGCCCTGGTCGCCCAGTGCCTGGGCGAGCTGGAGGCGGCCCAGCGTGTAGGGCTTGCCGGGGACCTCGAGGTCGTTCTCGACGGCCCCGGTGATCTGCAGGAACACCCCGTTCTGCGGGCCGCCCTTGTGGTACTGGCCGGTGGAGTGCAGGAAGCGGGGGCCCCAGCCGAAGGTGACCGGGCGTTCGGTGCGGATCGCGAGCATCCCGCGCAGCGTGGCCGGATCGGCCCCGCTCCACACGTCCGTCATCTCCTCGAACGAGGCGCCCTCGGGGTACGGGGCGTCGAAGGCCGCCTCACGGTCGAGGTAGGCCATCACCGCGAGGTAGCCGCGGTCGGGGATCGACTCCAGCAGCCGGGTGAGCACGTCCGACAGGTCCTTGACGTCCTCGGAGCCGGGGAACTCGCCGTACACCTCCACCGGGCCGTCGACCAGGAGCGGCGTGCCGACCGGCAGCTCGGCCCGGTCCAGCAGCTTGGCGGTGTTCTCCTTGGACTCGGCCACGTTCGGCTGGTTGAACGGGTCGATGCCGAGGACGCGGCCCGCGACGGCCGTGGCGTACTCCCAGACGAGGAACTGCGCGCCCAGCGGGCCGACGACGGTCACGGTGGCGTCGGTGTCGATCCCGGCGAGCAGCTCGTCGTCGGCGTCACCCGGGTCGGCGCCCACGACGGGCAGGATGCCCTTGCCGGACTTGCCGGTGGACTCGGCGACCAGCTGCTCGATCCAGTCGGGCAGGCCGTTGATCTCCGACAGGCTGTCCTCGATCACGAGCTTGTCGCGACCGGCCGCCGCGGCGGCGCCCAGGGCGGCGCCGAGGTCGAGGCCGGGGTTGCCCTCGGTCCGCGACAGCAGCGGCGCCACCTCGGCCGCGTCGTCGAGCAGCCGCTCGACGTCGACGCCCGCCAGCGCGCTGGGCACCAGGCCGAACGCCGTCAGGGCGCTGTAGCGGCCGCCCACGTTCGGGTCGGCCAGGATCACCTGGTAGCCCGCCTCGCGAGCGCTGAGCTCCAGGGGCGAGCCGGGGTCGGTGACGACGACGATCCTGCTCGCCGGGTCGATCCCGGCGTCGCGGAAGGCCTTCTCGTAGATCCGCCGGTGGCTGTCGGTCTCGACCGTGCCGCCGCTCTTGCTGGCGACGACCAGGATCGTGCTCTCCAGCCGGTCCTCCAGCGCGCGGCGCACCTGGCCGGGGTCGGTGGTGTCGAGCACGGTCAACGGCATGTCGGCGGAGGCGGTGATGACCTCGGGGGCGAGGGAGGAGCCGCCCATGCCCGCCAGGACCACGTGGTCCAGGCCCTCGGCGCGGGCCCGCTCCACCAGCGCGCCGATCTCGGGGAGCAGCTGCCTGCTCGTCGCCGGGAGGTTGAGCCAGCCGAGGCGGACGGCCGCCTCGGCCTGGGCCTCCTGGCCCCACAGCGTGGAGTCGCCGGAGGCCAGGGCCTGGGGGACCCCCTCGGAGGCGAGCTGCCCGGCGGTCTCCCCTGCCTGATCGGTGAGGTCGTCGTCGCCGAACGTTACGGACACTGACATATGTTCCTCACGCCTTCTTCAGCTCGGAGGAGACGGTCTCCAGCAGCTCTTTCCAGGAGGCCTCGAACTTGTCCAGGCCGTCGACCTCCAGGAACCGCACGACGTCGTCGTAGTCGATGCCTGCCTCCTTGAGCGCGGCCATGGTGTTCCAGGCCTCCTCGTAGGAGGAGCGGACCGTGTCACCGGTGATGCCGCCGTGGTCGGCCGTCGCGTCGAGGGTCTTCTCCGGCATCGTGTTGACCGTGCCGGAGGTGACCAGCTGGTCGACGTAGAGGGTGTCGGGGTAGTCGGGGTTCTTCGTGCCGGTGGAGGCCCACAGCGGGCGCTGCGGCCGGGCGCCGGCCGCGGCCAGCGCCTGCCAGCGCGAGGACTCGACGACCTCCTCGAAGGCGGCGAAGGCGAGGCGGGCGTTGGCGACCGCGGCCTTGCCCCTCAGCGCGAGGGCCTCGGGGGTGCCGATCTTGTCCAGGCGCTTGTCGATCTCGCCGTCCACGCGGCTGACGAAGAACGAGGCGACCGACTCGATGTTCGCCAGGTCCAGGCCGTTGGCCTTCGCCTGCTCCAGGCCGGTCAGCCAGGCGTCCATCACGGCGCGGTAGCGCTCGAGGGAGAAGATCAGCGTGACGTTGACGCTGATGCCCTCGGAGATCGCCTGGGTGATCGCGGGCAGGCCCTCGACGGTGGCGGGGATCTTGATGAACAGGTTGGGCCGGTCGACCAGCCACCACAGCGCGCGCGCCTCGGCGACGGTCTTGTCGGTCTCCCTGGACAGGCGCGGGTCGACCTCGATCGACACCCGGCCGTCCACCTGGCCGCTGGCGTCGTAGACCGGCCTCAGCACGTCGGCGGCCCAGCGGATGTCGTACGTGGTGATGGCCCGCACGGCCTCCTCGACGTCGACGCCGCGGATCTTCAGGTCGTGCAGCTGGCCGTCGTAGGCGTCGCCCTTGCTCAGCGCCGACGCGAAGATCGTCGGGTTGGAGGTGACGCCGACCACGTGCTTGTCGCGGATCAGCGACTGCAGGTTGCCCGTACGCAGGCGCTCGCGGCTGATGTCGTCCAGCCAGATGGAGACGCCCTGCTCGGAGAGCTTCTTCAGGATCTCACTCATGATCAGTTTCCCGTCGTCTCGCCCTTGTCGGCTCCGGTCTTGGCGAGGCTCGCCTTGGCGGCGGCGGCCACGCGCTCGGCGGTCAGGCCGAACTGTTCGTAGAGGGTCTTGTAGGGGGCCGAGGCACCGAAGTGCTCCAGGCCGACCACCACACCCTCGTCTCCCACGAACTCCCGCCAGCCCAGCGAGATTCCCGCCTCCACGGCCACGCGGGCGCGCACCGAGGTGGGCAGCACCGTCTGCCGATAGGCCGCGTCCTGGGCCTGGAACCACTCGACGCACGGCATCGACACGACCCGGGTCGCGATGCCCTGCGCCTCGAGGATGTCGCGGGCACCGAGGGCGATCTCGACCTCGGAGCCGGTGCCGATCAGGACCACCGAGGGCTGCCCGTCGGAGGCGTCCCGCAGGATGTAACCGCCGCGGGCGACCTGCTCCGCGTCGCCGGTGCCCTCGAAGACCGGCAGGTTCTGGCGGGTCAGCGCCAGCGCGGCCGGGCGGTCGTTGTGCTCGAGCACGACCTGCCAGGCGGCGGCCGTCTCGTTGGCGTCGGCGGGGCGGACCACGTCGAGGCCGGGGATGGCGCGCAGCGACCACAGGTGCTCGACGGGCTGGTGCGTCGGGCCGTCCTCGCCCAGGCCGATGGAGTCGTGCGTCCACACGTAGGTGACCGGCAGCCTCATCAGCGCCGCCAGCCGCACGGCCGGGCGCATGTAGTCGCTGAACACCAGGAACGTGCCGCCGTACGGGCGGGTGCCGCCGTGCAGCGCGATGCCGTTGAGGATCGCGCCCATGCCGTGCTCGCGGATGCCGAAGTGCAGCGTCCGGCCGTAGGGGCCGCCGGGGAACTCCTTGGTCTGGAACTCCTCGGGGATGAAGGACGGCTCGCCCTTCATCGTGGTGTTGTTGGACTCGGCCAGGTCGGCCGAGCCGCCCCACAGCTCGGGCAGCACCGGCGCGAGGGCGCTGAGCACCTCGCCGGAGGCCTTGCGGGTGGCGACGGAGGAGCCGATCTCGAAGGACGGCAGCGCCTCGGTCCAGTCCGCCGGGAGCTTTCGCGCGGAGATGCGGTCGAACTCGGCGGCGCGCTCGGGGTTGGCCTCGCGCCAGCTCTCGTAGAGCTTGTCCCACTCGGCACGCTCGGCCCGGCCGCGCTCGACGACCTCGCGGGCGTGCTCCAGGACCTCGGCGGGGACGTCGAAGCTCTTCTCGACGTCGAAGCCCATGACCTTCTTGGTCGCGGCGACCTCGTCGGCGCCCAGCGCCGAACCGTGGATCTTGCCGGTGTTCTGCTTGTTGGGGGCGGGCCAGCCGATGATCGTGCGCAGCCGGATGAACGACGGCCTGCCGGTCTCGGCGCGGGCGGCCTCCAGGGCCTGGTGCAGCGCCTCGACGTCCTCGACGTAGTCGCCCGTCCGCGTCCAGTCGACGGTCTGGGTGTGCCAGCCGTACGCCTCGTAGCGCGCGACGACGTCCTCGCTCAGCGCGATCTGGGTGTCGTCCTCGATCGAGATGTGGTTGCTGTCGAAGACGACGGTCAGGTTGCCCAGCCTCTGGTGGGCCGCGAGGGCGCTCACCTCGTGGCTGATGCCCTCCTCGATGTCGCCCTCGGAGGCGATGCACCAGATGTTGTGGTCGAACGGGCTCGCGCCCGCGGCGGCGTCCGGGTCGAACAGGCCGCGCTCGCGGCGGGCGGCCATCGCCATGCCGACCGCGTTGCCGATCCCCTGGCCGAGCGGGCCCGTGGTGGTCTCGACACCGACGGTGTGACCGTGCTCGGGGTGGGCCGGGGTCAGGCTCTCCCACTGGCGCAGCCCCTTGAGGTCGTCCAGGCTGAGGCCGTACCCCGACAGGAAGAGCTGGATGTAGAGGGTCAGGCTGCTGTGACCCGCGGAAAGGACGAACCTGTCACGGCCCGCCCACGTGGGATCTGACGGGTCATGTCGCATCACCCGCTGGAACAGCAGGTAGGCGGCCGGCGCCAGGCTCATCGCGGTGCCGGGGTGACCCGATCCCGCCTTCTCTACCGCGTCCATGGCCAGGGCCCGTACGACGTCGACCGCACGGCGGTCCAGGTCGCTCCATTCGAGGGCTGGCACGAGTTCACTGCTCAAGTGCTCGATCTCCGGATCTAATCGTCTGATTGGTGGCGCCGGTCTGGTATTTCCCGCCCACACCGGACCCTAACGGTTTCGACCTGGCCACCGTGGCGCAGGTCGACCCGGGGCGGGTCCGCGGGATCCGCAGGCGGCGCGCGCCTCCCGGATGGGAGCCCCCCTCGCGCCGCTTCCGCACCCCGTGCCGGGACCGGCCCCCCCTGCAACTACAGTGAGTCCTCAAGGCTGGCTGGTGCCCGCATTCACGGATCCGCTCTAATCAGAGGTTACGCGTTGACCCCGCACGTGCTGGAAGCGCCTTAGATGGTGCTCACCGACAAGCAATCGACGACCCCTCCCGAGGGGGGCACGGTCCCCGAGGCCGGGCCGCGCTCCTTCGGCGACGTCGTGAAGGCGTACGTCGCCCTCACGAAGCCGCGGATCATCGAGCTGCTGCTGATCACGACGCTGCCGGTGATGTTCCTGGCGGCCAAGGGCCTGCCGCCGTTGTGGATCGCCGTCAACACGCTGGTGTTCGGCACCCTGTCGGCCGGCAGCGCGAACGCGCTGAACTGCTACATCGACCGTGACATCGACGCGGCCATGCGCCGCACCCGGCGCCGCCCGCTCGCCCGCGACCTGGTGCCGCCGACGAACGCGCTGATCTTCGGGATCATCCTCGGCGCGCTGTCCACTCTTGGACTCGGTTTGACGGTGAATTGGCTCGCCGCGGGCCTGTCGCTGGGCGCGAACCTGTTCTACGTGCTCGTCTACTCGATGATCCTCAAGCGGCGGACCTCGCAGAACGTGGTGTGGGGCGGCATCGCCGGCTGCATGCCGGTGCTGATCGGCTGGGCGGGTGTCACCGGCAGCCTCGACTGGGCCCCCGTGGTGCTCTTCGGCGTGGTGTTCTTCTGGACGCCCCCGCACACCTGGACCCTGGCGATGCGCTACAAGGAGGACTACGCGGCGGCGAAGGTCCCGATGCTCCCGGTGGTGGCCACCGAGCGTCGCGTGGTGCTGGAGAGCATCGCCTACACCTGGGCCACGGTGCTCTGCTCGCTGCTGCTGTGGCCGATCGCCGGGACCACGCTTCTCTACCCCGCCGTGGCCGCCGTCCTGGGCGCCGCCTGCCTGTGGGAGGTCCACCGCCTCCTCGGCCGGGTCAACGCGGGCAAGACCGGCGTCGACCTGCGCCCGATGCGCTTCTTCCACTGGTCCAACGCCTACCTGGCGCTGCTGTTCCTGGCCGTCGCCATCGACTCGATGTTCGTCTGATGTTCGCCTGAGGCTCATCCGACACCCGTCTGAGTCATCTCACACGTACGTTCTCCCCCGGTGCGCCCGTTTCCGCGCCCCGGCCACGGGGGAGACGTCTCCCGGGGGGAAGACGTTTTCTTGACCGGCCCGGGGCGGGCCTGGTCGTGGGGAGGGTGAATCGTGGTCTTCGGGAAACCCTGGGAGCCGGATTCCGGCTCCGGTCGCGGGGGCGGCCCATCACTCGGCATGGTCCCGGGATTCGCGGCGGCCGGACGGATTCGCCGGATTCGCCGGATATGCGAGGTTCGCGGGGTGGCCGGCGGGGCGTGGCCGCGATCCGGTACCGGCGCGGGGTTCGTCAACCTTCGGACGGTAATCTCCCGGTTCCAACCGTGGGGCGGGTACCAGCGGTTACGGTGGCCACATGGCCGGCCATGACCCCCGCTGGGTGCTCAGGGACCGTCCGTCGGTCACGCTGATCGTCGGGCTCGTCCTGGCGGGACTGTGCGCCCTGGTGTCGTTCTCCTTCGACGTGCTGAACGGCGACCCGGTCTACTTCTTCATCGCCCTGGGCCTCGCGCTGGCGCCCGTCCCGGTGCTGCTGGCCGCGGTGCTGGCGCTCGACCGCATCGAGCCCGAGCCGCGCGCCAACCTGCTCTTCGCGTTCGCCTGGGGCGCGGGCGTGGCGGTCCTGGTAGCAGGGGTGATCAACTCCTTCAACCTGCTCTACATCGAGAACACCGTCCAGCTGGGCTACGACTACGCGCGCAACATCACCGCCACGTTCGGCGCCCCGGTGGTCGAGGAGACGATGAAGGGCCTGGTCCTGCTGGGCCTGCTCAGGTTCAAGCGCGCCGAGCTGGACGGGCCCACCGACGGCATCATCTACGCCGGCATGGTCGGCCTCGGCTTCGCCATGAGCGAGAACGTCAGCTACTACGTGGCCGCGCTCGACGAGCTGGGCGCGCAGGGCCTGGCGGTGACCGTCGTGCTGCGCGGGATCCTCTCGCCGTTCGCGCACCCGCTGTTCACCTCCATGATCGGTGTCGCGGTGGCCTACGCGGCGCAGCGCCGGGGACCGGGCCGGATCTTCGTCATCGCCGCCGGGTGGATCGGCGCGATGCTGCTGCACGGCATCTGGAACGGCTTCGCCTCCTATGTCGGCATCGGCGGCCTGGCCATCGCCTACCTGCTGCTGATGGCCGTGCTGTTCGCGCTGATCTGGATCATCTTCCGCGACCGCAAGCGCATCATCGGGCTCATCCAGACCTACCTGCCCGCCTACTGGGCGACGGGGCTGGTCTCCTCGGGCGATGTCGCGATGCTCTCCTCCCTGCCCAGCCGCCGCCAGGCCCGGCAGTGGGCCAGGAACCACGGGGGCAGGACGGCCCTGCGGGCGATGAGCGACTACCAGCTGGCGGCCACCGAACTCGGCCTGCTCCACGAGCGGGCCAGGGGCCACGTGATCGACGAGCGCACGTTCAACGAGGAGCAGCGGGCGCTGCTGGAGTGCATGGCCGGTGCCCGCGCCCGGTTCCCCGCGCCGTCCGCGGCCGGGAACGCCACGGCGGGCCACACCTCCGGCGGCCCCGGCCGCGCGGGCGGCTCTCCCTTTCCGCAGGGCGGCTCCGCCGGTGACCCCGGTCCCGGTCACCCGCCGCAGGGCGGTGCGTTCCGCCTGTAGGGCGTCCTGGCCGGGGTTCACCCCCGCCGGAGCGCGGTCTCCAGGGTGGTCTCGCGGGGCCCGGGGAAAACGGGCGGCGAGTCGAGGAGCACGGAGTCGACGAGCCCTTTCGCCGAGGCGAGGAACTCACGGGCGGCGAGGCCGTAGGTGGACACCCACCGCTTGGACGAGTCGTCGCCCACGCCGAAGGTGTCCAGGCCCGCCGTGCGGCACAGGGTGACCGCCCTGGGCAGGTGGAACACCTGGGTGACCACGGTGACCTTGGTGGCGCCGAACACCGTACGGGCCCGGACGCACGAGTCCCAGGTGTCGAAGCCCGCGTAGTCCAGGACCAGCGCCCCGGCCGGTACGCCGCTCGCCAGCAGGTAGTCGCGCATCACGGTCGGCTCGTCGTACTCCCTGCGGCTGTTGTCCCCGGAGAGCAGGATCGCCTCGACCCTGCCCGCCCGGTAGAGCTGCGCGGAGATGTCCAGGCGCCTGGCCAGCATGGGGGAGGGGACGTCCCCGACGACGCCCGCCCCCAGCACCAGCGCCACCGGGGCCTCGGGAACCCCGGCCACCCAGCCGGGGGAGGAGTCGGCGACCGCCCGGTGGCCGGAGCTGGACAGCCAGGCCCAGGTGATCGGGGCGACGGCCAGGACGCTCAGCAGCACGACGCCCTGGTAGCAACGCCGCATGATCGTGCGTGACGACGACATCCGATCATTGTCCTGCCGCACCGGGACCGCGTCGAGTGCGGACGGCGTATGGACGGCGTCCGGGCGGTGTGCGGGAAGCGGACGGGCGGTGTGCGGGCGGGGTCAGACGCGGACGGCGTCGCGGTCGCCGGCGACCGCCTCCGGGAGGTCGCGCGGCCCGCGCGGGCCGGTCGCGAACAGCACCCGCAGCGCGCAGAGCCAGACCAGGGTCGCGCCGAGCACGTGCAGGTTGACCAGGGCCGCGGGCACGCCCAGGAAGTACTGGACGTATCCGACGACCCCCTGCGCCGCCTCCACGGCCAGCAACGTCCACGCGGCCCGCCGGGCGTACCCGGGCGCGTCGGTGATGTGCAGCGCGAACGCCAGCGCGAAGGTGAGGCCGACCACCACGTAGGCGACGTCGGCGTGGATCCTCGCCACGGTCTCGATGTCGAAGCCGAACCGGGAGGCCATCTCGTCGCCGGAGTGCGGCCCGGTGCCGGTCACCACCACGCCCACGACGAGCAGGACAAACACGGCGGCGACGAGCGCGAAGGCGAGCGTGCGGACGTGGCGGTGGACCGGCTGCCGGGACCCGCCCTCGCTCCGGTCCCTGTTCTCGCCTTGCCTGGCACGGGCGTACAGCGCGTACGCCGCGGCGATCATGCCGACGGAGACCAGGAAGTGCACGCTCACGGTCACCGGGTTGAGCGCGCTGCGCACGACCAGGCCGCCCCAGAGCCCCTGGAAGGCCACGCCGATCGGCTGCAGCCAGGCCAGCCTGACCAGGTCGGGGCGGCGGGCCGGCAGCAGCCGCAGGGCGGCGATCAGGCAGGCCACGCCGACGGCCAGCACCAGGAAGGTCAGCATCCGGTTGCCGAACTCGATCGCCATGTTCACCGGGGAGATCTCGGCGTGGGCCACCGGGGTGAAGCTCTCCGGCGTGCACCGGGGCCAGGTGGGGCAGCCCAGGCCCGACCCGCTGACCCGTACCGCGGCGCCCGTCACCGTGATCCCGATGTTGACGACGACCGCCGCCAGCGCCCAGCGGCGCAGCGTGAGGAGGGTCGGCGGCCCCACGATCCGCGCCGACTTCACGGCGTGCCGGCGGGTCCGGTCAAGGAGGTGGTTCACGGCTCACATGCTAGGTGGCGAGGTGGGCGGTCCCGCCGCGGACCCCGGGTACCGGCCGCCGGAGCGGGCCACCCGCCGCGAGACGGCGTGCCGTCCGGGCCGGTGGGTAGGGGTGCGCTCGAGCCGGCGGCACGCCTGCCACGCCTGTTTTGGTGCATTGATCCGATAGAGGGTATGTGACATAGTACTGGCGAGTCCGAGGCGCGGGAGCGAGGTGGGACATGCCGGACGTCGTGGTCATCGGCGCCGGAGTCGTCGGTGCCGCCTGCGCCTACTACGCCGCCCGCGCGGGACTGGACGTGGTGGTCGTCGACCGGGGAGCGGTGGCGGGCGGCACGACGGGTGCGGGTGAGGGCAACATCCTGGTCTCCGACAAGGAACCGGGACCCGAGCTCGACCTGGCGCTGCTCTCCAACCGGCTCTGGCGAGACCTGGCCGGGGCCGGCGGTGACAGCGGTGACGACAGCGACGACAGCGACGACAGCGCCGGCGGGGCCGGCGGGGCCGGTACGGCGGGCGGCGGGGGGTTCGAGCCGGGCGGGGGGTTCGAGTTCGAGGCCAAGGGCGGCCTGGTGGTCGCCGAGACGGACGAGATCCTGGCGGCGCTCACCGGCCTGGCGGCCAAGCAGGGCGTCGAGCACGTCGCCGTCGCCTCCGGGGAACTCGGCGACTACGAGCCCCACCTGGCGAGGGGGCTCGCCGGAGGCGTGTTCTACCCGCAGGACGCCCAGGTCCAGCCCATGCTGGCGGCGGCCGGGCTCATCCGGAGGGGCGCCGAGCGGTTCGGCCACGGCGCCCTGATGCTGCGGACCGGCGTGACGGTGACCGGCTTCGTCCGTGCCGGCGGCCGGGTCGCCGGCGTCACCACCGATCACGGCGACATCCTCGCCGGAGCCGTCGTCAACGCCGCGGGCACCTGGGGCGGCGAGATCGCCGCGCTGGCCGGTGCGCGCGTCCCGATCCTGCCCAGGCGCGGCTTCATCCTGGTCACCGAGCCCCTCGCCGGGCCGCTCATCAGGCACAAGGTCTACACCGCCGCCTACGTCACCGCGGTGGCCAGCGACTCGGAGGGGCTGGAGACGTCCGCCGTCGTGGAGAGCACCCCGTCGGGGCCGGTGCTCATCGGCGCCAGCCGCGAGCGGGTCGGCTTCGACCGCACGGTCTCCGTCCCGGTGCTCGAACGTCTCGCCCGCCAGGCCGTGGAGCTGTTCCCCGCCCTGGCGGCGTACCGGGCGATCCGCGCCTACTGCGGTTTCCGCCCCTACTGCCCGGACCACCTTCCGGTGATCGGGGAGGATCCCCGGGCACCCGGGCTCTACCACGCCTGCGGCCACGAGGGGGCGGGCATCGGCCTGGCCCCGGCCACCGGCCACCTGATCGCCCAGCTCCTGGCCGGGCTCCGCCCCGACCTGGACCTCGCCCCCTTCCGCCCGGACCGCTTCGCCGAGGAGACGTCTTGACCTTCTCACGGAGCCGGAGCCGGAGCCGGAATCCTTCCGGCGGAGGTGCCCGATGAGGGATCCGTACCGCCTGGTGAGGGCGCGGCCCGAGCCGGGGTTCGAGATCAGCGTGGACGGCGTCCCCGTCCCGGTGGTCCCCGGCCAGACCGTCGGCGCCGCCATGCACGGCGCGGGCATCCGCTCCTGGCGCACCACCAGGTTCGGCGGGCGCCCGCGCGGGCTGTTCTGCGGCATCGGGGTCTGTTTCGACTGCCTGGTCACGGTGAACGGGACCCCGTCCCTGCGCGCCTGCCTGACCGAGGCCCTCCCGGGAGACCTGGTGACCACCGGCGACGAGGGGGAGGGGTGAGCGGCCGATGACGCGGATTCACGACCTCGCCGTCGTCGGCGCGGGCCCCGCGGGGGTCGCGGGCGCGCTCACCGCGGCCCTGTCCGGGCTGGACGTCGTACTGATCGACGGGGCCGCCAGGCCGGGCGGCCAGTATTTCCGGCGTCCCGCCGAGGGTTTCCGCGCCGCGCGGCCCGGCGCGCTCCACCACGGGCTCGACCGGTTCACCCGCCAGTGGGAGACGCTCGGCGAGCGCGCCGAGGTGCTCCTGCGCCACCGGGTCTGGGCGGTCGAGCGCGCGGACGGGGCGATCACCGTACGGTGCCTGGAGGGAGACCGTGAGGAGCGGCCCCGCGCGGTGACCGCGCGCGGGCTGCTGATCGCCACCGGCGCGCACGACCGGCCGCTGCCGTTCCCCGGCTGGGACCTGCCGGGGGTGCTCACCGCGGGCGGCGCGCAGGCGCTGCTCAAGGGCGACCTGGTCCTCGCGGGAAGCAGGATCGTGGTCTCCGGCACCGGCCCGTTCCTGCTCCCCGTCGCCGCGGGCCTGGCCGACGCGGGGGCCCGGGTGCTCGGCGTCCACGAGGCCGGCAGCGGGTTCGGGCTCGCCAGGCACCCGCTGCTCGCGGCCGGACGGGCCGGGGAGGCCCTCGGGTACGGAGTGCGCCTGGCCCGGCACCGGATCCCGTACCGCGTCCGCGAGGCGGTGGTCGCCGCGCACGGCGACACCGCGCTGACCCACGTCACCGTGGCGAGACTGGACGGGGACTGGCGGCCGGTCTCGACGAGGACCGTCGAGTGCGACACCCTCGCCTTCGGCTACGGATTCGTCCCCCAGCTCGACCTGCCGGTCCAGCTGGACTGCGACACCCGCCGCGACCCCGACGGCGGCCCGGTCGTCGCGGTCGACGCGGGCATGCGCACCAGCGTGCCCGGCGTCTACGCGGCGGGGGAGCCCACCGGCGTCGGCGGGGCCGCGCTCGCCGAGGTGGAGGGCCGCATCGCGGGCCGGTCCGCCGCCGCGGACCTGGGCCGCCCCGTGCCGCCCGACCCGGCCCTGTCCCGGCGCAGGGACCGGCTCGCCGCCTTCGCCCGCGCCCTGCAGGAGGCCTACCCGGTACGGCCGGGCTGGCGGGAGTGGCTGCGCGACGACACGCTCGTCTGCCGCTGCGAGGAGGTGCCCCTGTCGGCCGTGCGGGAGGCCCAGGCGATGGGGGCCGTCGACGCGCGTTCCGTCAAGCTCCTGGCCCGCCCGGGGATGGGGTGGTGCCAGGGCAGGATGTGCGGCTACGCGGTCGCGTGCCTCGCGGGGGAGGACCCCGCGCCGCCCCGGCGCCCGATCGCCCAGCCCGTCAGGCTCGGCGACCTCGCCGCGCGGCCGTCGTCCGCCCCGGAACGGCGGGAGGGCCGCCCTGTGACGGGAGGGCCGGAAACCCTCCTGGACCTGGACCTCGGCATGGAGCTGGACATGGACCTGGGACCGGACCCGGACCTGGGACCGGACCTGGGACCGGACCCGGACCCGGACCCGGACCCCGATCGGCAGGAGACCTCCCCGGAGCCGGGTGGCTCTGGGCCTCCCCCGCGCCGGGACCGTACGGGATCTTCCCCGGACCCGTACCGGCTGGAAAACCCTCGGAAGGACGAACCATGACGACCCCCGCGAAGCCCTGGCACGGTGTGACCGTGGCCACCGCGCTGCCCCTGGGCGCGGACCTCTCCCTCGACCTGGACGGCTACGCCGAGCACTGCCGGTGGCTGGTCGCCTCCGGGTGCGACGGCGTCGTGCCGAACGGGTCGCTGGGCGAGTACCAGACGCTGACCCCCGAGGAGCGGGCCTCGGTCGTGGAGACCGCGGTCGCCGCCGTCGGCGGCGACCGCGTCATGCCGGGGGTCGCCGCCTACGGCGCCCTGGAGGCCCGGCGCTGGGCCGAGCAGGCCGCCGAGGCCGGGTGCCGCGCGGTGATGCTGCTCCCGCCGAACGCCTACCGCGCCGACGACAGGACCGTGGTGGAGCACTACCGGGAGGTGGCCCGGGCCGGCCTGCCGGTGGTGGCCTACAACAACCCCTTCGACACCCGGGTGGACCTCACCCCCCGACTGCTGGCCACCCTCCACGCCGAGGGTCTGATCGCCGGGGTCAAGGAGTTCAGCGGGGACGTCCGCCGCATCTACGAGATCGCCGAACTCGCCCCCGGGCTGGACGTGCTGGCCGGGGCCGACGACGTGCTGCTGGAACTGGTCACCGCCGGGGCGGTCGGCTGGGTGGCCGGCTTCCCCAACGCGCTGCCCGAGTCGACCGTGGCCCTGTACCGCGCGGCCGCCGCGGGGGACACGGCCACCGCGCTGCCGCTCTACCGCGCGCTGCACCCGCTGCTTCGCTGGGACTCCAGGCCGGTGTTCGTCCAGGCCATCAAGCTCTCCATGGACCTGGCCGGGCGCAACGGCGGCCCGTGCCGCCCGCCCAGGCTCGGCCTCGCCCCCGAGCAGGAGGCCGCCGTGCGCGCCGCCACGGAGAAGGCCCTGGCCGAGGGCCTGCGGTAGATCCACCCCTTACCCTTCCCCGTGAGGAGAGTCGATGAGAACGAAGAGGGTCTTCCACGCGGTGGACTCCCACACCGAGGGCATGCCCACCCGGGTGATCACCGGGGGAGTGGGGGTCATCCCCGGCTCCACCATGGCCGAGCGGCGTGAGCACTTCCTGGCCGAGATGGACCACGTCCGCACCCTGCTCATGTACGAGCCGCGCGGCCACTCGGCGATGAGCGGGGCCATCCTGCAGCCGCCCACCCGGCCCGACGCCGACTACGGCGTGCTCTTCATCGAGGTCTCCGGCTGCCTGCCCATGTGCGGGCACGGCACCATCGGCGTCGCCACGGTCCTCGTCGAGACCGGGATGGTCGAGGTGGCCGAACCGGTCACCACCATCCGGCTGGACACCCCCGCGGGCCTGGTCGTCGCCGAGGTCCGGGTCGAGGACGGCGCCGCCGCGGAGGTGACCATCACCAACGTGCCCTCCTTCGGCGCCGGGCTGGACCGCGTGGTCAAGGTTCCCGGTTTCGGGGAGGTCGTCTACGACCTCGCCTACGGCGGCAACTACTACGCGATCCTGCCGATCGAGTCGGTGGGCCTGCCGTTCGAGCGGTCGCGCAAGCAGGCGATCCTCGACGCCGGTCTGGCGATCATGGGGGCGATCAACGAGCAGGACGAGCCCGTCCATCCGCTGGACCCCGGCATCCGGGGCTGCCACCACGTGCAGTTCACCGCGCCCGGTTCCGGCGCCCGGCACTCGCGGCACGCGATGGCGATCCATCCCGGCTGGTTCGACCGCTCGCCGTGCGGCACCGGTACCAGCGCCCGGATGGCCCAGTTGCACGCCAGGGGCGAGCTTCCGCTGGACACCGCCTTCGTGAACGAGTCGTTCATCGGCACCCGCTTCGTCGGGCGGCTCACGGAGGAGACGGAGGTGGCGGGCCTGCCCGCGGTGGTTCCGGCCATCACCGGGCGGGCGTGGGTCACCGGCACCGCCCAGTACTTCCTCGACCCCCGCGACCCGTTCCTGGGAGGTTTCCTCCTCTGACTCCGGTCGCCGGGCCGCCGACGGTCCGGTTTCCGGCCGGGCGGCGCGGGACCGTTTCCCGCGCGGGCCCGCGACCGCAACCCCGGCGCCGGAGAACCCTCGCGGGAGGCCGTTCCCGGCGCCGTCCGCCCCTCTCCGAGCTGCGAACACGCCGTCCTCCCCGGGGGACGACCCCGGTGGGCCGCGGCTCGTGGAAAAACGGCGTCTTAACGCTAACGGTCTTGTTTCGGCCCTTGACGTGCGCCGGCATTGCCCGTGCAATATCACACACCACCGGACGTGAGGAGCCGCGCATGCGTGCCACCCCCCTGAAGTGCTTCACCTCGCTGGCCGTTCTCGGTCTCATGGTCACCGGATGTGGCCAGGGACTGCTCGGTGACGGCGGCGGGGGACAGACGGCCGCCGCGAAGGACGAGCCGATCGTCCTCGGCATGCTGATCCCGCAGTCGGGCAGCGAGGCCGCCATCGGTCCCTACATGAGCAACGCGGCGCAGCTCGCGATCGACGAGATCAACGCCAAGGGCGGTGTGCTCGGCCGCAAGCTGGAGCTGAAGACCGCCGACGACGCCTGCGACGCCCAGTCCGCGGCGGCGGGCGCCAACAAGCTGGTCACCGAGGGGGTCGACGTCTCCGTGGGCGGCTACTGCTCCGGGGCGACGCTACCCACCCTGCCGATCTTCGGCAAGGCCGGAATCCCGATGATCATCCCGGCCGCCAACTCCCAGGAACTGGTCGACCAGAAGCTCAAGCACGTCTTCCTGATCAACGGCACCGGCTCCCAGCAGGCCGCGGCGGCCGAGAAGTGGATCGCCAAGCAGGGGTCCAAGAGCGTCGCGCTGATGCACGACAACACCAGCTACTCCAAGGACATCGCGCTGCGCACCCAGGCCCTCCTGGAGGCCCCCGACGGAGCCGAGGCCGCGATCACCGAGGCGGTCACCCCGAAGGAGAGCGACTACAGCGCCAACATCACCAACGTGCTGGCCAAGAAGCCCGACTTCGTCTACTGGACCGGTTACTTCCAGGAGGGCGGCCTGATCGCGCGCCAGCTACGGCAGGCCGGATACAAGGGCTCCATCATGGTCGGCGACGGCTCGGTCTCCCCCAAGCTGATCGAGATCGCCGGAGACGAGGCCGCCGAGGGCCTCTACGCCACGATGACCCAGACCCCCGACACCCTCGAGGGCGCCGAGGGCTGGATCGAGGCGTACAAGAAGAAGTACTCCTCCGAGCCCGGCCCGTACTCCAACCAGGCCTACGACGCGGTGCGGCTGGCCGCCGAGGCGATCACCAAGGCGGGTGCCACCGAAGGCGACAAGGTCATCGCGGCGCTCGAGGCGATCGACGGCTTCTCGATGTTCTCCGGGCCGCTGAAGTTCACCCCCGAGCACACCCTGGCCAACGGCGGCTTCCAGATCCTTGTCGTCAAGGACGACAAGTTCGCCCTGCAGGACGCCCTCCAGTGACGCAGCTCGTCTGGAACGGGCTGTTCGTCGGCTCGTTCTACGCTCTGGTGGCCCTGGGCTACAGCATGGTCTACGGGATCATCAAGCTGCTCAACTTCGCCCACGGCGACCTGTACATGCTGGGCGCGTTCGCCGGTTTCGCCATCCTCGGCGCGGTCGGCGGCGTGTCCTCCTCGATGGCCCTGCCGCTGCTGCTCGCGGTGCTCCTGGCGACCATGGTCGTCACCGGCCTGGCCGGGGTGGCGCTGGAGCGGATCGCCTACCGGCCGCTCCGCCGCGCCCCGCGGCTGTCCCTGCTGATCACCGCGGTCGGGGCCTCCTTCGCCCTGGAGTACGGCATGCGCGCGGTGGCCGGGGCCGATCCGCGCGTCTACCCGGTACGGCTGGGCGGCACCTCGCTGGAGATCCTCGGGGCCCGGCTCACCGTGCAGCAGGTCGTCCTGGTCGGCGTGGCGGTGCTGCTCATGGCCGGGCTCAACCTGCTGGTCACCCGCACCCGTGAGGGCCGGGCCATGCGGGCCATCGCGCTCGACCCGCGCACCAGCGCGCTGATGGGCATCGACGTCAACGCGGTGATCTCCCGCACCTTCTTCATCGGCTCGGCGCTGGCGGGGGCCGCGGGGGTGATGGCCGGGGCCTACTACGGGAAGATCGACTTCATGATGGGCTTCCTGATCGGGCTCAAGGCCTTCACGGCGGCCGTCATCGGCGGCATCGGCAACATCCCCGGCACGATGCTCGGCGGCCTGCTGCTCGGGCTGCTGGAGTCGTTCGGCACGTTCTGGCTGGGCGGTGAGTGGCGCGACGTGTTCGCCTTCGGAGTGCTGATCCTGTTCCTGACGGTGCGGCCCACCGGCCTGCTCGGCGAGCGCGTCACGGAGCGCGTATGAACGAGACCACCGGGCCCGCCGGAGCCACCGATGCCGGTACCGAGGTCCGCCGCCGCGGCGCCGGCAGGCCCCCCACCCGGGCGTCGAGGCTGCTGCAGAACCGCTGGGCCGGGATCGCCGGACTGCTGATCGCGCTGCTGGCCCCCTTCGTCAACGCCACGCCGTACGCGCTGTCGGTCATGACCAGCGCGGCCATCGCCGTGATGCTCGCCGCCGGGCTGAACATCGTGGTCGGCTACTGCGGCCTGCTCGACCTGGGCTACGTCGCCTTCTTCGCGGTCGGCGCCTACACCAGCGGCGTGCTGGCCACCCGCTTCGACCTGCCGCTGCTCGCCACGGTGCCCGCCGTGCTCGTGGTCACGGTCGTCGCCGGGATCGTCATCGGCGCACCCACCCTGCGGCTGCGCAGCGACTACCTCGCCATCGTGACCCTCGGCTTCGGGGAGATCATCCGGATCACCGCCAACAACCTGGACGTCACCGGCGGCCCCTCCGGCATCTACGGCATCCCGCACCTGGTCGAGCACCCCGCGGCCTTCTACTACGTCACCGTGGCCGTCGTCTCGCTGGCCGTCCTCGGCGCGGCGCGGCTGGGCCGCTCCCGCCTGGGCCGGGCCTGGCGCTTCGTCCGGGAGGACGAGGACGCCGCCGAGGCGATGGGCGTGCACACCTACCGGGTCAAGCTCGCCGCCTACATCGCCGGGGCGGTCTGGGGCGGCCTGGCCGGGGTGCTGTTCGCCGCGCAGCTGTCGGCCATCTCGCCGGGCAGCTTCACCTTCCTGTCGTCGGCGCTGGTGCTCATGGCCGTGGTCCTCGGCGGCATGGGATCGGTGCCCGGCGTCGTCGTCGGCGCCATCGTGATCAGCATCCTGCCGGAGATCCTGCGCGACCTCGCCGACTACCGGTTCTTCCTGTTCGGCGTACTGCTCATCGTCTTCATGCTCCTGCGACCGCAGGGGATCTGGCCGGCTCGTTCCAAGGAGGTCCCGTGAGCCTGCTGAGCGTGGCCGACCTGCGCCTGACCTTCGGCGGGCTGGTGGCCATCGACGGCCTGTCGTTCTCGGTGGACGAGGCGGAGATCGTCTCGGTGATCGGGCCCAACGGGGCGGGCAAGACGTCGGCCTTCAACTGCGTCACCGGCTTCTACCGGCCGACCTCCGGCCGGATCACCCTGCGCGGCAGGGACCTGCCGGGGATGCGGCCCTCGGCCATCGCGGGCCTGGGGGTCGCGCGGACCTTCCAGAACCTGCGCCTGTTCGGCGAGCTGTCGGTCCTGGACAACGTGCGCGCCGGATCGCACCTGTGGCTGCGCCAGAGCGTCCTGGACGCGCTGCTGCACACCCCGCGCTACCGGCGCTCCGAGCGCGAGTGCACCGAGCAGGCCCACCACTGGCTGGACTTCGTCGGCCTGCGCGGCGACCGGTACGGGCAGGCACGCAACCTTCCCTACGGTGAGCAGCGCCGTACGGAGATCGCCCGTGCCCTGGCCCGCCGCCCCGACCTGCTGCTGCTGGACGAGCCCGCGGCAGGGCTCAACCACGGCGAGAAGGCCGAGATGCTCGACCTGATCCGGCGCATCCAGGCGCTGGGGGTGGCCATCGTGCTCATCGAGCACGACATGGGCCTGGTCATGGAGGTCTCCGAGCGCGTGGTCGTGCTCAACTTCGGCAGGGAGATCGCCGACGGCCGTCCCGAGGACGTCCGGCGCGACCCGGCCGTCATCGAGGCCTACCTCGGCGGCGACCCCACCGCCGCGAGGGACGAGGCCGGCGGGACCGCGACGGCGGGGAAGGGCGGCACCGGGGAAGGCGGCTCGGGTGAGGAGGCCGCGGCGAGACACGGCGAAAGATACGGCGAAAGGCGAGACGACGGCGCCGGGAAAGCCGGAAAAACCGGGGAAACCGGAAAAGAGGCCGCCGGAAAAGAGACCGCGGGGAACGACGGCGCGGCCGGGGGAGAGGCCAATGCTTGACATCGACGGGCTGGACGTCCACTACGGCGGCGTGCACGCCCTGCGGGGCCTGTCGCTCGGCGTCGCCGAGGGGGAGATCGTGGCCCTGCTCGGCAACAACGGCGCGGGCAAGACCACCACGCTGTCGGCGGTCTCGGGGCTGCTGCGGCCCTCCGGCGGCACGGTGGTCTTCGACGGGAAGGCGATCACCAGGGAGAAACCGCATCGGATCACCGCGCGCGGCCTGGTGCACGTCCCGGAGGGCCGCAGGATCTTCAGCACGCTCAGCGTGCACGAGAACCTCCAGCTGGGCGGCTACCTGGTCCGCGACCAGGCGGAGATCCGCGCGCGGATCGAGCGGGTCTACGAGCTGCTGCCCCGCCTGGCGGAGCGGCGCGCCCAGCAGGGCGGCACGCTGTCGGGCGGCGAGCAGCAGATGCTCGCCATCGGCAGGGCGCTGGTCACCGGGCCCCGGCTGCTGTTGCTCGACGAGCCGTCCATGGGCCTGGCGCCCCTGGTGGTCGCCTCGGTCATGGAGCTCATCGCGGGGATCAACGCCGAGGGCACCTCGGTCCTGCTCGTCGAGCAGAACGCCGTGGCCGCCCTGGGGATCGCGCACCGCGGCTACGTGATCGAGAACGGCGAGTGCGTCCTCGACGGGCCTGCCGCCGAGCTCCGCCGGGACGCCCGGGTGGTCGAGGCCTACCTCGGCGGGGTCCGGGGGAGCGAGGGGGGATGACCGGCGGAACCGCCGCCGGCGTCGTGCCCTCCGGATCGGCCCCCGGGTGTTCGGGGACGCACGCATGGCCTGGGAGGATGAGGGAGTGGCGGGTTCCGCCGATCGGGCGCGGACGCGAGCGACACGAGAGGCTCCGGTATGGCTCCTAGGGCGGACGGCCGGCTCGACCTGCCGGCCGTGAGCGAGCGGCAGAGCCTGCGTGAGCAGGTGGCCCACGCGCTCAGGGCGGCCCTCATCACCGGTGAGATGAGGCCTGGCATGGTCTACTCCGCCCCGGTCCTCGCCGCCCAGTTCGGGGTCTCGGCGACCCCGGTGCGCGAGGCCATGCTCGACCTGGCCAAGGAGGGCCTGGTCGAGGCGGTGCGCAACAAGGGCTTCCGGGTCACCGAGCTGTCCGACCGGGACCTGGACGAGCTGACCGAGATCCGCAGGCTCATCGAGGTGCCCACGGTGGCGCAACTGGCCGACGCCGGGCGCGCGCCGAGCTTCGAGACGCTGCGCCCGCTGGCCCAGGCGATCGTCGACGCCGCCGAGCGCGGCGACCTGCTCGCGTACGTCGACGCCGACATCCGCTTCCACCTGGACCTGCTCGCCCTGGCGGGCAACTCCCACCTCGTGGAGGTGGTCCGCGACCTGCGCAACCGGGCCCGCCTGTACGGCCTGTCCTCCCTGCACCGGCGGGGCACCCTCGCCGACTCCGCCCGCGAGCACCTCACCCTGCTCGCGCTGCTCTCCGAGGGGGACGCGAGCGGTGCCGAGCGGCTGATGCGCGCCCACATCCGGCACGTCCGCGGCATCTGGGCCAGCCGGCCCGAGTAGCGGTGGACCGGGTGGGCGGCGTCAGCCGCTGCCGCGGGTGGCGCCCACGCTGGCGACGACCACGCAGCCGATGGCGGCCCACTCCCGCATCTGGAGCACCTCGCCCAGCACCAGCAGCCCGACCAGCGCCGCCATCGCCGGCTCCAGGCTCATCAGGATGCCGAAGACCCGCTTGGGCATCCGGCGCAGTGCCTCGAGCTCGATCGAGTAGGGGATGACCGACGACAGCAGGCCCACCCCGAGCCCGATCAGCAGGAGCTCGGGCTGGAGCAGGTCGGTGCCGCCCGAGGTGATCCCGACGGGGGCGACCAGCACGCAGGAGACGATCATCGCCAGGGAGAGGCCGGTCGTGCCGGGGAAGCGCCGGCCGACCGAGGCGGACAGCAGGATGTAGCCGGCCCAGCAGGCCGCCGCCACCAGGGCGAAGGCGATCCCGGCCCAGCTGATCCTGGACGCCCCCGTGCCCCACGGGGCCAGCAGCACCACGCCCGACCCGGCGAGCGCGACCCAGAGCAGGTCGAGGCGGCGGCGTGAGGCGGCCACCGCGACGCCGAGCGGGCCGAGGAACTCGATCGCCACCGCGATGCCCATCGGCAGCCGGGCCAGCGCCTCGTAGAACGACAGGTTCATCACGCCCAGTGTCACGCCGAACGCCACCCCCGCTCCGACGTCCGCCCTGGACAGCCCGCGCAGCCGGGGGCGGGCGACCGCGCCCATGATCAGCGCGCCCGTCGCGATCCGCAGGAACACCACGGCGCTCGGCGGCAGCTGGGCGAACAGGTCCTTGGCGAAACCCGCGCCCACCTGCACCGACAGGATGGCCAGCAGCACCAGCCCGGACGGCGGGACGGCGTCGGAGGCCGCCTTCAGCAGCGCCGCGGGCCTGGGCAGGCCCTGCTTGTACGGCTCGGCGGGCCCCTGCGCGGCTTCGGCGGTCACGGCTCTCCTAGTGCCAGGTGCAAAGTGATTGATGACACCTTACTTATCGCGGCCCTCGTTTTCAGTGGCGTCCGCGATGCGAGACGCCCGGCGAGAAGCGCCTCCCGCGAAGGTGGCGCCTCGGGGGCCTCGGTGCTCCCAGTCTCAGGGACCTCGGTGTTCCCGGCGTTCCCGGGGGGTGACGGCCCGCCGGTCTACTCGGTGGCGGGCGCCGGGTCGCGGGTGTAGAGCGCCACGGTCATCCCGGGTACGCGGCCCGTCCGCCATGCCTTGGCCCGGACGAAGCCCTCCTTGGTCAGGGCGGTGACCCGGCCGACGCGCGAGGCCGCCTCCGATCCGCCGCGCCAGACCACCCAGACCCGCTCGCGCCCGGCCACGGCGGCGGCCACGTCGGAGCGCTCCGGGTAGCCGAAGGAGTCCGGCAGGGGGCCGGGCCCGGCGAGCAGCACGTCGTCGGGCAGCCCCTTCCCGCCGTGCCGCGTCCCGTCGTAGTAGCGGAAGCCCTCACGCAGCGAGGAGCGCCCGTAGACGAGGGCGTCGCCCGGCCGGGACTCGCCGGCGAGGATCCGCACCGCCCGGGGGAAGTTCTCGTGGTGCCCGTCCTCCCTGCGGAAGTCCAGCTGGCCGGGGAACCCGGCCGCCAGCACGCCCGCCAGCGCGAGCACGGCGGGCAGGCGGGGCAGCGCGGTGAGCGCGAGCCCGGCCAGCAGCGCGTACGCGGGCACCGTCGCGAACAGGTAGCGGTCGACGTAGACCGGCGAGACCAGGTGGGACAGGGCGAACAGCAGCAGGGGCGGCAGGAGCGCCCAGGCGCCCAGCAGGACGATCCAGAGCCGGTCGGCGCCGTGTCGCCGGCGCAGGAAGGGGGCCGCCGCCGCGACGGCCAGCACCGCGCACCCCGCCAGGGCGGTGCCCCCGGCCATCTTGGGCAGTGCCAGGAACACGTCGGGTCCCGGCATGGTGATCCAGCTGATCGCGTGCCGCTCGGCGAAGCCGACCGCCGCCCAGACGGCCCCCGGAACACACCCCAGGGCCATGCAGGCCAGCACCCTGGGCAGGACGCCCCGCCCGTACAGTGCGATCGCGAGCAGGTGCGCGGCCATCACGAGCAGCGCGAACACCTGCGTGCAGCCCAGCAGCGCGACGGCGGCCGCGTACCTCCACCAGCCGCCGCGCCGTCCGGGCTCCTCGATCGCCCGGTACAGCGTCCAGGTGGCCAGGACCGCGGCGGCGGCGGCGAACGCGTAGGAGCGGATGTTCTGCCCGTGGTAGGAGACCGAGGGCAGGAAGACGTAGACGGCGGCGGCGGCCAGTCCGGCGGGCTGCGAGCTGAGCCGGCGTCCCAGGTCGGCGATGAGCGCGGTGGCCGCGCCCGTCGCGAGCGCCGAGGGCAGGCGCATCCACCATTCGGCCTGCCCGAACTCCAGCCACAGGTGCATGAACGCGTAGTAGGGCAGGAAGTGCCCGTCGATGTGCTGGGCCAGCTCCCAGAGTCCTCCGGCGCCGCGGCGGGCCGCGCTGAGGGTGGCGAGCTCGTCCCCCGACTGGGAGACCGTGGACGAGCCTGCGACGGCGACAAGCGTGGCGACGATCCCCATGGCCAAACTTGGCCAGATTTGCCCCGTATGTCGTGTCGCCGGACGGGATGAAGACCGCGTTCCGGTAGTGATCACTTGGAGGATGGTAAATCTTGGCGATCATCCCCGTAGATCTTTTACGGTGAAACGTGGGGATATTTCCGGTTAAGCCGTTCCGGCGCGTGGGTTCCGGTGCGTGGGTCCGGCCGGGTCACTCCCAGCGGAACGTCCGGGAGGTCAGGAGGAGCGACACCGCCGCCCACGCCGCGAGGATCGCCACGGCGGCGAGCGGCGGTCCCGCACCGTCGCTCAGCACCGCGCGGAGCCCGCCGGTCAGCGCCGAGATCGGCAGCAGCTCCAGCACCGGCCGTACCGCCTCGGGGAATTTCGCCAGCGGGAAGGCGACCCCGCCGCAGGCGAGCAGGAGCAGGTAGACGAGGTTCGCCGCGGCGAGCGTGGCCTCGGCGCGCAGCGTTCCCGCCATCAGCAGGCCGAGCCCGCTGAACGCGGCGGTGCCCAGCACGACCAGCAGCAGCACCGCGAGCGGCGAGCCCGCGGGGCGCCAGCCCAGGGCGAGCGCCACCGCGCAGACGACCGCCACCTGGACGACCTCCACGGCGATCACCGCGAGCGTCTTGGACAGCATCAGCCCGGTCCGCGACAGCGGGGTCGCGCCCAGCCGCTTCAGCACGCCGTAACGGCGCTCGAAGCCCGTCGCGATGGCCTGCCCGGTGAAGGCGGTGGACATCACGGCCAGCGCGAGCACCCCGGGGGTCATGAAGTCGACCCGGGAACCGCCGCCCACGTCGATGATCGGGGCGGAGGAGAGGCCGACGAGCAGCAGCACCGGGATGATCATCGTGAGCAGCAGCTGCTCGCCGTTGCGCAGCATCGCCCGGATCTCCGCGCCCGTCTGGGCCGCCACCATCCGGCCCAGCGGCGCGGCTCCGGGCGCCGGCGTGAGGTCCAGGGTCGTCATGGGGCTCTCCTGCGGTCTGGCCCGCGCTCCGGCCGGGACCGCACCCGGACGCGCGCGGGGCGGTGGTGAGGGGTTTTCGAGGGGGCCGCCGGAGCGAGGGGCTCCGGGAGCGTCACCGGGGCGAAGAGCTCCGGGAGCGGCGCCGGAGCCGGGGATCGCGAGGGCGTCACCGGAGCTCACGCCCGGTCAGTTCCAGGAAGACGTCCTCCAGGGTGCGCCGCTCGATGCTGAGGTCGTCGGCGGTCACCCCCTCGGCGGCGCACCAGGTCGTCACGGTGGCCAGGAGGCCGGGCGCGACCTGTCCCTCGATGATGTAGTGCCCCGCCGGCGACTCCTTGGCCGCGCTGCCGGCGGGCAGGGCGGCCAGCAGCTCGTCCAGGGAGAGGCCGGGCCGGGCGCGGAAGCGCAGCTGCCGCTCGGCGCCGGTGAGGGAGGAGGGCGTGCCCTCGGCGACCACCCTGCCGCGGTCGATGATCACGATCTGGTCGGAGAGCTTCTCCGCCTCGTCCATGTGGTGGGTGGTGAGCACCACCGAGACCCCGCTCGCGCGCAGGTCCCGCACCAGCTCCCAGCAGGCGTGCCTGGCCTGCGGGTCCAGACCCGCGGTCGGCTCGTCGAGGAAGACCAGCTCGGGACGGCCGATGACCGCCCCCGCCAGCGACACGCGCTGCTGCTGGCCGCCGGAGAGCCTGCGGTACGGGGTGCGGGCGTGCTCGCTCAGCCCCAGCCGCTCCAGCAGCGCCGCCGGGTCGAGCGGGTGGGCGTGGAAGCGGGACATCAGCCGCAGCCACTGCCCGCAGCGGGACGCGGGGGGAACGCCGCCCGCCTGGAGCATCACCCCGACCCTGGCCCGCAGTTCCGGTCGTGACGGGTCGAGCCCGAGCACCCGCACGGTGCCGCCGTCGGCCCGGCGGAATCCCTCGCAGATCTCCAGGGTGGAGGTCTTGCCGGCCCCGTTGGGGCCCAGCACCGCGGTGACCGCGCCACGGGCGGCGTTGAAGGTCAGGCCGTCGATCGCGGTCGTCCCGCCGTATCTCTTGACCAGGTCGACGATCTCGACGGCTGGGGAGTCCATGGCCACGAGTTTAGGGACTGCGCTCGCCGGTCACGCTCCCGGACCACGCGTCCGCGGTCGCCGCGGCCCCGTTTCCCGGCCGGGACCGGACCCGCCCGACTGGCGCTTAAAGGTTTTTCTGAGGAAATTTCCGAAATACAGGAATTCGGATGACCGGCTGTTGGTTGGCACGCTTCGGCCCCTGTGGGCCCATCGTTCGCCCGTGACCAGCGGGCGTGGCCTGCAATCAAAAGGGGACACGGGTATGACCGCGGCCGTCGTCGAGCCGGAGGTGGCGCCGATCGCACGGCGCAGGACACTGCTACTGCTCATCCTGGGCGCGCTGTCGGCGGTGGGTCCTCTCTCGATCGACATGTACCTGCCCGCCTTCCCCTCCATCGCCGCCGACCTGGGCACCGGGCAGGCGCAGGTGCAGCTCACCCTCACCGCCTGCCTCGTCGGGTTCTCCATCGGGCAGGTCGTCGCGGGCCCGATCAGCGACACGCGCGGCCGGCGCGGCCCGCTGCTGATCGGCATCGCCGCCTACGCCGCAGCCTCCCTGCTGTGCGCCTTCTCCCCGTCGGTGTACGGGCTGGTGGGGTTCCGCCTGCTGCAGGGCATCGCGGGCGGCGCCGCGCTGGTGATCGTCCGCGCGGTCGTCCGCGACCTGTACGAGGGGGCGGCCATCGCCCGGATCTTCGCCACCCTCATGCTCGTGACCGGCCTCGCGCCGATCCTCGCCCCGATCGCGGGCGCGCAGCTGCTCGACCACACCTCCTGGCGGGGCGTGTTCGTCGCGCTGAGCGTCGCGGGGCTCCTGCTGCTGGCCTTCGCGCTGTCCGGGGTGCGCGAGACGCTGCCCGCCGACCGGCGCGAGAGCGGCGGGCTCCGGCACACCCTCGTCACCTTCTGGCACCTGCTGCGCGACCGCTCCTTCATGGCCGCCACCCTGGCCGGGGGGCTGGGCTTCGCGGCCATGTTCGCCTACATCTCCGGCTCGCCCTTCGTGCTCCAGGACGTCTACGACACCTCGGCGCAGACCTTCTCCCTGGTGTTCGGGCTGAACGCGCTCGGCCTGACCGTCACCGCGCAGATCGGCGGGCGCCTCGCCGGGCGGCTGGATCCGGCCAGGCTGATCGTGGCCGGGCTGCTCATGAGCGTGGCCGGGGCCGCGGGGGTGCTCGTCGCGGCCCTGTTCCACCTGCCCCTGCCGGTGCTGGTCGCCGCGCTGTTCGTGATGATGTGCGGGGCGGGTTTCGTCCTGCCGGGCAGCGGCGCGCTCGCCCTGGCCGGCCAGCCCCAGCAGATCGCCGGGAGCGCGGCCGCGCTGACGGGCGTGCTGCAGTTCGCGCTCGGTGCGCTCGCCGCCCCGCTGGTGGGCCTGGGCGGCGAGGGGTCGGCCCTGCCGATGGCCGTCGTCTTGGCCGGTTTCACCCTCGCCGCGCTCGCCGCCTTCGTCGGGCTGCGGGGGACCTCGCGGAGCGTTTCCCCAGCTTAGGTAAGGCTTACCTGCGTGACGAACCACATTCGGTCGACCGAACATCGGGTTTGTAACTGGGGAAGCAATTACGGCACACTGATGTTGTGAAATACGTGACCGGGATGCAGGGCACCGAGGGAGCCGCCGCCGTGCGGCCCTCCGCCGTGTCCGCCGAGCGCAGCACGCGAGCGCGTGTCGCCCGGCTCATCCTGGAGCACGGACCCATCACCGCCGCCGCCCTCGGCGAGCGGCTCGGCCTCACTCCCGCCGCCGTGCGCAGGCACCTCGACGCCCTGCTGGCCGAGGGAATGGCCGAGGCCCGCACCGCCAGGCCACGAGGCCAGCGCGGGCGCGGGCGACCGGCCAAGCTGTTCGCGATAACCGACGCGGGCCGCAGCGCCTTCGAGCACGCCTACGACGGCCTCGCCGGGAGCGCGCTGCGTTTCCTGGCCGAGCGCGTGGGCGAGGAGGCCGTGGCGGAGTTCGCCAGGTCACAGGTGGCCGGCCTGGTCGACCGCCTGCGGCCGAGGATGAGCGAGGTCCCCGCCGACCAGCGGGTCCGCGTCCTGGCCGAGGCGCTGTCGGCCGACGGCTACGCCGCCTCGGCGAGCAAGGCCAGCCTCGGCGGCGAGCAGCTGTGCCAGCACCACTGCCCGGTGGCGCACGTGGCCGCGGAGTTCCCGCAGCTGTGCGAGGCCGAGACAGAGGCGTTCGGACGCATCCTCGGCACCCCCGTGCAGCGGCTCGCGACCATCGCCCACGGCGACGGCGTGTGCACCACGCACGTGAGTCCCCGCAGAACCCCCGGGCCGGGCGCCAGAGAGCCCGCGACGGGCTTTTCGGTACCCGATCCGGCGCCACCGCCGGCAGTCCACGAAACGATCGACACATCGAGCAAGGAGACCGGAAGGTGACTGTCACCGACCGCCCGGAGCTGGAAGGCCTCGGGAATTACAAGTTCGGCTGGGCCGACTCGGACGCCGCGGGAGCGACGGCCCGGCGCGGCCTGTCCGAAGAGGTCGTCCGCAACATCTCCGCGCTGAAGAGCGAGCCGGAGTGGATGCTGGACCTTCGTCTGAAGGGGCTGCGCCTTTTCGGTAAGAAGCCCATGCCCAACTGGGGTTCCGACCTCAGCGGGATCGACTTCGACAACATCAAGTACTTCGTGCGCTCGACGGAGAAGCAGGCCGCCTCCTGGGAGGACCTGCCCGACGACATCAAGAACACCTACGACAAGCTCGGCATCCCCGAGGCGGAGAAGCAGCGCCTGGTCGCCGGCGTCGCCGCCCAGTACGAGTCCGAGGTGGTCTACCACAAGATCCGTGAGGACCTTGAGGAGAAGGGTGTCATCTTCGTCGACACCGACACCGCGCTCAAGGAGCACGAGGAGATCTTCAAGGAGTACTTCGGGACCGTGATCCCGGTCGGCGACAACAAGTTCGCCGCGCTGAACACGGCCACCTGGAGCGGCGGCAGCTTCATCTACGTGCCGCCGAACGTCAACGTGGAGATCCCGCTCCAGGCCTACTTCCGGATCAACACCGAGAACATGGGCCAGTTCGAGCGGACCCTGATCATCGTCGACGAGGGCTCCTACGTCCACTACGTCGAGGGCTGCACCGCGCCGATCTACTCCTCCGACTCGCTGCACAGCGCGGTCGTGGAGATCATCGTGAAGAAGAACGCGCGCTGCCGCTACACGACCATCCAGAACTGGTCGAACAACGTCTACAACCTGGTCACCAAGCGCGCCGTGGCGTACGAGGGCGCGACCATGGAGTGGGTCGACGGCAACATCGGTTCCAAGGTCACCATGAAGTACCCGGCCGTCTACCTCATGGGTGAGCACGCCAAGGGCGAGACCCTCAGCGTCGCCTTCGCCGGTGAGGGCCAGCACCAGGACGCCGGGGCCAAGATGGTGCACCTCGCGCCGAACACCAGCTCCTCGGTGATCTCCAAGTCCGTCGCCCGCGGCGGCGGCCGCACCTCCTACCGCGGCCTGGTCCAGATCGAGGAGGGGGCGCACGGCAGCGCCAGCACCGTCAAGTGCGACGCGCTCCTCGTCGACCAGATCAGCCGCTCCGACACCTACCCCTACGTGGACGTGCGCGAGGACGACGTCTCCATGGGGCACGAGGCCACCGTCTCCAAGGTCTCCGACGACCAGCTCTTCTACCTGATGAGCCGCGGTATGGGCGAGGACGAGGCGATGGCGATGATCGTCCGGGGCTTCGTCGAGCCGATCGCCCGCGAGCTCCCGATGGAGTACGCCCTGGAGCTGAACCGCCTGATCGAGCTGCAGATGGAAGGGGCCGTCGGCTGATGGGTCTCGACACCGGAAAACCCCTGTCGACCCTCCACGAGAAGGCCTCGTACGACGTGGCCGACTTCGCGGTACCGACCGGCCGGGAGGAGGAGTGGCGCTTCACCCCGCTCTCCCGGCTCAAGGGCCTGCACGAGGGCGTCGCGGCCTCCGCGAACGTCGTCGTGCACGTCGACGCCGCCCCCGAGGTCACCGTGGAGACCGTCGGCCGCGACGACCAGCGGGTCGGTAAGGCATACGTGCCCGCCGACCGGGTCAGCGCCCAGGCCTACGCCTCCTTCGAGAAGGCCACCGTGCTCACCGTCCCGCGCGAGGCCGTCGCCTCCAAGCCGACGGTGATCACCCTCACCGGGTCCGGGCAGGGCGCCGCGTACGGCCACACGGTCGTGCGGCTGGAGCCGATGGCGGAGGCCGTGGTCGTCCTCGACCACCAGGGCAGCGCCGTCTACGCCGACAACGTCGAGTTCGTCGTGGGCGAGGGCGCCACGCTCAAGGTCGTCAGCCTGCAGGACTGGGCCGACGACGCCGTGCACGTCTCCCACCACCACGCGCTGCTGGCCAAGGACGCGACCTTCCGCGGCTTCGTGGTCACCCTCGGCGGCGACCTGGTCAGGCTGTCCCCGTCGGTCTCCTACGAGGGCCCCGGCGGCGACGCCGAGCTGAACGGCCTCTACTTCGTCGACGCCGGCCAGCACCTGGAGCACCGCCTCCTCGTCGACCACTCCAAGCCCGGCTGCCGCAGCAACGTCGACTACCGCGGCGCGCTGCAGGGCCAGGACGCGCACGCGGTCTGGATCGGCGACGTCATCATCCGCGTCGAGGCCGAGGGCACCGACACCTACGAGCTCAACCGCAACCTGCTGCTCACCGACGGCGCCCGCGCCGACTCGGTGCCCAACCTGGAGATCCTCACCGGCGAGGTCGCCGGGGCCGGTCACGCCAGCGCCTCGGGCCGTCTCGACGACGAGCACATCTTCTACCTCCAGGCTCGCGGGATCCCCTTCGAGGACGCACGCCGCCTCGTCATCAGGGGCTTCTTCGCGCAGCTGCTGGAGAAGATCGAGGTTCCCGAGCTTCGCGAGCGGGTGCTCGCCCGGGTCGAGGCGGAGCTTGAGAAGTGACGTTCGAGAAGGTCTGCAAGCTCGCCGACATCCCCGACGAGGGAGTGATCGGCCTTGAGGTCGGCGACACCCCCGTCGCCCTGGTCCGCCGGGGCGAGGAGGTCTTCGCGCTGCACGACGTCTGCTCCCACGCCGAGGTGAAGCTCAGCGAGGGAGAGGTCTACGACGGCACCCTGGAGTGCTGGCTGCACGGCTCGTGCTTCGACCTGCGTTCGGGCAAGCCCACCGGGCCGCCCGCCAACAAGCCCGTCCCCGTATACCGAGTAAAGATCGATGGCGATGACGTCCTCGTCTCGCTCTCGAAGGAGTCATAAAGTGTCTGACACGAGCCGAGTTCCCTCGGGTTCCACCCTGGAGATCCGCGACCTGCACGTCACCGTCGCCGACAAGGAGATCCTGCGCGGCGTCAACCTGACCGTGCGAGCCGGCGAGACCCACGCCATCATGGGCCCCAACGGCTCGGGCAAGTCCACGCTCGCGTACGCGATCGCCGGCCACCCCAAGTACACGATCACCAGTGGCCAGGTCCTGCTCGACGGGGTCGACCTGCTGGAGCTCACGGTCGACGAGCGCGCCCGCGCCGGCCTGTTCCTCGCCATGCAGTACCCGGTCGAGGTCCCCGGCGTCAGCGTCTCCAACTTCCTGCGCACCGCCGTCACCTCCATCCGCGGCGAGGCCCCCAAGCTCCGCGAGTTCGCCAAGGACCTCAAGTCCGGCATGGACGCGCTGTCCATCGACGCGGCCTTCGCCCAGCGCAACGTCAACGAGGGCTTCTCCGGCGGCGAGAAGAAGCGCCACGAGATCCTCCAGCTGGAGCTCCTCAAGCCGAAGATCGCCGTCCTCGACGAGACCGACTCCGGCCTCGACGTCGACGCGCTGCGCGTGGTCTCCGAGGGCATCAACCGCTTCCGCTCCGACGAGACCGGCGTGCTGCTCATCACCCACTACACCCGCATCCTGCGCTACGTGAAGCCGGACTTCGTCCATGTCTTCTCCGCCGGGCGGATCGTGGAGCAGGGCGGCCCCGAGCTCGCCGAGAAGCTCGAGGCGGAGGGCTACGAGGCCTACACGAAGGCGTCGGCCTGATGGACAACGGCCTTGACGTGGAGAGGATCAGGAAGGACTTCCCGGTCCTGTCCCGCGAGCTTCCCGGCGGCAGGCCGCTCATCTACCTCGACTCGGGCAACTCCTCGCAGAAGCCGACCCAGGTGGTCGAGGTGATGCGCGAGCACATGGCGATGCACTACAGCAACGTCGGCCGCGCCATGCACGTGCTGGGCGCGGAGTCCACCGAGGCGTACGAGGACGCCCGCGACAAGGTCGCCGCCTTCATCGGCGCGCCCGGCCGCGACGAGGTCGTCTTCACCAAGAACGCCTCCGAGGCGCTCAACCTGGTGGCGTACGCCTTCGGCAACCCCATCGGCACCGACCCCCGCTTCCGGCTCGGCCCGGGCGACGAGATCGTCATCTCCGAGATGGAGCACCACTCCAACATCGTGCCCTGGCAGATGCTCGCGCAGCGCACCGGCGCGACGCTGCGGTGGTTCTCCGTCACCGACTCCGGCCGCCTGGACCTGTCCAACCTCGGCGAGCTCGTCAACGAGCGTACGAAGATCGTCTCGATCGCGCACCAGTCGAACGTGCTGGGCACGGTCAACCCGGTCGCCCCGGTGCTCGCCAGGGTCCGCGAGGTCGGCGCGCTGATGATGCTCGACGCCTCCCAGTCGGTGCCCCACCGGAAGGTGGACGTGGCCGCGCTGGGGGTCGACTTCCTCGCCTTCACCGGCCACAAGGTCCTCGGCCCGTCGGGGATCGGCGTGCTGTGGGGCCGCGGCGAGCTGCTCGAGGCGATGCCCCCGTTCCTGGGCGGCGGCGAGATGATCGAGGCGGTCTGGATGGACCACTCGACCTACGCGCCCGCGCCGCACAAGTTCGAGGCGGGCACCCCGCCCATCGTCGAGGCCATCGGCCTCGGTGCCGCCATCGACTACCTGTCCGAGATCGGGATGGACGCCGTCACGCGCCACGAGCGCGAGCTCACGGCGTACGCGCTCGACGCCCTGGGGGAGATCCCGGGGCTGCGGGTGATCGGCCCGCTGGACCTCGAGGACCGGGGCGGCACGGTCTCGTTCACCCTGGAGGGGATTCACCCGCACGACGTCGGGCAGATCCTGGATGACAACTTCGGGGTAGCCGTGCGCGTGGGGCACCACTGCGCCCGCCCGCTCCATCTGAGATTCGGGATTCCCGCGACCACGCGGGCGTCCTTCTACCTCTACAACACACCGGCCGAGATCGACGCCCTGGTCCGCGGCCTCCACCACGTGCGGAAGGTGTTCGCCTAGCCATGCCCGAGCAGTCGAGCCGGCGAGCGGGCGGACGGCGGGCGGCGGACGCCCGCCGCACGGCGCCCGGCGACGCGCGAGCGTACGGCGCAGCGAACGAGAAGGTGAGCACGGCCCTATGATCGCCGAGTCCATGTACCAGGAGCTGATCCTGGAGCACTACAAGCACCCGCAGGGGAGGGGGCTTCGCGACCCGTACGACGCCGAGGTCCACCACGTGAACCCGACGTGTGGTGACGAGATCACCATGCGCGTGAAGCTGGGCGACGGCGGCAAGGTCGAGGACGTCTCCTACGACGGGCAGGGCTGTTCCATCAGCCAGGCCGCGGCCTCCGTGCTGCACGAGCTGGCCACCGGCTCGACCGTCGACGACACCCTCGGCGTCGTGGACGAGTTCACCCGGCTCATGCAGGGCAGGGGAAAGGTGGAGGCGGACGAGGACGTGCTGGGCGACGCCGTCGCCTTCGCCGGGGTCGCCAAGTTCCCCGCCCGGGTGAAGTGCGCGCTACTGGCGTGGATGGCCTACAAGGACGCGGTCGTGAGGAGCACCAAATGAGCAAGGCTGTAGAGACCCCCACCACGGCGTACGACGGGGACACCACCCATGACGAGGTCATGGAGGCTCTCAAGGACGTCGTGGACCCCGAGCTCGGCATCAACGTCGTCGACCTGGGCCTGATCTACGGGCTCCACCTGGACGCCGCCGAGCAGGGCGGCGAGGGCGGCGAGGGTGTCACCCTGCCGGTCGCCACCATCGACATGACGCTGACCAGCGCGGCCTGCCCGCTGACCGACGTCATCGAGGACCAGGCGCACTCGGCCCTGGAGGGCATGGTCTCCGACGTGAAGATCAACTGGGTGTGGCTGCCGCCGTGGGGCCCGGACAAGATCACCGACGAGGGACGCGAGCAGCTCCGGATGCTGGGTTTCAACGTCTGAGAAGTGGTTTCCGGTACGGCTCGCACCCCCCGGGGTTCGGGCCGTACCCAATTGTGTGAGAGGATTTCCGAGGCCGGGAAGAAAAGCCCGGCCAGGAGTGTTGACTCCAACCGACGGACAAGCGACCGGCCGATGCCGGACGCCCCGACCGAACCCGGCACTGCGAACGCCGGGTATGCTTGATCGTGGTTTGACTGCGTGCGGGTAAGCTAGACCCGCCCCGTGCGGTGCGCCTCGACTTGCACCGCACTACCGCCCCCATGTGGGCGTTGATCCAGCGCGGCCTCAGGCCGTGCGTTCCAGGCTCGTCCTTTCGCAGAAGTGACGTGCCCCGTTCTTCTATCGAAAGGCACGAGTCTTCGTGACCATGCTTGACGCTGTTCTGCCCGAAATCACCGACATCACCGAGATCTCCCAGGCCCCCGCAGGCGTGTCCGAGTTCACTCTCCTCGGTCTGCCGAAGCCGCTGGTGACCGGTCTCTCCCGTTCGGGCATCGACAGTCCCTTCCCCATCCAGCGGGCCACGATCCCCGACATTCTCGCCGGTCACGACGTTCTCGGCCGCGGCCAGACCGGCTCCGGCAAGACGCTCGCCTTCGGCCTGCCCATGATGACCCGCATCGCCGGCGCCAAGGCCCGTCCCGGCCACCCGCTGGCCGTCGTCCTGGTCCCGACCCGCGAGCTCGCCATGCAGGTGACCGACGCGCTCGAGCCGCTCGGCCGCGGTCTGTCGCTGCGGATGAAGACCGTCGTCGGCGGCATGTCCATGGGCCGCCAGATCGAGGCGCTGCGCCGCGGCGTCGAGGTCGTCGTGGCCACCCCCGGCCGCCTGACCGACCTCATGCAGCAGGGCGAGTGCATGCTGGACGAGGTCCAGGTGACGATCCTCGACGAGGCCGACCACATGTGCGACCTCGGCTTCTTCCCGGTCGTCAGCGCGATCCTGCAGCAGACCCCGGCCGACAGCCAGCGCCTGCTGTTCTCCGCCACCCTCGACGGCGACGTCGACAAGCTCGTCCGCCGCTTCCTCACCAACCCGGTGACCCACTCGATGGCCCCGGCCGCCTCCTCGGTCGACACCATGGAGCACCACGTGCTGGAGGTGCACCGCGACGACAAGTTCCCGGTGACCGCCGAGATCGCCAACCGCGAGGGCCGGACCATCATCTTCGTGCGCACCCAGCACGGGGTCGACCGGCTGTGCAAGCAGCTCGCCCAGGTCGGCATCCGGGCCGGCGGCCTGCACGGCGGCAAGCGCCAGAACCAGCGCACCCGCATCCTGGCCGAGTTCAAGGAAGGCACGATCAACGTCCTGGTCTGCACGGACGTCGCGGCCCGCGGCATCCACGTCGACAACATCAGCCTCGTGCTGCACGTCGACCCGCCCCAGGACCACAAGAGCTACCTGCACCGCGGTGGCCGTACGGCCCGCGCCGGGGAGAAGGGCACCGTCATGACGCTGGTGCTCCCCAACGAGCGCCGCTCCACCGACTCGATGACCCGCCGCGCGGGCATCAAGCCGTTCCGCATCAAGGCCACCCCGGGCCACCCGCGCCTGGGAGAGGTCGCCGGCGCGCGTACGCCCACCGGCGAGCCGATCCCGGTCTGGGAGCCCTCGGCGCCGGCCGCCAAGCAGCGTCAGGGCCGCGGCGGCTTCGGCGGCAACGGCGGCGGCGGGCGTGGCCCGCGCCGCTTCCGCTCCGACCGTCCCGCCCACGGCGCCGGCGAGGGCCAGCAGCCCCGCGAGCGTTCCTTCGGCGACGACAACCGCGGCGGCGGTGCCTCCGGTGGCGGCCAGTACCGCTCCGAGCGCCCGGCCGGCGGCGGTTACCGTTCCGAGCGCCCGTCGGGCGGCGGCTTCCGCTCCGAGCGTCCCACCGGTGGCTACCGCGGTGGCGAGCGGCGCGAGCCGTTCCGCGCCGACCGTCCGGCCCCGGCCGGCGGCGGTTACCGTTCCGAGCGTCCCGCGGGCGAGCGCGAGCCGTTCCGCGGCGAGCGCCAGGGCGGCGGCTTCCGCGGCGGGGAGTTCCGCGCCGACGGCCGCGGCTCCGCCCCGCGCAGCGGCGGCAGCCGCTACGGCCGCTGATCACGCTGATCACCTCGTAGGGCCCGAAGGTCCTACCGCGACACCCTGAAGGGCCGGTACGGCATCCGCCGTACCGGCCCTTCGGCGTTGCCCGGGACCTCTCGCGACCGCCACCGCGACCGCGCCGCGCCGGTGCCCGGCCGGTGCCCGCTCGCCGGCGGCGGGTCGCCCTGGCCGGACCTCCCGGGCGGCCGGCGGGACAGCGGCGATCGAGGTCGATCGGGACAGCGGCGATCGAGGTTGATCGGGACAGCGGCGATCGAGGTTGATCGGGACAGCGGGGACCGAGGTCGATGCCGGTGGCCGCCGGATCCCGTGGTTGACGATCTAGATTCAGTCGTCATCATGGCTGTATATCCCGCTATTTCCGTTCAGCTTCGAATGCCCTGGGGGCCGGGCACTCTCCGCCGGGCTGCCCGCGTGATCAATTGATGCGTCCGGGATCTCCGAGATAAGAGGATAAATGCGCCTTTTGTGGTCCAGCCTCCGTGTTCTCGCTCGCCTTTCCCTCGTCGTCCTGACGGCCACGGCCGGGACCGTCGCCGCCGTTCCCTCTGCGTCCGCCGTTCCCTCCTCTGCGTCCGCCGTTCCCTCCTCCGCGTCCGCCGTTCCCTCCTCCGCGTCCGCCGTTCCCTTCTCCGCGTCCTCTGCGTCCGCCGTTCCCTCCTCCGCGTCCTCTGCGTCCGCCGCGCAGAGTTACCGCGTCCTGCAGCTCAACCTCTGCCACAGCGGCGTCAACACCTCCTGCTTCAACGGGGCCGACGTCATCCAGGAGGCGCGCGACATCATCGGCGCCAGGCAGCCGCAGGCCGTCACGCTCAACGAGATCTGCCGCGACGACCTGGCCCAGCTGGCCCCCTCGATGGGGAACGGCCACCAGGCGTTCGCCCCGGCGCTGCGGCCCGACGGCACGCCGGTGCGCTGCGTCAACGGGGACGAGTACGGCAACGGGCTGATCTTCCGCGCCACCGGGGCGACGAACTTCTCCGGCGTCTACGCCACCCAGGACGGCGGGAGCGAGAGGCGCGTCTACGTGTGCGCCGAGTTCCCCGACCTCACCGGTTGCACCACCCACCTGTCGACCACGGGGAGCGTCGCCATGGCGCAGTGCAAGGCTGCCATCGCCATGTTGCGCGACCGGGGCGCCGCCACCAGGCCGACCTTCCTGGCCGGTGACTTCAACATGAGGTACGCGCCGCTGTTCGGGCAGAACGTCCAGAACTGCAACTCCGCTCCCTTCTTCAGGAAGGGGGACGGGGACGTGCAGCACGTCTTCGCGGCGAGCATGGGCTTCGAGCGCACCGACGTCATCTCCATGAGGTACACCGACCACCCCGCGCTGCTCGTCACCCTGACCAAGCCGTGACGGGGCCGTGACGGGGCCGTGACGCGGCCTCGCGGGTCGGTCCCCTGCCAGGGGGCCGACCCCCTCCCGGCTGCGGTGATTGTAACTGAACCGGTCTAGTCGCCTATTGACAGTGCAGACACATTGACTTTACGGTCGCGTTACTTATCCGGTTCAGCAAGCGCATGCGGTCGCGTTTAAATCGGTTGGGAGCGCTCCCATGCTGGAGAGGAGACTGTCGATGCGGATTCGACGAAGGTTCGCGATCCTCGGGGCGGCGGCCTGCGTGGCCTGCATGGCCGCGGCGGGGTGCACCGGCGGGTCCACCACGCCGTCCGCTCCGAGCGCGGCGCCGCAGGGTTCCGGCGGAGCGGCCCCGCCGGCCGGAGCGGGCGGGGCGGGCGACGCGAACGCCGCGTTCCCCCGCAACGAGACCCTGTACACCAGCGGCACCCAGTGGGGTCCCCCGGCCAACTGGAACCCGCTGCGGACCTGGGACTCGGCCACCGGCACCAAGGGACTCGTCTACGAGACCCTGTTCCTGTACGACCCCCAGACGGACAAGTTCACCCCCTGGCTGGCCGAGAGCGGCACCTGGACGGACGACAAGACCTACGACCTCAAGCTCAGGCAGGGGGTCACCTGGGCCGACGGCAAGCCCTTCACCGCCGACGACGTGGTCTTCACGGTCGAGCTCGGCAAGATGAAGACCATCCCCTACGCCAACCTGTGGGACTGGCTGGAGAAGGTCGAGGCGGTCGACGCGGGCACGGTCAGGTTCACCTTCTCCAAGGCCAACTACCAGCAGTGGGCCAACTGGGTCTACGCCAACGCGATCGTCCCCAAGCACATCTGGGAAGGTCTCTCCGAGGAGGAGGTGCTGAACGGCGTCAACGAGAAGCCGGTCGGCACCGGGCCCTACGCCTACCACAGCCACGACCAGGACCGGATGGCCTGGGTCAAGCGTGACGGCTGGTGGGCCACCGCCGCGCTGGGCAAGGAGGTCAAGCCCAAGTACGTCGTCGACATCGTCAACTCCAGCAACGAGGTCGCGATGGGCCTGCTGCTGCAGAAGGGCCTGGACCTCAGCAACAACTTCCTGCCCGGGGTGGCCAACCTCGTCAAGGGCAACTTCGGCGTCCAGACCTACTACCCCGAACCGCCGTACATGCTCTCGGCCAACACCGCGTTCCTGGTGCCCAACACCACGAAGAAGCCGATGGACGACCCCGCCTTCCGCAAGGCGCTCGCCAACTCCGTCGACACCAAGAAGATCGTCGAGGGCGTCTACGGCAACCTCGTCAAGGCGGCCGGCCCCACCGGCCTGCTGCCACAGTGGGACAAGTACGTCGACCAGGCCGTGGTGAGCGATAAGGGCTTCGCGTTCGACACCGCGAAGGCGAAGAAGCTCCTGGCCGACGCCGGGTACAAGGACGGCGACGGCGACGGGTTCGTGGAGAACAAGGACGGCTCCAAGGCCTCGCTGAAGCTCATCGTCCCGGCCGGGTGGACCGACTGGATGGAGGCGAGCCGGGTCATCGCCGAGGGCGCCAAGGCGGCCGGGATCGACCTCACCCCCGAGTTCCCCGACTACAACGCGCTGGTCGACCAGCGCACGTCCGGCAAGTTCGACCTGCTGCTCAACAACGAGCGGCAGCTTTCCAACACCCCCTGGATGTACTACGACTACATGTTCCGGCTGCCGATCAACAAGCAGCAGAACACCGTCAACTTCGGCCGCTACGAGAACAAGAAGGTCTGGGACCTGGTCCAGGACCTCGACGGCAAGAAGGTCGACGACGCCGAGGGAATGAAGCAGGTCGCCTCGGAGATCCAGAAGATCCAGCTGGACGACCTGCCGGTGATCCCCCTCTGGTACAACGGCCTGTGGGCGCAGACCAGCAACGCGGTCTGGACCAACTGGCCGTCCTCGGCCTCGGGCACCCCCAAGACCCCGCCGACCATGTGGCGCAACTGGCTGGAGCTGGGCGGGGTGCTGACCCTGACCGAGCTGAAGCCCGCCGGCGGCTGATCCGGCGATCCTCACCCCCTCCCTCGCGCCCCCGGACGTCCCGCCCGGACTCCCGCCCGGCCTCCACCTCGGCCGGGACCCGCCGGGACCCGCGGGGCCGCGCGGGGAGGGGCTCACCCCGCCGATTCTGGAGGATCGCGTGCGACGCTATTTCGGCCGGAAGCTGCTCGTGTACGGGCTCACCTTCCTCGTGGCCGTCACGATCAACTGGATGATCCCGCGCTTCATGCCCGGAGACCCGGTCCAGAGCATGCTGGCCAGGGCCAACGTGTCACAGCCCGCCGCCGTGGAGGCGATGCGGGCCCACTACACGAACCTGTTCGGGCTCGACCTGCCGCTCTGGGAGCAGTACGCCAACTTCTGGGCCGCGCTGTTCCGGGGCGACCTGGGCACCAGCATCTGGCTGTTCCCCACCCCGGTGACCGACGTCATCGTGCGGGCGGTGCCGTACACGCTGGCGCTGCTCATCCCGTCCATCCTGCTCAGCTGGTGGGCGGGCAACCGGTTCGGCGCCTTCGCGGCCAGGCGCAAGTGGCTGGACAACGCGGCCCTGCCGATCGGGTACGTGCTCACCGCCACGCCCTACATGTGGCTGGCCATCCTGATGGCCTGGGGGCTGGGCGTGGTGGCGGGGATCTTCCCCGTCTCCGGCGGCTACAGCTTCTCCATGCGGCCCAACTGGTCGTGGGAGTTCCTCGGGAACCTGGCGCTGCACTGGTTCCTGCCGTTCGTCTCGCTCTTCCTCGTCGCGTTCGGCGGCTGGGCGATCGGCATGCGCAACATGATCATCTATGAGCTGGAGGCCGACTACTCGACCTACCTGTCCTCGCTCGGGGCGTCGCGACGGCTCATCCGGCGCTACGCGTTCAGGAACGCGGTCCTGCCGCAGATCACCGGCCTGGCCCTGCAACTCGGCGTGCTCGTGGCCGGGGCCCTGGTCACCGAGATCGTCTTCTCCTATCCGGGACTGGGCCACCTGATCCTCAAGGCGATCCAGAACCAGGACTTCTTCCTGCTGCAGGGGGCCTTCCTGTTCATCGTCGTGGGCGTGCTGATCGCCAACTTCATCATCGACATCGTCTACGTCCTGGTCGACCCCCGTACCAGGACCGGGATGGGAGGGGAGGCCGCGTGACCGCCGTACCCGCGGACCCGCGGCCGGACCGGGAGGCCGCCGTGACGGCGGCCGTGCCCGCGAGGCGCCGCGAGGGCCTGTACTTCGCGCTGCGCAACGGAAAGCTCCTGGCGGGACTGGTCGTGCTGGTCCCGCTGCTCGTCCTGGCCGTCGCCGCCCCCGTGATCGCCGGGGGCGACCCGAACGCCTACGTCGCCACCCCCGCCTCGCCGCCCTCGGCCGAGCACTGGTTCGGCACCACCATGTTCGGCCAGGACATCTTCGCCCAGTTCGTCTACGGCCTGAGCCTCACCTTCCAGGTGGGGGTGCTCGGCGGCGGGCTGGCCGCGATCATCGGCATGGCGGTCGGCTTCACCGCCGGATACCGGGGCGGGCTGGTCGACGAGGTGCTGAACATGCTCACCAACATCGTCCTGGTCCTGCCCGCGCTCGCGGTGCTGCTGATCGTCAACGCCTACCTCGGGGTCCGCAGCGTCGGCGTGCAGGCGCTCTTCATCGGGCTCACCTCCTGGCCCTGGGCGGCCAGGGCCATCAGGGCCCAGACGTTCTCGCTGCGCTCGCGCGACTTCGTGGACCTGGCCCGGCTCAGCGGGGTGCGCACCTGGAAGATCATCGCCAGGGAGATCGCGCCCAACATGAGCTCGTACCTCTTCATGACCTTCATCCTGCTGTTCGGCGGGTCGATCCTGATCGCCGCCTCGCTCGACTTCATCGGCCTCGGTCCCAGCGAGGGCGTCTCGCTCGGCCTGATGCTCAACAACGCGGCCCGCTGGAGCGCCCTTCACCTGGGCATGTGGTGGTGGTTCGTCCCGCCCGGGGCCGGGATCACCGCCATCGTCGGCGCCCTCTACGTGATGAACGTCGGCCTCGACGAGGTGTTCAACCCGAAACTGCGGGAGCTGTGAATGACTCTGCGTGTGAAGGACCTGCGGGTCCACTACCGGACCATGCGCGGCGAGGTGCGGGCGCTCGACGGCGTCGGCTTCGACGTCGGCGACGGCGAGATCCTCGGCCTGGCGGGCGAGTCCGGCTGCGGCAAGACGACCCTCGGCAAGAGCCTCATCAGGATGGACGGCCGGATGCGGCTGGCCGGGGGCGGAGCGGAGCTGGACGGCGAGGAGCTGCCGATCGGCGACGACCGCCGGATGAACCCCTTCCGCTTCAAGCGGGTCTCCCTCATCCCGCAGTACTCCATGAGCGCGCTGAACCCCACCCGCAGGATCGGCCGGATGGTCGCCGAACTGCTCGCCTCCCGGGGCGAGCGCCTCGACGTCGCCGAGCTGGAACGCCGCCTCGACCTGGTCGAGCTGCCGCGCGACGTCCTGGACCGCTACCCGATCGAGCTGTCGGGCGGGATGAAGCAGCGGATGGTGATGGTCGTCTCCACCCTGCTCGACCCGTCCCTGCTCATCGCCGACGAGATCACCTCCGCGCTCGACGTGTCAACCCAGAAGGCCGTGGCCAGGACCCTGGTGGAGTTCAGGGACCGGGGTTTCGTGCGCAGCATGATCTTCATCACCCACGACATCTCGCTGACCTACCAGATCGCCGACACGATCATGGTCATGTACGCGGGGCGGCTGGCCGAGAAGGCTCCGGCAGGGGTGATCGTCAACGAGCCGCGCCACCCGTACACGCGGATGCTGATCTCCTCGCTGCCCGAGGTCGGCGTCCGCCACGCCGAGCGCAGGCTGTCGGGCATCCCCGGAAGGCCTCCCTCGCTGCTCGACCCGCCCTCCGGCTGCCGGTTCAGGGACCGCTGCCCGCTCGCCTTCGACAGGTGCGCGGAGGACCCCCCGCCGGTCGAGGTCGCCCCCGGCCACCACGTCGCCTGCTGGAAGGCCTGACCCGAAGGATTTCGGACGATGCTGAGAATCGAAGGGGTCACCAAGACCTACACCGGCCACCACGTCGCCTGCTGGAAGGCCTGACCCGGAGGATTTCGGACGATGCTGAGAATCGAAGGGGTCACCAAGACCTACAGGGTGGGTGCCTTCGGCACCGCGACCCTCACCGCCGTCGACGACGTGAGCCTGGACCTGGCGCCGGGGGAGGTGGTCTCCCTCATCGGCGAGAGCGGCAGCGGCAAGACGACCCTCGGCAAGACCGTCCTCGGGCTGATCCGCCCGACGAAGGGCGCGATCACCCTCGACGGCGCCCCCGCCAGGCCGGGCAAGGCCTACTACCGGCACGTGCAGGGCGTGTTCCAGGACCCGTTCAGCTGCTACAACCCGATCTTCAAGGCCGACCGGGTGCTGCAGATGATCAAGAATGAGTACTTCCCCGGCGTCGCCGCCTCCGAGTGGGACGGCAGGATCGACACCTCCCTCAAGGACGTCGGCCTCGATCCCGGGCAGATCCTGGGCCGCTACCCGCACCAGCTCAGCGGCGGCCAGCTGCAGCGCCTGCTGATCGCCAGGGCGCTCCTGCTCGACCTGCGGTACCTCGTCGCCGACGAGATCACCAGCATGCTCGACGCGTCCACCAGGATCGACGTCCTCAACCTGCTCGCCGACCTGAAGTCGCGCGGCCTCGGGGTGCTGTTCGTCACCCACGACCTGTCGCTGGGCAACTACATCAGCGAGCGGGCCGTGGTCCTGTACCGGGGACAGGTGGTCGAGTCCGGTCCCACCGACATGGTGTTCGGCAACCCCCTCCACCCGTACACGGCCAGGCTGCTGTCGTCGGTGCCCAGGCTCACCGCCCGGTGGGACGGCGAGCCGGCCGCCCCCGCAGAAGACGTGCGGGAAGGGCCCTCCACACTGGTGGAGGCCGAACCGGGCCATCTCGTCCGGCGGGGCGACACCGCATCCATGGGGAGTGTGAATTGAGGGCGCTACACGACGGCTGGACCCTTCACCAGGTGGGCGGGGACATCTCCCGCGTCCCGGCCACGGTTCCGGGGTGCGTGCACACCGACCTGCTGGCCGCCGGGCTCATCGAGGACCCGTACCTGGACGACAACGAGAACCGGCTGACCTGGATAGGCCGCTCCGGCTGGGAGTACGAGACGGTCTTCGCCTGGCACGCCGACGGGCACGACCGCGCCGACCTGGTCTGCGAGGGCCTGGACACCGTCGCCACCGTCGAGCTCAACGGCGTCGAGGTCGCCACCACGGCCAACCAGCACCGCTCCTACCGCTTCCCCGTACGGGAGCTGCTGCGCGAGGGCGAGAACACGCTGCGGGTGCGCTTCGCCTCCCCGGTGGAGTACGCCGAGGCGCGCAGGGCCGAGCTGGGCGACCGGCCCGGCAGCTACGAGGCGCCCTACCAGTTCATCCGCAAGATGGCCTGCAACTTCGGCTGGGACTGGGGCCCGGCCGTGGTCACCTCCGGCATCTGGCGGCCCATCGGGCTGCACTCGTGGAGCGGGGCCAGGATCGCGTCGGTGCGGCCGCTGGTGAGCACCGACGGATCCGGCGGGCGGGTCGAGGCGCACGTCACCGTCGAGCGCGCCGGCGACACATCGGCCGAGCCCCTCACCGTGACCGCGAGGGTGGCCGGGGTGGTGGCGGAGGCGGTGCTGGCCCCCGGCGAGCGCGAGGCCGTCCTGGAGGTGCGGGTGCCCGGGCCCCGGCGGTGGTGGCCGCGCGGATACGGCGCCCAGGACCGCTACGAGCTCACCGTGGACCTGTCCGGACCGGGCGACGGGGACACCTGGACGCGGCGGATCGGCTTCCGCGACGTGCGCCTGGACCGGACCGGCGAGGGCTTCACCGTCGTCGTCAACGACACCCCGGTGTTCGTGCGCGGCGTCAACTGGATCCCCGACGACTGCTTCCCGGCCCGCGTCACCCGCGAACGCCTGGCCGGACGCTTCGAACAGGCCCTGGACGCGAACGTCAACCTGCTGCGCGTCTGGGGCGGCGGCCTGTACGAGAGCGAGGACTTCTACGACCTGGCCGACGAGCTCGGCCTGCTCGTCTGGCAGGACCTCCCCTTCGCCTGCGCCGCCTACCCCGAGGAGGAACCCTTCGCCACCGAGGTCGAGGCCGAGGTCCGCGAGAACCTCACCCGGCTGTCCTGGCGCCCCTCCCTGGCGCTGTGGTGCGGCAACAACGAGAACCTCGAAGGCCACGCCGACTGGGGCTGGCAGGACGAGCTGGACGGGCGCACCTGGGGCGCGGGCTTCTACCACGGGCTGTTCCCGGCCCTGGCGGCCGAGCTCGACCCCACCCGCCCCTACTGGCCGGGCAGCCCGTACTCCGGCCACCCCGGCCTGCCGCCCAACGCCCCCGCCCACGGCACCACCCACATCTGGGACGTGTGGAACCGCGAGGACTACACCCACTACGCCACCTACACCCCCCGCTTCGTCGCCGAGTTCGGCTTCCAGGGCCCACCCGCCCACACCACGCTGCGCGACGCCGTCAGCGGCGAGCTGGCCCCCGACGCGCCCCTGGTGCTGCACCACCAGAAGGCCCACGAGGGCAACGCCAAGCTCCTGCGCGGCCTGGGCGAGCACCTGCCGGCACCGGAGACCTACGACGACTGGCACTACCTGACCCAGCTCAACCAGGCCAGGGCTGTCGCCTTCGGCATCGAGCGCTTCCGCGCCCTGGCCCCCTACTGCGCCGGCACCATCGTCTGGCAGCTCAACGACTGCTGGCCGGTCACCTCCTGGTCGGCCGTCGACGGCCGCGGCCGTCGCAAGCCGCTGTGGTACGCGCTGCGCCGCGTCTACGCCGACCGTCTCCTGAGCGTCCAGGGCGGCGCCGTGGCCGTGGTCAACGACGGCCCGGAACCGTGGACGGGCGAGCTGGAACTCCAGCGGCTCGCCCTGGGCGGGGAACCGCTGGCCAAGGAGAGCATCCGGGTCGACGTGGCACCCCGCTCGGTGACGAGCGTGCCGCTCCCGGACCCGGTGGCCGTCCCGGGAGACCCGTCGGCCGAGCTGCTGTCCGTACGGCTGGACGGGCACCGCGCGCTCCACTTCTTCGCCGAGGACACCCGCGTCGCCTTCCCCGCCGCCGCCTACGACACCGAGGTGGCCGAGGCGGAGGGCGGCGGCCTGGACGTCACCGTCACCGCCCGCACCCTCCTGCGCGACCTGGCCCTGTTCCCCGACCGCCTCGACCCGGCCTCCTCGGTCGACGACATGCTCATCACCCTGCTGCCCGGCGAGAGCGTCACCCTGCACGTCACCGGCTCGCCCGATCCCGCGGCCCTCGTCACCCGCCCGGTGCTGCGCTGCGTCAACGACTGAGCGCCCCGGGGAGGTTTCCGGCTGTGCGGGGGAATCCAGGGGAAAGGGGACGACGACCGGGCGGCGCGCGTCCCAGAGCGTGGACCTGCACACGCCGGGGGCCGATGGCCCGTTAGGCTTGACGGGCACATCCGACGACGCCGAGAGAGATCATGAAGACCTTCGAAGAGCTGTACGCCGAGCTGTCCGACAAGGCGCGCACCCGGCCCGAGGGCTCGGGCACCGTGGCCGCGCTGGACGCCGGGGTCCATGCCATCGGCAAGAAGGTCGTGGAGGAGGCCGCCGAGAGCTGGATGGCGGCCGAGCACGAGTCGAACGAGCGGGCGGCCGAGGAGATCTCCCAGCTCCTCTACCACGTGCAGGTCCTCATGATCGCCAAGGGGATCGGACTGGACGAGGTCTACAAGCATCTGTGAGCCGGTGCGCCCGGCTCCGGCCCTCGTAGGCAATCCCGTCCACCTGTAAGGAAGCCCGCCATGCTGCGTCTCGCCGTACCCAACAAGGGCGCCCTCACCGAGGGTGCCCAGACGATCCTCAAGGAAGCCGGATACCGCGTCCGCAAGGACAGCAAGGAGCTCGTGGTCGCCGACCCCGAGAACTCCTGCGAGCTGTTCTTCCTGCGGCCCAAGGACATCGCCGTCTACGTCGGCGAGGGCACCCTGGACGCCGGGATCACCGGCCGCGACATGCTCCACGACTCCGGGGCGCGGGTCGAGGAGATCATCCCGCTCGGCTTCGGCCGCTCCACCTTCCGCTTCGCCGCCAACCCCGGCGACTTCGACTCCGTCGCCGACCTCAAGGGCAGGCGCGTCGCCACCGCCTACGCGGGCCTGCTGGAGGCCTACCTCGCCGAGCAGGGCGTCGAGGCCCGGGTGATCAAGCTGGACGGCGCGGTCGAGACCGCCATCCGGCTGGGCGTGGCCGACGCCGTGGCCGACGTCGTGGAGACCGGCACCACGTTGCGCAACATCGGCCTGGAGGTGTTCGGCGAGCCGATCACCCGCTCCGAGGGGGTGCTGATCAAGGGGATCGGCACCGAGGAGACCCCGGGCCTGCGGCAGCTCATCCGCCGCCTGCAGGGCGTGCTGGTGGCGCGCGACTACGTGATGATGGACTACGACATCCGCGCCGAGCGGATCGAGGAGGCCATCGCCCTCACCCCCGGTATGGAGGGGCCGACGGTCTCCCCGCTGCACCGGGAGGGCTGGGTCGCGGTCCGGGCCATGGTCCCGCGCAAGGGGCACCAGCAGATCATGGACCAGCTGTGGGAGATGGGGGCCAAGGCCATCCTGGTGACCGCCATCTTCGCCTGCCGCCTCTGAGCCGCGCCCTCGCCTGCCGCCCCGGCCCGTAACCGCCGGGCGCCCCGGCGGTCCTGCCCCGTGTTCCCGTGGCGCCGGGGCGGCTCGCCGCCGGGTGTCACGGGGCCGGTGCGCCCGGTGAACGCGCGGTCAGGAGGAGAGCGCCGCGGCCTCCTCGGCCTCGATCTGCTCGTTCCACTCGCGCTTGGAGGAGCGCCAGGCCTCGTCGTCGCGGCCCAGGCGCCAGTAGCCCGAGATGGAGAGTCTCGCCAGGGGGATGCCGCGCTCGGCGCGCAGGTGGCGCCTGAGGTCGCGGACGAAGCCCGCCTCGCCGTGGACGAAGGCGTGCACGTCGCCGTCGGGGAAGTCGAGCTCGCGGACCGCTCTGACCAGCAGCTCGCCGTACGGGGAGCTTCCGCGGTGCAGCCAGACGATCCGCGCGTCACCGGGGGATTCGATCTTCTGCTCCTCCTCGGGGCCCTCGACCTCGATGAAGGCCCAGGCCGGTGCCCCGGCGGGGAGGTTCTCCAGGGCGACGGCGATGGCGGGCAGCGCGCTCTCGTCTCCCGCCAACAGGTGCCAGCCGGCCTCGGGGTCGGGCGCGTACGCGCCGCCGGGGCCGAAGAAGTGGACCTCCTCGCCCGGCCGGACCCGGTCGGCCCACGGCCCCGCGAGGCCGCTGTCGCCGTGGTGGACGAAGTCGATCGTCAGCTCGCCCGCCTCGGCGTCCCAGCGGCGGACGGTGTAGGTGCGGGTGGTGGGCCACTGGTCGCGGGGCAGGTCGCGGCGGATCGCCTCCATGTCGAACGGCCGGGGGTAGCTCACCCCGGCCGGGGCGAACAGCAGCTTGACGTAGTGGTCGGTGTACTCGTCCGCGCGGAAACCGGCGAGACCCTCTCCGCCGAGCACCACCCGGATCATGTGGGGGGTGAGCCGCTCGACTCGCCGGACCAGGCCGGTCGTCACCTTCGGCGTGCGGCGCTCGGCCTTCTCGTCTGCCATGTGTCACTCCGTGGGGGTCCAAGTTAGGTAAACCTAACTCGTACCATACGTCACCTGAGGGCGGCGACGGCCTTCACCGCCTGGTCCACCTGTTCGGGGGTGGTGACGATCCCGGTGCCGAAGCGCAGGTAGACGTCCTGGTACGGGGTCGCGCTGGTGACGATCCGGTGGTCGCGGCGGAGCCTGCCCACCGCGGTGGGGGCGTCCACGCCGTCGACCGCGCAGCAGACCAGCCCGGCCGACAGCTCGGCGGAGACCGGGGTGATCAGCCGCACGTTGGGCAGGCCCGCGAGCCCCTCCTTGAGCCGGGTGGCCTGCTCGGTGATCCTGGCCGCCACCCGCTCCTTGCCGATCGCCCGGTGGAAGGCGAACGCCTCGCTCAGCGCCCAGCGGTGCTCGAAGCTGTGATAGCCGCCGGGGGTGTTCAGCAGCCCGCCGGGGCCGTACGGCTCGTCGCCGGTCCCCGGGTCGACGGTCACGTTGGAGAAGCTCGCGATCACCGGCAGCAGCGCGCGCCAGGCCTGCCCCCGGCCCCACAGGACGCCGGTGCCCCGGGGGCCGAACAGCCACTTGTGGGTGCCGCTGGCCAGGAAGTCGCAGCCCAGCTCCTCCACCCCGTCGGCCATCGCGCCGAAACCGTGCACCCCGTCCACGCACAGCAGCGCCCGGTCCTCGGCGTCCCTGGAGCGGTTGGCCTCGGCGACCATGTCGGCGATCGCCCTGACCGGCATCCGCACCCCGGTGCCCGAGTGCACCCAGGTGATCGCCACCACCCGGGTCCTCGGCGTGAGCGCGGCCTTCAGCCGGGAGACGATCTCGTCGGCGGAGGCCTTGGCCGGGTCGTCGTACAGGCCGACCCTGCGGACCTTGGCGCCGGTCCTGGCGGCGAGCAGCCGCAGGCTCTCGTAGGTGGCGAAGAAGTCGTGCTCGGTGGTGAGCACGTCCTGGCCGGGCAGCAGCCGCATGCCGCTGTAGAGCAGGCCCAGGCCCATCGTGGTGCTGTCGGTGAGGGCGACGTCGGGGGCGTCGGCGCCCAGGTAGGCCGCGGCGGCCTCGCGCACCTTCCCCTCCCTGTCCTCGCCGTGCAGGTAGGCGTCGGTGTCGGTGTCGAGGCCGCGCCGGTGCTCCTCGATCGCCCGCCGCACCTGGGCCGGGTGGGAGGCGAGGACGTAGGCGGCGAACTGCGCGTAGGAGGGGTCGAGCGGGAACTGGGCCCGCACCGACTCCCAGCTGGCGGGGTCGAACGGCGGAGACTGCGAAGGAGCCGGGGCGGCGGGCGTGTCGCCGGGGGTGCAGCCGGACAGCGCGGCCCCGGCCCCGGCCAGGAGTCCCGCCCCGAGCAGCCCCCGCCGCCCGACCCGAGGTCCGCGATCGTCCATTCCGTGCCCCTCGTCGTCGTCCCGCCCCTGTGCCCTTCCTACCGTGATCATGCGCGCCTGCCAAGGGGGCCGGGGCCGGCGTGGCGGATATTCGAATCTACAACGTAAAGGCGAGGGCGCCCGGCACGGTGAGGCGGCCCGTCGCGCCGGCGGATGGAGCCGGAGGGTCAACGGGTGGAGCCGGCGGGCAGGGCCGGCAGGCAGGGCCGGTGGGCGAAGGAGCCCTCAGTGCTGCATGGCCGCCACCTGGCGGATCAGGTCGGCGACCCGGACGACGCCCATGCAGCGGCCGACCTCGTCGGTGACGACCAGGTCGTCGTAGACACGCTCGGCGTCGCGGCCCGCGACCTGCATGGCCGCTATGGCGGGGGTGGTCTTGGGGACCGTGCGCGCGGGGTCGGCCAGCCGCCCGGCGGCCTTCTTGCCGTGCAGGGCGTGACCGAAGCGCCCGGCGATCGACAGCAGGAAGCGGCTGCGGTCGAGGCTGCCCCTGGGGCGCTGGTACTCGTCGACGAGGATCACGCTGGTGATGGACGGCTCGCTGCCGAAGGCGTCGATCACGGCCTCGGCGGTGGCCTCGTAGGGGAGGGTCACCGCGGGCAGCAGGAACTCGTGGACGCGGGGGCCGAGCAGGAGCCGCGAGGGTTCCTGTTCGACGACCGGGAGCGGCACGTGCACCCGTCCCGACGGGCCGGGGATCAGCAGCGGGCCCTGGGCCAGCCGCACCCCCCAGCCGCGGATCACGGCGAGTTGCGCCTCGTCCCGCACCCCCGGGGCCAGCACGTGCGCCCCCGTTCCCCGGGCGACCCGTGCCAGGCCCTCCCCGATCGCGGCCCGGCGCGGGTCGCCGGGCACCTGGTCGATCAGGTCCCGCGAGATCACCGCCAGGTACGGTGCCGCGTCGGCGAGCAGGTCCAGCGGGACGTGCCCGGTGCCCAGGTCGCCGACCGCGACGAGGTAGCCGATGGCGCGCAGGCCGTCCAGGCCGGTGAGCAGGGAGCGGCGCTCGAACTGGGCGAAGTCGCCTCGTATGGTGAGGATCACCTCGCGGGGCCGCCGGCCTGACGCGCGCAGGGCCTCGTGCAGCGGTGCGAGCGCGGCCGAGCCACCGATCACCGCGGCCGTCGGCAGGGTGAGCACCAGGGGGAGCAGGATCTCGCTCGCGGCGACGTCGCGCACCGTCTGGACGGTGGAGGAGATGTTCCCGCGTCCCCCGCCGTCCGCCTGGAAGGCGATGACGCCCCCGGTGTCGAGATCGACGACAGGCGTGACACCCGCGCCTCCCGCGGAGGCCTGCGGGACGGTTTGCGCTCTGGTCGTCACATTCCGAGCATGGGGCATTCTCTACCGTCACAGAAGTAACGCACTGTGATGTTCACCGATATTTCGCCATTCGTTGGACTTGACCAGTGAGATCGTGTGTCCGGCGAGGTCAGCCGGTAGTGTCGCGTTCCATGACGTCGCGACCGGCCAAGGGGGGAGGCCGCTGGGTCTCCGTGGCGCCCGAGCGCCTGAACCGCTGGATCGACGGCTTCGTCGACCGGCACGGCCCGCCGAGCGTGACGGCCTCGGCCTCCGTCGTACGCCTCGAAGGCGCGGACGGCGCGGTCGCCGAGTGCCAGGTGCCGTTCCCGCCGCTGACCTCCTCGGGGGGCGGCCCGATGGCGCGGCTGGTCACCCACGTGCGCACCGAGCGCAGGATCGGCGTGCTGCTGGTACGGCTGGGCGGCCACGCGGCGGGGATCTTCCAGGGGGAGGAGCTGCTCTCCTCCAAGGTGGGCTCGCGGCAGGTCCACGGGCGCAGCGCGGCGGGCGGCTGGTCGCAGCGGCGCTTCGCCCGGCGCAGGGAGAAGCAGGTCGACCAGGCGCACGAGGCGGCGGCCGAGGTGGCGCTGCGCGTCCTGGGCCCGCACGTGGGCGAGCTGGAGGCGGTCGTGCTGGGCGGCGACCGGCGCGCGGTCGACGCGCTGCGGCCCGACCGCAGGCTCGCGCCGGTCTTCGCGCTGGAGACCGAGCCCTTCCTGACGGTCCCCGACCCGCGGCTGGTGGTCCTCAAGGACACCCCCGCCCAGTTCCGCGCGGTCCGCATCAGGGTGAGCGATCCGGGATGACCGGGTCGCGGGTGAGCGGGTCCCGTGCGGAAGGGCCTGTGCGGCCGGGGTTCGCGTGGCGGGCGCCCGCGTGAGCGCCTCCGTGCGGAGGGGCCTGTGCGGCCGGGGTTCGCGTGGCGGGCGCCCGCGTCCGCGGGTCCCGGGCGGGCGGGGCTCGTCAAATCATGGAGAACCCGCTCGGTGTCGCGCCGTACACTGATCGGTATGCGCACTCCCGATTGACCGTCGTCCCGATGAAGGCGAGACGGCCGAGCCGAGAGCCGGGAGACACAGGGCGCGGCGGGTTCGGCCACAGTGAAGTGAGCCTGTGTATTTCCTGCTGGGAGTGTTCTCCAACCATGATCGTAGCTTCTGACATCGAATTGCGGGCCGGGGCCCGGCTGCTCATCGAGGGTGCGTCCTTCCGGGTGAACCCCGGTGACAAGATCGGGCTCGTCGGCCGGAACGGAGCCGGGAAGACCACGCTGACCCGCGTGCTCGCGGGAGAGGGGTCGGCCGCCTCGGGCACGGTCTCCATCAGCGGCGAGGTCGGCTACCTGCCGCAGGACCCGCGCACCGGCGACCTGCACGTGCTCGCCCGCGACCGCATCCTCTCGGCCCGGGGGCTCGACCAGGTGCTGCGCGAGCTACGCGAGGCCGAGGCCGGCATGTCCTCGGCCGACGACCGCACCAGGGACCGCGCGGTCCGTGCCTACGGGCGCCTGGAGGACCGGCTGCACGTCCTGGGCGGGTACGCCGCCGAGTCGGAGGCCGCCTCCATCGCCTCCAGCCTGGGGTTGCCCGACCGGGTGCTCGGCCAGCCGCTGGAGACCCTCTCCGGAGGGCAGCGCAGGCGGGTGGAACTGGCCAGGATCCTCTTCAGCGGGGCGGAGACTCTCCTTCTTGACGAGCCGACAAACCACCTAGATGCGGACTCAATCGGGTGGCTTCGTGATTTTTTACGATCTCACCAGGGCGGCTTGATCATTATTAGCCACGACGTCACGCTTCTTGAAGCGACGGTAAACCGCGTCCTGCACCTCGACGCCAACCGCGCGGTGATCGACACCTACAACGTCGGCTGGAAGGCCTATCTGGCCCAGCGCGAGACCGACGAGAAGCGCAGGAGGCGCGAGCGCGCCAACGCCGAGAAGCAGGCCTCGGCCCTGATGTCGCAGGCCGACAAGATGCGCGCCAAGGCCACCAAGGCCAAGGCCGCGCAGGACATGCAGCGCCGCGCCGAGCGCCTGCTGTCCGGCCTGGAGGTGGAGCGGCGCAGCGACAAGGTCGCCAAGCTGCGCTTCCCCCAGCCCGCCCCGTGCGGGCGCACCCCGATCATGGCGGAGGGGCTGTCGAAGTCGTACGGTTCCCTGGAGGTCTTCACCGACGTCGACGCCGCCGTCGACAGGGGGAGCAGGGTCGTCATCCTGGGCCTGAACGGCGCGGGGAAGACCACTCTCCTGCGCATCCTGGGCGGCATCGAGGAGCCCGACACCGGCGCCGTCAAGCCGGGCCACGGGCTCAAGCTCGGCTACTACGCGCAGGAGCACGAGACGATCGACCCCGAGCGGACCGTGCTGGAGAACATGCGCTCGGCCGGGGGAGAGCTGCCCGACGTGGAGCTGCGCAAGGTCCTGGGCTCGTTCCTGTTCACCGGCGACGACGTGGACAAGCCCGCGGGCGTGCTGTCGGGCGGGGAGAAGACGCGGCTGGCCCTGGCCACGCTGGTGCTGTCCGCGGCCAACGTCCTCCTCCTGGACGAGCCCACGAACAACCTCGATCCGGCCAGCCGGGAACAAGTTCTTTCGGCGCTAACGTCCTATTCTGGGGCGATTGTGCTTGTCACGCATGATGAGGGTGCTGTAGAGGCTCTACGACCCGATAGGGTGATCTTGCTGCCTGACGGAGTTGAAGACGCGTGGAGCGACGAATTTTCCGATCTTGTGGCACTTGCCTGATCTTAATTTGAGCGGGTACGGATCTTTTCCCGTGGAGTAGGTAGCCGATCTCGCTGAAATGACTGATCATGGCGTGTGTAACGCTGCGGAAGTCTGGCACTACAGGAGGTACTCGTGGCCGAGACTCTGAAGAAGGGCACCCGGGTTACCGGGGCCGATCGTGAAAAACTGGCCTCCGATCTCAAGAAGCGCTACAGCGCGGGTGAAAGCATCCGCGCCCTGGCCGCTTCGACCGGCAGGTCGTACGGGTTCATCCACCGCATCCTGAGCGAGTCCGGCGTGACTCTGCGCGGGCGCGGTGGCGCCACCCGAGGCAAGTCCAAGCGCTGACCCCGCCTCGGAACGCGCGACCGCAGCCGCTCGTCCCCCACTCTGAAGCCGTCCCCGCCCGAACCTGTAGAACCTCATTCTGGGGAATCGATAGGCTCGGGCGAGGCGGACACCGAAGGTGGGAGAACAGGCGATGGCGGAAGTGGCGTTCGGGGGGAGTGCGGAGGAGATCTCTCTCGAGGAGGTCGGTCTGCGCTATGAGGTGGACGGCGAGATCGCGACGATCACGCTGGACCGTCCGGAGAAGCGGAACGCCCAGACGTTCGCTACCTGGTCGGCTCTGGCTCATATCGGTGACGGCCTGCCGCAGCAGGTGAGGGTCGTCGTGATCAGAGGTGAGGGGCCGTCCTTCTCGGCGGGGATCGATCTGAGGATGTTCACCCCGGAGGGGGTTCCCGGGCAGGGGTCGTTCGCGTCCTCCGCGACACTCGGCGAAGTGGATTTCGCCGAGCGGGTGGCGCGGGCCCAACGGGGTTTCCTCTGGCTGAGGCGTCCCGACATCGTCTCCGTGGCAGCCGTTCAGGGCCACGCGGTCGGTGCGGGGTTCCAACTGGCGCTCGCCTGTGACCTGCGGGTCCTGGCGGACGACGCCAAACTGTGCATGAAGGAGCCGGCCCTCGGGCTGGTCCCGGACCTGACCGGCACCAAGCCGCTGGTCGACCTGGTGGGCCTGTCCAGGGCCATCGAGATCTGCCTGACCGCCCGCGTCGTGGGGGCGCAGGAGGCGGCGAGGATCGGCCTGGCCGAGCTGGTCGTCGCGCCACAGGAGCTGACGCAGGCCGTACGCGACCTGACCGACGCGCTGCTGGCGACCAACCGCGACGCCGCGACGGCGACCAAGCGGCTGCTTCAGGGTGCTTCGGGGCGCACGCTGGAGGAGCAGTGCGCGGCCGAGGCGCGCGAGCAGGCGGGGCGCGTCAAGGCGCTGTTCGGGTAGGCCGTCCCGCTCGTGGCACGCGGTTCGCGCAAGACCGTCGCAGGGTCCGTCCCGGTGGCCCCCCGGCGGTGTTCGCCCGAAGCTGACAGGGGAATGATCGTGCCTCTCCCGGTGCTCGCATCGGGAGAGGAGGCCGTATGGCGATGATGGGCGGGGGTCTCGGCCCCCAGGCGATGTTCTCGTTCCGGCGGGACAGGTCGGTGACCAAGCAGCGTCTGGCGCCGGGCACGGTCAGACGCATCGCCCGCTACGCACAGCCCTTCTCGCGGCACATCGCCGCCTTCCTCGCGCTGGTCGTGGTCGGCTCGGTCATCGTGATCGCCAACCCGCTGCTGATGAAGGCGATCATCGACGACGGCATCATCGCCAAGCGCCAGGACGTGGTGATTCTCCTCGCGCTGGTCATCGCGGGCCTGGCGGTCGCCGACGGGGCGCTCACCCTGGCCCAGCGCTGGTTCTCCGCGCGGATCGGCGAGGGCCTCATCTACAACCTGCGCACCGAGGTCTTCGACCACGTCCAGCGCATGCCGGTGGCCTTCTTCACCCGCACCCAGACCGGCGCCCTGGTCTCCCGGCTCAACACCGACGTCATCGGCGCCCAGCGCGCCCTGACCAGCACCCTGTCGTCGGTCGTGGCCAACGTGGTCATGCTGGTGCTGGTGCTCGGCGCCATGCTGGTGCTCTCCTGGCAGATCACCGTCGTCGCCCTCGTGCTGCTGCCGATCTTCATCTTCCCGGCGAAGTGGGTCGGCAGGAAGATGTCCGGGCTCACCCGCGAGCAGATGGAGCTCGACGCCGAGATGAGCACCATGATGACCGAGCGGTTCAACGTCGCCGGGGCCATGGTCGCCAAGCTGTACGGCCGCCCGGACGACGAGACCGCGGCCTTCGGCGACAGGGCGGGGCGGGTGCGCGACGTCGGCGTCACCGTCGGCATGTACGGGACGGTCTTCCGCGTCGCGCTCGGCCTGGTCGCCGCGCTGGCCACCGCCCTGGTGTACGGCGTGGGCGGTGTGCTGGCCGTCTCCGACGTCTTCGAGCTCGGCACCCTGGTGGCGCTCGCCGCCCTCCTGATGCGCCTGTACGGCCCCCTGACGAGCCTGTCGAACGTGCACGTGGACGTGATGACCGCGCTGGTGAGCTTCGACCGGGTCTTCGAGGTCCTCGACCTGCAGCCCATGATCGCCGAGAGGCCCGGCGCCCGGCCCGTCCCCGAGGGCCCGGCCTCCGTGGAGTTCGACGACGTCCGGTTCAGATACCCGTCGGCCTCGGAGGTGTCGCTGGCCTCGCTGGAGGCGGTGGCCCGCCCCGACACCGGGCCGGGCCACGAGGTGCTGCGCGGCGTCACCTTCACCGCCCGCCCCGGCGAGATGGTCGCCCTGGTCGGCCCCTCGGGCGCGGGGAAGACCACCATCACCGGCCTGGTCTCCCGTCTCTACGACGCCGGCGAGGGCGCGGTCCGCGTCAACGGCCTGGACGTGCGCGACGCCACCCTGGCCTCCCTGCGCGACACCGTGGGAGTCGTCATGCAGGACGCCCACCTGTTCCACGACACCATCGGGGCCAACCTCCGCTACGCCAGGCCCGAGGCCACCGACGAGGAGATCTGGGACGCCCTGCGCGCCGCCCAGATCTCCGACCTGGTCCTGGACCTCCCCGAGGGCCTGGAGACCGTGGTGGGCGACCGCGGCCACCGGCTGTCCGGTGGCGAGAAGCAGCGGCTGGCCCTGGCGAGGCTGCTGCTCAAGGCGCCCCGCGTGGTCGTCCTCGACGAGGCCACCGCGCACCTCGACTCCGAGTCCGAGGCCGCCGTCCAGCAGGCGCTGAAGGTCGCGCTGGCCGGGCGCACCTCGCTGGTCATCGCCCACCGGCTGTCCACGATCCGCGAGGCCGACCAGATCCTGGTGGTCCAGGACGGCCGGGTGGTCGAGCGGGGCCGCCACGAGGAGCTGCTGGCCAGGGGGGCGGTCTACGCCGAGCTCTACCGGACCCAGTTCAGCGTTACGTAGCAAGGATCCTGGGCGTTCACGCCCGGGAGGAATCGCTTTCCGGTCCCGGGGTTGTGAACGCCCCGTCGTTGGTCTGGGCGTTTCTGGTCTTCGATGTACTTCCTTGATGATGCTCAAGGTTGCGCCGCCATAGGAGGCGGCGAAGAAGGACGGCGACCAGAAATGGCCGCCCGGCAGGTACGTGCAGACGTGAGCGGAGTACTCCTCGCGCAGCAAGCGGGCCGAGACGCCCTTGAGGAAATTGACCAGGGTCTACAGGGCGACCTTGGGCCGGTAGTGGACGAGCGGGTAGACATGGCCGTGCTCGCCGTTGAAGGCGACGAGCTGGGCGCCGAAGCTGTCGCACACCTCGATCATGATTCCTTCGCAGCGGCGCAGTGGTTCGTCGGTGAAGACCCCGGGCCGATACCTGGGTGTGAAAACCAAACGCGCGTACAGCGCACAAACAACGGTGCGCGGACAATGGTTCGCCCCCGGGTGAATGCTGGAGTCGGGTTCTCAGGTCGCGGATATGGGCCGAACGTCATGGTGGCGGGGTGAAGCTGGTGGTGCAGGTGAGACTCCTGCCGACGCCTGAGCAGGCGGCGGCGCTGGAGGCGACCCTGCGCGCGGTCAACAAGGCCGCGAACCTGGTCTCTGCGGCGGCGTTCGCCGGCGGCGTCGGACGCGAGTACGCGCTGCGTAAGATCACCTACGGTGAGCTGAAGGCCGCCGGGCTGGGAGCGCAGGCCGCCCAGCATGTGATCAAGAAGGTCGCTCACGCCTACGCCACGCTGCGCGCCAACGTCCGCGCCGGGAACCTGGGAGCACCAGGGTCACCGCGCCGCCTGCGCGCGCAGTCCAAACCGATCGTTTTTCGCCCCGGCGCGGCGCAGCCGTTCGACGACCGCTGCCTGTCCTGGCAGCTCGACGCGCGCACCGTGAGCATCTGGACGATCACCGGGCGGTTGCGGGGGGTGGCGTTCACCGGGTCCGCCGAGCAGATCACGACCCTTGCCGCGTATCGGCGGGGCGAGTCGGACCTGCTCACGCGCGACGGGATGTGGTTTCTGATCGCCACCTGCGACCTCCCCGACCGGCCGCTCACCGTTCCGAACGGATTTGTGGGGGTGGATCTGGGGATCGTCAACCTCGCGACCACCAGCGGCGGGACTCGCCACAGCGGTAAGGGCGTGAACGCGGTCCGCCATCGCCACCGCGAGCTGCGCCGTCGCCTGCAGGCCAAGCAGACCAAGTCCGCCAAGCGGCTGCTGAAGCAGCGCCGCCGGGCCGAGGCCCGCTTCGCCGCCAACACCAACCACACCATCGCCAAGCAGATCGTGACCGAGGCAGAACGCACCGGATGCGGGATCGCCCTGGAAGACCTCCGGGGTATCCGTGAGCGGGTACGGCTTCGCAAGCCCCAGCGGGTCACACTGCACTCGTGGAGCTTCCACCAGTTGGGGAGCTTCATCGCCTACAAGGCCGCCCGTCAGGGCGTCGCCGTGGTGCACGTCGAGGCGGCCTACACCTCGCAGGCCTGTTCCTGCTGCGGGCACGTGGACAAGAACAACCGGCCCGATCAGGCGACCTTCTTTTGTACGTCGTGCGGTTTCGCTGAGCACGCCGATGTCAACGCGGCCCGCAACATCGCCTCGCGCGGTGTGGCGGGCTGGGCAGTGAGTCACGCTGCCGACGACGCGGCCTGAACCGTCGAACCCATCGACGGCCAGGAGCTGCAAGCTCGGTCGTTTACGACCGAGAAGCTGACCCACACCTCCTGACGCCCGGCGGCGCGCCCGCGAGTGGATCTTCCGGGGCGAATGGTGTTAGATCATGGGGACGTGGACGACCGGTTGAAACGCGATGACCTGACCGACGACGAGTGGGGACGGCTGGCGCCGTTGCTGCCCGCTCACGCCCGGCGGGGAAACCGGTGGGCCGATCACCGCACGATCATCGACGGGGTGTTCTTCCGCACCAGGACCGGCTGCCCCTGGCGCAAGCTGCCGGAGACGTACGGCAACTGGAAGACCGTCTACAACCGGCACCGCCGGTGGTCGGCGGACGGCACCTGGGAGACGATCCTGGTCACGCTGCGGGCCGGCGCCGGTTCCACGGCCGCCGCGGCCGGCAGGCCCGCCCCGCGGGGGGACATCCGGCCCGGTGCGACGTTCGAGATCGCGAGCTGGTGACCCCGCGTCCCCCGGCGAGACCTCGTGAAGGGGCCCCGAGGAGCCCGGACGGTGGCGCGGACCGGCGTCAGGACGAGGTGGCGTAGCCCAGGCGGGTGAGCTCCTCGCGGGCGACCTTGGCCACCAGCTCGGAGTCCTGGCCGCGCAGGCGGGTGCGCCAGACGCCGACCTTCGGCACGCTCGGGCCCAGCAGGGCGATCTTGGGGACCCGGGTCTCCAGGAAGCGGGAGAGCCCGTCCAGGGCCTGGGCGGGGGAGGAGACCAGGTCCTCGTAGCGCAGGGTCAGCAACTGCTCCCGGGGCAGCTCCTGGTGGAGCGAGGCCGACAGCCGCACCGCGCTGCGCCAGCGCAGCGCGCACTTGCCCGCCGTGGGCATCGCCTTCCAGCGCTCGCGGTGCTCGCCGGAGTTGACGCCGAGGAACGGGTTGGGGAACTCCGTCTCGTCGCTCAGCATGGCCGGCTTGAACCACGTCAGGGAGGCGGGGTCGGCCAGCATGTCGGCGGCCACGTCGCGGCCGTCCCTGATGAGCTGGACGAAACGGGCGTCGGGGAAGGCCTGCAGCAGCACCGAGGCGCTGTAGAGGAGGTCGGGGCTGGCGTCGCCGAAGCGGGCCACGGAACCCGAGGCCACGCAGGGCCCCGCCCCGGTCACGCCGCCCGCCTCCCGGCACGTGGCCGGGCACTCCTGGCAGGCGCCCGGGACGATCTGCCAGGACTCGGCCATGGCGTCGCGGAGCACGCGGGTCGCGCCCATGCCCCGTCCCGCGATCGAGGGCCGCCGGGCGAAGGCGTAGACGACGTGCGCCACCGCCGCCCGCCCCATGGTGACGTGGAATCCGGGGGAGCGTTTCAGGGCGCGGGCCAGCAGATCCGCGCCGGAGTGCGGGGCGGCGAGCACGAACACCGGCCTGCGGACCTTGATGCCGTTGACCACCAGGATGTGGGGCGGAGGTCGCATATGAAAGCCCAGTGTGGCACCGTTTGCGGAGTGAACGAACCGGCTGCCGGGATACCGGTCCCGCCCCCGCCCCGCCCGGGCGACACGGTGGCGGTGGTCGCCCCGTCCGGGCCTCCCGATTCCGAGCGGCTGGCGCGCGGCATCCGCGTCCTGGAAGGGCTCGGGCTGAAGGTCGTCGTCGGTGCCCACGTCCTCGACAGAGATCGCTACCTGGCGGGCCCGGACGCCGGCCGCGCCGCCGATCTGCAGGACGCCTGGTGCGATCCCGCGGTGAGCGCGGTGTTCTGCGCCCGCGGCGGCTACGGCGCCACCCGCCTCCTCGGCCACCTCGACTGGGACGCCATGCGGGCCGCCGGCCCCAAGGCGCTGGTCGGCTCCAGCGACGTCACCGCCCTGCACAGCGCGTTCGCCGTGGAGCTGGGCGTCGCCTCCTGGTTCGGGCCGATGCCGGCCTGCTCCACGATCAGCGATCCCGAGGGGCCCGAGCCGCGCACCTTCGAGAACTTCACGGCCGCCCTCGCCGGAGCCCCGCCGGCGATCACCGGCGACCGGGTGATCGTTCCCGGCGACGTCACGGCGCCGGTCACCGGCGGTAACCTCAGCCTGCTGGCCGCGCTCTGCGGCACGCCGTACGCGCTGTCGGCGCGGGGCCGGATCGTGCTGCTGGAGGACGTCACCGAGGCGCCGTACCGGATCGACAGGATGCTCACCCAGCTGCTGCAGGCGGGGTCGCTCGACGGGGCCGCCGGGTTCGTCCTGGGGTCCTGGGTCGGCTGCGGCGATCCCTACCCGGTGCTGGAGGAGCTGCTCGCGCCGCTCGGCGTACCGGTTGTCGGGGGGCTTCCGATAGGGCATGGAAAGCCACAGTTTTCTGTATTGCTCGGGGCACTTGGTGCTATTGATGCAAAATCGTGCTCTCTGACCTACTCAACAGGGGGCGCCGACCAGGCACTCTAGGTGCGAACCTAGGAGGAAACCGGCAGAGGGGGCGCACGCGTGAGATTGTTCCGGCGGCACCGTAACCGGCGAACCGAGACGCCGCCGCGTCCGGTCGAAGAGGTCGATCTCGACTCCCTGCTCGCCCTGGTCGCCGACAATCTCGGCTATGCATGCGCCTTCGATCCCGGCGGCGCGACCCTGACGCTCACCGGCCCGCGACGGGTCGTGGTACGGCTCACCGGGCTGCGCGCCGAGGCGCTCCGGCGCTCCCGCGAGGACTGGCCCGTCCTCGTCTCCGAGCACCTGTCCCACACCCTGGCCACGGCGGACGAGCCGTTCGACGCCTGCGACCTGGAGCAGGTGCGCCCGATGCTGCGGACCCGCATCCAGCTCGACGACGACCTCGACCCGGCCCGCGTGGTCGGGCGCCACCTCACCGCCGACCTGGTCGAGGTGCTCACCGTCGGCGACGCCTCCGCCGGGCGCACGGTCCGCCCCGAGGAGGTCGGCTGCTGGCCGATCACCGCGGGCCAGGCGCTCGACCTGGCCCTGGACAACACCAACCGGGAGGAACGGCTCTCGGTCACGGAGGGTGACCTCGGCGGCGTGGCGGTCCGCAGGCTGACCGGTCCCACCGAGGGCGCCGCCGCCCACCTGCGCAGGCTGGGCGACTACCTGCCGGTCCCCTCCGACGGGGTTCTCGTCGCCCTGCCCGACCCGGCGACGCTGATCGTCCACCCGGTCGAGGGCATCGGCGTGGTCCGCGCGATCGAGCGGCTGCGGCTGTTCGCCCAGCGGGAGTTCGACAGGCGCGCCGGCGCCCTCAGCCCGCAGGTCTACTGGTGGCACGGCGGCCGCCTCTCCCTGATCAGGGCCGACCTGGTCAGCCAGGACGGGCAGACCCGGCTGGTGGTCGCGCCCCCGCCGGACTTCGCGCGGGTCCTCGCCGCCCTGGCCGTCCGCCCCGACGGCGCCACCGGCGGCTGATCCGCCGCCCCTCGCCACCCCCGCCACCCGTCGTCGCACCCGTGTCCCGCCCCGGGCGGCCCGTGGGCGGCACCGTCCTCGTACGGCGGAATCGTGAGCCGTGGAGACGGCGCCGGCGCGGGCGCGGGACGAGGAGGACGCTCCCGCGCCCATTCCCGCGATCACCGGCGCGCCGGGCCCCGGACCGGTCCCGGCGCTCCCGCCCGCGCCCCGGCCGTGGTCGCCGGATGCGGGATGATGGGTCCTGATCTAGAGGAGTGGACATGGCGCAGTGGTGCCTCGGTGTCGATCTGGGGACGAGCTTCTCCGCCGGGGTGATGGCGGCGGAAGGGCGCTTCGACGTCCTGGAGGTCGAGGGAGAGCGGCGCATCCCCTCCGCCGTCATGCTGGACGAGCGGGGGACGCTCGTGGCGGGCAGGATCGCCCAGCGGGGCATCGCGATCAGTCCCGAGCGTGTCGAGCGCAACCCCAAGCGCTACGTCGGCCGGGGCCGGATGCTGCTCGGCGGCGTCCCGGTGGACGTGGCCGACGCCCTGGCGGCGCTGCTCGAACTGTTCGTCGGCGAGGGGCGGCGGCGGTTCGACGGCGCCGAGCCCGACTGCGTCGCGCTGACCCACCCGGTGGCCTGGGGCGCCGACCGCAAGGCGGTACTGCTGGCGGCGGCGAGGAAGGTCGTCAGCGGCGTGCGGATCGCGCTCATCGACGAGCCGGTGGCCTCGGCCCGCTACTTCGCGTCCGCGGGGCGGGCGACCGGCGGATCGCGGCTGGCCGTCTACGACCTCGGAGGCGGCACGTTCGACGCGGCCGTGCTCACCGTGGACGGCGGCGACTTCGCGGTCGTCGGCGAGCCGGGAGGCAGTGACGAGATCGGCGGCGAGGGGTTCGACGAGCGGGTGTTCGCGTTCCTCGGCGCCCAGATCGAGCGGCTCGACGCCGACTGGTGGCAGCAGGTGACCACCAATCCCGAGCGCCGCTACGTCAGCTACGCCGCCGACCTGCTCAAGATGGCCAGGGAGGCGAAGGAGACGCTGTCGAAGTTCGACACCTCCTCCCACTACGTGGTGGGCATCAACGAGGACGTGCACATCACCAGGGCCGACCTGGAGGACCTCATCGGCGAGGAGATCGTCAGGACGGTCGACATCCTCGACGAGACGATCCGCGGCGCGGGGGTCGAGCCGGACGACCTGGCCGCGGTGTTCATGACCGGCGGGCCCAGCAGGATGCCGCTGGTCCAGAAGGCCGTACGCGAGCGCTTCGGCGAGCGGGTCAGGACCTACGACGACCCGAAGATCGTGGTCGCCTACGGCGCCGCGCAGCTGGCCTGGAAGCTCAAGGTCGAGCACCGCGAGCCCGGCCGGGGACCGGCTCCCGCCACCGGCGGCCACCCGGTGCCCGCCGGGGACCGCCGGGTGCTCACCGGTCCCGGGGACGGCGCCACCGGCGGCCACCGGGCCCCCACCGGCCCGTCAGGGGGAGCCGGGGGCGCAGGGGGCGCTGCGGGCGCTGCGGGCTCCGGAGGCTCCGGGGGCGCTGCGGGCGGGCCCACGGTCCCGGGGATCGAGAAGGTCACGGACGCCGTGCTGGAGGCGCGTGCCGAGGCGGGCCGGGTCTTCGTCCACCAGGCCTTCGGCGACGGCCACCTCCTGCGCAGGCTCGACGGGATCGGCGGACGCCACGACCGGGAGCTCCGCTTCGGCAGGCTCGTGGAGTGGGCCGCGTCCGGAGAGGGCGTCGTCGCCGTGGAGCAGGTGGGGCCCGCGCAGGTGCTGGTCCGTACCCTCACCCCCGACCTGGCCGTCCGTGCCACCCACCCGCTGCGGATGTGGGGCGACCCGACCGTGATCGCCCATGGCCGTACGGCGTGGGTCTTCTTCCAGCCCCGGCAGGCCGTCCCGGTCGACACCGCGATGGGCCTGCCCTGGGGGGAGACCGGCCACCTGGCCATGATCGAGCTCGACCTGGCCGGGACCCTCGCCTTCCAGGCCCCCCGGCCGCGCGAGCTGGGCCCCTACGCCCGGTGGTTCCTCAACGAGGACAACAGGCTGCGCCGGCTGCTCGACCAGGACGCCCCCAGCGGCACCGAGCCGTCGTCCTCGGTGGGCGCGCCGGGCTGCACCGTGGTGCTCGGGCAGTTCGGCGGCGACAGGCCGGCGGCCCCGAACCGGCACCGGGACTTCAGGCCGTGGCAGGTACTGTGCCTGGTCGACCCCGGCGGCGTCGTACGCCCGACGGTGCGCGAGCCGGGACGGAGCTGGCTGCACCAGGTGGTCCTGCACCGGGGCAGGTGGTTCACCTCCGGCTCGGCGGGGCTGGAGGCCGACACCGCGGACGGCAGGCCCAGGCTGGTCATGCCGCGCCCCCGGGGCGGCGCGCTGCGCTGGTTCCCGGCCGGCGGCCAGATCTACGCGGTCGGCGTCGACCAGGTGAGCCCGGCCAGGGGCTGGTCGGTCGGGATCTTCGACCAGCGCTCCCAGACGCTGGAGTTCCTGATGGGCAAGCAGTCGGCGACGCTGGCCGGTCACCTCACCTCGCGGCACCGCTGGGAGCGTCCCAGGTTCGTCGCCGACGGCGACTCGATGTGGATGACCATGCAGGACGCGGGCCGCAGCAGGCTGCTGCACGTCACCCCCGGCGGGGCGCGGGAGGTGCACCGCACGCCGGGGACGTTCGAGCCGGTCGCCCGGGTTCCCACGGGACTGCTCTGCCTGCACCGCCCCGCCGACGCGACCGGCGCCACCCGCGACCGGCCCGCCACCCTGGTGCACCTGCCGCTCTGACCGTTCACGGCCCCCGCCGGGAGACGTCCGGTCAGGTCGTCACGGCGGGCGCCGGCCGTTCCGCGCCCAGGGCGGCCACCGCGGCGGCGAGTTCCCCGCGGAGTTCCTGGCCGCGAGTGGTGAGGGTGCCGATCGCGGCGATGCGGTCCTCGCCCGACTTGCGAGCCTTGAGACGGTCGGCGGCCGAGCGGGCGGAGGCGGACCTCAGCTCGGCCCGCCGGGTCTCCAGTTCCTTCCGGCGTCGTGCCAGGCTCTCGTCCGCGGTCTGCTCGACGCCCACCCGCCAGGTCGCCACCATCCGCTCCAGGTCGAGCGTCATCTCCCTGGCGATCACCGAGAACTGGTCGCGCAGCGCCCCCCTGATCGCCGCCTGGCTGCGCTGCGCCTTCTCCATCGAGCGGCGCCCCATGAAGATGGCCGCCCCGATGGCCGGGGCGACCAGGATGAAGCCCACCGGGCCGAGCAGGGCCGTGGCGAAGCCGCCCAGGGACAGCCCGATCGAGGCCGAGGGCAGCACGTCCCGGATCAGGTCCACATCGCCCGGGTCGTCCGCGGCCATGTCGCCCCTGACCTGGACCTGCGTCAGGTTGGGCATCGTGCGGCCGCCGGTGGCGAGGTCGACCGGGTCGAGGCCGAGGTCGCGGGCGAAGGCGTCCAGCGTGGTCCTGGCGAGTTTCTCCACGTCGTAGACGATCTGCGACCACGCCGCCTCCAGGGAGCGCTGCACGCTCTCCGGCAGCTCCGCCATGTACCGGTCGATCTGGTCCTGCTTCTTCAGCGTGGCGATCGTGTTCTCGTACGGCTGGCGGATCTCCGACACCCGCGCCGCGACGATGCCCGCCACCTCGCGCCCGAGGAAGGTGTTGGCCACCGCGCCCGCCCTGCGGCGTCCCGCCAGCTCGGTGAGCTCCGCCAGGCCGGCGTCCACCTCGGCGAGCCGGGCGGTGACGTCGCCCTCGTCGCCGGAGCCCACGGCGACGTCGTCCTTCGCGCCGGTCGCCAGCGAGCCCAGCACCGACAGCGCGGCGGCGACCACCGTGGCGCCCCGCGCGGAGTCCCTGCCCTCGGCGAAGCCGCGCAGGTGCCGTTCCAGCACGTCCATGCCGCTGCGCGCCCGCAGGGTGTCGGCGCGTTCGGTACGTCCCTCGCGCCGCTTGATCTCGGCGGCCTCGGCGAGCTTGGCGCTCACCGGGATCCACGGCGCCTCCAGGAGCGGGGCCAGCGTCGCCGCCCTGCCGGGACTCGCCGCGATCGCCTCGGTGACGAAGGTCCTCAGCCGGGCCTTGTTCTCCTCCAGCAGGGCGCGCCAGTTGGCCGAGTCCTCCACCTTCGTCAGGACGAACGCGATCGCCTGGACCCGTTCGGCGGCCTCGGCGAGGAACTCCAGCTCGTGCCTGAGCACCGGCTGGTCCTGCGCGCTGAGCGTGAACAGCAGCGCGTCGGCCCGCTGCAGCATGGCCACCGTCACCTGCCGGTGGCCCACCGTCAGGCTGTCCACGCCGGGGGTGTCGAGCAGCCGCAGGCCGTCGAGCAGCGGGTTGTCGAGGGTGATGTCCACGCTGACGACGTCGCGGCGCTTGCCCGCGTCGCCGCGCATCGAGGCGTAGTCGGGGATCGACTCGACGGTGATCGGCGTCTGGACCGGCCCCGCGTCGGTGCTTCGGTGCACGACGGCGGCGAGCCGGGGGCCGCGCCGCAGCGACAGGAAGCAGTCGGTGGCGACGTCGGCGTCGACGGGGAGCAGGTCGGGGTGGGCCACCAGCGTGTTGAGCAACCGGCTCTTGCCGCGCTTCTGCGCCCCGGCGACCACGATGTCGGTGCACTCGTCCTTCCAGCGGCCCGCGCACGCGGCCAGCACCTCCGCGAGGTCCTTCCTGCCGCACTGCCCGGCCAGCGCGTGGACCTCGTTGGCGTAGCGCAGCAGCCTGGCCACGGGGCCGGTCGGGTCGGGGGTCGTCATGAGCCTTTTCTCCTGTCGGGGATGGTCGGGTGCCGCGGGGGTGCCGTCTCAGGAACCGTCGCCGTAGTGCGCCCAGATGGTCTCGTACGCCTCGCACAGCGTCTCGGCGGCCCGCCGCTGCCGCAGGGAGAGCGGCCGGTGGGTGAGGGTGCGGAACCGGGCGCTCAGGGCGGCGGCGTAGCCCGCGACCTCGGCGCGCGGCGCCCCGGGCGGTGCCCCGAGCTGGGTGGCCAGCTCGGACCCGGCGAGCAGGAGCTCCAGCGCCCGCCGGTCGTCGGCGGGGACCATGGGAGAGGCCCGCAGCGCCTCGACCGCGGCGGGGTCGATCCGGACCGGGGGGAGCGGTTCGCCGCCCCCGCCACCGGCGGAGGACGCTCTCCCGGTCCGTACGGCCCCGCCCGGCGCCGCCTCCCGCGGGGCCACCTCGTCCAGCGCCGCCGAGACGAGGTCCTCCAGGACGGTCAGCACGTCCCTGGCCCGCTGCCCGCCGGTCCTGCCCTCGCTCATCATGGCGAGGGTGCGCCAGCGCATCGACGCCGCCGTGGCCGCGGCGGCGATCTCGGCGGGCGAGGCCCCCGGGGGCAGGCCGAGCTGCTCGGCGGGCTCGTCGTGGCGGGCCAGGCGCAGCAGCTCGGCGGTCATCTCCTCGTTCAGCACGAGCGTGCCGCGGCCGAGGGCCTCGGCGGCGGTGAAGATCCGCAGGCCGCCCAGGGAGGTCGCGATCGGCCGGTTCTCGTCGAGCTGGGCCGCCAGCGCGTCCAGGGTGGCGCGGTCGGCACCCAGCGCGGGCGTGCGGGCGATCGCGCGCAGCCTGGTCAGCGCGTCGAGCGCCTTCAGCTGGTCGGCGCGGCGGGCGAAGTGGGCGATGCCCGCGGCCACCGAGCCGGTCGAGGCCCGGCCCGCCGAGGCGTAGCCGGAACGCTCCAGCAGGTGGGCGGCGAGCGCCTCGGGGTCGGCGGTCCCCGCCGCGCGCACCGCGTCCACCGCGCTGGTGATGCCGTAGCGGTGCAGCCGCTCCACCAGCCGGTGCCGCACCTCGGCCGCCACGGGCAGCTCGGGCGCCGAGCGGAAGTCGTCCAGGTCCAGGAGGTAGTCCTCCAGGTCGTCCTCGTCGAGCCCGGCCAGCGCCGCCAGGGCCGCCGCCTCCTCGGTGCCCAGCGGGCGGGCCCGCGCGGTCTCGGCCAGCAGGCCGATCACCGGGACCACGTCGAAGACGGAGGTGCGCAGGTCCGCGTAGCCCTTGGCGGCGAGCCGCCTCGCGGTCGGCCACGGGTCGCCCTCGTCGCCGCGCCGGTCGACCTGGCCGAGCACGGCGAGGGTGTTGACGCAGCTCATGCCGCAGGCGTCGGTGAGCCCGCGGAACTCGGCGAGGGTGGTGTCGTCGAACTTCTGGACGTAGCGCAGCACGTAGATCATCGCCTGCGCGCGGTCGTCCTCGTCGCCCGAGCCGAACAGCATGCCCCTGGCCGCCCGCTCGTTGGCGGCCGTCACCGTGTTCATGCCGGGGGTGTCGACGATGGTGATCGTGCGCAGCGACGGCAGGTTCAGCGTGACCCGCAGGCGCCGGATCCCGGCCACGTCGACGCCGAACCCGGCGGGGAGCCGGTGCCCCGGCAGCAGCCGGGAGTGGGCCACCCCGCCGTCGGCGAGCTCGACCGTGATGTGGCCGTCGTCCTCGCCGTACTCGTACTGGGTGACCACGAAGGTGCACTCGCCCGCGTCCACCGGGGCGACGGGCAGCCCGAGCAGCGCGTTCACCAGCGTCGACTTGCCGCTGCTCACCGCGCCCGCCACCGCGACCCGCAGCGGCGCGTCGAGGCCGGCGCGCACCTGCCTCACCCGCTCGCGCAGCTCCGCGCCGGAGAGCCTGGCCGCGGTGGTGTCGCACAGGCGGCGCAGCAGGTCCGCGGGCCCGGCGGTCACGCGTCACCGTCCCGGCCGCCCGAGGTCCTCCCGCGGGCGGGCACGCGGGCCCGGCCGGCCGGTGTTCCCACCGTGCCGGACCCCGCCGACCCGGGACGCGGGGAGCGCACGCCGCCGTCGCGCGACGGTGCCGGCGGCGTGCCGGCCGCCTCCCCTCCGAGCCCTGCCACCGCGCCGCGGCCGGTCGGCGCCGGCCGGGCCGGGAGCAGGGAGGGGAACGCGCGTCGGTCCCTCATCGCAGGCCTTCCTCGTCGGCCGCCCGTGTGACCCGGATCCGGGCCCCCCGGTGAGATCACCCGGGCTCGTGCCGGTCTCTTCGATCAGACGGTTCAGACGGTCGGGAAGGGGCCCGCGGTCTCGGTGTAGTCGGCGACCCCGTCACCGTTCAGGTCGACCCGCGTCTCGTCGATGTAGCCGTCGCCGTCGTGGTCGAGGTAGACGACGTCGGTGACGCCGTCGCCGTCGGTGTCGTAGCGCTCCTCGTCGGCGAGACCGTCGCCGTCGATGTCGATCAGCTGGGCGTCGGTGCCTCCGTCGCCGTCGTAGTCGACCAGGTCAGTGCTGCTCACATCGAAATCGCTCATTGGTCCGATCCTTTCCGGTGGTGTTACATCGGATGAGAGTCACGATCGCACCGGATTGTTGCAGCCCAATCCCAGATTTCTTAGCGGATTTCCGAAAAGCCACCCAGCACTCATGACTTATCCGGACTAAAAGGGATAAATAAGGCTGGAAGTGCTCGGATGTCGCCGGCTCAGCTGAGCGCGCGGGCGGTGTGGATCAGCGGAACGTGGCTGAACGCCTGCGGGAAGTTGCCGACCATCCGGCCGTAGCGGGGGTCGTACTCCTCGGCGAGCAGGCCGACGTCGTTGCGGAGCGACAGCAGGCGCTCGAACAGCTCGACGGCCTCGTCCTTGCGGCCGATCATCGCCAGCGCCTCGGCCAGCCAGAAGCTGCACGCCAGGAACGCGCCCTCGCCGCCGGGCAGGCCGTCCACGTCGTTGGCGGGGGAGACCGGGTAGCGCAGCACGAAGCCGTCGACCATCAGCTCGCGCTGGATCGCCTCCACCGTCCCGACCACGCGGGGGTCCTCCGGCGGCAGGAAGCCGACGATCGGGATCAGCAGCAGGGCCGCGTCCAGCTCCTGCGAGCCGTACGACTGGGTGAAGGTGCCGCGCACCGGGTCGAAGCCCTTGTCGCAGATCTCGGCGTGGATGCGGTCGCGCAGGTCCTTCCAGCGCGTCAGCGGGGCGGGCTTGCCGAAGGCCTCCACCTGCTTCACGGCCCTGTCGACGGCGACCCAGCACATCACCTTGGAGTGGACGAAGTGCCGGCGCGGGCCGCGGACCTCCCACAGGCCCTCGTCCGGGTCGCCCCAGTGCTCCTCGACGTAGGAGATCAGCTCGAACTGCAGGGTCCACGCCCGGTGGTCCGCCTCGAGGCCCGAGACGCGGGACAGGTGCAGGGAGTTCATGACCTCGCCGTAGACGTCCAGCTGGAGCTGGTCGACCGCGCCGTTGCCGATCCTGACCGGCCGGGAGTTCTCGTAGCCGGGCAGCCAGTCGAGCTCCAGCTCCGTCAGCCTGCGCTCCCCGGCGACGCCGTACATGATCTGCAGGTCCTGGGCGCGGCCCGCGATGGCCCGCAGCAGCCAGGAGCGCCACGCGCCCGCCTCCTCCAGGTATCCGGCGCCGATCAGGGCGTCCAGGGTCATGGTGGCGTCGCGCAGCCAGCAGTAGCGGTAGTCCCAGTTGCGGACGCCGCCGAGGTCCTCGGGCAGCGAGGTGGTCGGGGCGGCGACGATGCCGCCGGTGGGGGCGTAGGTGAGGGCCTTGAGCGTGATGAGCGAGCGGACCACGGCGTCGCGCCACGGACCCTGGTAGGTGCACTGCTGGACCCATTCGGCCCACAGCGACTCGGTCTCGGCCAGCTGCTCGTACGGGTCGATCTCGACGGGCCTCGGCTCGTGCGAGGGGTGCCAGGTGAAGACGAACGCCATGCTGTCGCCCTCGGACACCTCGAACCTCGCCCGGTGGGCGTAGTCGCTGCCCTCCAGCGCGACGGGGGAGTGCAGCCACACGGAGTCGGGACCGCCGACGGCCTGCAGGAGGCCGTCGCTGCGGCGCACCCAGGGCACGATGCGGCCGTAGTCGAAGCGGATGCGGATCTCGGTGGCCATCTCCACCGTGCCGGACACGCCCTCCACGATCCTCACCAGGTCGGGGTTGGTGTGCCGGGTGGGCATGAAGTCGGTCACCCTGACCGTGCCGGTCGGGGTGTCCCACTCGCTCTCCAGGATGAGGGTCTCGCCCCGGTAGCGGCGCCGGGTGGCGCGCGGCCGCTCGGCGTGCGCGGGGCCGATCCACCACTGGCCGTTCTTCTTGTCGCCGAGCAGCGCCCCGAAGCAGGAGGGCGAGTCGAAGCGCGGCAGGCAGAGCCAGTCGATGGAGCCGTTACGGCCGACCAGGGCCGCCGACTGCATGTCGCCGATGAGAGCGTAGTCCTCGATCCACATGACTCGAAGCTAACGCCTCCGCGCGGTCCACGGTGGCCTTGGGAGGAACTGGGCGCCCGGCTGCGTCCTGGGCATGAAGAACTGGCTCAGCGGCCCGATGGCGAGGGCGAACACCAGCGTTCCCACCCCCACCGTCCCGCCCAGCAGCCAGCCCGCGGCCAGCACGGTGACCTCGATGACGGTGCGCGCCGCGCGGATGGACAGGCCGAGACGGTTCAGGCCGGTCATCAGGCCGTCGCGCGGCCCGGGACCGAGCCCCGCGCCGATGTACAGGCCGGTCGCCGCCCCGGTGACCACGACGCCGAGCAGCAGGTACGCCCAGCGCGCGGCGAGCGCGTCCGGGGTCGGGAGCAGCCACATGGCCGCGTCGGCGAACAGTCCGAGGAAGACGACGTTGCTGAGGGTGCCCACCCCCGGCCTCTGCCGCAGCGGGATCCACAGCAGCATGACCAGGGCGCCCACGATGATGATCCAGGTGCCGATCGACAGGCCCAGGTGGATGGAGAGCCCCTGGTGGAACACGTCCCAGGGGCTGCCGCCCAGCCGGGACTCGATCTGCAGGCCCACGCCGACGCCGTAGAGGGCCAGGCCCGCGTACAGGCGGGTGAGCCGGTTGGGGAGGGGGACGAGGGCGGGCAGGGAGAGTTCGCTCATAATGGCGTTAATCGTCCAGGCCATCCTGCCGGACCAAAAGGGCCAATCGCTACAAGTGGCCTTACGATGGCCCGCATGGACCGGTATATGAGCGGCCCCCAGCTCGCCCGCCTCCTGTCGATCGACCCCGCCGCCAGGCCGTACTACCGGGTCCTGGCCAGGACCGTGCGGTCGCTGGTCCTCGACGGGCGGCTGCCCGTGCGGGTGCGGGTGCCCGCCGAGCGGAACCTCGCCGAGGCCCTGGGGGTGAGCCGCACCACCGTGACCTCGGCCTACGACCTGCTCCGCGAGCAGGGGTACCTGGAGAGCAGGCAGGGCGCGGGAAGCTGGACCGCGCTGCCCGACGCGGGCTCGCTGGGCACCGACAACCCGTGGCTCGCCGCCGGGGACGACGGGCTGCTGCCGATGCACGCCGCGGCGCCGAGCGCGATCTCCACGCTGCCCGGGGCGATCTCCGCCGCCACCGGCCGCTATCCCCGCTACACGCTCGGCATGGGCTACGACCCGGTCGGGATCGCCCCGCTGCGCCAGGCGATCGCGGCCCGCTACACCGCGCGCGGGGTGGCCACCCGCCCCGAGCAGATCCTCGTCACCACCGGCGCCCAGCAGGCGATCCACCTGGTGGCCATGATGCTGCTCTCCCGGGGCGACCCGATGCTGGTGGAGTCGCCGACCTACCCGCACGCCCTCGACCTGGCCAGGATGCGCGGCGCCAGGATCGTCCCGGTCGGCGTCCCCGACGAGGGCTGGGGTGAGCTGGACCTGCTGACCAGTGCGATACGCCAGTCGGCCGCCCGTCTCGCGTACGTCATCCCCGATTTCCAGAACCCGACCGGGCACCTGATGGACGACGCGGCGCGGGCGGCCCTCGCCGCCACGGCGAGACGGTACGGCACCACGCTGGTGGTCGACGAGAGCTGGTGCGAGCTGGCGATCGACGAGGGCGCCGCGGCCACGCCGCTGGCCGCGTTCGACACCGACGGCAGGGTGATCACCATCGGCTCGGCGTCCAAGCTGTGGTGGGGCGGGCTGCGCATCGGCTGGATCCGCACCACCGCCGCCACGGTCCGCCGCCTGGCCGTGCTCCGCGCCTCGGTGGACGTCGCCAGCCCGCTCTTCGAGCAGCTGGTGGTGGCCGAGCTGTTCGAGGACATCGAGGGGGCCAGGACCGAGCGGGCCCGCCTCCTCGGCGCCTCCAGGGCCGTCCTGGCGGCCGAGCTGGCGGCGCGCATGCCCGACTGGAGCTTCCTGACGCCCCGGGGCGGCGGTTCGCTGTGGATTCGGCTGCCCGGCCCCTCGTCCGTCGCGCTCGCCGACGCGGCGGCCTGTCAGGGGGTCCGCCTGGCCCCGGGGCAGTGGTTCGGGATGGACGGCACCCTGGAGGGGCGGCTCCGCCTCCCCTTCACCCAGCCGCCCCAGGTCCTCGCCGAGGCGGTGCGGCGCATCGCCGAGGCCAGGCTGAGGGGCGCGTACGGCACCCGCCCCGCCGCCCCCCTCACCCCGGCCCTGTGAACGGGCCCTGTGAGCCGGCGCTGTGAACCGGCCCTGCGAACCGGCCCTGCGAACCGGCCCTGCGAACGGGCACTGTGAACCGGCCGGGTGATCGGTCCTGTGAACGGGCACTGTGAGCCGGCCCGGTGGACCGGCCGGGTGGACGGCGGGGCATGGTTCAGTCGGAGGCGACGCCCCTGGCCAGCGGGGCCCGCAGCTTCAGCCGCATGGCCGCGATCCGCAGCCCGAAGGCAAGGAGCGCGGCGGCCAGCGTGGCAGGCCAGCCGTGCAGGTCGAGGGTGTAGAGCAGCGCCATCAGCGCCGAGCCGAGCATGGCGGGCACCGCGTACAGCTGGCGGTCGTACAGCAGGGTGGGGATCTGCCCGGCGAGGACGTCGCGCAGGATGCCGCCGCCGACCGCGGTGGTGACCCCGAGCAGGGTCGCGTGCAGCGGGGAGAGGCCGAAGTACATCGCCTTCTCGGTGCCGACCGCGCAGAACAGGCCGAGTCCCGCGGCGTCGAACACGTTCACCGCGGGCATCACCCGCTCGACCTGCGGATGCCAGAAGAACACGATCACCGTGGCCAGCACCGGCACGACCACGTAGCCGACGCTGAAGAAGGCCGCGGGCCGTACGTTCAGGATCAGGTCGCGCGCGATCCCGCCGCCCAGCGCGGTCATCTCGGCCAGCACGGTCATGCCCACCACGTCGAGCCGCCTGCGCACGCCGACGAGGGCACCGGAGAGGGCGAAGACGAAGATCCCGACGAGATCGAGCACATGATTCACGAATAAATCATCCCATGACCGGACATATACGCTTGCCATCATGCCGGTGGACGGTCAGGCCGACGGGGCCGTGTCCGGCGCCCGGTGCTCGCGCATCATCGTATGCAGCCTGCCGGCGAAGGCGAGCAGCACCAGCGACGCCACGATGGAGATCGCGGCGAGGGTGAGGAAGTACGCGGGCTCCGACATGTAGTTCTTCAACCGCCCCGTCTGCCCGCCCACCGCGTCGCCCACCGAGAAGGACAGGAACCACAATCCGAGCATCTGGCTCTTGAACGCCTCGGGGGCGAGCTTGGTGGTGACCGAGAGCCCGACCGGGCTCAGCGCCAGCTCCCCGAAGACCTGGACGAGGTACACCAGCACCAGCCACCACACCGAGATCTTCCCGGTCTGGGCCAGCAGGGCGGCGAGCGCCATGATCATGAAGCTCAGGCCGTTGACGAACAGTCCCACGGAGAACTTGTGGGGAGCGGTCACCCGGTTGCCCAGCCGGATCCACAGCGCCGCGAAGACCGGCACGAAGATCATGATGAACAGCGGGTTGAACGCCTGCGTGGTCGCCGGGGTGATCCGCAGGCCGAACAGCGACAGGTCCGTGTTGTTCTGGGCGAAGAAGAGCAGCACGGTCGGCGCCAGATCGTAGACCATCCAGAAGATGGCGGCCGCTATGAACAACCAGACGTAGGCCTTCATCCGGGAGCGCTCGTCGTCGGTCAGGTTGTGGCTGCCCAGCAGGATGTAGCCGAAGTAGAGCACCGGCACCGCCACGATGAGCAGCGTCATCACCAGGGCGAACGTGTCGAGGCTGAAGGTGCCCGAGGCCCCCCACACGGCCAGCGCGCCGCCCGCCGCGACGACGGCCGCGACGAGGGCGAGGGTGAAGTGCCGGCGCTCGCGCGGGGTCATCCGGTGGCCCGGCCGCTCGCCCACGCCCATGAGGTGGCGCCTGCCCAGCACGTACTGGACCAGGCCCAGGGCCATGCCGACCGCCGCCGCGCCGAAGCCCAGGTGCCAGCGGTCGCCCTCGGCGAGCCGGCCGACCACGATGGGGGCGATGAAGGCGCCGATGTTGATGCCCAGGTAGAAGATCGAGAAGCCCGCGTCCCTGCGCGCGTCGTCGTCCCGGGGGTAGAGCTTGCCGACCATCGTGGAGATGTTGGGCTTCAGCAGCCCGGTCCCGACGATGATGAGGAACAGGCCGAGCGCGACGAAGGCGCCGGTCTCGACGGGGACGGCCATGCTGATGTGGCCGCACATGATGACGAAGCCGCCGTACAGCACCGCCCTGCGGGCGCCGAGTATCCGGTCGGCGATCCAGCCGCCGGGCAGGGCGACGAGATAGATGAGGGCGCCGTAGATGCCGATGATCGCCTGGGCGGTCTGCTCGGTCAGCCCGAGGCCGCCCGTGGCGGGGGAGGCGGCCATGAAGGTGGCGAGGATGGCCCGCAGGCCGTACCAGCTGAAGCGCTCCCACATCTCGGTGCCGAACAGCGTGGCGAGGCCGCGCGGGTGCCCGAAGAAGGTCCTGCCGCGAGCCCGTGTTCCCGATGGCATGCGTCCCCCCGAACGTCATCGCGTGATCAGAGGCTAACTCTACGTACGCCTCCCGCCGGGACGGGAAAGCCGGTTACGCGATGTGGCGTTTCTTCTCCCTTCCAGGGGCTTGTCCAAGGGGAACGGCGTGTGGTGCGATGCATGCCACTCGTGCAAGTGAGCACTTTCTGGAGGCGCGTCATGGCCGGTGTCCTTGAGGAGCGGGCGGCGATCGAGAGGGAGATCGCGGGCCGTACGGTCTGCGGTCAGCTGAAGGAGGCGGCGGAGAGCAATCCCGACGCGCCCGCGTACTCCGACCCGGTCGAGGGGGGCTGGTCCACCCTCACGTACTCCCAGGCCAGGCAGCGGGTCCTGGAGATCGCCGCCGGTTTCGCCGCCCTCGGGCTGGAGCCCGGCGAGGCGGTCGCGCTCATGATGGTCAACCGCAGCGAGCACGTGCTGGCGGACCTGGGCGCGGTGCACGCCGGCGCCGTGTCCTGCTCCGTCTACTCGACCTTCGCCCCCGAGCAGGTGGCGTTCGTGGCCGGTGACGTCGCGGCGAGGATCGCGGTGCTCGGCGGGCCGGCCGACCTGGCCAGGTGGGAGCCGGTCCTGGACGACCTTCCCGAGCTGCGCAAGGTCATCGTGCTGGAGGGCGCCCCGGCCGGCGACCGGTTCGTCTCCTGGGACGACTTCCTGGCCCTCGGCCGCGAGAGGCTCGCCGCCGACCCCGCCGCCGTCGACGCCCGCTGGCAGGCGGTGACCGCCGACGACGTCCTCACCGTCCTGTACACCTCCGGCACCACCGGCAACCCCAAGGGCGTGCCGCTGACCCACGCCAACGTGTTCTTCGAGGTCGTGGCCACCAACCGGATGGCCGACCTGCCCAGCAACGGCACCCAGATCTCCTACCTCACCTACGCGCACATCGCCGAGCGGGTGCTCAGCCTCTACCTGCCGCTCTTCAAGTTCTCCCACACCCACTTCTGCACCGACCTCGCCCAGCTCGGCGCCACCCTCGGCCAGGTCAAACCGGTGCTGTTCTTCGGGGTGCCGCGCGTGTGGGAGAAGATGATGGCCCGCCTGCAGGCGCTGCTCGCCACCCAGCCGGAGGAGCAGCAGGAGGGCGTGCGCCAGGCGATGGCCGCCGGGCTCGCCTACATCGAGGCCAACCAGTACGGGCGCACTCCCTCGCCCGAGGTCCTGGCCGCCTACGAGCAGGCCGACGCCGCCCTGCTGTCGATCATCCGGTCGATGATCGGCTTCGACAACGCGGGCTGGCTCGCCACCGCCGCCGCGCCGATGCCGCTGGAGGTCCAGCGCTTCTTCGCGGGCCTCGGCCTGCGGGTCCTCGACGTGTACGGCATGACCGAGACGACCGGCGCGTTCACCGCCAACGCCCCCGACCGCTACAAGCTCGGCACGGTCGGCCAGGCGGGCCCCGGCGTCGAGGTCAGGATCGCCGAGGACGGCGAGATCATCACCCGCAGCCCGGCCAACACCCGCGGCTACCTCGGCAGGCCCGAGGCCACCGCCGAGCTGCTCGACGACGACGGCTGGCTGCACACCGGCGACGTGGGCTCCATCGACGAGGACGGCTTCGTCAGCATCGTCGACCGCAAGAAGGAGATCATCATCACCTCCGGGGGCGAGAACATCTCCCCGGCCAACATCGAGAACTACCTCAAGGAGCACCCGCTCATCGGCCAGGCCCTCGCCTACGGCGACGGCAGGCCGTACCCGGTGGCGATCCTCACCCTCGACGGCGAGGTGGCCCCCGGCTGGGCGCAGGCCAACGGGGTCTCGTTCACCACCCTGGCCGACCTCGCCGAGCACCCCGACGTCCTCAAGACCGTCGAGGGCGCGATCGCCGTCGCCAACGAGAAGCTGGCCCGCGTCCAGCAGATCAAGCGCTGGCGGCTGCTGCCGGTGGAGTGGACGGCCGAGAGCGCGGAGCTCACCCCGAGCCTGAAGCTCAAGCGCCGCGTCATCCACGCCAAGTACGCGGAGATCATCGACGGCATGTACGAGAGCTGATCACACGGCGTGAACGAGAGCTGACCACGAGGAGACCGCGAGCCGCCCACGAGCCGCCCGGCGCCCGCCGTCGCCGGGCGCCGGGTTCCCCTTTTCCCGCTCCCGCGTTCCCGGCCTCCCGCTGCCCGTGTTCCCCGGCGCGCGTCGCCCGGGAGGCCGCTCACGAAAGGCGGCCCGCTCACCCGTGGAACCCCCTCCGCCCCCGGCGGCCGCCCGGGAAAACGGGGACGGCCGCCGGGCCCATGGTGATCACTCTTTCCGTCGACGGGTCCCCGTGGCGCGACCTCTCGTTCTCGTCGTTCTCGCCGCCGGCCCGATCCTCGTGAAAAGCGCCGCTCCCCGTCAAAAGCACCGCTCCCCGTGAAAAGCGCCGCTCCCCGTGAAAAGCGCCGCGCTCCCGTCCCGGCGCGGGAGGGGGACGCCGTTCCGGCGCGGGCGGGGACGCTTCCGGCGCCGTGATGCCGGGATCCTTCGTCACCGGATGCCGGGGTGCCGGTTGCTCATCGGCTCCGAAATATTTCGGATGACTGAAGTGCGTCAAGTTCGTGCGACGCTGAGCTGCGAATAAGGGAAGGAGAGACCTTTCCCGCCATAAGTCTGTTGACACCTCTCTTGACTCACCTCTATCAGCCGCTTATATTTCCGCAATATTAATAAACCGCATGGAAAGTTTCAGCCTCGCGACTCCGATTGATTTCCGGCCGGCAGCGTCAGGTGACGCCGTCGCCGGTCGAAGGGATGGCATGAGCGAACAGGCGGTCCACCGGCGACGCCCGCGGCCGCCGGCCCGCGTCCACCGGCCGGCGCCGGAGACGCGGGGATGAGCACGGCCAGGACGGCCGACGTGTCACCCGGCACCCGAGACGTCCACGAGGCGAAGTCCGATCCCGCCCCCGGGAAGCGCCCTCCCGGCCGCACCTGGCGCCAGGCGCTGCGCCGCGACTGGCAGCTGTACTCGCTGGCGATTCTCCCGCTGCTGTTCTTCGCGATATTCCGCTACCTGCCGATGATCGGCAACGTGATCGCCTTCCGGAAGTTCGAGCCCGGCGGCAGCGTGCTGGGCGAGGAGTGGGTCGGACTGCGCTACGTGCGGATGTTCCTGAACGACCCGACGTTCTGGCAGGTGTTCACCAACACGCTGGTCCTCGGCGCGCTGACCCTGCTGTTCTGCTTCCCCATGCCGATCGTGCTCGCACTGCTGATCAACGAGGTCCGGCACCGGCGCCTCAAGCGGTTCGTCCAGTCGGTGTCCTACCTGCCGCACTTCCTGTCGATCGTGGTCGTGGCCGGCCTCGTCATAGAACTGCTGTCGGTCGACGGGCCGGTGAACCAGATCCTGCGCGTGGCGGGAGACGACCCCATCTCGTTCCTGCAGCAGCCGGAGTGGTTCCGTACGATCTACGTCTCCTCGGAGATGTGGCAGACCGTCGGGTGGGGGACGATCCTCTATCTCGCCGCGCTCACCACCATCGACGACCAGCTGTACGAGGCGGCCAGGATCGACGGCGCGGGCCGGTGGCGGCAGACCTGGCACGTGACCCTCCCCGGCATCCGGCCGACCGCGGTCACCCTGCTGATCCTGAACATCGGGGCGTTCATGGCGGTCGGGTTCGAGAAGGTCCTCCTGCTCTACAACCCCCTGACGTACCCGACCGCGGACGTGATCTCCACGTACCTGTACCGCATGGGCGTGGTCTCCAACAACTTCAGCTACGCCACGGCGATCGGCCTGTTCGAGGCCCTGATCGGGCTGACCCTGGTCCTGTCGGCGAACCTGATCTCCCGCCGCACCGTGGGGACGAGCCTGTGGTGATCGTGGACAGGACCCGGGGCTACCGGGTGTTCCAGGCGGTCAACGCCGTCGTTCTCGCCGGCGTCGTGATCGTGACCCTGTACCCCTTCGTCAACGTGGTCGCCCGCTCGTTGAGCGACGAGACCGCCATCCGCTCGGGCCAGGTCAACCTCATCCCCCGCGGGTTCACCCTCACGACGTACGAGTACGTGATCTCCGACCCGACGTTCTGGGCGAACTACCGCAACACCGTGGTGTACACGGTCGTCGCCACGGCGATCGCGATGTTCATGACCACCTGCTACGCCTACGTCCTGTCCAAGAGGCACCTCAAGGGCCGCAGACTCCTGATCGGGATCGCCGTCTTCACCATGTTCTTCTCCGGCGGCATCATCCCCAACTACGTCCTGATCACCAGCCTCGGGATGAAGGACAGCATCTGGGCCATCGTCCTGCCGAACGCCATCAGCGTCTTCAACCTCCTGATCATGAAGGCGTTCTTCGAGGGGCTGCCGGTCGAGCTGGAGGAGGCCGCCGCGATCGACGGCATGAACACCTACGGCATCCTGCTCCGGATCGTGCTGCCGCTGTCGAAGGCGGTGATCGCCACGATGGTGCTCTTCTACGCCGTCGCGTTCTGGAACTCGTGGTTCGCCGCGTTCCTCTACATGAGCCAGTCCGACCTCTTCCCGGTGACCGTCTTCCTGCGCAACCTGATCGCCGGCGCCACCGGCGCGTCGTCCGTCGGCGCCGACGCGATGAACATGACGGTGGCCGCCAACATCAAGGCGGTGACGATGGTGCTCACCATCCTGCCCATCCTGGGGATCTACCCCTTCGTCCAGCGGTACTTCGTCACCGGGGTCACGCTCGGCGCGGTCAAGGGGTAGTCCCGCCGGCCCGGTCGCCCTCCACCCACCTGTTTCCGAGAAATCCGAGAAAAAGGGACTCCCATGTACCAGATGAACCGGCGTCAGGCGATGGTCGCGATGGGTGCCTTCGCCGTACTCGCCGGCTGCGGCAGTGACGACTCCAAGAAGCAGGCCGACAACCTCTCGGCGAACCGGGAGGGCGCGATGCCCGGATACGGGGCCGGCACCCAGTTCAAGGCCGCCGTGCCGCTCTCGTTCACCATGCTCTACAACAACCACCCGTTCTACCCGATCAAGAACGACTGGCTGTTCTGGTCGGAGCTCGGCAAGCGGACCAACGTGACGCTCCAGCCGAGCGTGGTGCCGCTCAGCGACTACGAGAACAAGCGCAGCCTGGTGATCGGCGCGGGCGACGCCCCGCTCATCATCCCCAAGACGTATCCCGCCCAGGAGACCCCCTTCGTCGCCTCCGGAGCCATCCTGCCGGTCAGCGACTACCTGGACCTGATGCCGAACTTCAAGGAGAAGGTCGCCAAGTGGAACCTCCAGGCCGACCTGGACACGCTCCGGCAGGAGGACGGCCGCTTCTACCTCCTGCCCGGCCTCCACCAGGACCACTGGGTGGACTACTCCCTGGCGGTCCGCGCGGACATCCTGGAGAAGCACGGGCTCGAGATCCCGGAGACCTGGGAGGAGTTACGCACCGTGCTGAAGGCGCTGAAGGCGGAGTATCCCGACTCCTACCCGTTCTCCGACCGCTGGGGAACCCTCACACCCGGCGCCAACCTGCTGAACATCGTCGGCATCTCCTACGGTGCCCCCGGCGGCTGGGGCTACGGGGAAGGGGTGGTGTGGGACCCCAACATCCAGAAGTTCGCCTTCACCGGCGCCACGGAGTCCTACCGGCAGATGCTGGAGTATCTCCACACGCTGGTGAAGGAGAAGCTGCTCGACCCGGAGAGCTTCACCCAGACCGACGACCTGGCGATCCAGAAGCTGGTGTCCGGCAAGTCCTTCGTGATCGGCACGAACGCGCAGACGCTGGTCAACGAGTACCGGCCGCCGCTGGAGAAGGCGAACCCGGAGGCCAGGCTCGTCAAGATCCCGCTGCCCGTCGGCCCGCTCGGGCCCATCAAGTACGGCGCGGGCAACACCCGCCTGGAGAACGGCGTCATGATCTCCAAGAAGGCCCGTGACAGCAAGAACTTCGTCGCCATGATGCAGCTCGTCGACTGGCTCTGGTACTCCGACGCGGGCCAGGCGTTCGCCAAGTGGGGGGTCGAGGGGGTCACCCACACCAAGGACGCGTCCGGGAAGTACGAGCTCGCCTCCGACGTCGACTTCGTCGGGCTCAACCCCAAGGCGCCCAAGCACCTGCAGAAGGACTTCGGCTTCTCCAACGGGATCTTCGCCTACGGCGGGCCCACCGAGCTTCTCCAGTCGACCTTCTCCGAGGAGGAGATCGCGTTCCAGAAGGAGATGAACTCGAGGAAGCCGCTGCCGGTGCCGCCCCCGCACCCGCTCACCGACGAGGAGCGCGAGCAGGTGACGCTGTGGCAGACACCGCTGAAGGACCACGTCACCCAGAACACGCTCAAGTTCATCCTCGGCAAACGCGACTTCGGCGAGTGGGGCGCCTACGTCAAGGAACTCGAGGCCAACAACATGACCTCCTTCGTCAACATGGTGAACGGCGCCTACGAGCGGTACAAGCAGAAGCACGGTTGACCCCCTGCGGGCCGGCGGCGCCCGTACCACCGACGGGCGCCCCGGCCTCCCCGGCACGACCGACCCCGTCGGACGGCACGACCGACCCGTCCGACGGCACGACCGACCCGTCCGACGGCACGACCGACCCGTCCGACGGCACGACCGACGCGGAGTTCCCCTGATGACCGACACGACGGCCGGGCACCGGTTCGGCGAAGGGCCCCTCGCCCGCGCCTCCGCGCTCGTCTACACCCTGCTGGTGGTCGAGCTGCTGTTCCTGCTCACCACCGTGCCCGGCCTGATCGGGCTCGTCCTGCTCGGCCGTGACGCCACCAACATCCCGCTGGCCGCGCTCTGCCTGATCCCGGCCGGCCCGGCGCTCTCGGCCGCGCTGTACGCGCTGCACCACCGACGCCTGGATCTCACCGACCTCCACCCCGGGGCGGCGTTCTGGCGCGGCTACCGGGCCAACCTCCGCGGGGTCGCCAAGCTCTGGATCCCTTGGCTGCTGTGGCTGGCCGTCATCGGGTCGAACCTCGCCACCGCCGGAGCCCGGGGATGGTGGGCCGCGCTGTCGGTCCTCATCGCCGTGGCGGCGACCCTCTGGATCGCCAACGTGCTGGTGATCACCTCCCTGTTCGCGTTCCGCGCGCGGGACGTCGCCCGCCTGGCCGTGTACTTCCTCACCCGTTCCCCCCGGGCCTCGCTGGGCAACGCCTGCCTGCTGGTCCTGGCGGCAGGTCTCACGCTGGTCGCCTCCGAGGCGCTGCCGGTGCTGCTGGCCTCGGTGTTCGCGTCGATGCTCCTGCTGAACAGTCGCACGGTGATCGCCGAGGTGAGGGAGAGGTTCACGGCCTGAGACCCCCGGACGCCCGTCGCCGGAGACCCCCTGTCCGGATCGGCCACCCCGACGGCCCCGCGCGCCGGCCGGAGGAGCCTTACGACCAGGCGCGAACCGGCCGGCGCGGCGGCGTCGACACGGGAGCGCTCGCGGGCATCCGGCCGGCGACGGCGATCCCCACCGGCATGCCGGTCTCACGGCAGGGGAGCGGCCTCACCAAGCGCGTGTCCCCGTGCCGCCGCATGCTGGTTTCGCCGGCCCTCCCGATGATCGACGGGGCTGCGACGGCGGCTTGCCCTGGCTCTGCCTTTCAGGCGCCGGCGCCGCCGTCCACCGGCACGATCGCGCCGGTCACCATCGAGGCCCGGTCGCTGAGCAGCCACGCGGCCACCTCGGCGACCTCACGGGGCTCGGCCATCCGGCCGAGCGGGATGCCCGCGTTGATGCGCTCGACGACACCCGGGGACGCCGCCTCCCACGTGTCGATCATCTCCGTCGCGGTACCGCCGGGGGTGATGCCGTTCACGCGGATCCCCTGCCGCCCCCAGGTCACGGCGGCAGTCTCGGTGATGCTGTTGAGGGCGCGCTTCATCGCGCCGTACGCGGGGAGCTCCGGGTTCGCGCGGCGGCTGCCGATGCTCGAGGTGTTGACGATCGCCCCGCCACCGCCCCGGCGCATGAGCGCGGCCTCGGCCGTCATCGCGGTCCAGTGCGCGCGGAAGTTCACCGCGAACTGCTCCTCGACGTCCTCGTCGCTCGTCGTGTCCAGCGGCCCGGGCCGCTGGATCGCCGCGCCGTTGTTGAACGCGCCGTCGAGCCGTCCGTGCAGCTCCTCGATGTGATCGACCGCCGCGCGGATACTCGCCCGGTCGGCAAGGTCCACTGTCACGGCGTCCGCGACGCCGCCGCCGGCGCGGACCTCGGTGACGATCCGCTGGAGGGCGTCGGTGCTGCGGGCCGCGAGCACCACGGCGGCACCTTCGGAGGCGAAAAGCCGGGCCGCGGCCGCCCCGATGCCGCGGCTGGCGCCGGTGATGAACACGACCTTGCCGGTGAGCAGGCCGATGGGTGCGATTTCGCTGGTCTTCGTCATGACGACAGTGTCAGGCCGGCCTCCCGGCCGGATACAGGCACAGGCGGTACCAGGATCCGCCGCCACCCGGTGTGCACACTGGGGGTATGGACATTCTGGCTCTTCTGAACGTATTGGGAGCCGAGAGCGTCAACGCGAGCAGATCGCTTTGACGGAGTCGGAGGCCCGCGCCGCCATCGAGTTCGCCCAGCGGGTGAAACACAGCCCTACCTCGCCCAGACAGGAAGCTGGAATCGCGGCCGATGCCGTCATCCTGCTGGCGAACATGTCGCGCCGGCTCGGAGGATCTTCATAGGCGACGCCACACTACGCAACCGATCTTCGTGCACCGCCGCCCACCGTCCCGCTCCGACACGACGATGATCGCTCAAACAGACCCCACCCCCGGCTCCTGACGACAACCCCGCGCATCCACTGACATCAAGTCCGCGCAACACCGGCGGGCGGCTCTCGCTTTGCCCAACGGGGCGTGTGTCCTCTACCTGCTTGTTACCGGCGGCCTCCTAGCGTCCTGATCATGACGATGAGAGTCCTTCTCGCATCCCTGGCGGCCGGGGCAGTGACCCTGCCGGCACCGGCCGGAGCCCCGGCCGCCGCCGCTGTCGAGGATTTGACGATCCGCTCGGTGACCCTGCGCCCCGCGACCCCCGTGGTCGGGCCCGCCGATTCCGTACGCATGGTGATAGAGGTGGTGGCCCGGGGCGTCACCGGCCCCGAGGGGGTGAGGATCAAGGTCGAGCCCGGCGCGCCTCCCGCCTCGGCGGGCACGTCCTTCCCCGTCACGGCGCCCCGCCGCGGGGCGCCCGCCCGGCCGGGGCCCGGACGGCCGGGGCCCGGACGGGGGCCGGCCCTCGCGCCCGGACCGGCACCCGGCCCGGTCGTGGCCGCCCGCCTCGCTCCCGGCGCGGCCGGGACGGTGGCGGGGAAGATCGTATCCAGGCCGGGGGAGGGCTGGGTGACCTGGCGGTTCGCCCCGGAGAAGAGCCTGAGCCGCTGGTACCCGGCAGGACCCTGGACGGTCTCGGTGACCGCCAGGGGCACGGACGGCGCCGAGGTCACCGGGCACACGGGCTTCCTGCTGAAGCGCCTGACCAGGTTCGGCGGGGTGGAGGCGATCCGGGGGAACTCGGGTGTGCGGGTGACGGGCGTGCTGAACCGGGTCGACCCGCAGGGAGACCTCGACTACGCGCCCTTCCCCGGCCAGCCCGTCGAGATCCTGCACCGGCCCGGGGAGAAGGCCGGATGGTCGAGGGTGGCCGGTGCCACGACCGACTCCCGGGGACGTTTCGCCCGGACCGTGGGCGATCGCACGGGCGGCGAGTGGCGGATCCGCTTCCAGGGCACGAACCACTACGCCCCCAGGCTGGGCATCGTCCACAAGGTCTCGCGCTAGGCGCGTCCCACGGCTCGCCGGGCCGCTCGGCCGGCCGGGCCGAGGCGGAAGGCCGGGTGGCAGGCGCGATCGGACCAGGCCAGGGTGCGCCGGGTCAGACCAGATCAAGGCGTGCCGGATCGGGCTAGTCCAAGGGGTGCCAGGTCAGACCAGGCCAGGGTGCGCCGGGTCGGGCCAGATCAGGGCGTGCCGGGTCAGGCCAGGGCGTGCACCGCCGCGCCGAACAGGGAGGGCATCCGCCGGGCGGCCGGGACGATCAGCCGCCCCGCCGTCCGGTACCGCCGGGTGCCCACCAGCGCCCCGGTGAGCAGCCGGTGCCGCCGGGACAGCCGCAGCCAGGCGGCCTCGTACGACCCGGGGGTACCGGCTCTCAGGCAGTCCACCAGCAACCGCGCGGACGTCAGCGCGAGCGACACCCCCTCCCCGGTGAGCGCGTCGACATAGCCGGCCGCGTCGCCGACCAGCAGCACCCGCCCGGCCACCCGGGCGCGCACCCGCTGGCGCAGCGGCCCCGCCCCGCGCACCGGGGTCGCCGCCGGTCCCTCCAGCCGCTCCAGGAGCGCGGGGAAGTCCGCCAGGTGCTCCGGGTAGCCACGCCGCCGCGAGCTCAGCACGGCGACGCCCACCAGGTTCTCGCCCACCGGCGTCACGTACGCCTCGCCGTCCGCCGCCCAGTGGACCTCGACGAAGTCCGTCCACGGCGCGACCGGGTAGTGCCGCCGCAGCCCGTACCTGCGCGGTCCGCGCCCCGGCAGCTCCAGCCCGAGCAGGGCGCGCAGCGGGGAGTGCAGGCCGTCCGCGGCCACCAGCCAGCGGGCCCGCAGACCCGCCGCCTCGACCCCGCCGCCGTCCTGCCGCACGCCGTCCACCTTGCCGGGCACGACCTCCACGCCCAGCTCCCGCGCCCGCCGGGCCAGCGCGGCGTGCAGCGCGGTCCGCCGCACGCCCAGGCCCGACCCGTCGCGGAACGCCGCCTCCACCGCGTACCGGCGGTCCAGGTAGCGGATGCCGCGCAGCGGCCTGCCCTCGACCCGCACCCCCAGCGCCCCCAGGGCGGCGGTGCCGCTGGGCATCAGCCCCTCGCCGCACGCCTTGTCCACCGGTACGGCCCTGGGCTCGACGACGACCGCCTCCATCCCGGCCAGCGCGGCGTGGATGGCGGTGGCCAGACCCGCAGGTCCCCCGCCCGCGATCAGGACGTCGATCACGCCGGAGCCCTGCCGGTGGACGGTGGCACGTCGGCGGGCGGCACGTCCTCCGGCGGCGCGGTGGAGGGTGGCGCGGTGGAGAGGGGCACGTCCTCCGGCGGCGCGGCTCCCGCCGCCTCGGTGGCGGGCGGCGTCGTGGCGAGCGAGGTCGTCGTGGCGAGCGAGGCCAGGGCGTCCTCCTCGCAGCGGATCCGCACCACCATCAGCGCGGCGTTGAGCACGGTGAACACCAGCGCGGTGACCCACGCGGTGTGCACCAGAGGCAGGGCCGCCCCCTCGACGGCCACCGCGACGTAGTTGGGGTGGCGCAGCCACCGCAGCCGGTAGGGGCCGCGCTCCACCAGCGGCAGGCCGGGCACGACGATGACCTGGGTGTTCCACTGCGGGCCCAGCGCGGTGATGCACCACCAGCGCAGACCCTGCGCGGCGACCACCAGGACGAGCATCGGCCAGCCGAGCGCGGGCACGAAGGGCCGGTCGGCCACGCCCGCCTCGAACAGGCATCCGGCGAGCAGGCCGGTGTGCAGGGCGACCATCCACGGGTAGTGGCCCTGCCCGGACAGCACCCCGCCGCGCGCCATGCTCCAGCGCGCGTTGCGGCGCGCGACGACCAGCTCGGCGACGCGCTCCAGCCCGACGAGCAGCACGAGCAGCAGGTACCAGGACGACAGATGCCAGGACATCGGGCTCCTACCAGCGCAGCAGTACGAGTTCGGAGCAGAAGCCCGGCCCCATCGCGAGGAGGAGTCCCGGCGTGCCCGGCGGTGGTGGCCGCAGGGTGAGCGTATCCCGCAGGACGTGCAGGACGGAGGACGAGGACAGGTTCCCGATCGCGGCGAGCGAGCGCCAGGTGAGGTCCAGCGCGCCCTCGGGAAGCCGCAGCGTCTCCGCCACCGCCTCCAGGACCTTCGGGCCGCCCGGGTGGCAGACCCACGCCGTCACGTCCTCGACCCTCAGGCCGTGGTCGCCGAGGAAGCCGTGCACGTCGTCCGCCAGATAGGTGCGCACCACCTCGGGGACGCTCGCGTCGAGCACCACGCGGAAGCCGGTGTCGCCGACGTGCCAGCCCATCACGTGCTCGGACTCCGGATACAGGTGGCTGCGCGAGGCCACCACCACCGGCCCCGTCATCGTGACCTGCGGCTCCGGGAGCTCGTACCTCCCCGCCGGTTCGGAGGGCGGCCGGTGCGTCACGGGCGCGCCGGTCGCGGGGGAGGACCTCGCGAACCCGGAGGGCGCCGGGGACGAAGAGGACGCGGAGGCTCCGGAGAGGGGGAACCGGTGGTGCGCGGCGGGCGCGCTGTTCGGCGGGGAGGACCCCGCGGGTCCCGCGGGCCGCGTGGTCGCGGACGCGCCGTTCGCCCCGGCGGCACGGGAGGCCGCGGAGGATCCGGTACGCCGCGGCCGCCACTCGTCGCCGCAGGCCACCACCGCCGTCGCCCCGTCGCCGAACAGGGCGCTCGCGACCATGTTGGCGACGGAGGCGTCACCGCGCTGCAGGGTGAGGGAGCACAGCTCGACCGAGAGCAGCACCGCGAGATGGTCCGGCCAGCCGCGCAGATAGTCGTGGAGGCGGGCGATCCCGGCCGCCCCCGCGACACAGCCCAGGCCGAAGACCGGTATCCGCTTGACGTCCGGGCGCAGCCCGAGCCGCCCGGCCAGCCTGGCGTCCACCGAGGGCGCCGCGACACCGGTCACCGAGGTGAAGAGGATCATGTCCACGTCCTCGGGGAGGACTCCCGCGTCCCGCAGCGCCCCGCCCACCGCCTCGGCGCCCAGCTCCACGGCCGTCTCCACGAAGGCGTCGTTGGCCGCGCCGAAGCCGTCCAGCTTGGCGTACCGTTCGAGCGGCAGCGTCAGATGCCGTGACTCCACCCGCGCGGAGGCGTGCAGCCTGTCGAGCAACAGGCGGCTGGCACCCTCGGGGAGGCACGCTCGCGCGAACGCGTCGGTGATCTCTGCCTGGGAGTGGCGGTTCGGCGGGAGTGCGCCGCGGACAGCGACGATTCGCGTCATCTGGTAACTCCCGGCTCGCGAACAGCGGACAACTCCCTTTTGCCCACCTGTGCGTGTGGCATGCGTCACGAAGCCCTCCGTGCCCGCCTTCCGCGGGGTTCCGGCCCGAGAGGGTGCCCGCGCTCCGTGAGGTTCCCGCCTACGATCGACCCGTGACGAGGAGTCGGCCATCGCGCCTGGGCCCCGGGCCGTCGCTCGGGGCCGTACGGGGATTACTGCTGGCCTGTCACCCGGGACCGACCGTGGCGGTCACCGTCCTGGTGACCGCGCTGGCCGTCGCGAGCGGGCGCGACGCGGCCGGGTGCGCCCTGGTGGCCGCGGCCGTGCTGGCCGGACAGCTCTCGATCGGCTGGTGCAACGACGCGGTGGACGCCGCGCGGGACGCCGCCGCGGGCCGCGCCGGCAAGCCCGCAGCCTCCGGAGCGGTGGGCGTCCGCACGGTGTGGGTCGCCGCGCTCGCGGCCCTGGCGCTGTGCGTGCCGCTCTCGCTGGCCTCCGGCCCCGCCGCCGGGGCCGTCCACCTGGCCGGCGTCGCCGCGGCGTGGGCCTACGACCTCGGGCTCAAGGCGACCGCGCTGTCCTGGCTGCCGTACGCGGTGGGGTTCGGCTCGCTGCCGGGGTTCGTGACCCTGGGCCTGCCGGGACACCCGTGGCCCGCCTGGTGGGCGGTGACGGCCGCGGCGCTGCTCGGCTGCGGGGCGCACCTGGCCAACGTGCTTCCCGACATCCCCGCGGACCTCGCGGGCGGGGTCCGCGGCTGGCCGCAGCGGCTCGGCACCGCCCGTGTCCGCCTCCTGATCCCGCTGCCCCTGCTGGCCGCGACGATCCTGCTCGTCCTCGGTCCCCCGGAGCCGCCGGGCGCGGGAAGCTGGGCCGCCCTGGCGGTGGCGGGGGCCTTCACCGCCGGAGGGCTGGCACTGGGCCGGGGCTCGTCGCGCGTCCCCTTCGTCATGGCGATCGCCGTCGCCGCGGTCGACGTCGTCCTGCTCCTCGCCCGCGGCACCGCCATCACCGCCCCCTGACCGGCCGGTCGTGTCTCAGCGAGACGTCGCGGACGCCGCGGGCACCGGGTCGTCCCAGGAGATCCGGTGGTCGTGTATCCAGGCCAGCGCGTTTCTTTTGTCCACCTGCCGCATGACGGCGGGGAGCGTGAGGTCGCGCAGGAAGGCGCCGACGGCTCCGGGAGCCTTGCCGCTCCCGCTGCGTCTGCCGTGCGCCACGATGCGCTCCACCCGGCCCCGCCGCAGTCTCTCGAAGGCGGCGAACGCGTCGAGGGTGCCTGGGACGTCACGCAGGCACTTGGCCAGCACCACCGCGTCCTCGATCGCCATGGACGCTCCCTGGCCCGACGAGGGCGAGGTCGCGTGCGCGGCGTCGCCCAGGATCACCATGCGCTCGTTGAACCACTTCGGCACGGTCGGGAAGTCGTAGGTGTTCCATCCGGCGGGAATGCTGCCGGTCGCGCGGATGATGTCGAGCATCGGCCCGGTGTCGTCCCTGAACAGCTCCATCAGCGTGGCGCGCCATTCCTCCGAGGTGACCGCCGCGAGCTCCTCCGGGGTCGGCTCCTGCGGGCTCGGCGGGTTGGCGAACCACCACACCTGCCCGTCCGGATGGACCAGGTAGCCGAAGAAGGCCCGCTTGCCGAAGATGAAGTGGTACGTCCCCGGCTCGCCCGGCACCTCCACGCCGTCCGCGAAACCGCCCGTGTTCAGCAGCCCGACGTGCCGGGCGCGCGGCGCGCCGGGGTCGATGATCGTGCGTGTGCGCGAGCGGAGCCCGTCGGCGCCGACCAGCAGGTCGCCCTCGGCCGTGCCGCCGTCGGCGAAGACCGCGCGTACCCCGTCCGCGGTGGTCGAGGCGTCGGTGAGGCGCCTGCCGTAGTGGATCCGCACCCCGCGCCGCACGGCCTCGTCGCGCAGCGCCAGGTAGAGGTCGGCGCGCTTCAGCGTCCGGCTGGGCTGCCGGATGGAGGCGAGCGGCCTGCCCCGGCCGTTGAGCATCAGCATTCGCGAGGAGTCCATGCCCAGGTCGCGCACGAGATCGTGCAGGTCGAGGAGGCGCAGTGCCTCGATCCCGTTGACCGCGAGCGTGAGGAAGACGCCCACGCCCTCCGACCCGCGGTCGTACGCCTCGAAGATCTCGCAGTCCACGCCCGCGCGCCGCAGGGCCATGGCCGTCACCGGGCCGGCGATGCCTCCACCGATGATCAGTGCTTTTTTGGTCATAAAATGACTATATATAAAATGACTATCAAGTGGCGAGCCCTACGATGTTCGCCATGTCGACGAGGCGGTCTCCCCTGGCCATGGCGTTGCTCTCGCTGGTCGCCGAGGCGCCGATGCACGCGTACGGGATGCAGCGGCTGATCAGGGAGCGGCACAAGGACGACGTGGTCAACGTCGCGCAGCGCAACAGCGTGTACCAGACCATCGACCGGCTGCTGCGCGACGGGCTCATCGCGGTCCGCGAGACCTCGCGCGAGGAGAACCGGCCGGAGCGGACCGTCTACGAGCCCACCGACGCGGGCCGCGACACGCTGCGGCAGTGGATGCGGACGATGCTCTCCGCGCGGGCCCGCGAGTTCCCCGAGTTTCCCGCCGCGCTCGCCTTCATGCCCGTGCTGCCGCCCGACGAGGTCCGTGCCGCGCTGGAGGAGCGCCTGGCCTCGCTGGAGGCGCGGCTGTCGGAGCTGGACACCGACCTGACCGAGGGCGGGAGGTTCCTGCCCCGCGTCTTCCTGGTGGAGTCCGAGTACCAGCGGGCCGTGCTCCAGGCCGAACTCGACTACGTCCGCGGCCTCGCCGGCGACCTGCGCGAGGGCCTGCTCGACTGGGACTACCGCCTGTGACGTCCACCGGCGTCCACCGGCGTCCGCGACGTGCTCAGGCGGCACCTGGCGGGCGTCACCTCCGAGCAGCCGATCTCCTGCCACCACGACATCGCTTCGGGCGGCGGGTTCGCGCCGGCCGCTTGAACCGGCCTTTCGGCATCGTGATTCCAGCCATCGGGCCTAAGCGCCCTTGCGGAGGTCGGGGCGTTCCTCGGCGACGATGCGGGCCAGCTCGGCACGGGACGCGATGTCGAGCTTGCCGAATATCCGGCGAAGGTGGGTGGACACCGTGTGGGGGGAGAGGAACATCCGCTCGGCGGCCTGGCGGTTGGTCATCCCTCGGGCGATCAGGTCGGCCACCGCGCGTTCCGTGTCGGTGAGGCTGTCCCATCCGAAAGCCGGCCGCCGGGACTGAGACCAGTGGCGGCGCCGTACACCCAGTGCCCGCAGCCGGGCCCGCACGCGGGCCGCGTCCCGGAGCGCACCGATGCGCTCATAACCGTCGAGCGCCTCGTCCAGGCTGTCGACGGCCTTCGCGAGGGCATCGGCGCCGGAAGCACCGGCCCACAGGAGGCCGAGGTCTTCGGCGGCCGAAGCACAGGCCCACGGTTCGGGCTGATCGGCGGCGGCGGTCAGCGCAGCGGGGTCCTGATGGAAAATGCCGCGGGCGTGGGCGAACGTGACGGTGAAGACGGGGAAGTCCGGGTTGTTCCGGGCCAGGTACTCGGCCGTGTCGACGATGGCCTGCGCGTACGGACGGTTCGCCGCGGCCAGCGCCAGCCGGGTCATCCAGGCGGCCGTGAGAGGCGTCGTGAGGAGTGCCCAGCGCCGCTCCTCCTCGTTGGTGTAGATCGTGTGGAGGATGTCGATCGCCCGTCCGGGATCACCTTGGGCCTCGGCCACCGCCGCCATCCCCCACCTTTCCCACACCGATCCGAACAACATCTCGGGCGCGGCGTGGATGGACTGGAAGCGTTCGATGTGCTCGACCGCGGCGTCGATGTCACCCCGCCGCAGGGCAAGGACGGCGAGTATGGACAGCCCGACGCGGATGAACCCGCGTGTGCCCAGCTCCTCGGCGATCGTTTTCCCGGCCTGGGCCTCGGCGGCGGCGTCGTCAAGTCGGCCGACGCCCAGATTCAGAACGGAGCGAAACAGTGCGGGTTGTGCGGCGAGCACGGTCAGCCCGAGGTCGTTGATTTCCTCCTCTGCGGCCTGAATGGCGATGTCGGCCGCATCGAACTGACGCACCGCCCTGTAGTGGAGGCTCAGTATCAGGCGCGTGTACGGGCGCTGGATGGCTTCGGCGGTGCCGCTGTCGGTGATGTGCAGGGCTTCGCAAAGACGCGCGAACGAGTCGGCGATCCGCCCATCGGCCATCGCGAACCGGGCGAGCAGCAGGAGAGCTCCGACCACGGCGGCATCGGTGTGCCGCTCGCGATCGGCCAGAACGGCTTCCGCCTGTTGCCGTCCTTTCTGGAAGTCGTTCAGCCAGGTAAGCCCCCAGAACATCGTCCATTCGGCGATGCCGCGAAGGTCCTCGGGCAGGTCTTTCTGGGCGAGCAGGTTTTCGGCCTCGGATACCGCATCCGCCGGTCGGCCGCTCAGCAGCAGGATGTGCGCCAGCGCGCATCGCAGGCGAGGTGCGTGGCAGGCCGGGGCCCTGCCCAGTGCGGCACGGGCAAGATCGGCCGCCTCGGACAGCCGTCCGATGACCGTCAGGGCGTCGACCGCGGTGGTGGCGCGACCGAACCAGTCGGGGTCGGTGGAGTCGCTGAGTTCCAGCGCCCGCAGGGCGAGGTCGGCGGCGGTCTGAGGTGAGGACCGCAGCACCTCCCGCGCCGCCTGGTCCAGTCCAAGGAGTGCGGACGTATCGCCGCGGCCGGCGCTGTGAATGAGGTGCGCGGCGGCGGGAACGGCCGACCCGCCTCGGTTGAGCAGCATTTCTGCTGCGTCGTGGTGCAGGGCCCGGCGTACGGGGGAGGGGATGGTTTCGACCACCGCCTGCCACAGCAGATCGTGCCGGAAGGTGAGCTCGTCCCCGGCGGGTTCGACGATGCCGGCCGATATCGCCTCCTCCAGCACCGGCAACAGAGCACCGGTCGATTTGCCGAGCATCTCGGTCAGATCCCTCACCAAGAACGAACGGCCCAGGATTCCGGCGCACTGAAGCGTATGCCTGGTCCGTGCGGACAACTCTTCCAGGCGTTCCTGCGTGACCGCCTGAGCACACGGCAGCCGTGCCGTGACCATCCGCGCGTGACCGTCGGTGATCTGGAAGGCACCCTCGCCTTTGAGTTTCTCCAGACGATCGACGAGCAGGAAGGGGTTGCCGTCCACGATGCCTGCCAGGGCCAGTATGTCCGGCTCCGGCGCTGCCCCGAGGACGTCGGTGATGACGTCCTCCACCGCTCGCCTGTCCAGCGCCTCCAACGTGATCCGGTGCGCACCCTCATGTTCCAGCACGTCGAACAGACGGTCGAGGCGGGGAACGTCGCCGCTGCCGCTCGTACGGCTCAGCATCCAGACGAGCGGGTAGGAGGCGAGATCTCTGGTCATCGACCGCAGCGCCAGCAGGGTTATCGGGTCGGCCCAGTGCACGTCGTCCAAGGTGAGGAGCATCGGTCCCCGAGCCACCCGCCGCTCCAGCGATTCCTGCAGTCGCTCCACCAACAGCAACCGCTGATCGGTCGGACTGGAGACGGTCATGTGATCGCCCGGGGGAAGTACGCAGCCCGATTTTCTGAGCGCCGATGTCAGCGGGGCCAGCGGTATCAGCTGGGTCAGTTCGTCCGCCGCGCCCTGGGCGATCTTTAACCCCGCCCTCGCCGCGGCGGCGACGGCCATGTCGAGCATGCGACTCTTGCCGACGCCCGACCGGCCCTCGATCAGTATGGTCCCGCCCCGGCCGATCTTGGCCGCCTGCAGCAGTCCGACGACAAGCTGCCACTCCCGCGCGCGGCCGCGCCAACCAGGCCACGATGACCGACAGAGATCGGGCTCATTACCATTTTCATGGTCATGACGGGATGAATGACCCATAGACCCATGAACCGCCCAGATGTCAGCCATGTCAAGTACGGGGCCGGATGGGGGGAGGCCCGCGATGTTCCCGGGGCTCCCCGGCCGTTCCCCGGGCTCCGTGATGTCACTTTCACGAAGAAAGCCGCTGCCCGCTCAGGCGCGCCAGGTCTTCGCCTGGCTTCATCCTTCCCGCGCTTTCTGGTCGTGCGACATGGCCGCGGAGGTGAACACCCGATCTCAGGTGTCCGTAAAACCGGGACCAAGTCCACCCCAGCCGAGCCTCAAGCCGGTGGTCGCACGCGCGGAGCGCAGAGGTACAAACATGCGTAAATGTGCGATACGGCGGCCTTTGGCCACAGGCCAAGCTCGTACCGTTCATCCATCCCCGGGTGAAGTGGCGCGAAAGGACCCCTGGACTGAGGCGCGTGAGGGAGTGGCGGTGTTGGCGACCCGCCGGCAGTGGCTTTCGACCCCCTCGGAACCCTGGCATCCCCCTTGAATCCGTTTCCTAAAAGGATGGCAATGGCGGACCCGTACGACAACTGGATGATACTCGTGTGGCCCCTGATCACCCTGCTCACGTGGATGGTGATCGCCATGGGCCTCGTGCGTCTGCTGATCGACAGATCATGGGAGCGGCGGGCCGATCTCCCGTCCCTGGAGACGTCGCTCTTCGGGAAGCCCACGCGCGGGGAGACCGGTGATGACGACCGTTGGCGTCACGGGGCGAAGGATCCGCCTCACCGTCTGCCGAAGCCCTGCCGTTCGCCGCGTGTGTCCTCGGCGGTCGACCCCGCCGACCGGCCCCGCACCCGTTCCCCGCAGGTGGGTGGCGACCCTGTTCAGGAGCGGTCGTCCGGTTCGGCCGGTCGCACGAGTATCCGCGGGCGCCGCCTGCGCCTGACGCGTACGGGCCGGAGGTGGAAGCCGGCCCTGACGAGGTCGCCGATGCGGGCCGTCCGATGCAGGCCGGGATCGGTCCGGGGACAGATCACCCTGCTGACCGCCGCCGTGGCCGTCCTCACCCTCCTCACCCTCCTCGTCGCGGGGGCGGGGATGTACTCGATGGACCACGCACGCACCGCCCGGTGGCAGGAAGCCCCTCGGCGGGCCGTGCCCGTTGCCGATGGGATCCACCCCGGAACGGCACCCGGCCGGTCGCGGTCGCGTGACGCCGACCTCGGCCGGACCCGGACCGTGGCACGGGGCCACCGTCTGGCCGCCTCACCGGCCAGCTCACCGGCCATCGACGTGGGATCGCTCCCCGGCCGGGCGATCCGGCGGTCTCCGTGCCACCGCGAGCAGCGCACGCGGACCTGCGAGCCGCGGTTGCCGGCGTCCGGATCCAGCGGCTCGGCCGCCTCGCCGGTATACGCCGCCGGGTCGCGGGCCGCGGGTTTCCTGTCGTCGGACTCCCGCCATCTGATCCTGGTGATCGAGGCGCTCGCGCTGATCTCCTTGGCCACGTGTGCCACCTGGAAGGTGACCGGCTGGGTGTTGCGCCCTGTGGACGTGGCGCGCTCCGAACTCGCAGTGATCGGCTTCGGCGACCTGCACACTCGCATCTCCGAACCGGCCAACGCGCGAGAGGTGGCCCGTCTGTGCCGGACGATCAACAACGCGCTGCAGCGCCTGGACGAGGGCAAGGAAGAGCTGCAGTCGCTGGAGGTCTCCCATCGGCGGTTCGCCTCGGACGTCTCCCACGAGCTGCGTACTCCCATAGCCGGACTGCGCGCGCAGCTGGAGGAGGCGCAACAGGATCTCGGCGGGGTTCGGCTGCCTGACCTGGTCGAGACGATGTTGGGCCAGGTTGAGCGGCTCCAGACGATCACCGACGACCTGCTGTTCCTGGCCCGCATGGGGACGGGTGAGGCCGCCGAACCGCAGCAGCTGGATCTCGCGGCACTCGTCCGGACCGAGGTCTCCCAACGGTCGGATCGGCGTCCGGTGCAGTTGCACCTCGAGCCCGGCGGCATCGTCAGCGCGGTGCCCACCCAGCTCGGCCGGCTGCTCGCCAACCTGCTGGACAACGCCCAGAGGCACTGCGCGCACCAGGTCTGCGTCGATGTGCACGCCACCCACGCCGTGGTCGAGCTCGCGGTCAGCGACGACGGGCCGGGAATCGCGCCCGGCGACAGGGAGCGCGTGTTCCACCGTCTCACCCGGCTGGACGACGCCCGCCGGCTCGACCGCAACGGCACCGGCCTCGGCCTCGCCATCGCCCGTGACATCGCCCACGCGCATCACGGAACCCTGGACGTCGAGGAGAGCACCACCGGCGGTGCGTGTTTCGTCCTTCGGCTGCCCCGGGTCCCGCCCCGTGAACGGGGGTCGTCATGAGGCTTGAACGCCGCACGATCAGAGGCCGCCTGGCGCTGTTCACCGGCGTGGTGGTGGGTTCGCTCTGCATCGTGTTCTCCACCGTCCTGTTGTTCGTCATCAACAGGACGGCCACCGGCGAACTCACCAAGGAGGTGACCGCTGTCGGGGAGGTGACCGCCTACTACGTCGATCGCGGAAAACTCGTCGATCCACTTCCGCCCATCCCGCAGAACCTGATCCGCCCCGTCCAGGTGGTCGATCCTCAAGGAAGGGTGGTCGCGGCGACCAGAGACCTGCGGAACCAACCGGCCATGGCGCATTTCACCCCGAAGTCCCCTCACCGGGTGGCCAGCGCGGTCATCTGCCACTCCGTCTTCGCGTCAGGCCGTTGCCACATCGTCGTCGCGCAGCAGGTGTTCCGCGACGGCGACTGGACCGTTTACAGTGCCGCGCCGATGCCGCCGTTCGCCGTCTATCCGGGGGTGGCGGCCCTGCTGGTCGCGGGAACGGTCGTCTTCACGATCGCGGTGGCCTGCGGGGCGCGGCACACCGTCACCCGCTCGCTGAAACCCGTGGACGCCATCCGGGCCCAGCTTGACCACATCCAGAGCACCGATCTCGGCCGCCGGGTTCCGATCCCCGTGGCCAGGGACGAGATCCACCGGCTGGCCTGCAGCGTCAACCAGATACTTGACCGGCTGGAGGACGTGCTGGAGCAGCAGCGCCGGTTCTGTTCCGACGCCTCCCACGAGCTGCGCAGCCCGATCACCGCCATCCGCGTCCAGATGGAGGTCGCCCTTCTGGCGCCGCAGGACGTCGATCCGGCCGAGCTGTGCAACGCCGTACTCCCGAGCGTGGAACGGCTCCAGTCGATCGCCGCCGACCTGCTGACGCTCACCCGCCTGAACGCGGGCATACCAGGTGAGCGGCAAACCGTGGATCTTGCCGAACTCGTCACCACGGAGCTGAAGAGCCACAAGATGAGCGGGGAGATCGTCCAGCACCTGGCGACGGGCGTGACGGTCAGCGGTGACCGGTCGCGGCTGGGCCAGTTGATCAGCAATCTGATCTGGAATGCCCAGCGGCATGCCTCCTCCACGGTCACGATCACCGTACGGCGCGCGGACGGCGGCCCACGATTCCCGGGGGACGCCGCGGAACTGGAGGTGCTCGACGACGGCGCGGGAGTCGCCGCCGACCAGCGAGAGACGGTGTTCCAGCGGTTCACCCGGCTGGACACCGCCCGGAGCGGAATCGCGGGAGGTGCCGGACTCGGTCTCCCCATCGCCCGGCAGATCGCCGAGAGCCACGGCGGCACGCTCACCATCCGGGACAGCGCCCAGGGCGCGCGCTTCGTCGTCCGTCTCCCGTTGTCCCCGTAACGCCTGCCCAGGCCTGCCCGGGGCCGTCGACGGCCCCGGGCAGGCCTGGACGCCGAGGCGCCGCCGGGGCGCGGGCTCAGCCCTTGTAGTTGAACACCTGGCGCAGCGTGTGCTGGACCGCGACCAGGTCCTTCTGGTCCGCCATCACCTGGTCGATCGGCTTGTAGGCCTGCGGGTGCTCGTCCACCAGGGCGGCGGCGCGGTCCGCGTTCCAGGTGCGGCCGCGCATCGCCTCGGTGAGGGACGTGGCGGTCAGCTCCCGCTTCGCCCGGGTGCGCGACATCCTGCGGCCGGCTCCGTGGGAGCAGGAGTTGTACGACATCGGGTTGCCGAGCCCGCGCACGATGTACGAGCGCGTGCCCATCGAGCCCGGGATCACGCCCTCGTCGCCCGTGTCGGCCTTGATGGCCCCCTTGCGGGTGATCCACAGGTCCTTGCCGTCGTGCGTCTCCTGCTGGGTGAAGTTGTGGTGGCAGTTGATCGTCCGGAGCCGCTGCCCCTTGCCGACGACCTGGAACAGGGCGTTGCTCAGTACCTTGTCCATCCGGGCGCGCGAGGCCATGGCATAGGCCTGCGACCACAGCATGTCCTCGATGTAGGCGGTGAACTCCGGAGTGTTCTGCACCAGGTAGGCCAGGTCCGGGTCCTCCAGGCCGATCGCCTGCTTCTTCATCATCTTCTTGGCGTCGACGATGTGCTTGGTGGCGAGCAGGTTGCCGATGCCGCGCGAGCCCGAGTGCAGCACCGTCCAGACCCGGTCACGCTCGTCGAGGCAGACCTCGACGAAGTGGTTGCCGGATCCGAGGGTGCCGAACTGCAACGACACCTTCTTCTCCTGGTGAGGGGTCAGGTCGGTGTGCGGGCGGCCGAGGTCGCCGAGCGCGCGGTCCGTGGACGGGTCGTCGTGGCCCTTGCCGACGCCGGCCGGAATCCGCCTCTCCACCAGCGGCATCAGGGCCTCGAGGGTGTCCGGGAGGTCGGCGGCGGTGAGCGTGGTCTCGGTCGCGACCATGCCGCAGCCGATGTCGACGCCGACGGCGGCCGGGATGATCGCCCCTTCGGTCGGGATCACCGATCCGACCGTCGCGCCGATGCCGATGTGCGCGTCGGGCATGAGGGCGACGTGTCCGGAGACGAACGGCAGGCGGGCGGCGCGCGCGGCCTGCATGATCGTACTCTCGTCGATCTCGCTGGCCCACGACACCAGGTTCGGTGCGGGCTGGTTCGGCATCATGATCTCCTTGGTTGCGAGATCCAGTTTGCCCACGTTCCACATGAGATCCCACCCATTTTATCGGGCGCCGTAGGTCGTGACCGCCCGGCGTGCCGCGGGTACGAGGACATCCGGCCGGTCGTGGCGACGCGGGCCGACCTGGTCGAGACCGTCGCCCATCTGCGGCAACCGACCTGTGCCAAGGGACGGGTCGATCAGGCCGGGACGTACGAGGTCATCTCACCAGGAATCAACCATCTCATGGTGATGTTGAAACGTTAGGGGCCTGCTTTAGGGCCGGGCGGGGGGCTGGCCGTAGGCTGGCCCCCTGTCCCGACAGGTGATCGACTGGGAGGTGGCGTTCCGTGCTGCAGGACTCGTTCGGTCGCGTGGCGACTGATCTGCGGGTGTCCCTCACCGATCGCTGCAACCTGCGCTGCTCCTACTGCATGCCGCCCGAGGGCCTCGAATGGTTGCCGAAGCCCGAGCTGCTGACCGCCGACGAGATCGTCCGGCTGGTGACCATCGGGGTGGAGCGGCTCGGCATCACCGAGGTCCGCTACACCGGCGGCGAGCCCCTGCTCCGCCGCGAGCTCATCGACATCGTGACCCGCACCACCGCGCTCGACCCCGTCCCGCAGGTCTCGCTGACCACCAACGGGATCGGGCTGAGCCGGATGGCGGACGCCCTGGCCGCCGCCGGTCTGCACCGGGTCAACGTCTCCCTCGACACCCTCGATCGCGAGACCTTCAAGAAGCTCGCCCACCGCGACCGCCTGGCCGACGTCCTCGCCGGGCTGGAGGCGGCCGACGCCGCCGGACTGCGCCCGGTCAAGGTCAACACGGTGCTGATGCGCGGGATCAACGACCACGAGGCCGTGCCGCTGCTCCGCTACTGCCTGGAGCGGGGCTACGAGCTCCGGTTCATCGAGCAGATGCCGCTGGACGCCCAGCACGGCTGGCGCCGGGAGAACATGATCACGGCTGACGAGATCCTCGCCATGCTCAAGGCCGATTTCGACCTGGTCGACGCCGACTCGGCGGAGCGCGGCAGTGCCCCGGCCGAGCTGTTCCTCGTCGAGGGCGGCCCGGCCAGGGTGGGGGTCATCGGCTCGGTCACCCGGCCGTTCTGCGGCGCGTGCGACCGGGTACGGCTCACCGCCGACGGCCAGATCCGCAACTGCCTGTTCGCCACCGACGAGTCCGATCTGAGGGCCGCGATGCGCGCGGGCGCCGATGACGACGAGATCGCCGAGCGCTGGCGATCCGCGGTCCGGATCAAGAAGGCCGGTCACGGCATCGACGACCCGACCTTCCTGCAGCCGTCCCGCCCGATGTCCGCCATCGGCGGCTGACGTCCCCGCCCGGAGACCCGGAGGTGTCCGATGACCGCCCGCCACGACGCCTGCATCCTGGCGGGCGGTCTCGCGAGAAGGCTCGGCGGGCGGGACAAGCCCGGCCTGCACGTCTCCGGCCGCCCGCTGGTCGAGTCGGTGGCCGCCGCCGTGCCCGGCGCGGCACGGCTGATCGTCGTCGGGCCGCCCCGCCCCGGGCTGCTGCGTGCGATCTTCCGGCGTGAGGACCCGCCGGGAGGCGGCCCCGTCCCGGCGCTGCGGGCGGGTCTGGCCGAGGTGACCGCGCCGTGGGTGGCGCTGCTCGCCGCCGATCTCCCGTTCCTGACCGCCGCACACGTGAACGCGCTGCTGGACGCCGCCGGGGCGGTGGACGGGCAGGACACGGCGCCGTACGCGGGAACGGGGCCCTCTCCGGGCGGGGCCGGGACGCGCGCCGCGCAGGCCGGCGGGTCCCGGGCGGGGGCGGTGCTCCTCGACGACGGCGGGCGCGAGCAGTGGCTCGCCGGTGTGTGGCACGCACGGAGCCTGGCGCGGGCGCTCGCCCGCTACGAGGGGCGGTCGCTGCACGGGCTGCTCTCCCCGCTCGCCCCGGTCACGCTTCATCTCGCCGGGCAGCCGTGGTTCGATTGCGACACCATGGACGATCTACAGCGGGCCCGGACGGTGGAGCCGGGCTCCGACGGCGGAGGCGTGGGTTCCGGCGAGGGCCGCGAGAGCGGTGACGGCGCGGGACGGGCGCGACCGCGGACAAGGAGCGAGATGTGAACGTGCTGACGGAGTGGACCGCGCTGGTCTGCCGGGAGCTGGGCATCGATCCCGCGGTGATGGACCGCGACGAGGTGCTGGACCTGACCAAGGAGGTCGCGCACGGGGTGGCCAGGCCGGCCGCGCCGCTGACGGCCTACCTGCTCGGCCTGGCCCAGGGGGCGGGCACGGCGCCGCCGGACGTCGTGGAGAGGCTGACCACGCTGGCGCGCAACTGGGAACAGGCGACGACCGAGACGCTGGGCGACAAATAGTGCCAGAAGCCGAGGCGCTTTAATGTAAAAGTCTGAGAAAAGGGCGACGCCGGGTGGTTACGGGGGCAAACCACCCGGCGTCGCTTCATCGGCGTTCCGACGGGGGCCCGGAACGCCGGCAACAGTGCCCCGACGGGGGACCAGGGCACTTGGCTAAAGCGTACACCTACTACCCTTGGGGTGCGTCAAGACTTAGTCACGACCCGATCTCGCGTCGGTGGCGTGGAATCTCGCTTTGTCCGGAATCTTCCACGTCAGGGGCACGCGGAACCCCGCGCGGTGGCGCGTTGGCCCCGATCACGGCAACGTATGGCAAAAAGATCGCCCCGGCGAAGAGTAACAGCCGCACGGGCATCGGAGCGGGCACCGTGAAGGCGAGGACCAGGCAGATCAGCCGGATCCCCATCTTGATGAAGTAGCTCTTCTCGCGCTTGCCGATGTCGGCGCTCAGGGAGGGCTGGGCGTCCGTCACCTGATGAACCACCGGGCGCCTGCGCCATCCCTTCACGATTCCCAATCTAGGCCTCATATCGGCTGGGTGCGAACGGTCATGTAATCGTGGCTTTCCGGGAAGAAGCAGGGGATGACAGATCGAACGTATCGGGTGACCGAGATAGTCGGCACTTCGGGGGAGAGTATCGAGGCCGCCGTCCGCAACGGGATCCGCCGCGCCTCCCGGACCCTGCGCCATCTCGACTGGTTCGAGGTGACCGAGATCAGAGGGCACATCGAGGAAGGGGAGATCGGCCACTTCCAGGTCGGCATGAAGATCGGATTCCGCCTGGAGGACGACTGAGCCTGTACGGCGGGTGTCCGGTGACGCAGACTACGGGGATGAAGGAGACCCGGGGTCCGAGGGTGGGAAGGCCGCCCGGCGCGGCGGCGGGGGCGGTGGCACGGGCCGCGCTGGCCGCGGCGGTGATCCTCCCGGCCGGCTGCGCCACCCCGGCGGGCGGCGCGCCCGCCGTGTCCGCCCCCGTGTCGGCCGCCACCGGGGCCGTCTCGCGAACCACGCCCACCACCGCTCCCACGGCCACCGCGCCGCGGGCCATCCCCACCGACGCCGCCACCGCCACCGCCACCGACGCCGACGCCGGCTCGCGAGCCGGAACACGGGAGGAACCGCTGCTGCGCCAGAGCGCCGCCGACGTCGCGCGCACGATAGGCAGTCTCCGCAAGATCGACGACCTGCCGCTGTACGAGATGACCTACCACGGGTCGTACGACGTCGAGGCACCCCTGGGGGAGGAGGAACTGGCGGGGCGCGCAGACGGCTGGGCCTGCTCCCTGTTCGCCCTCGGCGGCGACCGGCCGCTGTTCGGCCGCAACTTCGACTGGGACCCCAACCCGGCGCTGATCGTGCACGCCGACCCGCCCGACGGCTACGCCTCGGTCTCCGTCGTCGACCTGTTCCACCTGATCGGAGGCTCCACCCCGCCGGACCTGTCCGCCGCGCCCGACCGCCGCAGGATGGCCCACGCGGTGCTCGCCCCCTACGACGGGGTCAACGAGAAGGGCCTGGCGATCGGCATGGCCACGTCGCCCGAGGGCGGGCTGCCCGCCCGATCTCCCGACCGCCCCGACATCACCAGCGTGCGCGTCATCCGGATGATGCTCGACCAGGCGGCGACCGTGGACGAGGCGTTGGCGATCATGCGCCGCTACGACGTCGATTTCACGATCGGGCCGCAGATCCACTACCTCATCGCCGACGCGGCGGGCAAGTCGGCCGTCGTGGAGTACGCCGGAGGCAGGCTCAACGTCATCGACGACCGCATGCTCACCAACTTCGGCATGACCGGCACGTCCGCCGCCCAGCGCCGGGCCGACCACCGCTACCGCACGCTCGCCGAGGGGCTGCCCGCCACCCGGGACTGGCGCGACGCGATGGGCCTGCTCCGGCGGGTGGCCCAGCCGCACACCCGCTGGTCGGTCGTCTACGACCTCACCGACGCCACCGCCCGCGTGGTGGCGGGGCAGCGCTGGGAGACGGTGCACACCATCCCGCTCGTCCAGCGCTGAACGGCCCGTACCGGGCGAGGGCCTAGCTGGCCTGGCTCACCGTCGACATGTTGAAGTCGGGCACCCGGATCGGGGGCATGATCGCGCGGTTGAAGTAGTCGCTCCACTCGCGCGGCAGGGTCTGCTCGGAGGCGCCGATCTCGGTGAGGCGGCGCAGCAGGTCCACCGGGCTCTCGTTGAAGCGGAAGTTGTTCACCTCGCCCACGACCTCGCCGTTCTCCACCAGGTAGACGCCGTCGCGGGTCAGCCCGGTCAGCAGCAGCGTCTGCGGGTCGACCTCGCGGATGTACCACAGGCAGGTGAGCAGCAGGCCGCGCTCGGTCGAGGCGATCATCTCCTCCAGCGACCGCCCGCCCTCGGGCCCCCGCATGATCAGGTTGTCGACGGCCGGGGTCACCGGCAGGCCCGTCAGCTCGGCCGAGTGCCGGGTCTGCAGCAGGTTGGCCAGCCTGCCGCCGGAGATCCAGTCGGTGGGCTCCAGCGGCAGCCCGTTGTCGAACACCGAGTTCTCCCGGCCGGAGGCGTGCGCCACCACGAACGGCGTGCACTCGACGCCCGGCGCCGAGGGGTCGCCGTACAGGCGGACCGGCAGCTCGGACAGGACGTCACCGACGCGGGTGCCGCCACCGGGCCTGGAGAAGACCGTGCGCCCCTCCAGGGCGTCGCGCGCTCCGGTCGTCCAGTACAGGTACGTCATCAGGTCGGCCACGGCCGTCGGCGGCAGCAGCGTCTCGTACCGGCCCGCGGGCAGCTCGACGCGGTTCCTCGCCCACTCCAGGCGCCGGGCCAGCGAGACGTCCAGCGCCGCCACGTCGACGTCCGAGAAATCGCGGGTGGACACGCCGGTCCACGCCGAGCGCCTCATGTCGGGCGACTTGGCGTTCAGCTCCAGGCGGCCGGTGGGCTGGGTGTGCCGCAGCCGGGTGCCGGTCGAGGTGCCCACGAAGGTCGTCGTGACGGTGTGCTCGGCGAACCCGTACAGCCTGCGCCCGCCGGCCTCGGCCGTGGCGAAGGTCTCGCCCAGGGCGGGGGCGAAGGAGCCGAACACCCCGATCGAGGTCGTCTCCGCGGGGGCGTCCCAGTCGTCGGCGCGGGTGCCCTCCAGCAGCGGCCGGGCGTCCTCGGACGGCCGGGCGTCCTCGGCGGCGTGGTCGGCGGCGGCCACGACGTCGTCGAGCTGGTCGGGGCGGACCGCCGCCCGCGACACCACGCCCACGCCGCGGCCCACGATGGAGATCACGGTCAGCTGCGCGGAACGGGACACGCCGTTGGTGGTGAGGGTGTTGCCCGCGAAGCGCAGGTTGGCGCTCGAGGTCTCGTCCACGATCACGACGTTGTCGTCGGCCGTGGAGAGTTCGAGAACCTTCTCGATCATTTCCTGGGGGGTCATCCCGTTCCTCTCCCGCCGGACCGCCTGGCCGGCGCCTTCCTCCACCCGCTCGCCGCGCGTGCTCAACTGCCACTCTCCTGGACGGTGTTGAGGATGCGCACGCCGCGGAAGAGCGCCGACGGGCAGCCGTGGCTGACCGGCGCGACCTGGCCCGGCTGTCCCTTGCCGCAGTTGAACGCCCCGCCCAGCACGTACGTCTGCGGCCCGCCGACCGCCGCCATCGACCGCCAGAAGTCGGTCGTCGTGGCCTGGTAGGCGACGTCGCGCAGCTGCCCGGTGAGCCTGCCGTTCTCGATCAGGTAGAACCGCTCGCCGGTGAACTGGAAGTTGTACCTCTGCATGTCGATGGACCAGCTCTTGTCGCCGACCACGTAGATGCCCCGGTCGACGCCGGAGATCAGCTCCTCGGTGGTGGGACCGCCGGGCGCCGGGCGCAGCGACACGTTGGCCATCCGCTGGATCGGGGTGTGGCCGGGGGAGTCGGCGAAGGCGCAGCCGTTGGAGGCGCCCAGGCCCTTCAGCAGCGCCATCCGCCGGTCGAGCTGGTAGCCGACCAGGACACCGTCGGAGACGATGTCGAACTCCCTGGTCGCCACCCCCTCGTCGTCGTAGCCGATCGTGGACAGGCCGTGCTCGACGGTGCGGTCACCGGTCACGTTCATCGCCTGCGAGCCGTACACCAGCTTGCCGAGCTGGTCGAAGGTGGCGAAACTCGTCCCGGCGTACGCGGCCTCGTAGCCGAGGGCGCGGTCGAGCTCGGTGGCGTGCCCGATCGACTCGTGGATCGTCAGCCACAGGTTCGACGGGTCGACCACCAGGTCGTACAGCCCCGCCTCGACGGAGGGGGCCCGGAGCTTCTCCTCCAGCAACTCGGGGATGCGCGCCAGCTCCTTGGGGAAGTCCCAGCCGGTGCCGGTGAGGTATTCGTACCCCCGGCCGACGGGCGGGGCGAGCGTCCGCATCGAGTCGAAGCGGCCGTCCAGCACCCTCGTCGCGTTCAGCCGGGGATGGACGCGCACCCGCTGCTGGGTGGTGACGGTCCCGGCCGTGTCGGCGTAGAACTTCTGCTCCTTGACCTGCATCAGCGACGCCTGGACGTGGTCCACCCCGGGATCCCTCAGCAGGCCGCCCGACCAGTCGGCGAGCAGCGCGGCCTTGTCGCGCATCGGCACCTCGAACGGGTCGACCTCGTAGGAGGAGATCCAGGTGACGTCGGAGTGCACCGCCTCGGGGGCCAGCTCGACGGGCTCGCGGTTGACCGCCGCGGAGACGACCGCCACCTCCATCGCCTGCTCGGCGACCCTGACGGCCGCCTCGGGGGTGAGCTCGATGCCCGCCGCGAAGCCCCAGGTGCCGTCCTTGACGACCCGTACGGCGTAACCGAGGGTGTCGGCGTCGATGGAACCTTCCAACGCGGCGTCGGAGAGGCGCAGGGTCTCCCCGCGGATGCGCTCCAGCCGGAAGTCGGCGTGCTCGGCGCCCAGGTCCCGGGCGCGCTGCAGGGCCGCGTCCGCCAGCCGGCGCAGAGGCAGGGCGAGGAAGTCGGAGTCGATCTGGCGCATGTCAACGATCCTAGCCCTGTGATCTTGTCCCTCCCGGACAAGGTGGTTACCCCCCGGTAGCCGATACCGTCTGACCATGGCTCGATCTGTTCTCGTAACCGGCGGCAATCGCGGCATCGGCCTCGCGATCGCCCGCGAACTCGCTCAGGCAGGCGACGACGTCGCCGTCACCTACCGTTCCGGCCAGCCCCCCGAGGGCCTGTTCGGCGTGCGCTGCGACGTCACCAGCACGGCCGATGTGGACGCCGCCTTCGCGAAGGTCGAGGCCGAGTTCGGCCCGGTCGAGGTGCTGGTCGCCAACGCGGGCATCACCAGGGACACGCTGCTGCCGATGATGAAGGAGGAGACCTTCACCGACGTCATCGACGCCAACCTGACCGGCGCCTACCGGGTCGCCAAGCGGGCCACCCGCGGCATGCTGCGGCTCAAGCGCGGGCGCATCGTGCTGATCTCCTCGGTGGTCGCCATGCTCGGCTCGGCCGGGCAGAGCAACTACGCCGCCTCCAAGGCCGGCATGATCGGCTTCGCCCGGTCGGCCGCCAGGGAGCTGGGCTCGCGCAACATCACCGTCAACGTGGTCGCCCCCGGCTTCGTGGAGACCGAGATGACGGCCGAGCTGGACGCGGCCTACCAGGAGCAGATCCGGAAGAACATCCCCCTGGGCCGCTACGCCGCCCCGGAGGAGATCGCGCGCGTGGTCAGGTTCCTGGCCGGCGAGGACGCCGCCTACATCACGGGGGCCGTCATCCCCGTCGACGGCGGCCTTGGAATGGGGCACTGACGTGGGAATTCTCGAAGGCAAGCGGCTCCTCGTCACCGGGGTGCTCACCGACGCCTCCATCGCCTTCTCGGTGGCCAAGCTGGCCCAGGAGGAGGGCGCGCAGATCGTGCTCACCGGATTCGGCCGGCTCAGCCTGGTCGAGCGCATCGCCAAGCGCCTGCCGGAGCCGCCCCCCGTGCTGGAGCTCGACGTGACCAACACCGAGCACCTCGACTCCCTGGCCGACCGGGTCGGCGAGCACCTCGGCGGCCTGGACGGGGTGGTGCACGCCATCGGCTTCGCGCCGCAGACCGCCCTGGGCGGCAACTTCCTGAACACCTCGTGGGAGGACGTGGCGACCGCCGTCCAGGTCTCCACGTACTCGTTCAAGTCGCTCGCGGTGGCCGCGCTCCCGCTCATGAAGGAGGGCGGCGCGATCGTCGGCCTCGACTTCGACGCGACGAAGGCCTGGCCGGTGTACGACTGGATGGGCGTGGCCAAGGCCGGCCTGGAGTCCTGCTCCCGCTACCTGGCCCGCGATCTCGGCAAGCACGGCATCCGGGTCAACCTCGTCGCCGCGGGCCCGATCAGGACCATGGCCGCCAGGAGCATTCCCGGCTTCGTCGAGTTCGAGGAGAGCTGGCCCGCCAAGGCCCCGATCGGCTGGGACATCAACGACCCGATCCCCGCGGCCAAGGCGTGTGTCGCCCTGCTGTCCGACTGGTTCCCCGCCACGACCGGTGAGATCGTCCACGTCGACGGCGGCGTCCACGCCATCGGAGCCTGAGCCGTTCCCGGCCCGGCGGGTGGTGATCGGCCGGGCCGGTGCCGTACCGAGGTGGCGGCGAGGCCGTGGCCCGTGTCATACCGAGGTGGCGGCGAGGCCGTGGCGACCGCGGAGCGGCCGGGCCGAGGAACGCGGGCCGGGCCGGTGCGGTCAGGCCACCCGGTGGTGCCCCGGCGGAGCCGGCTCGAACGGTATCGACTCCCCGACCCTTCGCCTGCTGTACAGCAGGCGGACCGCGAGGATGGCCGAGACGAGCACCGCCGTGGTGAGCACGGTGCTCGTCGTGTCGGACGACCGGCTGGGGGTCACCGGCTGCCCGTCCGGCATCTGCCGCTGGAGCTCCTGCATCAGCGGGGCGGGCCACAGCAACTCCACCCGGGGCGCCTCGGCGTCGACCACGGGCGACGGCCTGGGAGCCGCAGGCTCACCCACCTCGGTCGTGAGAGTCCTGGTGTCCGGGAGCGGCGTCTGGGGGAACGGCGGCCGGTCCGTCGGCACCGGAACCGGGCTCTTCCTGACCGGCGCGGCGTCCTGGTCCCGCGAGGGGCTCGCCGAGGGGGTCGGCGACGGGCTGGGGCTCGGCGACGCCCCGGGGCGGGGAGTCTCGGAGACGGCGGGCTCCTGCGGCTCCTCGACGAGGGGGGCCACCGGCGAGTCCGCGCACTTGGCGGAGGCCGTGGCCCCGCAGGCGTCGGCGGGGGCCTGAGTCCGGGGCGCCTGCGTGCCGTCGGAGGACCTCTCCTCCTCCTTCGCGGTGGACGGCTTGTCGCCCGACGAGGTCGACGAGGTCTTGGCGGAGGAGGGGGCCGGTGCCGGGCTCTCCGCCTCGGCGGGCGCCTCCTGGGCGCCGGCGGGCGTCTCGGCGTTGTTCCCTTTGCCGTTTCCTCTGCCGTTCCCGGGGTTGTCCTCGGCGTCCCCGCCGGAGGGCGCCGACGAGGGGGCGGGCGGGGAGACGCCCTCCGTGAGGCCGTGCACGACGCCGTCCACGGCCTGGCAGACCCGGCCCGTCACGGTGCCCAGCAGCCCTCCGTGATCGCAGTCGTCCAGCCACGCGACGGCACTCGCCCGTGCGGCGCCCGCGGGCGCGACGGCGACCGCCGGGACCCCACCCCCCAGCGCCAGCGCCAGAACGCCTGCCGCCATCGCAGTTCGCACTCGTCTCCTTCGCCCCGGGCCGGACATCGGCCGTGAATCTCGCCGACATCCAGGTGTCCCCCTGCCACCTGTTTGACAGTTTTGTAGGGAGACCCGTTTTTTCCACGGAAAGTCGTCATTCGGTATCGACTAGTGATACGCGAGACGAATTCTCGTTCGGTTTCTCTTTCGTTCTCCTGGAACGCCGTCCCTTTTCCCGGGAGGCGTTCCTTCCCGGGAGGCCGTTCGCGCCGGAGCCTCTCCGGCACCGCCTCTCAGTCCGCGGACACGTCGTCGAGCGCCTCCCTGATCTCCACGGGCAGCGTCAGGTCCTCGGCCTGGAGCACCCCGGACAGCTGCGCGTGGGTGCGGGCGCCGACGATGGCGGAGGACACCCCCGGCTGGTCGCGTACCCACGACAGGGCCACCGACAGCGGTGAGACGCCGAGCCCCTCGGCGGCGGTCGTCACCGACTCCACGACCCGGCGGCACCGCTCGTCGAGGTAGGGGGTGACGAAGTCGGCGAAGTGCGGGGTCGCGGCCCGGGAGTCCGCGGGGATGCCCGTCCGGTACTTCCCGGTGAGGACGCCACGCCCGAGCGGCGACCAGGCGAGCACCCCCGCGCCGACGTGCTCGGCGGCCGGGATCAGCTCGCGCTCGGCCTCCCTGGCCAGGAGCGAGTACTCGACCTGGGCCGCGACGATCGGCACCCTGCCGGGGACCGCCCGCTGCCCCACGGCGGCGGTCGCCAGCTGCCAGCCCGCGTAGTCGCACACCCCGGCGTACGCGGCCCGCCCCGAGGACACGATGGCGTCCACGGCTGCCAGGGTCTCCTCCAGCGGGACGTCGGGGTCGAAGGCGTGCAACTGCCACAGGTCGACCTCGTTGACGCCCAGGCGGGTCAGGGAGGCGTCGATCGCGGCGACCAGGTGTTTCCTGGAGGCGTCGCGGGGCCTGCGCCCGGCGGGGGTGAGCACGGCCTTGGTGGACAGCACCAGCTCCGAACGCGGCACGGAGTCGCGCAGCAGCCGCCCGAGCAGCCGTTCGGCGTCGCCGCCGGTGTAGACGTCGGCGGTGTCGATGAGCGTGCCGCCGGCCTCGGCGAACGTGCGGAGCTGCGCCGCGGCCTCCTCGGCGCCGGTGTCACGTCCCCATGTCATCGTCCCCAGTCCCAGGCGGGACACCGACAAGCCGCTCCGGCCCACATAGCGCTGCTCCATGATCCGGCCAGGTTACCGCCCGGCCACTTAAAAGTAGTGGAGTGAAGGCTGCAAGACTTGCCCGCGTGACGACCTTGTTGCTGGCCAGACACGGCCTTACCCACCTCACCGGTCCGGTCCTCGCGGGCTGGACCCCGGATGTGCACCTCAGTGACGCGGGACGGGCCCAGGCGGAGGCGCTCGCCGCGCGGCTGACCACCCTGGAACTCGACGCGATCGTCTCCAGCCCGCTGGAACGCTGCCAGGAGACCGCGCAGGCGGTCGCCGCGGGACGGCAGGGGGCCGAGGTGCTGACCGACGAGCGCTTCGGCGAGTGCCGCTACGGCGACTGGACGGGCCGCCCGATCGCCGAGCTCGCCAAGGACCCTCTCTGGCCGGTCGTGCAGGCCCACCCGAGCGCGGTGACGTTCCCCGGGGGAGAGTCCCTGTCCGCCGTGCAGCACCGCGCCGTGACGGCCGTCAGGGAGTGGAACGAGCGCCTGGGCCCGAAGGCGGTCTATCTCGTCTGCAGCCACGGAGACGTGATCAAGGCCATCGTGGCCGACGCCATGGGACTCCACCTGGACCAGTTCCAGCGGATAACGGCTGATCCGGCGTCGCTCACCGCCATTCGCTACACCCCCTTGCGCCCCTTCGTGCTCAGGCTCAACGACCTGGGCGGAGATGTGGCCGGATTGCGCCCCAGGGAGGGTTCGGAGGGCGAGGACGGGGGAGAAAATCCCACCGGGAGCGATGCCGCAGTCGGCGGCGGATCCGGAACCACGTAAGGTCGGGCTATGCCGGTCTTCGACTACGATCCACCCGAGAGGTTCGTGGCCGGTGCCGTGGGGCAACCGGGATCACGAACCTTCTTCCTGCAGGCGCGGGGCCAGGGCAGGCTGACCACCGTGGCCCTGGAGAAGTTCCAGGTCGCGGCGCTGGCCGACCGCCTCGACGAGCTGCTCGACGAGGTGTTGCGACGCGGTGAGGGCAACGTTCCCGTGCCCGCCGTCGCCCCGGCCGCGCTGGCGGACAACGCCCCCCTCGACGTGCCGATCAGCGAGGACTTCCGCGTCGGCGTCATGGCCCTGGCCTGGGACCCCGAGGCCGCGCAGGTGGTCATCGAGGCCAAGGAGGCCGTCGCCGAGGACGAGGAGTTCGAGCCGTCCCCGCTCGTCGAGCCCACGGTGCTGCGCGTGCACATCAGTGCCGGCGCCGCGAGGGCCTTCACCAAGCGGGCCATGGCGCTCGTCGCGGCCGGCCGCCCGCCCTGCCCGCTCTGCGCCCAGCCTCTCGATCCCGAGGGGCATATTTGTGTGCGGCTCAACGGTTACCGGGGTAGTAGCGCTTCATCTGCTGGAGGAGGCGAATGAGTGCTGAGAGCGAGCCGACGCTGAGTGCGGCGCCGGCCGCGGGGCTGGACGACGAGACCGCGACGCGTCTGCTCCGTGACGGCCAACTGGACGTGGCGGGCCGCCTGGTCGAGGCGACCAACATGACGCTCTACTGCTCGGTCCGGCTCGGCGGCCTCGCGGCGGCCTGCGTGTACAAGCCGGTACGGGGCGAACGCCCCCTCTGGGACTTCCCCGACGGCACCCTGGCGGCCCGCGAGGTCGCCGCCTACGAGGTCTCCGCGGCGATCGGCTGGCGGATCGTGCCGCCCACCGTCTACCGCGACGGCCCCTTCGGCCCGGGAATGTGCCAGCTGTGGATCGACACCGACCCCGACACCGACCTGATGGTGCTGATCCGCAGCCGCCAGCCCTCGCTGCGGCGGATGGCCGTCTTCGACGCCATCGTCAACAACGCCGACCGCAAGGGCGGTCACCTGCTGCCGCTCGCCGACGGCCACGTCTACGGCGTCGACCACGGGGTCTCCTTCTCGGCCGAGGACAAGCTCCGCACCGTGCTGTGGCAGTGGCGCGGCAAGCCGCTGTCCCGCGAGGCCATGAACGTCCTGACCCGCCTTGAGACCGACCTGGAGCGGGGCCGCCTCGGCCGCCGCCTCCGCGAGCTGCTCACCCTCCACGAGGTCGAGGCCACCTGGTCGCGAGTCCGCAGGCTGCTCGACACCGGCCTGCACCCCCTTCCCTCCAAGGACTGGCCCGCCATCCCCTGGCCGCCGATCTGAGACCCCCGCGCGGGGGCCTCCCGCCCCGGGCACCGGGCGTCCCGCGGGAGCGGGACCGCGGCGAGCCGGGGCGTCCTCGCTGTGTCCTCACCATGTCCTCGCCGTGGCTTCCGTGACCTCGGTCTTCCTCCCGATGGAGGGCCCCGGTCCGCGCCCGCCTCCCGCGGGGGCGTAGCCTCCGGGCATGTGCACGGTTGTCGTCAGCATCGATCCGAGCGCCGAGATCCCCCTGATCGTGGTCGGGGTGCGCGACGAGTTCGTCGGCCGACCCTGGGTTCCGCCGGCCGCGCACTGGCCGGAGAGCGGGCCCGGCCTGATCGGCGGGCGTGACCTTCAGGCGGGCGGCACCTGGCTCGCCGTCGATCCCGAGGCCAGGCGGGTCGGAGCCCTCCTCAACGGGCTCGGCGTGCTCGCCCCCGAGGAGGGCCGCCGCTCGCGGGGCGACCTGCCGCTCCTGGCGGCGGCCGGAGGCGGCCCCGTGAAGGGCGATCTTGGGCACTACGACCCCTTCCACCTGCTACGGGCCGATCCCGCCGGAGCCCGCCTGTGGCACTGGGACGGGATCACCCTGGAGCGGGACGACCTTCCCCCGGGAACCCACATGATCGTCAACAGTGGCTGGGAGCGCGGTGCGGAGAACGAGCGGGTGGCGTTCTTCCGCCCCCTGTTCGCCAAGGCGGGCCGTCCCACGGAGCTCGACGGCCCCTGGCAGGAGTGGCGGGAGCTCGCCACCGGGGCGGGGATTCCCTCCGAGGACCCCCGGACGATGATCGTCCATCACGAGCTGCCCGACGGGCGGACCTTCGCCTCGGGTTCCGTCACCCTGCTGGCCCTGTCGCCCGGCGGCGTCCGCTACGACTTCACCGCCGACCCCCGTGATCCGGGCGCCTTCCGGGAGGTCCGCCCGGAATGATCCGGTCGGTTCCCGGAGTTGAGGTGAGTGCCCGTACATCCACCATCCCGAGCCGACCGGGGTGGTCTAACCGCTGGATAGGCTTCATTTTATGAGATCGTGGTCTGAGCCGAAGGTTCCTCGGCTTCCCGGTGCCGGTGCCCCGCTGCGGCTGTTCGACACCGCCGCGCGAGAGGTCGGCCCCACCAGCCCGGGCCGTACGGCGCGGATGTACGTCTGCGGCATCACGCCCTACGACGCCACCCATCTGGGCCACGCCAACACCTACCTCGCCTTCGACCTGGTCAACCGGGCCTGGCGTGACGCCGGTCACGAGGTGCACTTCACCCAGAACGCCACGGACGTCGACGACCCCCTGCTGGAACGTGCCGGGCAGACCGGCGTCGACTGGCGCGACCTGGCCGAGCGTGAGATCGAGCTGTTCCGGACCGACATGGAGGCGCTGCGCATCCTGCCGCCGCGTGACTACGTCGCCGTGACCGAGGTGATCGACCAGGTCGCCGACCTGATCGTGTCGCTGCGCGACAAGGGCGCCACCTACGTCCTCGACGGCGACGTCTACTTCGACGTGGCCGCGGCCCCCAAGTTCGGGGCCGTCTCCGGTTACTCGGAGGAGCGCATGCTCGCCCTGTTCGGCGAGCGCGGGGGAGATCCGGACCGGCCGGGTAAGAAGCATCCGCTCGACTGGCTGCTCTGGCGCGCGGAGCGCCCGGGGGAGCCGTCCTGGCCCTCGCCGTTCGGCCAGGGCCGGCCCGGCTGGCACATCGAGTGCACCGCGATCGCCCTGGCGAACCTGTCCAGCGGTTTCGACGTCGCGGGCGGGGGCTCCGACCTGATCTTCCCCCACCACGAGTGCGGCGCCCACGAGGGCCACGTGGCGTGCGGGGAGTGGCCCTTCGCGAGGGCCTACGTGCACGCGGGCATGGTCGCCCTGGACGGCGAGAAGATGTCCAAGTCGAAGGGCAACCTGGTCTTCGTCTCCCGCCTGCGCAAGGAGACCGACCCGATGGCCATCCGGCTCGCCCTGCTGGCGCACCACTACCGCTCCGACTGGGAGTGGACCTCCGAGCAGCTGGGCTCGGCGGAGGTACGGCTGGCGCGCTGGCGTTCGGCGGCGGGGCTGCAGACCGGCCCCGACGCCGGTGTCGTGCTCGAAAGGGTGCGCGCCCGGATGGCGGACGACCTGGACGCCCCCGGTGCCCTCGCGGTCGTCGACGACTGGGCCGAGCGAGCCCTGTCCGAGGGGGGCAGCGACCCGGACGCGCCGGTCCTCGTCAGGGAGACCGTGGACGCGCTGCTGGGGGTCGCGCTCTAGGGTCCCGGGATCCGGGCGGTGCCGCTCCCTGAGCCTCTGGAGCGCGGCGGCGCCCGGTTCCGGGGGCGGCACCGGAGGGGCCGGGAAACGGCCCTGAGAAACGACAAACGGCCCTGAGAAACGACGGAGCCCGCACCGCTTGCGCGGTGCGGGCTCAGCCTGAAGCCTTTGAGGTCAAACCAGGTCAGATGACCTGAACCTGGTCGGCCTGCGGGCCCTTCTGGCCCTGCGTGGTGACGAAGCTGACACGCTGGTTCTCCTCCAGGCTGCGGTAGCCGCCGGAGTTGATAGCCGAGTAGTGCACGAAGACATCGGCGGTGCCGTCATCCGGTGCGATGAATCCGAAGCCCTTTTCGGCGTTGAACCACTTAACGGTGCCCTCAGACAAAACTACTTCTCCTCATTGGGAGCCTCACCGAACCACCAGGTCGGCGGCACGGGGCTGCGTTGCGGACCCTACCATGCACCCGCGGAAACCATCCGGAGAAACTGTGTAACGTCCGCTGTCGGCGGACTTCTCATAAGCACTTGAGATGATAAGGCTAAGCTGAGAACTACGACTGCAACCAGACGATGGTATCCGATGCCGCCACGGTGCGCAAGTCACGAAATCGAGGCGAGGAATCGCTCGCGATCCTCCTCGGGGAGGTGGTCGACGAAGAGGGTGCCGTCGAGGTGGTCGGCCTCGTGCTGCAGGACGCGGGCGAGCATGCCCAGGGCACGGACGGTGGCGGGCTTGCCGAACATGTCGCGACCACGGGCGGTGACCATGTAGGAGCGTTCCAGCGGCCACCAGCGGCCGGGCGCGGACAGGCAGGCCTCGTCGGCCACGATCTTCCGCTCGGACAGCTCCAGACGCGGGTTGACCAGGTGGCCGGACCTGCCGTCCAGCTCGTAGACGACGACCCTCAAGGGGACGCCGATCTGCGGCGCGGCCAGTCCCGCGCGGCCCCTCCCGGCCCGCATCGTGGCCTGGAGCGATTTGACCAGGACGCGCAGCGCGCGGTCGAAGGTGGTTACCGGCTCGGACACCGTGCGAAGCACGGGATCGGTGAACAGACGGATCGGCTGGACGGCCACGCGCACTCCCCGAAGCGAACGAATGGGCACCGAAGACGATTCCCATTGTCGCGCTGACTCAACCGTTACCACCTCACCTCTCGTGTTTCCGGAATGTTGCCGCTGTGCGACGTGTGCATTGCGTATTTCCATGGTTAGTCACACGTAACCGGCGCACCATCACAGATAGTAAATGTGCGTAATGCCGTCCTCTTAGATTTCGGGATCGAAGCAGCCCGAAACCGCAGGAGGAAAGATGGCCAAGCCCTGGATCAGCGACTGGCGGCCCGACGACCCCGACTTCTGGCAGGGGCACGGCAGGAAGGTGGCCCGCAGGAACCTGATCTTCTCCATCTTCGCCGAGCACCTCGGATTCACGCTGTGGACCGTGTGGAGCATCGTGACCGTGCAACTCGGCTCCTACGAGTTCTCCACCGACCAGCTCTTCTGGATCGTCGCCCTGCCCAACCTGATCGGCTCGGCGCTGCGCATCCCGTACACCTTCGCCCCGGCCAGATTCGGCGGCCGGAACTTCACCGTGGTCAGCGCCCTGCTCCTGCTCGTGCCCGCGGTGCTGCTGGCCATCGCGGTCGGAAACCCGGCCACCCCCTACTGGGTGTTCCTGGTCATCGCGGCCACGGCGGGCCTGGGCGGCGGCAACTTCGCCTCCAGCATGGCCAACATCACCTACTTCTACCCCCAGGACAGGCAGGGGTCGGCGCTCGGGCTCAACGCGGCGGGCGGCAACATCGGGGTCAGCTCCGTCCAGCTCGTCATGCCCCTGGTGATCGGGGCGTTCGGCCTGGCCGCCGCCGGGCTGTTCTGGATCCCGTTCATCCTGGCCGCCGCGATCGGCGCCTACTTCTTCATGGACAACCTGACCTCCGCCAAGGCCAGTCCCGCCGACCAGCTGAAGGTCGCCGGCCGGGCCCAGACCTGGATCATGTCGGTCCTGTACATCGGCACCTTCGGCTCCTTCATCGGCTACGCCACCGCGTTCCCGCTGCTCATCAAGAGCCAGTTCCCCGAGCATGCCTCCCTGGTGGCGCTCGCCTTCATCGGCCCGCTGCTCGGCTCGCTGATCCGCCCGGTCGGGGGGTGGCTGTCGGACCGGCTCGGCGGGGCGCGGGTGACGCTCGTCAACTTCGCCGCGATGGCGGGCGCGGCGGCGCTGGTCTGGCAGGGCCTGTCCCAGCACGCCTTCGCGCTGTTCTTCTGCGCCTACATGCTCCTGGTCGCCACCACCGGCATCGGCAACGGCTCCACCTACCGGATGATCCCGGCGATCTTCCGGGCGAAGGCCGTGGCGGGCGTCGCCCCCGGTACGGACGCCCACGAGGCCGCCGTGGCTGTCGGGAAGCGGGACGCCTCCGCCGCGATCGGGATCATCTCCGCGATCGGCGCCTTCGGCGGGTTCTTCATCAACCGTGGATTCGGCAGCTCCATCGCCGCGACCGGGGGAGCGGGCGCCGCCCTGGCCTCCTTCGCCGCCTTCTACCTGGTGTGCGCGGCCATCACCTGGGCCTGTTACCTGCGGACCGCGGGATCCGTGCCGAGCCTGGCGGCGGCGCGCGTGTGACCCCGGCGTACCTGGCGCCCGTTCGGCTCACATCCGGAACCGGCCCGGCCGACGGACAACTCACACCCGCCTCATCGTGAATGTGAACGCGGTTAGCGGCTTGTAGCACATCGGTAACAGGGGAGACCCCAGGGTGAAACCGCCTGAAAGCACCATCGGATCCATGCCGGTCTCACTTCCCCCCCAGACACCTGTGAAGGCTGGGGCGGATCGGACGAGAAGGGAAACACACCCCATGTCACGGCTCGTCGTGGTAGGACACGGACCGACATCGCACCGGTTGGTCGAGGCGCTGGTCGCCAAGGGCTTCGCGGGAAGGATCACGGTACTGGGGGAGGAGCCCCGGCCGGCGTACGACCGGGTGGCGCTCACCTCCTACCTGACGGGCAGGAGCGTCGAGGACCTCACCTATCCGACGCCGGACGGGGTCGTGCTGCGCCTGTCGTCCAGGGTCGTGGAGATCGACAGGCGGGCGCGCGAGGCCGTCACCGCCGACGGCCACCGCGAGCCGTACGACGTGCTGGTGCTGGCCACCGGCTCCAGCCCGTTCGTGCCGCCGGTGCCGGGCAGGGAGCTGGACGGCTGCTTCGTCTACCGCACGATCGACGACCTCGACGCGATCAGGGCGGCCGCCTCGGGCGCCACGAGCGGCGTCGTGATCGGCGGCGGGCTGCTGGGGCTGGAGGCCGCCGACGCGCTGCGCGGCCTGGGCCTGGCGACGCACGTCGTGGAGATGGGCGGCTGGCTCATGCCCCGGCAGGTCGACGAGGGCGGCGGCGCCGTCCTGCGCGGCCACGTGGAGGCGCTCGGCCTGAGCGTGCACACCGAGGCGGGGGCCAAGGAGATCGTCGCGGGCCCGGACGGGCGGGTGGCGGGCCTGGTCAAACCGGACGGCGAGACCGTCGAGGCGCAGATCGTGGTCTTCTCCGCGGGCGTGCGGCCCCGCGACGAGCTGGCCAGGCAGGCCGGTCTCGAGGTCGGCGGGCGCGGCGGGATCGCCGTGGACGACGGGATGCGCACCAGTGACCCGGCGATCTACGCGATCGGCGAGTGCGCCCTGCACGAGGGCATGGTCTACGGGCTGGTGGGGCCGTGCTTCACGATGGCCGAGGTCGCCGCCGACCGCATCCTCGGAGGCGAGGCGGTCTTCACCCGTGCGGACCTGTCGACCAAGCTCAAGCTGCTCGGCGTGGAGGTCGCCCAGTTCGGCGCGATGGAGGGCGCGCTGGACGTGACCTTCATGGACCCGGTGGGCGGGGTCTACCAGAAGCTGTTCGTCAGCGACGACGCCCGCACCCTGCTCGGCGGGATCTGCGTCGGCGACGCCACCCCGTACAACACCCTCAAGCCCTTCGTCGGCCGTGACCTGCCGGGTTCGCCGAGCGAGCTGTTGTTCACCGGCGGGCCGGCGAGCACGGATCTCCCCGACGACGCGCAGGTCTGCTCCTGCAACAACGTCACCAAGGGCCAGGTGTGCGCGGCCATCGCCGAGCACGGCCTCACCGACGTCCCCGGCATCAAGGCGTGCACCCGCGCGGGCACCACCTGCGGCAGCTGCGTCCCGACGCTCAAGCAGATCCTCGTCTCCTCGGGCGTCGAGGTCTCCAAGGCCCTGTGCGAGCACTTCGCGCAGAGCAGGGCCGAGCTGTTCGACATCGTCCGGGTGCGCGGCCTCACCACGTTCTCGCAGATCATCGCCGAGCACGGCACCGGGCGCGGCTGCGACGTGTGCAAGCCCGTCGTCGCCTCGATCCTCGCCTCGCTCGGCAACGGCCACATCCTCGACGGCGAGCAGGCCGCCTTGCAGGACACCAACGACCACTTCCTGGCCAACATCCAGCGCAACGGCACCTACTCGGTGGTGCCGCGCATCCCCGGCGGGGAGATCACCCCGGACAAGCTCATCGTGATCGGCGAGGTGGCCCGTGACTTCGGCCTCTACACCAAGATCACCGGCGGGCAGCGGATCGACCTGTTCGGGGCCCGGGTGGAGCAGCTCCCGCTGATCTGGAAGCGGCTGGTGGACGCGGGCTTCGAGTCCGGCCAGGCGTACGGCAAGGCGCTGCGCACGGTGAAGTCCTGCGTGGGCTCGACCTGGTGCCGGTACGGGGTGCAGGACGCCGTCGGCCTGGCCATCGCGCTGGAGCTGCGCTACCGGGGCCTGCGCTCGCCGCACAAGCTGAAGTCGGCCGTCTCCGGCTGCGCCCGCGAGTGCGCCGAGGCCCGCGGCAAGGACTTCGGCGTCATCGCCACCGAGCAGGGCTGGAACCTCTACGTGGGAGGCAACGGAGGCTTCACCCCGCGCCACGCCGATCTGTTCGCCTCCGACCTGAGCACCGAGGAGCTGGTCCGCGTCATCGACCGGTTCCTGATGTTCTACGTCCGCACCGCCGACCGCCTGCAGCGCACCTCCGCCTGGCTGGAGGCCCAGGGCCTGGCCTACGTCAAGGAGGTCGTGCTGGACGACTCCCTGGGGATCTGCGCCGACCTGGAGGCCCAGATGGAGCGGCACGTGGCCGGTTACACCGACGAGTGGCGCGCCGCGATCGAGGACCCGGAGAAGCTGCGGCGCTTCGTCTCCTTCGTCAACGCCCCCGGGACCCCGGACCCGTCGATCGCCTTCGAGCCCGAGCGCGACCAGGTGAAACCGGTCCTGATCCCGCTGGAGGTGGTCCGCTCCTGATCCGGCCTGATCCGTGTCCCGCGCCGGCCGTGCCGGATCGCCGCCGTCGCACACCGAGAACCCGAGGACCCGAGGACCCGAGGACCCGAAGAGAGGAGGCCTTCACCGATGACCGCGCTGAGAGAAGACCTGGAGCTGGGAGAAGACCTGGAGACGATCGCCTGGACGGCGGTCTGTTCCTACGCCGACCTGCTGCCCGAGCGCGGAGCGTGCGCGCTCGTCGGCGGCAGGCAGATCGCGCTGTTCCGCGCCTTCGACGGCTCCCTGTTCGCGATCGGCAACCGCGACCCGTTCAGCGGTGCCCACGTCATGTCCCGGGGGATCGTGGGCACCAGGGCGGGCGAGCCGGTGGTGGCCTCCCCGATGCACAAGCAGGTGTTCTCCCTCGCGACGGGAGTGTGCCTGGACGATCCCGCGGTGGCCGTGCCGACCTACCCGATCCGCGTCGCCGGCGGAACGGTGGAGGTGGGCCCCGGTTGAGCACGGGTGGGCACGGGGTGGGGCCGCGGGCGGCCGGACACCCCGGATACCGAGGAAACATCGAGCGAGGAGTGGTGAACGACAGATGAGCATCGCCGTTCCGGACGGTCCCGTCGGCTCTCCCGAGACCGCGCCCGACGCGCTGGCCGGGTTCACGATCGGGGTCACCGCCACCCGGCGGCGCGAGGAGTTCTGCGCGCTGCTGGAACGCAGGGGCGCCAGGGTGGTGCGCGCCCCGGCGATCCGGCTGGTGCCCCTGGCCGAGGACGCCGACCTGCTGGCCGCGACCCGCGCCAGCCTGACCGCCCCGATCGACGACGTGGTGGTCACCACCGGCGTCGGTTTCCGCGGCTGGATGGCGGCGGCCGAGGGCTGGGGGCTCTCCGGCGACCTCGCCGAGCACCTGACCGCCGCCCGGCTGCTGACCCGCGGGCCCAAGGCGCGCGGCGCGGTCAGGGCTGCGGGCCTGACCGACCACTGGACCCCGCCCACGGAGTCGTGCGAGGAGGTCAAGCAGCACCTGCTCGCCCAGGACCTGCGCGGGCGCCGCATCGCCGTGCAGCTGCACGGGGAACCGCTGACCGGTTTCGTGGCCGCGCTGCGCGAGGCGGGCGCGGAGGTCATCGAGGTGCCGGTCTACCGGTGGCTGCCCTACCGCGACGTGTCGCCGCTGCGGCGCCTGGTCAGCCAGGCGATCTCCGGCGGCGTGGACGCGGTCGCCTTCACCAGCGCCCCGGCCGTGCTGGCCATGCTCAACTCCGCCCGCGCGGACGGCCTGGAGGACGCGCTGGTCTCGGCCTTCGCCGGGCCGGTCGTCGCCGCCTGCGTGGGACCGGTCACCGCCGCGCCGCTGGAGGCGCGCGGGGTGCCCACCGTGCAGCCCGAGCGCTCCCGCCTGGGCACGCTGGCCCGTACCCTCGCCAGGCACCTGCCCGAGCACAGCGTCACCCGCCTGGTCGCGGGCGGCCACCGGCTGGAGATCCGCGGCCACGCCGTCGCGGTGGAAGGCGAGCTGAAGCCGCTGCCGCCGGCGCCGATGGCGGTCCTCAAGCGCCTGGCCGACAAGCCGGGACACGTGGTGGCCCGCTCCGACCTGCGGACCGTGCTCCCCGGCGGCCCCTCGCGTGACTCGGCCGAGCACGCGGTCGAGATGGCCATCACCCGCCTGCGCCGTGCCCTCGGTCCCGCGGGGATCGTCGAGACGGTCGTCAAACGCGGCTACCGCCTGGCCTGCGACCGGGGCGAAGGCCTGTGACGACGCTGGTCCTGGCCGGGCACGGGACGCGCAGCGCGAGGGGCGAGGAGACCCTGGCCGGACTGCGGGACCTGGTGCGCAGGGGCCGCCGGGGGACGCGGGTCGAGCAGGCGTTCCTGGAGATCAGCTCGCCGCTGCTGGCCGACGTGCTGCCCGGCCTGCCCGGTCCCGTCGTGGTGGTCCCGCTGCTGCTGGCGGGCGGCTACCACGTCCACATCGACCTGCCCTCCGTGGTCGCCGCGGCCAGGCCGGACGCCGTGCTGGCGGCCCCGCTGGGACCGCACCCGCTGCTCACCGCCGTCCTGGCCAGGCGGCTCTCCGCCGCGGGGCTGAGGGGCGCAGACTCGGTGGTCCTGGGAGCGGCGGGCTCGTCCGATCCGGCCGCGCTGGCCGACGTGCGGGCGGCGGCCCGGCTGCTGTCGGTCAGGCTCTCCCGCCCGGTCACCGCGGCCTTCGCCGCGACGGGCACCCCGTCGGTCGCCGAGGCCCTGGAGCGGCTGCGCTCGGGACCCGCGCCGCGGATCGCGCTGGCCTCCTATCTCCTGGCCCCCGGTTTCTTCCAGGACCGCCTGGAGGCGTCCGGCGCCGACCTGGTCTCCGCCCCCCTGGGGGTGGACGCGGACCTGGCCGCGCTGGTGTGGGCACGGTTCGACCAGGCCCGCCTGGCGTCGGCGGCCACGGCCGGCGGCCCGGCCCGTCCGGAGCCGGTGGCGGCCGGACTCGACCGGGTCGCAGGGCCCTCGAGCGCCCGGACCCCGGCGTGGCCCGCCCGGCACCGGTGATCGCGGGGGTGATCAGGCCGGCCGGGGCTCCAGCCTCAGCTCCCGGACGATCTCCTCGGCGACCTCGTCCCGCGAGGGCAGGAAGTCGTCGGCGCCGAGAAGCGTCTCGTAGTAGGCGTGGCGGAAGCACCCGGCGAGCAGCAGCCGGGCGCTGGCGACCGGGACGACCCCGGGGGAGACACGCCCCGCCCGCTGCTCGGCCGCCAGGTACGCGGTGAGCGGCACGATCTCCGACATCGGACCGATGTCGCTGTCGCGCATCGCCTCGCGGAAGCGGACGGTGACCGAGGGGGAGGTGAAGGCGGGCAGCGCCGCCGCCTGGACCTCGCAGTAGTAGTCGATGCCCGCTCGCGCGATGGGCAGCAGGTTCTCGCTCACCCGGCCCTTGCCGACCAGGTACATCAGGTCGTCGAGGACGCGCCGCCAGACCGGGAGCCGGTCCTGCAGCAGGGCCAGGAACATGTCGACGGCGTGTCCGGACGCGGTGCCCCGCGAGCGCGGGTGCGCGGCGTCGTCGGCCTCCTCGCGCTTCATGAACGCGGCCAGCTCGAGGACGCGGCGCCGCGCCTCCTGCGCGTTCCGGTGCGGGTCGACGGTCTGCTGATACGGGTCGATCTGGTACGGGTCGATATAGGGAGTCGCCATGGTCGCCCTAACGTGCGCAGTCACATGGACAGATGGTCGTAACGGTGATGCGTCGTCCGCCGGTGTCCACGGGCCGTGTGCTTCCTGGGTGCTTCCTGGCCGTGGAGTCGCCGACGTCCGGTTTTCCGCTCGGCGCGCACCCGGAGGGGCGGGGCGTGCCCGATCAGTGCCTGTCGACCCGGGCCCGGCCCCGGGCTCGACCTGGTTTCAACCTAGGCGAAAAAGAGCGTCCGGTGGTAACCGTACGCCGTGAGTTCAGCCGTCGGAGTCACGGTCGCGCCGGCGCAGATAGCGCTCGAACTCGGCGGCGATGGCGTCGCCGCTCGCCTCGGGCAGCTCCGCGGCGTCCTTGCGCTCCTCGAGCTCCTTGACGTACTCGGCGACCTCGCTGTCCTGGGAGGCCAGCTCGTCGACGCCGTGCTCCCAGGCCCGGGACTCCTCGGCCAGCTCGCCCAGCGGCATCGGGATGTCGAGCAGGTCCTCCATCCGGCTGAGCAGCGCCATGGTGGCCTTCGGGTTGGGCGGCTGGGCCACGTAGTGCGGCACCGAGGCCCACAGCGACACGGCGTGCAGCCCGGCGGCGCCCAGGGAGTGCTGCAGGACGCCGACGATGCCGGTCGGCCCCTCGTAGCGGCTCAGCTCCAGGTTGATCGCCCTGGCCAGGCCCTCGTCGGTCGCCGACCCGACGATCGGCACCGGGCGGGTGTGCGGCGAGTCGTTGAGCAGCGCGCCGAGCAGGACCGCCAGCTCGACCCCCAGCTCGCGGCAGACCAGCACGATCTCCTCGCAGAACGCGCGCCAGCGCATGTTGGGCTCGATGCCGCGCAGCAGCACCACGTCGCGGTCGACGCCCGGGGGCCTGGCCACCGACAGCTTGGTGGTCGGCCAGGTGATGGACCGCGTCAGCCCCTCGCCCATCTCGACGATCGGGCGGGTCACCTGGAAGTCGTAGTATTCCTCCGGGTCCAGGGAGACCAGCGGGGTCGCCTTCCACTCCTCCTCGAGGTGCGCGATCACTCCGCTCGAGGCCTCACCCGCGTCGTTCCACCCCTCGAACGCGGCGATCATCACCGGGTCGACGAGCTCGGGCAGGCCTTCGATCTCGATCACGCGCCCCCTCCTTCTCACCTCTCGTCCTATCCGGCTAAGCCTATGCGGTGAGGGGGCCTTCACGTCACCTTCCCGACATGGTGCGGGCGATCGGGACGTCGCGGCCCGCGCCGCCACACGCCGTGCGGCACCGGGTCTCGCGGCCGCCCCGCCGGGCCGGTGAGCCTCCGGCCCGGCGGCCGCGGGAGGCCACGGGAGGCCACGGGAGGCCGTCCCCGCGCCCGCAGGTGGGCCGGGGGGTCGCCGGTACCTATGAGGACGGCGCGACCGGCCACCTGCGGTGCCGCGGTGATGTTCCTGCGGTGCCGCGGTGGTGCTCCGGCGGTGCTGCGGTGCTGCGGTGGTGCTCCGGCGGTGCTGCGGTGCTGCGATGGTGCTCCGGCGGTGTTCCGGTGCGGCGACAGGGGCGGTGACAGGGGTGATCGCCGGGTCAGGTGGGCAAAAGATCCAATCGCCGCCGAGGTCGCCGCCGAGCACCGGGGGTGCCCGGACGCCTCCCAGTACTCTTGTCCCATGACAAGCACGCCGTCTTTCCGTGAAGTCCTGGCCGAGCGCGTGATGGTCGCCGACGGGGCCATGGGGACGATGCTTCAGGCCCACGACGTCACCATGGATGACTTCCAGGACCATGAGGGCTGCAACGAAGTGCTCAACGTCACCCGTCCCGACATCGTCCGCGCCGTGCACGAGGCCTACTTCGAGGTGGGGGTCGACTGCGTCGAGACCAACACCTTCGGGGCCAACCTTTCAGCTCTCGGCGAATACGACATCCCCGAGCGCGTCTTCGAGTACTCCGAGGCCGGTGCCCGCGTCGCGCGCGAGGCCGCCGACGCCTGGTCCACCCCCGACCGCCCGCGCTTCGTGCTCGGCTCCATCGGTCCCGGCACCAAGCTCCCCACCCTCGGGCACAAGCCGTACGCCGAGCTGCGCGACGCCTACTACGACAACGCCGCCGGCCTGGTCGGCGGCGGCGCCGACGCGCTGATCATCGAGACCTCCCAGGACCTGCTCCAGGTCAAGGCGGCGGTGATCGGCGCCCGCCGGGCCATCGCCGACTCCGGCCGTGACGTGCCGGTGATCGCCCAGGTGACCATCGAGACCAACGGCGCGATGCTGCTGGGCTCGGAGATCGGCGCGGCACTGACCGCGATCGAGCCGCTCGGCGTCGACGTGATCGGCCTCAACTGCGCGACCGGCCCCGCCGAGATGAGCGAGCACCTGCGCTACCTGGCCCGCCACGCCCGGGTCCGCCTGTCGTGCATGCCCAACGCCGGGCTGCCCGTGCTGACCTCCGACGGCGCCTACTACCCGCTGAGCCCCGAGGAGCTTGCCTCGGCGCACGAGAACTTCACCCGCGACTACGGGCTCTCCCTGGTCGGCGGCTGCTGCGGCACCACCCCCGAGCACCTGCGCCAGGTCGTCGAGCGGGTCCGCGGGCGGGAGACGGCCCCGCGCCGCCCCCGCCCCGAGGCCGGCGCCTCCTCCCTCTACCAGAGCGTCCCCTTCCGCCAGGACATCTCGTACATGGCCATCGGCGAGCGCACCAACGCCGTCGGCTCCAAGATCTTCCGCGAGGCGATGCTCGCCCAGGACTGGGAGGAGTGCGTGGAGATCGCGCGGGGGCAGGCCCGCGACGGCGCGCACATGCTCGACCTCTGCGTCGACTACGTGGGCCGCGACGGCGTGGCCGACATGAGGGAGCTGGCCTTCCGCTTCGCCACCGCCTCCACGCTGCCGGTCGTCCTCGACTCCACCGAGCCCGCCGTCCTCGAGGCCGGGCTGCAGATGCTCGGTGGGCGCGCGGTCGTCAACTCGGTCAACTACGAGGAGGGCGACGGCCCCGAGACGCGCTTCCACCGGAACATGACCCTGGTCCGCGAGTACGGCGCCGCCGTGGTCGCCCTCACCATCGACGAGGAGGGCCAGGCCCGCACCGCCGGCCGGAAGGTCCAGATCGCGGTCCGCCTCATCGAGGACCTGACGGGCGACTGGGGCATGAACATCGAGGACATCCTCGTCGACATGCTCACCTTCCCCATCGCCACCGGCCAGGAGGAGACCCGGCGCGACGCGCTGGAGACGATCGAGGCGATCAAGGAGATCAAGCGGCTCCACCCCGGGGTGCAGACGGTCCTGGGCCTGTCGAACGTGTCGTTCGGCCTCAACCCCGCCGCCCGCATCGTGCTCAACTCGGTCTTCCTCAACGAGTGCGTCAACGCCGGCCTCGACGCGGCGATCGTGCACGCCTCCAAGATCCTGCCGATGGCGCGCATCCCCGAGGAGCAGCGCGAGGTCGCCCTGGACATGGTCTACGACCGGCGCAGGGAGGGCTACGACCCGCTGCAGCGGTTCATGGAGCTGTTCGAGGGCGTCGACGCCGCCGCGCTCAAGGAGAGCAAGGCCGAGGAGCTCGCCGCGCTGCCGCTGTGGGAGCGGCTCAAGCGCCGCATCGTCGACGGCGAGCGCAAGGGCCTGGAGGCCGACCTCGACGAGGGCCTCGCCCGGCGCCCCGCCCTGGAGATCGTCAACGACGTGCTGCTGGACGGGATGAAGACCGTCGGCGAGCTGTTCGGCTCCGGCCAGATGCAGCTGCCGTTCGTGCTCCAGTCGGCCGAGGTGATGAAGACCTCGGTCGCCTACCTGGAGCCGCACATGGAGCGGGTCGAGGGCGAGATCAAGGGCCGCATCGTGCTCGCCACCGTCAAGGGCGACGTGCACGACATCGGCAAGAACCTGGTCGACATCATCCTCTCCAACAACGGCTACGAGGTCGTCAACCTCGGCATCAAGCAGCCGGTGTCGGTCATCCTGGAGGCCGCCGAGGAGAAGAAGGCCGACGTCATCGGCATGTCCGGGCTGCTGGTGAAGTCCACGGTCATCATGAAGGAGAACCTGGAGGAGATGAACTCCCGGGGCATCTCCGAGAAGTTCCCCGTGCTGCTCGGCGGGGCGGCGCTGACCCGCGCCTACGTCGAGCAGGACCTCGCGGAGCTCTTCCAGGGCCAGGTCCGCTACGCCCGCGACGCCTTCGAGGGACTGCGCCTGATGGACGCCTTCATGGCGGTCAAGCGCGGGGAGAAGGGCGCGAGCCTGCCGCCGCTGCGCGAGCGCCGGGTCAAGGGCGGCGCCACGCTGGTCAGGACCCCGGTGGAGGATCTGCCCGCCCGCTCCGACGTGGCCGCCGGCAACCCGGTGCCGACGGCGCCCTTCCTCGGCGAGCGCGTCATCAAGGGCGTGCCGCTCGCCGAGTACGCCGCGTTCCTGGACGAGCGGGCGACGTTCATGGGCCAGTGGGGCCTCAAGGCCGCGCGTGGCGGCGACGGGCCCTCGTACGAGGAACTGGTCGAGACCGAGGGCCGCCCGCGGCTGCGGATGTGGCTGGAGCGGATGCAGACCGACGGGCTGCTGGAGGCGGCGGTCGTCTACGGCTACTTCCCGTGCGTCAGCGACGGCGACTCGCTGATCATCCTGGACGAGGGCGGCAACGAGCGCACCCGCTTCACCTTCCCGCGCCAGCGGCGCGACCGGCACCTGTGCCTGTCCGACTTCTTCCGCTCCAAGGACTCCGGCGAGGTCGACGTCGTCGCCTTCCAGGTCGCGACGATGGGCAACCGGGTCTCCGAGGCCGCGGCCGAGCTGTTCGCCAAGGACGCCTACCGCGACTACCTGGAGCTGCACGGCCTGTCGGTGCAGCTGACCGAGGCCCTGGCCGAGTACTGGCACGCGCGCGTGCGCTCCGAGCTCGGCATCGGCGGCGACGAGTCCCTGGAGGACATGCTCAAGGTCAACGTCGCCGGCTGCCGCTACTCCTTCGGTTACCCGGCCTGCCCCAACCTGGAGGATCAGGTGCAACTGATGGAGCTGCTCGATCCGGCCAGGATCGGCGTCGAGCTGTCGGAGGAGTTCCAGCTCCACCCCGAGCAGTCGACGTCCGCGCTGATCGTCCATCACCCTGAGGCCAATTACTTCAACGTATGACCGGCGTGTGATCGGCATGTGATCGGCAGGGGGTTCACCGGGAATGGAAGCGGTTCTCTTCGACATGGACGGGCTTCTCGTCGACAGCGAGAAGATCTGGTTTCAGGTCGAGACCGAGGTGATGGAACGGCTCGGCGGAGAATGGGGGGAGGCCCACCAGGAGAATCTGGTGGGCGGCTCCATGCCGGCCACCGTGGCATACATGCTCAGGATCTCCGGCGGGGGCGCCAGTCCCGCCGAGGTGGAGGCCTGGATGCTGGAGGGCATGACCGCCAGGCTCGCGGGCGGGGTGGAGATGATGCCCGGCGCCGCCGAGCTGCTGGCGGAGGTGCGCGGGCAGGGCCTGGCCACGGCCCTGGTCACCTCGTCGGTCCGGCCGATCGCCGAGGCGTGCCTGAAGAGCATCGGCAGGGACAACTTCGACCGCGTGATCACCGGTGACGACGTCATGAGGACCAAGCCCGATCCCGAGCCCTACCTGACGGCCGCCCGGCTGCTGGACGTCGATCCGGCCCGCTGCGTCGCCCTGGAGGACTCCCCGAATGGGGTGACGTCGGCCACCGCCGCGGGCTGCCGGGTGGTGGCGGTGCCGAGCGTGCTGCCGATCCCCGCCGCGCCCGGCCGCCTCGTCGTCGGCTCTCTGCTGGAGGTCGACGTGGCGATCCTGCGTTCGCTGTCCTCCGGCGAGCCGTCCGAGGTCGGGGATCGTCCCTGATCTTTCTCGCGAACCGCCCCGTATCCCCTAAGGGGTGATCCCTCCTCAGGAAGGAGGGCCCGTCCCGGTTCCACGTGCCAGGATGGAGATCGGGTAAGCCGATACGAGGGGCGGTCCGCTATGTCGTTCACACAGATCGCGTGGTTGCCGCTCTGCGCCGGGGTCACCGGCGTGGGGCTGGTGCTGAGTTTCCTGCTGATGCGGCGCCGGGGGGCCGCGACGGGGTTGCGTGCCGCGGCCTGGTCGCTGCTGCCCGTCGCCGCCTACCTGACCGGCGCGCTGCCGACCCTGTGGCAGATCGGCACGGCGATCGTCGGGTTCGTCACCGGCCTGGCGTTCAATCCCATGGTGTGGGCCGGGGTGGGGGTGGCCGGGCTCTCCGCGCTGCTCTTCCTGATCTCCGGCTTCCTGCGCGGCCGCCGCCTCAGGGCCGCTGCGTCCTCGGGGTCCTCGGCGTCCTCGGCGTCCGGGGCCTCTCCCGCGCCCGTCGCGAGCGCTGCGGCCGCCTCGGGGCAGCACAGGGCCGTGACGCCGGGGGCGCAGGGCGCGCCCGGGGCGACCGCCGTCACGCAGCCGCTGCCCAAGCGCACGCCCGCGCCCTCGCCCGTCTCCAGGGCCGCCGGGTCCAAGCCCGCGGCGAAGCCGGCGGCCGACGACGACTTCTCCGATATCGAGGACATCCTGAAGCGCCGGGGAATCGGGTGACGCTACGTCATCGCCCCGTTTCCATGTCACGAATCCGAGACATAAGCGGAACGGCTTCCAGACATTGCCTTCAAGATCAAAACAAATGAATTTCACGTGAATCACAGTTGAGCCACATAGCGCCTCAGGGGACTGGTCAGCGCAGTTCAGCCCATAGATTCTGCGCACGGGACCACTAATAACGGCCCGTAGACTTACGGCGCGCTACCCCGACCCGGGGGACGCGTTGACGGACGACGTCGTCTGGGATCCAGGGGGCCACTGTATGACCGCACCGCTCGATGTCCCCGGCACGGCCATGGAGGCCCAGCCGGAGGCCGTTCTCGAAGGGGTGGGCGGAAAAGCCATCGAAGGCCGCTCTCTCGGCCAGATCGCTTGGCTGCGCCTGAAGCGCGACAAGGCAGCGATCATCGGTGCTTTCGTCGTGGTCTTCCTGACGCTGATCGCGATCTTCGCGGAGCGTCCGTTCGGCGGGATCATCGCGCTGTTCGGGGACTCTCCGAACATTCCCAACAACGACCTCATCGACCCCATGACGAGCGCCCCGCTGGGCGCCTGGGGCGGGATCAGCCTTGAGCACCCGTTCGGGCTGGAGCCGGTCAACGGCCGTGACATCTTCGCCCGGATCCTCTCCGGCGCCCAGATCTCGCTGCTGGTCGCCTTCCTGGCCACGCTGCTCTCGGTGGTGCTCGGCTCGCTGCTGGGTGTGCTCGCGGGCTTCTTCGGCGGCTGGGTCGACACCCTCATCAGCCGGGCGATGGACGTCTTCCTCGCCTTCCCCCTGCTGCTGTTCGCGATCGCCATCGTCGGCGCCGTCCCCGACCAGGCGCTCGGGCTGCAGGGCAACGGCCTGCGGATCGCGGTGATCGTGTTCATCATCGGCTTCTTCAACTGGCCCTACATCGCGCGCATCGTGCGCGGCCAGACCCTGTCGCTGCGCGAGCGCGAGTTCGTCGACGCGGCCCGCTCCCTGGGCGCGGGCAACCGCTACATCATCTTCCGCGAGGTGTTCCCGAACCTCGTGGCGCCGATCCTCGTCTACGCCACCCTGCTCATCCCCACGAACATCCTGTTCGAGGCGGCTCTGTCCTTTCTCGGTGTAGGTGTGAACGAGCCCCAGGCCTCCTGGGGCGGCATGCTCACCAGGGCGGTCGACTACTACCAGACCGCCCCGCTCTTCATGATCGTCCCGGGCCTGGCGATCTTCATCACCGTCATGGCGTTCAACCTGCTGGGCGACGGGCTCCGGGACGCCCTCGACCCGCGAGCCCGGTAGCGAACAAGCGACCGTCCTCTATATCACCGTCACTCATGACAAGGGGTATACCACCACGATGAGGAAGATCAACGTACTGGCGCTCGGTGCGCTGGGTACCGCGCTGACCATGGGACTGGCCGCCTGTGGCGGAACAGCCGGTGGCGGTGGCAACACGTCCTCGGGAAGTCAGGGGACCGGCGCCGCGGCCTCCGCGGCCAAGCACAACGACGGCTACACCAAGGTCGTCAACGCCTCCGACGCCAAGGGCGGCACGCTCAAGTTCGCCTACTCCGACGAGCCCGACTCGATGGACCCGGGCAACACGTACTACGCGTTCAACTGGAACTTCACCCGGCTGTACGCCCGCCCGCTGATGACCTACGCCCCCGCCCCCGGGGACGCCGGCCTGAAGCTGGTCCCGGACCTGGCCGAGGGCCCCGGCGAGATGGCCGAGGACGGCCTCTCCTGGACGTACAAGATCAAGAAGGGCATCAAGTACGACGACGGCACCGAGGTCAAGGCCGCGGACGTCAAGTACGCCATCGCCCGCAGCAACTTCACCTCCGAGCTCACCGACGGTCCGAAGTACTTCGCCCAGTACCTCGACGCCGGTGACTACAAGGGTCCCTACAAGGACAAGAACCTCGACGACTTCAAGGGTATCGAGACCCCCGACGACTACACCGTCGTCTTCAAGCTGAAGGCGCCGTTCGCGGAGTTCGACTTCCTCGTCGCCAACCCGCAGTCGGCCCCGGTGCCGCAGGCCAAGGACACCGGCCTCGACTACGAGAAGACCGTCGCCTCGACCGGTCCCTACAAGATCGAGAGCTACGAGATCGGCAAGCAGTTCAACCTCGTCAAGAACGAGAACTGGGACCCGGCCACCGACACCACCCGCAAGCAGCTGCCCGACCGCATCGAGGTCCAGCTGAAGCAGAACGCCGAGGACATCGACAAGCGCCTCATGAGCGGCCAGGTCCACGTCGACCTCGGCGGCACCGGCGTGCAGCCGGCGGCCCGCGCCCAGATCGTCGCGGACGCCAAGCTGAAGGAGTCCACGGACAACCCCTTCACGCCGTTCAACCGCTACGCGATGATGTCGACCGCGGTGAAGCCGTTCGACAACATCGAGTGCCGCAAGGCCGTGCAGTACGCCACCGACAAGACCGCCACCCAGGCTCCCTGGGGCGGCCCGCTCGGCGGCGAGATCGGCACCACCGCGATGACCCCGACCACGGTCGGCTACAAGCAGTTCGACCTCTACCCCAACGGCGCCGACCACAAGGGTGACCTGGCCAAGGCCAAGGAGCACCTGGCGGCCTGCGGCCAGCCGAACGGCTTCGAGACCAACATCGCGGTCCGCGGTGACCGCACCAAGGAAGTCCAGGTCGCCGAGGCCCTCCAGGCCTCCCTCGACCGGGTCGGCATCAAGGCCACCATCAAGAAGTACCCCTCGGGTGACTGGAGCGCGCAGTACGCCGGCAAGCCGGAGTTCGTGCACGCCAACAAGCTGGGCATCATGATCGCCGGTTGGGGTTCCGACTGGCCGTCCGGCTTCGGGTTCCTGTCGCAGATCGTCGACGGTCGCTTCATCAAGGACTCCGGCAACTACAACATGATGGAGCTCAACGACAAGTCGGTGAACGAGCTGCTGGACAAGGGCATCCAGACCACCGACGCCGCGGCCCGCAACGAGATCTGGGCGCAGGTCGACCAGAAGGTCATGGAGTCTGCCGCCTTCATGTCCTTCGTCTACGAGAAGACCCTGATCTTCCGCCCGTCGACCCTGACCAACGTGTACGTGCACCCGGCCTACGGCATGTACGACTACACGTGGCTCGGCGTCCAGCAGTAGCCCTTCCCTAGTTAGCCAAAGGCAGGTGAAGGCCTGACGGTGCCCGGGAGCGACCCTCCCGGGCACCACCGGCCGAACGATCGTGGTCGCTTTCATCGTCCGCCGCGTGATCGCCGCCGTGCTGATGCTCGCCATTGTCAGCATGGCCACCTTCGCGATCTTCTTTCTCATCCCGCGTGCCCTGGGGCAGACCCCCGAGGGCATGGCGTCGCGTTACGTCGGGCGAGACGCCACCCCTGAGGCGATCCAGGGCGCAGTCAAGCGACTGCATCTGGACGATCCGCTCCTGGTGCAGTACGGCCGGTTCGCGCAGGGCATCGTCGCCGGTCAGGACTACTCGCTCGGCCCGCGCAAGGCCGAGTGCCCGGCACCGTGCTTTGGCTTCTCCTTCAACAACAACCAGCCGGTCTGGCCGACGCTGCTCGACCGGCTCCCCGCGACGATCTCCCTCGCCCTGGGCGCCGCGGTCACCTGGGTCGTCGTCGGCGTCAGCGTGGGCGTCATCTCCGCGCTGAAACGCGGCACCGCCATGGACCGGACGGCCATGACGATCGCCCTGGCCGGAGTGTCGCTCCCCATCTACTTCACCGGCCTGGTGTCACTGTCGCTGTTCGCGTACACGCTGGGGATCTTCCCCGGCGGCGGCAGCTACACGGCGTTCACCGAGAATCCGGTCATGTGGTTCCAGGCGCTTGTCCTACCGTGGATCACCCTGGCGTTCCTGTACGCCGCCCTGTACGCCCGGCTCACCCGGGCGGGCATGCTGGAGACCATGGGCGAGGACTACATCCGCACGGCCCGCGCCAAGGGCCTCAAGGAGCGGACGGTCGTGACCAAGCACGCGCTGCGGGCCACGCTGACCCCGATCCTCACCATCTTCGGCCTGGACCTCGGCCTGCTGCTGGGCGGCGCGGTGCTCACCGAGAGCACCTTCTCCATCCCCGGCATCGGAAAGCTGGTCATCGACGCGATCCGGAGCAACGACCTGCCCGTCGTCCTGGGCGTGACCCTGTTCGCGGCGATCTTCATCGTCGTGGCCAATCTCATCGTGGACGTCCTGTACGCGGTGGTCGACCCGAGGGTGAGGCTCTCATGACGACTCCCGCACCGGAGTCCTTCCTGGAACTGCGTGACCTGCGCATCCACTTCCCGACCGAGGACGGCCTGGTCAAGTCCGTCGACGGCCTGTCGTTCAAGCTCGAGCGGGGCAAGACCCTGGGCATCGTGGGCGAGTCGGGTTCGGGCAAGAGCGTGACCAGCCTCGGCATCCTGGGCCTGCACAAGGGCGGCCGGGCCAAGATCTCCGGTGAGATCTGGCTGGACGGCGAGGAACTCGTCGGCGCGAGCCCCGACCACGTGCGGACCCTGCGCGGCAAGAAGATGGCGATGATCTTCCAGGATCCGCTGTCCGCCATGCACCCGTACTACAGCGTGGGCGCCCAGATCATCGAGGCGTACCGGATCCACCACAAGGTCAGCAAGGCCGTCGCCCGCAAGCACGCGATCGACATGCTCGGCCGGGTGGGGATCCCGCAGCCCGACAAGCGGGTCGACGACTACCCCCACCACTTCTCCGGCGGCATGCGCCAGCGCGCGATGATCGCCATGGCGCTCTCCTGCGACCCCGAGCTCCTCATCGCCGACGAGCCCACCACGGCCCTCGACGTGACCGTCCAGGCGCAGATCCTCGACCTGATGCGCGACCTGCAGAGCGAGTTCAACTCCGCGCTGATCGTCATCACCCACGACCTCGGCGTGGTCGCCGAGCTGTCGGACGACATCCTGGTGATGTACGGCGGCAAGTGCGTCGAGTACGGCACGGCCGAGGACACCTTCTACCGGCCCGAGCACCCCTACACGTGGGGTTTGCTGGGATCGATGCCCCGCCTGGACCGCGAGCCCACCGAGCGGCTGCTCCCGATCAAGGGCTCCCCGCCCTCCCTGATCAACGTGCCGTCCGGCTGCGCCTTCAACCCCCGCTGCGCCTTCGCCGGCCGTACCGAGGGCAAGGCCACCTCGGAGGTGCCGCAGCTGCTGGAGACCGACGGCGGCCACCTGGTCCGCTGCCACATGCCCCGCGCGGAACGGCGGTCCATCTGGGAGAACGAGATCAAGCCGATGATGGAGAGCACGTGAGCCAGCGAGCCGGTCAGCACAGCACGCCTCGGGTTAGGGAGGACGCGTGACCTCGGTCAACGTCGTTGACGACAAGGGCGGCGCGGCCGAAAGGTCCCCCTCCGACGCGCTGCTGTCCGTGCAGGGCCTGCAGAAGCACTTCCCGGTGACCAAGGGACTGCTGCGCAGGCAGGTCGGCGCGGTCAAGGCGGTCGACGGGGTCAGCTTCGACGTCCGCAAGGGCGAGACGCTCGGCCTGGTGGGCGAGTCCGGCTGCGGCAAGAGCACCACGGGACGGCTGATCACCCGCCTGCTGGAGCCCACCGGCGGCAAGATCGTCTTTGAGGGCCACGACATCACCCACATGTCCCAGGCCAAGATCCGCCCGCTCCGCCGCGACGTGCAGATGATCTTCCAGGACCCCTACTCGTCGCTCAACCCCCGGCACACGGTCGGCGCCATCGTCGGCGCCCCGTACCGCATCCAGGGGATCCAGACCGAGCAGGGCACCAAGAAGGCGGTCCAGGAGATCCTGGAGCTGGTCGGGCTCAACCCCGAGCACTACAACCGCTACCCGCACGAGTTCTCCGGCGGCCAGCGCCAGCGCATCGGCATCGCCCGCACGCTCGCCCTCAAGCCCAAGCTCATCATCGCCGACGAGCCGGTCTCCGCGCTGGACGTGTCGATCCAGGCCCAGGTGGTCAACCTCCTGGAGGACCTGCAGAACGAGCTCGACCTGACCTACGTCATCGTCGCGCACGACCTGTCGGTCATCCGGCACATCAGCGACCGGGTCGCGGTCATGTATCTCGGCAAGATCGTCGAGCTGGCCGACCGCAAGGACCTGTACGAGTCGCCCATGCACCCGTACACCACCGCGCTGATGTCCGCGGTGCCCGTCCCCGACCCGGCCCGGCGCAGGGACCGCGAGCGCATCCGCCTCCAGGGCGACGTGCCCAGCCCGCTCAACCCGCCGCCCGCCTGCCGGTTCCACACCCGGTGCTGGAAGGCCCAGGAGATCTGCAAGACGGTGGAGCCGCCGCTGGCGACGCTGGCCCCGGGTCACCAGGTCGCCTGCCACTTCCCGGAGAACGCCCCTGCCGGGCAGGCCTCCCCGCAGCCCGTCTCCGGCTGACCACTCGCCGCACCCCGCCCGTACGGAGCGCCCGTGCGGGCGGGCGCGCGCGGGGGTCACGTCCAGGGGGTCAAATCCAGGAGGTCAGGGAAGCGCGCCCGGCGTGATCAGGCCGGTCTCGTACGCGAGGACGACGGCCTGGACGCGGTCGCGCAGGCCCAGCTTGGTGAGCACGTTGCCGACGTGGGTCTTGACCGTCGTCTCGCTCACCACCAGCTGGGCGGCGATCTCCGCGTTGGACATGCCCTTGGCGATCAGCCGGAGCACCTCCAGCTCGCGCTCGGTCAGCCGGTCCAGGCGCGCGGGGGTCGACTGCTGGTGCGCCGAGGGCAGGTGCGCGCCGAACTTGTCCAGCAGCCGCCTGGTGACGCTCGGCGCGACGATGGCGTCGCCCGCCGCCACCACCCGGATCGCCTGCACCAGCTCCTCGGGCGGCACGTCCTTCAGCAGGAACCCGCTCGCCCCGGCGCGCAGCGCCTCCACGATGTACTCGTCGAGGTCGAAGGTCGTCAGCACCAGCACCCGCGGCACGTGCGCGCCCGCGGTGGCCTCACGCACGATCCTGCGGGTCGCCTCGATGCCGTCCACCCCCGGCATCCGGATGTCCATCAGCACCACGTCGGGCAGCAGCGCCCGCGACTGGTCCTGCGCGGCCTTGCCGTCCCCCGCCTCGCCGACCACCGTGAGATCGGGCTCGGCCTCCAGGATCAGGCGGAAGCCCGTGCGCAGCAGCGGCTGGTCGTCCACCAGCAGCACTCTGATCGTCATCACGTGTCCTTGAGGGGGAACCGGGCATTGACCTCGAATCCGCCCCCGTCGCGCGGGCCGATCCTCAGAAGTCCACCATAGAGGGCGACGCGTTCCCGGATGCCCGCCAATCCGTGCCCGGTCACCTCCTCGTCCGCGTCGCGCGCCGCAGGGCCGAGGCCGTCGTCCTCGACCTGGACGGCCAGCTCGCCCGGCTCGTGCCGTACCGTCACCCAGGCCCGCGCCTGCGGCCCCGCGTGCCGCAGGCTGTTGGTCAGGGCCTCCTGGACCAGCCTGTACGCGGCCAGGTCGACACCGGGGGGCAGTTTTCTCCCCGTTTCCTCGGTTTCCCCCGTTCCTGACGCTCCTGTCGCGCCCGGAGTGCCCCGCCCGTCCTCGATCCACAGCTGCGTCCGCAACCCCGCCTCGCGCATCTGGTCGACCAGGGCCGGGATCTCACGCACCCCCGGCTGCGGGTTGCGCTCGGCGGGTGTCCCGTCGGTCCTGAGCACGCCCACCATGCTGCGCATCTCCGACATCGCGGTCCGGCCGAGCTTCTCGATCGCCGACAGGGCCTCTCTCGCCCCGTCGGGGTTGCTGGCCAGCACCCGCCGCGCCGCGGCGGCCTGCACGGTCATCACGCTCACGTGGTGGGCGACCACGTCGTGCAGCTCACGGGCGATGCGGGAACGCTCCTCGGCCCTGGCCGCCCGGGTGTCGGCCTCCCGGGCGCGTTCCATGCGCCGTGCCCGGTCGCGCAGTTCCGCCTGGTAGGCCCGGCGCAACCGCACGCTCCGGCCGGCGATCCACAGGGAGGCGGTGAACACGGCCATCAGCAGGTGACCGCTCCACCCGCCGAGCCCGCCGCCCGCCGCCGACGACAGGACGTGACCGGTGAGGGCCAGCGCCGGGGCGCACACGCTGAGCGCCAGGCCGCGCCCGGCGGCGATCGTGTAGACCAGCACCAGGGTGACGAGCCAGAGCAGGGAGGGGTTGCGTCCCGTGGCGGCCAGCGCGACCTCGGCCACACAGACCAGGAAGAGCACCAGGAACGGCCGGTGGCGGCGCAGCGCCACCGACAGGCAGCCCGCCACGATCAGGCCGAGGCCCATCGCGTCGGGCGTCCTGAGGCGGTCTGGGTCGCCGAAGACGTGAGCCGCGTGGGCGAAGGGAACCGAGGCGGCGGCCAGCGCTCCACCGAAGATCGCGTCGGGAATCAGCGGATGCCCGTGGAACCACGTCCGAAGGCTGCCGATGGTGTTGCGCACACAATCAATTTAGGCGCCCTCCCTGCGGCGCCACCCTGCCAGAGGTGGATATCGCCCTCATCCCCGCGAAGGATCCGCCCCGGGGAACGCGCGGGAAGCGCGCGGGGACACGCCCTGGACGGGGCCGGGGGCTTTCCGTGAGGGCCACGCCGGAGACGGGCCGGGGAGCGCGCCGCGAGGCCGCGCCGGCGCCGCGGCCGCCACCGGACGCGTCCGCGTCGCTCCGGCATCCGTTTCGAAGAGCATCCTTCCCGAAGAGCATCCGTCCCGGAGGGCGTGTCAGAGCTCGTCCGTGGCCGCCCTCGAGGTCCTGGCGGGGCGCCGGTTGCTGCGGACGGTGTCGCCGGGCTGCCGCTCGGGAACGGGCGGGGGAGTGCCGCCGAACTCCGGGCACAGGTCCTTGTAGCTGCACCAGCCGCACAGCCTGCTGGGCCTGGAGCGCCACTCGCCCGTCTCCAGGGCCCGCTCGATGGCCTGCCACAGGGCCTGGACCTTGCGCTCGGTGGCCAGCAGGTCGGCCTCGTCGGGGATGTAGCGCAGGACCTCGCCGCCGCCCCCGAGGTACATCAGCTGGAGCATGCGGGGCACCGAGCCGCGCAACCGCCACAGGACCAGCGCGTAGAACTTCATCTGGAACAGCGCCTTGGCCTCGAAGGCGGGCCCCGGGGCGCTGCCGGTCTTGTAGTCGACCACGCGGACCTCGCCGGTGGGCGCCACGTCCAGCCGGTCGATGTAGCCCCGCAGCATCAGGCCGCTGCCGAGCACCGCCTCCACGTAGAGCTCCCGCTCGGCGGGCTCCAGGCAGGTGGGGTCCTCAAGGGTGAAGTAACGCTCCAGCATGGCGCGGGCCTGGGCCAGCCACTCGGCGCGGTCGTCGTCGCCGGTGAACATCCCCGCGTACGACGGATCCTCCTCCTGGAGCCTGCGCCACTGCGGCTCCAGCAGGTCCTGGGCCGCGGAGACCGTGCGCTCCGGGGCGGGCAGGTCGTACAGGCGCTCCAGCACCGAGTGGACCATGGTGCCGCGCACCGCGGCGGGCGATGGCGGCTCGGGAAGCCGGTCGATCACCCGGAAGCGGTAGAGCAGCGGGCACGTCATGAAGTCACCCGCGCGCGACGGCGACAGGGCTCCGACGATCGTGGGCTCGGTCAGTGACATGACCGCACTGTAGGTCACGGTGACGACAGTTTGGACCCGGGGCGGCCTCGCGGCGTCTGCCGGAGGCCCGATGGCGCGTACCATCGAGGCCTGAGGGTAGAGGGAACGAGGAATGGTGAGCCAGCGGTGAGCAGCGACAGCCCACGCCAGGACAGTCCGGGGCTGCGGATGGGCCGCCCGTTCGGCATTCCGATCTACGTCTCGCCGACCTGGTTCATCGTGGCGGCCTTCATCACCTACTCGTTCCAGAGCGTGGTGGCCTACCGGCTGCCCGACCTGAACACCCCGCTCACGTACGTCGTCGCGTTCGTCTTCGCGGTGCTGCTGTACGTCTCGGTGCTTTTGCACGAGCTGGCGCACTGCGTGGTGGCCAGGATGTACGGCCTGCCGGTACGGCGCATCACGCTCTACCTGCTCGGCGGCGTCTCGGAGATCGAACGCGAGCCGGAGACCCCCGGCAGGGAGTTCATGGTCGCCTTCGCCGGGCCGCTGCTCTCGCTCGGGCTGGCTGCGCTCGGCTTCGCCGCCTCCTACGTCATCGACCCCGGCACGATCGTCGGCGTCCTGGTCTTCCAGCTCTGGCTCGCCAACCTGATGGTCGGGGTCTTCAACCTGCTGCCGGGACTGCCGCTCGACGGCGGGCGCATGCTGCGGGCGGGCGTCTGGAAGATCACCCGCAAGCCGGTCTCCGGCACGATCGCGGCGGCCTGGGCGGGCCGGGTGCTGGCCGTCGCCCTGATCGTGCTGCCCGTCGGGCTGACGCTGGTGGCCGGGCAGGAGCCGGAGACGACCATGCTCATCTGGTTGATGCTGCTGGCCGCCTTCATCTGGTTCGGCGCCACCCAGGCGCTGCGCGGCGCCCGCGTGCGGGCCCGCATCCCCGAGGTCAACGCCCGCGCCCTGGCCAGGCGGGCCATCGCGGTGACCGGCGACGTGCCGCTGGCCGAGGCCCTGCGCCGGGCCGCGGAGGCGCGGGCGGGGGCGATGGTGGTGGTCGACCACGAGGGCCACCCCACGGGCATCGTCAACGAGGTCGCGGTGGAGGCCACCCCCGAGAGCCGCCGCCCCTGGGTGACGGCGGGTTCGCTGGCGCGCAGCCTGGAGCCGTCGCTGGTGCTCGCCGCCGACCTGGAGGGGGAGCCGCTGATCGACGCCATGCGCGAGTCCCCGGCGGGGGAGTATCTCCTGGTGGAGCGCGGCGGCGAGATCTTCGGCGTGCTCGCGACCTCGGACGTGAACCGCGTGTTCAGCGGGGTTTAAGCGAACCGCAGGTGGTTCACATGCGTCTCACTGGATACTCGCCGATGACGGGGACGGCAGGAGAGGATCAGGTGTGTTCGTCCCCTCGTTTTCGGCACATACCAGGACCAGGGTTTTGGCCGGCGAACCGGCCGGCCAAGTAGCTTAAGGGACGTCAATTGGCACCCCCCCGAACACCGGCTCCGGCCGGCGATCTGACGCCGGATCTTCTCGGCGCCCCCGAATGGACCGACCAGATGGTCGCGGCCGCGGGCATCCCCATGTACGACATCCCCTTCCTCACGGTCGGCGGCGGCATGGGGTCCTTCGTGACGCTCGACTACCTGAGGATCTACGGCGTTCCCACCTCGCAGATGCGGGTGGTGTCCAACATCGACCACCCGTGGCAGACCTACGAGTTCCTCACCAGGTGCTCGCAGATCCCCCGGGGGGAGCGGATCCGCTCCGACTCCTCCTCCCGCCCGGACAACCTGTGGGGATTCCCCTCCTACGCCCTGGAAGAGGCGTGGAAGGAGAGGAAACCGTCGTACCTGTGGCAGATCCTCACCGAGCCGCTCCTGAACGACTACTGGACCCCGCGCGCCGGCACCGTCTTCGAGAACCTCGAGCGCGAGGCCAAGCGCATCGACTACTGGGACATGCTGGTCAAGGGCCAGGTGCGGATGATCCGCCGCAGGGCGGGCGGCGGCTACTTCACCGTGGTCACCCCGCCCGACGGCGCGGCGCCGACCAAGCGCATCATCTTCCGCTCGCGCTTCGTGCACGTCGCGGTCGGCTACCCGGGCCTGAAGTTCCTGCCCGACCTGCAGGAGTTCCGCACCAAGCACGGTGACTACCAGCACGTCGTCAACGCCTACGAGCCGCACGAGCAGGTGTACGAGTTCCTGAAGACCCGGCCGGGCACCGTGGTCATCCGCGGCGGCGGCATCGTCGCCTCCCGGGTGCTCCAGCGGCTGTTCGACGACCGGGAGAAGTACAACCTGCAGACGCAGATCATCCACATCTTCCGCACGTTCGTCAGCGGCTCGCACGGCCCCCACGTCTGGTCGCGCCGCAAGGGCGGGGACGGCTGGGCCTACCAGGGCTTCAACTACCCCAAGTCGGTGTGGGGCGGCCAGCTCAAGGCGGAGATGCGCAAGCTGGAGGGGCCCGAGCGGGCGAAGAAGTACAAGGAGATGGGCGGCACCAACACCCCCTTCAGGCGGCGCTGGCAGGAGCAGATGCGGGCGGGCCGCAGCGGGGGCTACTACCACGCCGTGCAGGGCACCGTCGACCGCGTGGAGCAGAGCCGCGACGGGCGGCTCGTCAGCTACGTGCGCAGCGGCGACGGCATCGTCAGGGAGCCGGTGTCCGACTACATCATCGACTGCACGGGCCTCGAGGCCGACATCGCCGAGCACCGGATCTTCGCGGACCTGCTCCAGTACGGCGGGGCGGGCCGCAATCCGGTGGGCAGGCTGGACGTGGAGCGCCACTTCGAGGTGAAGGGGACCGCCAGCGGCGACGGCGCCCTCTACGCCTCGGGGTCGGCCACGCTCGGCGGCTACTTCCCCGGCGTCGACACCTTCCTCGGCCTGCAGATCGCGGCCCAGGAGATAGCCGACGACCTGGCACGGCGAGGATTCGTCAAGAAGATGGGACCTCTGCGATCGACCTCGCAGTGGTTCAAATGGGCCCGCAACTCGTCGGTGTAAGGAGTATCTCCCGTGGTTCCGACCCTGCTGGGCCGTATTCAGACGCGCCTGTTCATGCTCGCCACCGTCGGCGTGGTCATCACCCTGCTGATCGTTCCGCTGCTTCCCGTTTCCGGGTCGCTCTCCGGCCGCTACGTCAACGGCCTCCTCGTCATCGCGGCGGTGGCCGTGCTGGGGGTCGTCTGGGAGCTGATATACCACTTCCTGATGCAGTTCAGATGGGAGAAGGACTGGCCGACCCTCTTCGGCCTGCTGACACTCGTGCCCGAAGGTCTTGTGCTGTACTTTTTGCTACGGTCCGGTGCAGTCGATTTCATCGATCCGGTCCCGCCTGCCGCCTTCTGGACGCACTTCACCGTCGTCTGGGTATGCATCTGGTTGGTGACGAACGGCCCCATGAGGGTGCCGTTCATCCGGTGGCGTTTCCGGGGAGGGAGAGTTCTGTGACCGACCAGGGCTTCGGGGTGGTGCGTCCGCTTCCGGGCAACGGGCTGGTGGCCCACGAGGGTGGCCTGCTGCTGGTGTGCGACGCGGCCGAGGCCGTCGTCGAGGATCTGCTGGGAGCGCTGCGGGAGACCGCGGCCTCCGGCGGCGACGGCCGGGCGCTGGCCCGCCGGGTCGCCCAGATCCTCGCCGTCATGATGGGCGAGCCGGTGGCGTGCGCCGTCGCCGGTCCCGTCAGCGGGGGAGTGGCCGTCCTGGTCAGCGGCCCGGCGTTCGCGTCGGTGACCGGCGCGAACGGTGAGATCCAGCTCGCCGGCCGTGACGCGCTCACCTGGTCCGACCGGTTGGTCCCCGGCCCGGTGACCCAGGTGGAGCTACGCCTGCCCGACGCCGGGGACGCGCACCCGCTGTCCCGGCTGGACGCCGGGGTGATCGTCGCGGGCGGGGTCCGGTGTGACCCGACCGAGGCGGGCGCCGCCCCGCGGGCCGTGCCGCGGACGGAGTCCGCCGCGCCCCAGGGGCAGCACGCCCAGCAGAACGTCCAGCAGGCCGCGCCCCGGATGGAGCCCGCGGTCCCCGCGCCCACCCCGATGCCCGCGCCGCCCGAGCGGTCGACGCCCCCCGAGTGGTCGGCGCCCCCGGAGGCCGCCCCGCCCGCGCCCTACCCGATGGGCCCGGCCGAGCCCTACCCCCCGGTCGCCCCGCCGGTGGAGCCGCGGCGCGAGCCGCAGCCGCAGGGGTGGCACTCCGAGCCGATGCCCGCGGCGTCCCCGCAGGGCCCGCTCTCCTCTCCCGGCCACCCGGGTGGCCATTCCGGCGGTCCCTCGACCGGGCCCGCTCCGTCGGTCGTCCACCACGAGGACATCGACACGGCGATGGCGAGCGGGATGGGCGGGGACCCCATCGACGTGCGCGACCAGCCGTTCGAGTACGAGCTGCTGACGCCCGGGGGGTCGCAGCCGGGGAACGAGCCTTCCGGCCCCGCGGCCGAGCCCGAGGCGCGGCCGCTGGTCTACGGGGTCGACTGCAAGAACGACCACTTCAACGACCCTCGCGTGCCCTACTGCGCGGTCTGCGGCATCGCGCTGGTCCAGCGCACCCTGGTCCCGTACAAGGGGCCGCGCCCGCCGCTGGGGGTGCTGCTCCTGGACGACGGCATGACGCTGCGGCTCGACACCGACTACCTGGTGGGCCGCGACCCCGAGCGGGCTCCCGAGGTGGCCGACGGCTCGGTACGCCCGGCCAAGGTCACCAGCCCCGACGGCTCGGTCTCCCGGCGTCACCTGCGGGTGGCGCTGGACGGCTGGGACGTCAACCTGGTCGACCTGGGGTCGGTCAACGGCACCCAGATCCAGCCGCCCGGCGACCCCAACTTCTACGACATCCCGCCGAACGAGCCGGTCGCGATCCTGCCCGGCACCACCGTGCGGATCGGCGTCTCACGCACCATGCGCTACGAGTCGCACCGCAACCGCTGAGGACGCTGGGAACATCTGCCCCTGAGAACACCTCTCTTGAGAACACCTCTCTGAGAACGACTCTCGCCTTCCGGGCGGCACGGCCACGGCCGTGCCGCCCGACGTGTTCTCCGGGTTTCGAGGGAGCCGCCGTTCCCGAGGTGCTGTTTCCCGGTGCTCCCGGGCTTCCGGTGTTCTCGGGCTTCCGGGCTTTCCCGGTGTTCCCGGGGCAGGTTTCCCAGGGCAGTTCCCGGTGTTCCCGGGGCAGGTTTCCCAGGGCAGTTCCCGGTGTTCCCGGGGCAGGTTTCCCGGGGCAGGGGGGCGGGACGGTCGGGCGGTCAGGGCCGTGTGACCGGTGCGGCCGGGGCGGTCGGGGCGGCCGGGGCGCGCAGGGCGGAGACGGCCTCGGCCCAGTCGACCGGGTCGGCGTCCTGCTCGGCGCGGACCAGCAGGTGGGCGCCCTCGGGGGCGTTCGCGGTGTCGGCGGCCACGACCAGCGCGCCTTCCGGGACCGGGCCGGAGGTGGCCTCCACCCCGAGCCTGACCAGCCGCTGGGCCAGTGCCGAGGCCCGGTTTCCCCCGGTGAGGACCAGGGGACGCCCCTGCAGCGTCGCGAGGGTGAGCGCCACGTGGGCGGCCGCGTCGCCTCCCGGGCCGTGGTGCACCGCCACCGGCCCCGGCACGGAGCCGGACACGGAGCCGGGCACGGAGCCGGGCCCGGCCTGCCCGAACGGGGACGACGGGGACGACGGGGACGACAGGGACGACGGGGACGACGAGGACTCGGACGGCGAGCCGGGTCCGGGCCCGGCCACGGTCACCACGCGGCAGGTGGCGCCGTCGCGCACCCCGGCGTGGCCGGGGACACCGGCGGGCAGCACCAGCAGGTCGGGGCGGGCGCCGGAGGCCAGTCCCGGCAGCTCGCCCGCCACGTCCGCGCTGAACCGGCTCACCACCCTGCTGTCCGGGCCGCGCTCGCGGGCCGTGGCGGCCAGGGTCTCCAGCTCCTGGAGGGTCTCGGCCAGCTCGGCCAGCTCCGAGGAGAGGCCGCTGCCGACCTCCAGGCGCCCCGCCGGGTAGGGGCGCAGGTGCCCCAGGACCACCTCGGAGGGAGATCTCGACAGGGCCAGGGTGGTGGCCAGGCCGACCAGCGGGGCCTGCTCGGCGGGAGGCTCCGGCACGATCACCAGCACCCGGTGGGCGGCGGTCACCCCGAGGGCGGCGCGCTCGGCGTCGGCGACGTCGCGGGCCACCCGCCGGTCGGGATAGAGCCTGCGCACCAGCGGGCCGGTCATCGCGGTCGTGACCAGGGCCATGACCACCATCAGCGAGTACAGCTCGTCGTCGAGCACGCCCTTCTGCAGGCCGACGGTGAGGATGACGATCTCGGTGAGCCCTCGCGTGTTGAGCAGGGCGGCCAGCGTCCAGGACTGCCGGGCGGGCAGCCGCTGCGTCCGGGCGGCGGCGTAGGAGCCGAGCACCTTGCCGCCGATCGCGACGGCGAGGATGGCGGCGAGGGTGCCGAGGCTGGACAGGTCGAGCTCGCGAAGGTTGACGTTGAGGCCCGCCACCACGAAGAACATCGGCAACAGCAGCAGCACGGCGAGCTGCTCCAGCCGCTCCAGGATCTCGTGGTTGAGCCGCTCGGCCCCCTCGCGGGGCATCACCGTGCCGAACACGAACGCCCCGAAGATGAAGTGGACGTGCATCCACTCGGTGGCCCAGGCCGACCCGATCAGGCCGATGAGCACCAGCGAGAGCAGTCCGGGCGTGAGCCGCCCCGCCCTCTCGTACGCGGGCACCAGGCGGGCCAGCAGCGGCTTGACCACCAGGAACATCACCAGCGCGTACGGCAGGGCGAGCAGGACCTTCCACTGCCCCTCGGCCTCTCCCGCCCCGGCGATGCCCACCACCACGGCCAGGACGGTCCAGGCGAGCACGTCGATGACGGCGGCCGAGGCCAGGGCGAGGCCGCCGAGCGTGATGCGCTGCATGCCCCGGTCGGTGAGGATCCTGGCCAGCACCGGGAACGCGGTGGCGGCCATCGCCGCGCCCATGAACAGCACGAACGGCAGGGTCCTGTCGCCGCCCACGTGCTCGCCCGCGATGGCCAGCGCGAGCACGCACCCCAGGACGAACGGCACCACCGTCGAGCCGAGCGCCACGGTCACCGCGATCCGGCCCTTGCCCCTGACCAGCTTCTGGTCCAGCTCCAGGCCGACGACGAACATGAACAGCACGAGGCCGACGTTGGCCAGAGCCTGCAGCGGGGGCCGCATCTCGGGGCCGAACAGCTCGTCGCCGATCAGAGGGCCCAGCAGGGTGGGGCCGAGCAGGATGCCCGCCACGATCTCGCCGATGACCGGCGGCTGGCCGAGTCGCCTGGCCAGCGCTCCGAACAGCCGGGCCGCCGCGAGGACGATGACGAGGTCGAGCAGGAGCAGGTCCATATGGAGCACGTGACGGCACGCTTTCCGTAAGCAAAGAAAAGCCCCGAGAATGTCGAGGGCGACGTTACCGTGTGGGGAATGTCGTCGCGAACGTTGCGCGGGCATGGAGGGAGACCGTTGGTGGAAGGCATCGCCGACTACGAGTTCGTCCGGTCACTGGGGGCGGGCAACCACGGCGAGTTCTACGTGGCGAAGCGGCCGGAACGGTTGCCCGTCGAGGCGGACCTGGTCGCGGTGAAGGTGGTGGGCGGCACCGGGAACGACGCGTTCCGGCGCGCCACGAGGGAGCTGAAGGCGTTCGCCGCGGTGCGCTCGCCCTATCTGGTGCGGCTCTACGACGCCGGACAGCAGGGCGGGGTGTTCTACTACTCGATGGAGTACCTGCCGGGGGGCTCGCTGGCGCGTCCCGCGGAGCGCCCCTCGCGCGAGCGGGTGCTGCGCTCGATCGCCTGCGTCTCCCACGCGGCGCAGGCGCTGCACGAGGAGGGGATCGTCCACCGCGACATCCGTCCCGGCAACGTGCTGCTCACCGACGACGGCGGCAAGCTCTCGGACCTGGGCCTGTCGCAGGTGCTGACGCCGGGTGCGACGGTGACCGGGATGGGGGACATCGGATCGGCGCAGTTCACCGATCCCACGCTGCTGCAGGGAGAGACTCCCAGCCCCGCGGGGGACGTGTGGTCGCTGGGCGCGACGCTGCACTGGGCGGTGAGCGGCAACGGGCTCTACGGGGAGCTGCCCACCCACGACCCGCTGCTGACCCTGCGCAGGCTGAACAGCACGCCGCCGTCGATCGACCCGGGCCTGGAGCCCGAGCTGTCGGACCTGGTCCAGGACTGCCTCGGCGACGTGGCCAAGCGGCCCACCGCCAGGGGGGTGGCCGACCGGCTCCACGCGCTGCTGGCCTGAGGGCGCGGCCGGGCCTGCCCTGCGGCGGGGCGCAGGCGGTCCCTACGCGCCGCCGGCCTGAGAGCCGGGCCCGGCCCGCCCGCCGTCCGGGCGCAGGCGGTCCAGCTCGGCGTCGAGCATCCGTTCCAGGCGCGCGGCGCCGAGCCTGTCCGGATAGAGCAGGTGGTGCGCGCTCAGCCCGTCGACGAGGGCGAGCAGCCGCTCGGTGACGTCGTCGAGATCGTCGGCGGTGGCGATCTCCCCGCCGCCGGCCGCCGCGCCGAGCAGGCTGCGTACCAGATAGCGCAGTTCCTCGGCCTCGGCGCGCTGCGCCTCCAGCATCGCCGGGCTGGTCATGCTGCGGCTCCAGAAGCCGATCTCCAGCCCGCTCTCCCCGGCGCGCTCGTCGTCCAGCGGGAGGTTGTCGAGGAGGAGCTCGCGCAGCGCGACCAGCCCGGTGAGACCGGCCAGCTTGCCGCGCAGGCGTTCCACGATGCGCCGGTGTGAGGACCGCAGCGCCGACAGCATGATGTCGTCCTTGTCGGCGAAGTAGTGGGTCAGCACGCCGTTGGAGTAACCGGCCTCCCTGGCGATGGCCCTGGTCGTGGCGGCCTCGATCCCTTCGCGCAGGATGATGCGCCGCGCGGCCTCGACGACCTCCTCGCGGCGCTCACGGTGATTGACGATCTTCGGCACCTCGCCCCTTTCGCATGGATTCGTTGACATTTTAGTCGGGCGCCCGTCTATTATCCGCTGAAGACACGAGGAGGACTCACCATGACCGTCGTCTCCCTCGGCGTGCACATCGTGGACGTGCTCGCCAGACCGGTGGAGTCGATCCCCGCCGGGCAGGACACCCACCTGCTGGAACAGATCCGGGTCACCGCCGCCGGCGCCGCCGCCGCGACCGCCGTCGACCTGGCCGCGCTCGGTGTCCCGGTGTCCTCGGTGGGGGCGATCGGCGACGACGAGCTCGGAGACCTGCTCCTCATGATGATGAAGCGGCGCGGGGTCGAGGTGACCGGGATCGTCCGCAAACCGGGGGAGCAGACCGCGGCCTCGATCCTGCCGATCCGTCCCGACGGCGGCCGCCCGTCCTTCCACGTCCCCGGAGCCAACCTGGGCCTGTCCACCGCCGACGTGGCCCGCGAGGCCGTCCTCGGCGCGCGGGTCGTGCACCTGGGCGGCATGGACGTCACCTGGGGCCTGTACGACCCCGCGTTCTACGCGCTGCTGGACGAGGCCCGGGCGGCGGGCACGACCGTGACCATGGACCTGCTGTCCAACATGCCCGACCTCATGCAGGGGGTGCGCACCTTCCTGCCGCACGTCGACTACCTCCTGCCCAACGAGGAGCAGGCGCTGCTGATGAGCGGCGCGGGCGAGGGGGGCGACGTGGAGGAGGCCGCGATGGCCCTGCTGGCCCTGCTGCCGGAGGGCCCCTCGGCCGTCCTGGTCACGCTCGGCGCGGACGGGAGCCTGATCGCCGGCGCGGAGGGCCTCACCCGCGTGCCCGCCCTCGACGTGCCGGTGGTCGACACCACCGGGTGCGGCGACGCCTACTGCGCCGGTTTCATCGCCGGTCTGGTCGACGGCCGCGACGTGGCCGGCGCCGCCAGGCTCGGCACCGCGCTGGCCGCCCGCGTCGCCGGGGGCCTCGGCTCGGACGCGGGCCTGGACGGGGCGCGGGAGCTCCGGGACGAGAAGTGACCCCGCCGCGACCCCGCCGCCCGCGACCTCCGGGTCGCGAAAGGGCGGCGGGAGCGGTAGCGAACCGCCCGAACGCATCCAGACGTGAACCCAGACGTGACTTCAGACGTGGCTTCAGACGTGAAAGGACGACGCATGTCCATCGACGCCGAACTCAGGGAGCGGGCCGCCAAGGTCGTCCCCGGCGGCATGTACGGCCATCTCAACGCGGCCCTGCACGGTCCCGCCTACCCGCAGTTCTTCGTCGGGGGCGAGGGATGCCGCCAGCGTGACGCCGACGGCCGCGAGTACGTCGATCTCATGTGCTCCTGGGGGCCCATGGTGCTCGGCCACCGCCACCCCGCCGTCGAGAGCGCCGTCGCGGCCCAGCTCGCCGCGGGCGACTGCCTCAACGGCCCCGGTCCCGTCTACGTGGAGCTCGCCGAGCTGCTGGTGGAGACCGTCCCGCAGGCCGACTGGGTGATGTTCTCCAAGAACGGCACCGACGCCACCACCCAGGCGCTGATGGTCGCCCGCGCCGCCACCGGCAGGACCAAGGTCCTCATGGCGCACGGCGCCTACCACGGGGCCGACCCGTGGTGCACGCCCAGCACGGCGGGAACCACCCCCAACGAGCGCGCGGACCTGGTCGAGTTCACCTACAACGACCTCGCCAGCGCCGAGGCCGCCGCGGCTCAGGCGGAGGGCGACGTCGCCGCGATCATCGTGACGCCGTTCAAGCACGACTCGTTCGAGGACCAGGAGCTCGTCGCCGCGGAGTTCGCCCGGGGGGTGCGGGCCCTGGCCGACCGGATCGGCGCCGCGCTGGTGATCGACGACGTGCGCGGGGGCTGGCGGATCGACCTGGGCGGCTCCTGGGAGCCCCTGGGCGTGCGCCCCGACCTGTACGCCTTCAGCAAGGCCATGGCCAACGGCCACCCGATCGCCGCCGTCACCGGGGTGGACTCCCTGCGCGGGCCCGCCCAGACGCTCTACTCCACCGGCTCCTTCTGGTTCAACGCCGCCCCGATGGCCGCGGCCAAGGCCACGATCGAGACGCTGCGCGCCGTCGACGGCATCGCGCTGATGGAGCGCGCGGGCACCCGCCTGCGCGAGGGGCTGGCCGCCCAGGCCGCCTCCCACGGCTTCACGGTCAACCAGACGGGGCCGGTCCAGATCCCGTGGCTCTCCTTCGAGGGCGACGCGACGCTGGACAAGGGCATGTTCTGGGCCGCGGCCTGCCTGGAGGAGGGGGTCTACCTCCACCCCTGGCATAACTGGTTCCTGTCGGCCGCCCACACCGACGCCGACATCGACCGGGCACTGCAGGGCACCGACGCCGCCTACGCCAAGCTCAGGGCCCGCTTCGGCGCCGACTGAGACCCGGCCCGGCGTCGGGGGACGCCGGGCCGGGACGGCGGTGTACGGCTAGCGCCGGGCCTCGCTCCGCAGGCGGCACCACTGCAGGTCGTCCAGGCGCGTGCCGCCGGGGCCGGGCAGCAGCCCGCGCAGCAGGGCCTCCCGGGTGAAGCCTGCCCGCTCCAGCACGCGCTGCGAGGCGATGTTGCCGGGCGAGGTGCCCGCGATGATCCGGGCCAGGGGGGTGTGCTCGAAGGCCCAGCCGACCAGCAGGTCCACCGCCCTGGCGGCGAAGCCCCTGCCGCGGAACCCCGGCAGCACGCTGTAGCCCGTCATGGCCTGCCCCAGCGGGGGGATCACCCCGCTGAGCTGGATGTCCCCGGCGAACGCGCCGGTCGCGGCGTCCAGGATCGCGATCTCGGCCCCCGTACCGGCCAGCCAGTTCGCGCCCGCGGTGCGGCACCGCTCCTCGGCCTCCTCGAAGGTGCAGGGCTCGGGCGGGACGCTGTACCTCATGATGTCGGGCAGGTTCCGCATCGCCAGGTAGTCGGCGGTGTCGGCGAGGGTGAGCCGCCTGAGCCGGACGACCCCGTCGGTCAGCGAGCCGCCGGGGAACTCCGGCAGGAGGGGCGTCACGCGCTCGCCGGAGTCGCCGGGCAGGCGCGCGAAGGCCACCAGGTCGTGGCGGGTGCCGTCCCGCTGCTCCTCGGCCCCGCGCCGCACGCCCTCGCGGTGGAAACCGGCGGCCAGGGCGACCCGCTGGCTGGCCAGGTTCTCCACGTTGGCGAGCAGTTCGACGCGCTTCGCGCCGTGCTCGAGCCCCCAGCGGGTCAGCGCGGCGGTGGCGGCCGTGGCCACCCCGCGGCCCCGCGCCCACGGCGCGACCAGATAGCCGATCTCGGTGGTGCCACGGGGGCGGGCCATGAGGCCGATGTTGCCCAGCCACTCGTCCGTCCCCGCGTCCGCGATCGCGAACGGGGCCCCTCCGGCCTGCCACTCCTGCCGGCTCTGCTCCAGGTACCGGAGCGCGTCGTCCCGGGTGTACGGCACGGGGATGGGGGGGATGAACCGGACGATCTCCGGGTCGGCGCAGGCGCGGACGATCGCCTCGGCGTCGGAGGGGGCGAGCGACCTCAGGACGACGGGGCCCGCCGGAATCAGATCATGGGGAAACACACCACAACAGCTACCAGGTGCCGTCCTGGGGGGCGAATCGTTTTACGGCATTTGTGGCGCTTTGTGAACCACCTCCGCCCGTCCGCTCCCCGCCCTCCCTCCGCATCCCCTCCGCCGTCCCCGTCCCCGTCCTCGTACCGCGGGACTCCGCTCCGCCTCCCCCGGCCTCCCCCGGCCTTCCCTCGCTTTCCCCGCCTCCTCCGGGCGACCGGGGCGGGGGCGTCCCCGGCCGTCCGAGGGCACCGCCGCGCGCCGATAACCTTGCGGGCATGGGTTTTCGCAGGCATGGGCCGTTTCAGGCCGGGGATCAGGTGCAGCTCACCGACCCCAAGAACAAGCGCCACACGGTGACGCTGAAGGAAGACGGCGTGTTCCACACGCACAAGGGCGGAATCCCGCACAGTGAGCTGATCGGCCAGCCCGAGGGGTCGGTGGTCCGTTCGTCCGGCGGCACCCAGTACCTGGCGTTCAGGCACCTCCTCCAGGACTACACGCTGTCCATGCCGCGCGGCGCGGCGGTGATCTACCCCAAGGACTCGGCCCAGATCGTGGCCATGGCCGACATCTTCCCCGGCGCCAAGGTGGTGGAGGCGGGCGTCGGCTCCGGCGCGCTCACGTGCTTCCTGCTGCGCGCCATCGGCTCCGAGGGCACCCTCACCTCGTACGAGCGGCGCCAGGACTTCGCCGAGATCGCCACCAAGAACGTGGAGAAGTTCTACGGCGGCCCGATGAAGCAGTGGCGCCTGGTGGTCGGCGACTTCGTCGAGGATCTCGACGAGAGCGACGTCGACAGGATCATCCTGGACATGCTCGCCCCCTGGGAATGCGTGGACGCCGCGGCCCGGGCTCTCACCCCAGGCGGGGTGATCTGCTGTTATGTCGCGACCACAACCCAGCTCTCGCGTACGGTCGAAACTCTGCGGGAGCACGGGAGTTTCACCGAGCCCCATGCGTGGGAGACCCTGGTTCGTGACTGGCATGTCGAGGGGCTCGCCGTGCGGCCCGACCACAGGATGGTCGGCCACACCGGGTTCCTGGTCACGGCCCGTCGCATGGCCGACGGGGTGACGCCACCACCTCGACGTAGACGTCCGGCGAAGGGGGCCAATGGCGAGGAGTCCACGACTTCCACGTCTTCCGCCACATGATGACGATTCGGCCACGACGGTCCGTGAGAGCGTGACACGGAAGCAGACCTTCGTGTTCTTATACTTCTAGGACTAAAAGCGCCAAAAAGGATTAATCATCACGCACTTAATGTAGTCATATGAACACTGCTCAGCCAGGTAAGGGACAGCCCTTAGATGGGTAGGGTTTTGAGTAGTCGGTCTCGACTGGGAAGGAGGTGACGCCGTGGCAGCTCGCGACGACGCTGAGGCTCGTGCCGCGCAGCGCGAACGGGAGGTCGCCGACCTCACAACACAGGTCTCCTTCCTGCAGGAGGAGATCACCGCGTTGCGTCGGAAGCTGACGGAGTCTCCCCGGCAGGCCAGGATTCTCGAAGAGCGTCTCCATGACGTGCAGGCGAACCTCGCGGCCGTAACCGGCCAGAACGAGCGTCTGGTGGCCACCCTCAAGGAGGCCAGGGACCAGATCGTCGCCTTGAAGGAGGAGGTAGACCGGCTGGCGCAACCGCCGTCCGGGTTCGGTGTGTTCCTCGAAACCAGGGAAGACGGCACGGTGGAGGTCTTCACCGGTGGCCGCAAACTCAGGGTGAACGTGAGTCCCGCGGTGGACGTCGAGTCGCTGAAGCGTGGCCAGGAGGTCATGCTCAACGAGGCGCTCAACGTGGTCGAGGCCCTCGGCTTCGAGGACCTGGGCGAGATCGTGATGCTCAAGGAGCTCCTCGAGGACGGCCAGCGCGCGCTGGTGATCTCGCACGCCGACGAGGAGCGGGTGGTGAAGCTCGCCGAGTCGCTGATGGACCAGCCGATCCGGGCGGGCGACTCCCTGCTGCTCGAACCCCGCTCGGGCTACGTCTACGAGCGCATCCCCAAGTCCGAGGTCGAGGAGCTCGTCCTGGAGGAGGTGCCCGACATCTCCTACGAGGAGATCGGCGGGCTCATGCGGCAGATCGAGCAGATCCGGGACGCCATCGAGCTCCCGTACCTGCACGCCGACCTCTTCCGCGAGCACAAGCTCCGCCCGCCCAAGGGCGTCCTGCTCTACGGGCCGCCCGGCTGCGGCAAGACGCTCATCGCCAAGGCCGTCGCCAACTCCCTGGCCAAGCAGGTCGCGGAGAAGACCGGCCAGTCCGGCAAGAGCTTCTTCCTCAACATCAAGGGTCCCGAGCTTCTCAACAAGTACGTCGGCGAGACCGAGCGGCACATCCGCCTGGTCTTCCAGCGGGCTCGCGAGAAGGCCTCCGAGGGCACCCCGGTGATCGTGTTCTTCGACGAGATGGACTCGATCTTCCGGACCCGAGGCTCGGGCGTCTCCTCCGACGTCGAGAACACCATCGTTCCCCAGCTCCTGTCGGAGATCGACGGCGTCGAGGGCCTGGAGAACGTCATCGTGATCGGCGCCTCCAACCGCGAGGACATGATCGACCCGGCGATCCTGCGGCCCGGCCGCCTGGACGTCAAGATCAAGATCGAGCGGCCGGACGCCGAGGCGGCCAAGGACATCTTCTCCAAGTACCTCATCCCCGAGCTCCCGCTGCACGCCGAGGACCTCTCCGAGCACGGCGCCAACCGGCAGGAGACCATCTCCGGCATGATCCAGCGGGTCGTCGAGCGGATGTACACCGAGAGCGAGGAGAACCGCTTCCTCGAGGTGACCTACGCCAACGGCGACAAGGAGGTCCTGTACTTCAAGGACTTCAACTCCGGCGCGATGATCCAGAACATCGTCGACCGCGGCAAGAAGATGGCGATCAAGCAGTTCCTGGAGACCGGGCAGAAGGGCCTGCGGATCCAGCACCTGCTGGCGGCCTGCGTGGACGAGTTCTCCGAGAACGAGGACCTGCCCAACACCACCAACCCCGACGACTGGGCCCGCATCTCCGGCAAGAAGGGCGAGCGGATCGTCTACATCCGTACCCTCGTGACGGGCAAGCAGGGCACCGAGGCCGGGCGCTCCATCGACACGGTGGCCAACACCGGTCAGTACCTGTAACCACGTGTGACCGGCGGCGCGGCTCCCCTCCCGGGGACCGCGCCGCCGGCGTCTTCCCGAAACCCTCGTCGACGGTGCGAGCGTTCGGCAGGTGATAAATCTTGTCCGGTTTTATCCATTTTTGTAGTTAAAGGTCCGTATTTCCGTTCACGCCCGTCCCGGGAGTGAACGGAAATAACGGCCGTCACAGGGAACCCGAATGATCGAGACGCCGTCCAAGTGGCGTGCGTGAACATTCCGGCCCGGCCGCCCGGTGAACGGCGCGGGGTCCCGCGAGGCGCCTCGGGGAGGCGGCCGCCTCGCCGAGCTCGACCTCCTGCGCTTCCTCGCCGCCATCGCGGTGCTCGCCTTCCACTACTTCATCGCCTTCGCCTCGGTGTGGGGCGACCGCCCGGCCGAGCTGTTCCCGGCGATCTCCACCGTCTCCGGGCTCGGCATCCTCGGCGTCGAGCTGTTCTTCATGATCAGCGGCTTCGTGATCCTGATGAGCATCTGGGGGCGGGGCCTGGGGGCGTTCGCCCTCTCCCGGCTGGTGCGGCTGTTTCCCGCCTACTGGGTCAGCGTGGCCGTCACCGCCGCCGTCTACGGGCTGACCGCCGCCACGGCCCTGGACCCCAAGCTCGGCCTCGGCGAGTACGGGATCAACCTCACGATGCTCCAGCGGGCCTTCGGCGTCTACGACGCCAACGGCGTCTACTGGTCGCTGTGGGTGGAGCTCCGCTTCTACGTGCTGATCTCGATCCTGGTGATCGCCGGGGTGACGCTCAACCGCTGCCTGGCCTTCATGGGCGTCTGGCTGCTGGCGGCCGGGTTCTTCACCGGGAGCGACGAGGCCTGGGTCGACCTGGTGGTCATGCCCAAGTACGCGGCGTACTTCGTCGGCGGCATGGCGTTCTTCCTGATGACGAAGTTCGGCCCCAGGCTCGTCCTGTGGTGTTTCGCCGGGATCAGCGGCGGCCTGGCCGTGAACGCGGCGATCGACCGGGTGGCCGGGCGGATCGAGAACGTCGGCTACGCCGCGATGCCCGTGCCCGAGTGGGCCGTGGCCGCCACCGTGATCGGCTTCTACGTGCTCATGGCGATGGTGGCGCTCGGCTGGCTGGGGTGGCTGCGCTGGCGCGGCCTGGTCGTCCTGGGCGCGCTCACCTACCCGCTCTACCTGTTCCACACCCCGGCCGCGGTCCTGATCGTTCCCGCCCTGCGGGACACGCTGCCGCCCCCGCTGACCGCGCTGGTCACCGTGCTGGCCGCGATGGCGTTCTCCTACCTGGTGTACCGGTTGGCCGAGCGTCCGCTTCAGGAGTTCGTCAAGTCCAGGAGGCGGAGAAGGGCCGCATCCCCGTCCCCGTCACAGCTCCCCGCGCTCTCCTCGATCCCCCTCGCAACGGGCGAAAAGGCTTCGGTGCCATAACTGTCCGACCACCGGGCATAGTGAAGGGTCTAGGGTCGGGAATAGATACCACGGAGAGAATCAGTCCCTGACGAACAGAGGGTGCGCATGACGGTACGGCGGGTGATGGGCATCGAGACCGAGTACGGCATCTCCGTGCCCGGACAGCCGGGGGCCAACGCGATGGTGACCTCCTCTCAGGTCGTGAACGCCTATCTGGCGGCCTCGGCCGCGAGGGCTCGGCGCGCGCGATGGGACTTCGAGGAGGAGAACCCGCTGCGGGACGCACGGGGGTTCGACCTCGCGCGGGAAGTGGCCGACCAGAGCCAGCTGACCGACGAGGACCTCGGCCTGGCGAATGTGATCCTCACGAACGGGGCCCGGCTGTACGTCGACCACGCCCACCCCGAATACTCCACGCCCGAGTGCACCAATCCCCGGGCGGCGGTGATCTGGGACAAGGCTGGCGAGCGGGTGATGCACGACGCGGCGGTCCGCGCCTCGGCGATGCCGGCCAACGCCCCGATCCAGCTCTACAAGAACAACACCGACAACAAGGGCGCCTCCTACGGCTGTCACGAGAACTACCTCATGCGCCGGGCCACCTCGTTCGCCGACATCGTCAGGCACCTGACGCCGTTCTTCGTTTCCCGGCAGGTCGTCACCGGCGCGGGCAAGGTCGGCATCGGCCAGGACTCCCGGGGCGAGGGTTTCCAGATCAGCCAGCGGGCCGACTTCTTCGAGGTCGAGGTGGGCCTGGAGACGACGCTCAAGCGGCCGATCATCAACACCCGGGACGAGCCGCACGCCGACCCGGAGAAATACCGCCGCCTGCACGTCATCATCGGCGACGCCAACATGTCGGAGATCTCGACCTACCTGAAGCTGGGGTCGACCGCGCTCGTCCTGGCCATGATCGAGGACAACTACTTCACCCGCGACCTGGCCGTGGACAACCCCGTCCAGGCCCTGCGCGCGGTCTCGCACGACCCCACGCTCAAGTACGAGATCTCCATGCGCGACGGTCGCAAGCTGACGGCGGTGCAGCTGCAGATGGAGTATCTGGAGCTCGCCCGCAAGTACGCCGAGGAGCGCAGCGCCAACGGCCTGGACGAGCCCACCAAGGACATCCTCGAGCGCTGGGAGTCGGTCCTCACCCGCCTGGCGGAGGACCCGATGCAGCTGTCCGGGGAGCTCGACTGGGTGGCCAAGCTGGAGCTCCTGGAGGGCTACCGCACCCGTGACGGCCTGCCCTGGTCGCACCCGCGCCTGCAGCTCGTCGACCTCCAGTACTCCGACATCCGTCCCGACCGGGGGCTCTACAACCGGCTGGTCGCCCGGGGCCGCATGCAGCGGCTGGTCACCGAGGAAGAGGTCCAGCGGGCCATCGAGGTGCCGCCCAACGACACCCGAGCCTACTTCCGCGGCCGCTGCCTGAGCCAGTACAGCGAGTCGGTGGCCGCGGCCTCCTGGGACTCGGTCATCTTCGACATCCCCGGCCGCGAGTCGCTGCAGCGCGTCCCCACCCTTGAGCCGCTGCGCGGCACCAAGGCACACGTGGGCGAGCTGTTCGACCGCTGCCGTACCGCCGCGGAGCTGGTGACGGCGCTGACCGGCGAGCAGTGACTCCCGCGAGGGGGGAGGCGGTCCGGCCGGGCCACCTCCCCCCTCGTCATGCCCGGACCCCGTGAGGGCCGGAGCCCGTCAAACCGGACACCCGGATTGACGGGGGACAGAGAACCGGGATACGTTCCGGGTGTTTTGTGGCGGTGCGAGGGAAATCCGGTGAAACTCCGGTGCGGTCGCGCCACTGTAACCGGCTCCCAGGAGCCGGAAGCCAGGTCACACTCGGCCGCCACCGACCTACGAAAAGGGACGCGTCAATCCCGGAGGAGGTAGCCGTGAGCCAGATCTCGGCACCGCACACCCAGCCCATCCCATGGCCCTCGCTCACCCGCTGGCTGCTCGCCGTACCGGTGCTGCTGCTCCTCGCCTACCTGGTCACCTTCGACCAGGGAGCGATCTCACAGGCGGGGAACTACCTGCACGAACTCATGCACGACGGGCGTCACCTGCTCGGCGTGCCGTGCCACTGAGCCACAGGTGATCACCAAACTCATCGTCCGGGGCCTCGTCGTCGGACTGCTCGCAGGGCTGCTCGCGGCCGTCTTCGCCTACACCGTCGGCGAACCTCGCATCGACCAGGCCATCGCGCTGGAGGAGGCGGCCGCGGCCGCCGCCCCGGCCGGGTCACACGACGACACCGGGACCGCCGCCCACTCCCACGACGAGGAGGAGGCGCTGGTCAGCAGGGACGGGCAGCGCTTCGGGCTCTTCCTCGCCCTCGGCCTGTACGGCCTGGCGGTCGGGGGCCTGTTCTCCCTCGTCTACGCGGCCGTACGCGGCCGGGCGGGCCCCCGTTCGGAGCCGGTGCTCGCGGTCACCCTCGCCGCCGCGGCGTTCACCGCCGTCGTCCTCATCCCTTTCGTGAAATATCCCGCCAACCCACCGGCCGTCGGTGATCCGGAGACCATCAACCAGCGCACCGTGCTCTACCTGGTCGCGGTGGTCATCGGGATCCTCGCGGTCGCCGCCGCCGTCGCCGCCTACCGCTACGCCTCGCGGAGCGAACCGTGGGTGCGCTGGCTGTCGGCGGGCGCCACCTTCCTGGTCCCCGTCGTCGCGGCCTGGATCCTCCTGCCGGAGATCTCGGAGGTGCCCCGGGGCTTCCCCGCCGACCTCCTGTGGGACTTCCGGGTCGCCTCCATGGGGACCCAGGTGGTCTTCTGGGCCGGCGTCGGCGCGCTGTTCGCCTTCGCCGCCCGCGGGCGCGGCCCGGTGTGACGACCCCCTCGGGGGTCACCCGCCTGCTCCTGGTCTGCCACGCCTCCACCTCGGCGACGGTACGGGCCGCGTTCCCGGGTGACGAACCACTCGACGAACCCGGCCTGCGCCGGGCCGAGGGGATGGCGCGGGACCTCGGCCCGGGTCCCGCGGCCTGCCCCGCCGAGCTGCGCTGCGTCCAGACGGCGGCGGCGCTCGGCCTGCGGGCCGAGCACGACCCGCTGCTGGCCGACTGCGACTACGGCCGCTGGAGCGGGATGACGCTCGGCGAGGTCGAGGCCGCGGAACCCGAGGCGCTCGCCTCCTGGCTCGGCGACCCCGGCGCGGCGCCGCACGGCGGGGAGCCGGTCACCGCGCTCCTGGCCAGGGTGTCCGGCTGGCTCGCCGTCCGCGCCCCCGGCAGGGCCGTCGCGGTCACCCACCCGGCGGTCATCCGCGCCGCGGTCGTCCACGCCCTCGGCGCCCCCGCCCAGGCCTTCTGGCGCGTCGACGTCGCGCCGCTGGCCCGCGTGACGCTCACCGGGCGCGGCGGGCGCTGGCGGCTCAGCTACTTCCCGTGACGGTTCGAGCGCCCGGCGACCCTTTGATTCGACGAGACGGACAGGAGATCCCGAAGGTGCGTGACTCCCGCTATCCCTTCACCGCGATCGTGGGGCTGGAGGACCTGAAACTCGCGCTGATCCTCAACGCGGTCTCCCCCCGCGTCGGGGGAGTGCTGGTCAGGGGGGAGAAGGGCACCGCCAAGTCCACGGTCGTACGGGCGCTGGCCGCGCTCCTGCCGCCCGTCGAGGTGGTGACCGGCTGCCGCTTCTCCTGCGACCCCGACGCCCCCGACCCCGGCTGCCCGGACGGGCCGCACGAGGGCCGTACCGAACCGGGCGACCGGCCCACCCCGCCCGCCACCCTTCGGCCCGCCACCGTTCAGCCCGCCACCGTTCAGTCCGGCGTCGCGCGGTCCGGCGGAGCGCGGGACGGCGCCGTGCGGCCCGCCCGCCTGGTCGAGCTGCCCGTCGGCGCCTCCGAGGACCGCCTCGTCGGCTCCCTCGACATCGAGCGAGCCCTCACCGAGGGCGTGAAATCCTTCGAACCCGGCCTCCTGGCGAGCGCCCACCGGGGCGTCCTGTACGTCGACGAGGTCAACCTCCTGCACGACCACCTGGTGGACCTGCTGCTCGACGCCGCAGCCCTCGGCACCTGCTACGTCGAGCGCGAGGGGGTGTCGGTACGGCACGCCGCCCGGTTCCTGCTGGTCGGGACGATGAACCCCGAGGAGGGGGAGCTGCGCCCGCAGCTGCTCGACCGCTTCGGGCTGACCGTGGAGGTCCGGGCCTCGCGGGAACCGTCCCAGCGGGTGGACGTGGTCCGGCGCCGCCTGGCCTTCGAGGCCGACCCCGACGCCTTCGCCGCCGCCTGGGCGGGCGAGGAGCGGGCACTGGCCGCGCGCATCGCCGAGGCCCGTGCCAGGGTTCCCCAGGTCGTCCTGCCGGACGCGGCACTGCTCAGGATCGCCACCGTCTGCGCGGGGTTCGAGGTGGACGGGCTCCGGGCCGACCTGGTCACCGCCGGTGCGGCGATCGCGCACGCGGCCTGGCAGGGCCGCACCTCCGTCACCGCCGACGACGTACGGGAGGCGGCCAGGCTCGCGCTCCCGCACCGCCGCCGCCGCGACCCCTTCGACGCGCCGGGCCTGGACGAGTCCAAGCTCCAGGAGCTCCTGGACCAGATCCCCGACGACCCCGGCGACCCCGAGGACCCGGACGACTCCGGCGGCCCCGGCGGCGGCCCCGGGGGCACCGATCCGGACGGGCCCGCGCCCGACGGCGGCCCCGAGGCCGGGGACGCCATCCCGGAGGAGGCGGGCGACCCGGGCGCTCCCGGCGGCCGCGACGGCAGGGAGGCCTCCCGGCCCGCGGCTCCGGACGTCCCGGACGGTCCCGGCCACGGGAAGCGGGAGCCCGCCGCCTCCACCGCGGATCCCGGCGAACCGCCGGAGACGGCCGGAGGAGCACCGGCCCGAGAGCAGACCTTCGACGCCGAGCCCGGGGGCAGGACCAGGTTGTTCACCGTCCCCGGTGTCGGCGCCGGAGCCCCGGGGCGCCGGTCACGCGCCAGGACGCCCCTGGGCCGTACCACGGGGGCCCGGATCCCCGAGGGCCACACCGGCTCCCTCCACCTGCGGGCCACCGTCGGCGCCGCGGCCCCGCACCAGGTCGCGCGGGGCAGGAGCGGGCCGGGACTGCTGCTGCGGCGCGGCGACCTCAGGGAGGCGGTCCGCGAGGGCCGCGAGGGCAACCTGGTGCTGTTCGTGGTGGACGCGAGCGGTTCGATGGCCGCCAGGCAGCGCATGCGGGCGGTCAAGACAGCGGTGCTCGGCCTGCTCCTCGACGCCTACCAGCGCCGCGACAAGGTCGGGCTCGTCACCTTCCGAGGCGCCCGCGCCGACCTGGTCCTGCCGCCGACCTCCTCCGTCGAGGCCGGCGCTGCCCGGCTGCGCGAGCTCCCCACCGGGGGGCGGACCCCGCTGGCCGCCGGTCTGCTGCGGGCCGCCGAGGTGCTGCGGGTCGAGCGGCTGCGCGACCCGTCCAGGCGCCCGCTGGTGGTCCTGGTCACCGACGGGCGGGCCACCTCGGGCACCGTCGAGGAGTCCCACCGCGCGGCGGGACTGCTGGCCGGGGTGGCGGGGGTGGTGGTCGACTGCGAGGGCGGCCACGTGCGCCTCGGCCTCGCCGCCTCGCTGGCGGCGCGGATGGGCGCGGAGACCGTACGCCTCGACGACCTCACCGACCTGGCCGGGATGGTCCGTGAGCGGCGCGGCGCCGCGTGACCGCGAAGAACCGGCGAGGACGGCGGAACGGTGAGGGCGCCGCACCGTGTGAGGGTGAACGGCCGGTGAAGACGTCGTACCGCATGGCGGTGAGCCGTATGGCGGTGAGCCGTATGGCAGTGAGCTGTATGACAGTGAAAGGAGGGCGACGATGCCGCAGGGCAAACCCGCCAGCGTGCCCGAGGACGGCCTGACCACCAGGCAGCGCCGCACCCGGCCGCTGCTGATCGTCCACACGGGACCGGGCAAGGGCAAGTCCACCGCCGCCTTCGGCCTGGCCCTGCGCGCCTGGAACCAGGGCTGGCCGATCGGGGTCTTCCAGTTCGTGAAGTCCGCCAAGTGGCGCATCGGCGAGGAGCGGGCGCTGCGGGTGCTCGGCGACTCCGGTGAGGGCGGGCCGGTCTCCTGGCACAAGATGGGCGAGGGCTGGTCCTGGATCCAGCGCCCCGGCAGCGAGGAGGACCACGCCGCCGACGCCCGCGAGGGCTGGGAGCAGATCAAACGCGACCTCGCCGCCGAGACGTTCCGCCTGTACGTGCTCGACGAGTTCACGTACCCGATGAAGTGGGGCTGGATCGACGTCGACGAGGTGGTCGAGACCCTGCGCGGGCGCCCGGGCGGCCAGCACGTCGTCGTCACCGGCCGCGACGCCGATCCCCGGCTGCTCGACGCCGCCGACCTGGTCACCGAGATGGGCAAGATCAAGCACCCCATGGACGCCGGGCAGAAGGGCCAGAAGGGCATCGAATGGTAGCCCGGCTGGTCATCGCGGCCCCCGCCTCCGGGGCGGGCAAGACGACCGTGGCGACCGGTCTGATGGCCGCCCTCGCCCGCCGGGGCATGGCGGTCTCCCCGCACAAGGTGGGGCCCGACTACATCGACCCCAGCTACCACGCCATGGCCACCGGCCGCCCCGGCCGCAACCTCGACCCCTGGCTGGTGGGGGAGGAACTCGTCGCCCCGCTGTTCCTGCATGGGGCCGCCGGGGCGGACATCGCGGTCGTGGAGGGGGTGATGGGCCTGTACGACGGTGCGGGCTCCACCGAGTTCGCCTCCACCGCGCACGTCGCCAGGCTGCTCGGCGCCCCGGTGGTCCTGGTCGTGGACGCCGCCAAGCAGAGCCGTTCCGTGGCGGCGCTGGTGCACGGGTTCGCCTCCTACGACACCCGGATCAGGCTCGGCGGGGTGATCCTCAACCGGATCGGCTCCGAACGGCACGAGGCCATCTGCCGCGAGGCGCTCGCCGAGAGCGGTGTCCCGGTGCTCGGCGCGATCCGCCGCAGCGACGCCGTCGCCACCCCCTCCAGGCACCTGGGCCTGGTTCCCGCGGCCGAGCGCCGCACCCAGGCCGTCAGGGCGATGGACGCCGTCGCGGACCTGGTCGCCGCCTCCTGTGACCTGGAGGAACTCCTGCGGCTGGCCCGTACCGCGCCGCCGCTGCCGGCCGTCCCGTGGAGCCCGGGGCCGCCCGCCGCTCCCGTCACGAGGATCGCGGTCGCCGGGGGGCAGGCCTTCACCTTCGGCTACACCGAGCAGGTGGAGCTGCTGGCGGCGGCGGGCGCCGAGGTCGTCCCCTTCGACCCGCTCGTCGACGAGACCCTCCCCGAGGGGGCTCGCGGGATCGTCATCGGGGGTGGGTTCCCCGAGGTCTACGCGGCCGAGCTGTCGGCCAACGAGCCGTTGCGCGACCAGGTCGCCGCGTTCGACGGGCCGATCTCGGCCGAGTGCGCGGGCCTGCTGTACCTCGCCAGGAAGCTGGACGGCAGGCCGATGTGCGGGGTCCTCGACATCGAGGCCAGGATGACCGGCACCCTCACCCTCGGCTACCGGGACGCGGTGGCCGTCCGCGACTCGCCGCTCACCAGGGACGGGGAGCGCTACCGGGGCCACGAGTTCCATCGCACCGCGGTCGAGCCCGCCCCCGACCGGCCGCTGTTCCGCTGGCGTGGCGGCGCCGACGGGTTCGCCGACGGCCGGATCACCGCCTCCTACCTGCACCTGCACTGGGCCGGCAGTCCCCGGCTGGCTTCCAGGTTCGTCGAGGCCTGCCGTCGCGTCCCGGTCGTCTGACCTCTCCCCGCCCCGGATCGCCCCGGGCTGATCGAGGCCGGTCCGGGCCGGTCCGAAGCGGTCGGAAACGACCCGAGGTTAGATCGAGCTAATTTGTGATGATTGGCGAAGACTTGGGATGTGTTGAAAGCCGGGGATGCCGACGGCTGGCCTTTTCGCGGTTTCTCGCGCTCCATCCGTTCTGATCATTTGTGCCCGGTCGGAAAACGCGTCCGGCCCGGCCGTCGCGGGGCATCCCGGCCGCGCGGGAGGCGGGCCCGCGTGACGGGAGAAAGGAGGAAGACGGACGTTTCCCATCCCGAATGTCCGGCCGAGATCCCGCGAGGTCCCGCGAGATCTCAGGTGAAGGCGTCCGGCGGCAGCCGGGCCGCGGGCAGGCGCGGCGGGGCCAGGGTCACCCTCTCCGCATGGAGGATCGCCGACAGCATGCGGCCCGCCTGCCCCATGCTGATGCGGGCCGCCGGGTCGCGCCGGAGCAGCCCCTCCAGGACGGGCCACAGCATTCCCGCCCGCGCCACCGGCCCCGGATGCCCGCCGCCCCCCGGTTCGCGCGGCGCCGGCGTACGGGACAGGGGACGCGGCGGCCGGCCCTCCACCGCGAAGTACAGGCTCGCCCCGAGCGACCACAGATCGCCCGCCGGGGTCGGTGGCCCGCCCCGCAGCCGCTCCGGCGCGACGAAGGTGGGAACGTGGACGACCGGCACGGTCGTGGAAGTGTCCGGGTCGCCGTGCAGCGCCGCGATGCCGAAGTCGGCCAGCACCACCCGGTCGCCGGTCAGCAGGATGTTGCGCGGGTTGATGTCCCGGTGCAGGACGCCCGCCCCGTGCGCGTGGCGCAGCCCGCCCAGCAGCTGGAAGCCGATCCACGCCACCCAGTGGATCGGCAGGTGGCCCAGGTGCCGTACGGTCTCCTTGAGCGTGAGGGCCTCCAGCAGCTCCATGACGATCCAGAGCCGCCCGTCCTCCTCGATCAGGTCGTGCACGGAGATCACCGCCGGGTGGTTCAGCCTCCCGGCCGAACGCGCCTCGCGCAGCGCCCGTCGTCGCGCCTCGCGCATGTCCGCCCCGTCCTCGCCGAACCGGGGCTGGATCTCCTTGATCGCCACGTTCCGCCTCAGCAGGGAATCGTGGGCTCGCCACACCGTGCCCACGCCGTCCTGCCCGATCGGCGAGGCCAAGTGATAACGATCACCTAGTAAGCGTGCCTTTCCCGCATCTGTTCCCATGAATCACCTGCTGCACATAGAAGCCGGGCCCCTCAGCTGATTCATGTTTTCACTTGGAAGAGTGCACTATGTGATTACCTATGGTGATTCTCGGTAACGATTCAGACGCATGGGCGTTATGGGATTTTGTTCCATGCCCGTAAATCCTGATTGGGGAATCAGGAAAATGGCCCGGAGGTCGGCGAAGGTGTTTCGGAAACGCTCACGGACGTTCTCAGGCCGCGCTGAAGCAGCGCACGTCCTCCAGCATCTTCGACGTCCGCTCGGCGCTCAGCCGCGCCCGCGGATCCTTGCGCAGCAATCCCCGCAGCACCGGCTCCAGGGCACCCGCCCGCTTCGGCGCGCGTGGCGGCTCGCGCAGCGCCGCCACCAGCGCCGCCATCGAGTTCACCGTACGGAACGGGGTCCTGCCCTCCACCGCCATGTACAGCGTCGCGCCGAAGGACCACATGTCCGCCTCGCGGGTGCCGCCCCTGCCCTGCAGCGCCTCCGGCGCGATGAACGCCGGAGTGCCCCGCGTCGAGGTCGTCGCCGCGCCCTCCGGCGCGGCGAAGCCGAAGTCGGCCAGCACCACCCGGTCGCCGGTCAGCATGATGTTGGCGGGCTTGATGTCGCGGTGGATCACCCCGCCGTCGTGCGCGTGCCGCAACGCCTCCAGCAGGCGGCATCCCATCGCCGCCACCAGGTCCACCGGGAGCGGGCCCGCCTGCACGAGCGTGTCGTGCAGCGTCAGCGCCTCCAGGAACTCCATGACGATCCAGAGGCGCTCGGCCTCCTCGGTGAGGTTGTGCACCGTCACGATGCCCCGGTGGCTCAGCCGCGCCGCCATGCGCGCCTCCCTGACCACCCGCCGCCGCTGCTCGGCCGCGGCGGCCCCCGGTGGCAGGAGTATCTCCTTGAGGGCCACCTCTCGCTCCAGAAGCAGGTCATAAGCTCGCCAGACGACGCCGGTCGCCCCCTGGCCGACGCGTGAGACGAGCTTGTACCTGCGCGCGATGATGGTGCTCACCCCCCAATGATCGCAGTTTCCAGCCCCGAAGGCCTACCTGGAACGTTCCTTATCTCTCCAGGAGTGTCGGATGCGCCCGGATTCCTGGGTGACGATGCTCACACGGGGGCGTACGGGGTCACGGGGCTCGTGCGAGACCGCGCGGGTCACGCGAAGGCTCACACGAGGCCGATGCCGAGCAGCAGCGTGCCGGCGCCCAGTGATACCCCGCCCGCCGGGACCAGCCAGATCAGCCTGTTCGGCTTCGTGTCGGAGGGGCGCACCACGGACAGGAAGAAGCCCAGCGGCATCAGGATCGGCGCCGCCACGATCAGGACCCGGGACAGGTCCTTCAGGCCGCCGGACAGGTCGGCCTGATCGATGTAGAGCAGCGCGACGAGCGCGAAGAGCACCAGGACGCCCGCGTGCGCGTGCCCGGCCCGCCACAGGCCGCGCCGCACCGGATTGTCCAGGTATCCGGGGATGCCGCGCATGATCTGCGCGAGCAGGGAGACCCCGCCGAAGGCCACGGCGGGCACGGTGATGAGGAGTATTCCCGCTGTGTTCAGCGACGACGGCGACATGGGGGGACCTCTCGTTGGATAGTGAAGCTAGCCAATTATTGGATAGGGGAGCTATCCAGTCAAGGGCGGATGGATTCACTTCGACGTCCGCGGGAGGGCTTCCTGCTCGGCGGGTTCGGCGGGCCGTGCCGGGCGGGGCGCGCCGAGCGGGGGTCAGGTGGCGTCGATGAGGACGGCGCTGGCGCGGGCGAAGGTGTGCCGGAACTCCTTGAGCGGCCTGTACTCGGCGGAGTTGTAGAAGTTCAGCACGCTCTGCTTGTCGGGGAACTCCAGGATGACCGCGATCGCGGGCTCGTGGTCGCTCTCCAGGGCGATCGGGGCGGTGTCGCGCCTGATCGGCCGGCCGCCGAAGCGTGCCACGACGGACAGGGTCTCCTTCTCGTACCGGGCCATCTTCTCCTCGTCGTCCGGCGTGACGGTTATGACCATGTAGGTGCTCATGTCGTTCTCCTCTTCGAACTGTTTGCTAGTACGTGAACTATAAAACAGTTCGGCGGGAGGGAAGGCAAACCGATCGGTTGTGAGGCTGCTCACAACGCTTCGTCACTTTGCATGGACGCGTACGATTGAGACATGAAGGTGTTCGTTCACCCCGCCCGCGAAGACCTGCGCCTGGACGCCGTCCTGGAGGCTCTCGCCCACCCCCTGCGCCTGCGGATCGTCGGGCGCCTCGCCGAGGGGGAGGAGCTGACCTGTTCCACCACCCTGCCCGACGTCAACGCCTCGACGGCCAGCCGTCACTGGCGGGTGCTCAGGGAGGGCGGCATCCTGTGGGCGCGGCGCGAAGGGCGCATCATCACCCACACCCTGCGGCGCGAGGACCTCGACGCCCGCTTCCCCGGCCTGATCGACACCGTCATCGCCGCCGTCGACGACGGTGAGATGGGAGCGCCCCTCCCGGATGGAGCCGCCACCCGATGAGGATGGAGCCGCCACCGGATGAAAGGCGCCCGGATTCGCCTCGGGACCTCGGGGAAGGTTCCCTGTCGGACAGGACCTCGGCACGGCCCGTTCGGGCTCCCGTAAAGATCGCGGGACGATCCGCGCGCAATGTCGCCCGGTTCGGGGAAGATATGAATCAGATCCGTCCCCCAGGTGGAGGTGCCACACATGGCAAGCAAGGACACCGGCGGCCAGAAGCAGACCGGCCGTACCGACAAGGAGGTCGAGGAGACCGCCGCGGCGGAAACCTCCGACGTCCAGGAGCGTCAGGAGAAGCTCTCCGATGACGTCGACGCGATCCTCGACGAGATCGACGAGGTCCTTGAGGAGAACGCCGAGGAGTTTGTGAGGAGTTACGTGCAGAAGGGCGGACAGTAGGTCCGCCCGGCCGAACCCAGGTCAGGGGTGAGGGCGGATCCGGCGAGGAGCCGGCAGACCCCTCCTGACCGCGGGCCCGGCCCGGCGCCCGCCGGGCCAGGCGGGCGGGTGACGCGCGGCCGTCTCCCGCCGGGAGCGCCTTTCCCGGTGCTCCGCCCGCGAACGCCACGAACACGCTGAGCCGACAGGGGGACCCTCCGGGAACGGTTCCCGGAGGGAACGAGAACCGTCCGGAGTACGAAGCGGGAAGGCGCAGGCCGAATCCGGTCGCGATCGCGCCCGGCCCGGCGGGCCGGTCCTTTCCCGCCGACCCCGCCACCTCCGCGGCGAGAGCCCGCGAGGAAGGACCGCGAGCACCGGCTCCCCGCGAAGTCCTTCCACGAGCACCGTCCCGTGCCTTCCGCGGGCACCGCCCCGCGCCTTTCTCGGGCACCGTCCCGTGTCCTCAGTGAGCACCCCCCGCGCCTTCCGCAAGGACGCCCCCGCGCCTCTCGGCGGCCGCTCAGGCCCCCTCGGGCGCCCGCCCGCCCTTCCCCCGGGCCCGCCGCCCCCTGACCTCCGGCAGGACCCGGCCCCGTGCCTTCCGCGACCCGGGCGGGCCGCCGCCTTCGCCACCCTCGTCCTCGTCGCGTCCGGCGGGATCCACGGCGGTTCCGGCGACCGGGACCGATCACCCCAAAGATTCAAAAGCCCGCCGAGGGGGGTTCGCGCTGAGCTGATACAGGGAAGTGCAAGCAGCACGGCAAGATGAGTAAGGTCGGGCCTTAAAGGACTGCACCTTTGGAGGGAGTCGCGTGGGATCTCACAGGGACCTGCCCGCCGGCATGGTGAATCACATCTTTACCGACACCGGGAGCTCCTCGTTCACCGAGTTCGTCAGGTCCCATTCGCCGGACTTGCTGCCTGGCCGTAACGAGACCTTGGCAACCCCGGTGGGCGATCAGATCCCGCACGCCACCACGATCGTGGCGGCCATGTGCGCCGGTGGCGTGGTGATCGCGGGAGACCGCCGGGCGACCTCCGGCAACATCATCTCCCAGCGTGACATGGAAAAGGTGTTCCGCACCGACGACCACTCGGGCATGGGCATCGCCGGGGCGGCGAGCACCGGCATCGAGATGGCCCGCCTCTACCGGGTGGAGCTCGAACACTACGAGAAGCGCGAGGGCCGCACGCTCTCGGTGGCGGGCAAGGCCAACAGGCTCGCCACGATGATCCGCGGCAACCTGCCCATGGCGATGCAGGGGCTCGTGGTCGTCCCGATCTTCGCCGCCTACGACCCCGACGTCGACGGTGGCCGCATCTTCAGCTACGACGTGGGCGGCGGCCCCTACGAGCAGCGTCACCACCACGCGATCGGATCCGGCTCGATCTTCGCGCGGGGCTCTCTGAAGAAGCTCTACCGCGAGGGCGCCTCACCCGAGGACACCGTGCTGACGCTGATCCAGGCCCTCTACGACGCGGCCGACGACGACTCGGCGACCGGCGGCCCGGACGTGATCCGCAGGATCTGGCCCGTCGTCGCGGTGATCACCGCCGACGGATACCACAGGCTTCCCGACGAGGAGGTCGGAGAGCTCGTCCGGGTCGTGGTCGAATCCCGGGCCGACCGCCCCGACGGCCCCGCCGCCCCGCTGCGCTAACACGAGAGGATCACCCCAGGTGTCCATGCCTTTTGGATATGTCTCGCCCGAGCAGCAGATGCGGGACAAGGCGGACTACGCGCGCAAGGGGATCGCGCGGGGCCGTAGCGTCGTCGTCCTGCAGTACGAGGACGGCATCCTGTTCGTCGCGCCCAACCCGTCCCGTGCCCTGCACAAGATCAGCGAGATCTACGACAAGATCGGGTTCGCCGCGGTCGGCCGCTACAACGAGTTCGAGGCCCTGCGCCTCGGCGGCATCCGATACGCCGACATCAACGGCTACACCTACGCCCGCGACGACGTCACCGCCCGAGGTCTGGCCAACCTCTACGCGCAGAACCTCGGCCAGATCTTCACCGAGTCGCTGAAGCCGTTCGAGGTGGAGATCGTGGTCGCCGAGGTCGGCGACTCCTCCGACGAGGACCACATCTACCGGCTGACCTTCGACGGTTCGGTCTTCGACGAGGCGGGCCTGGTGGCCATGGGCGGCCAGGCCGAGGCGGTCGCGGGCCGTCTCAAGGAGCGCTACCGCGACGGCCTGTCGCTGGCTGAGGCGCTGGAGGCGGCGCTGTTCGCGCTGACCGAGCCGGGAGGCGAGCGCTTCCCGGCGAGCCAGCTGGAGGTGGCGGTGCTCGACCGCAACCGGCCGCACCGCAAGTTCCTGCGGCTCAACGGCCCCAGGCTGGAGCGACTGCTGGCCGACGGGGCCCCCGCCGCCGAGTCGGCCGCCCAGGCGGCCAGGGACGAGAACCCCCTCTCCGCGCCCGAGACGCCCGGCGCCCCGCCGACCGCGCCCGACGGCGACATCGACACCGGATCCAGCGGCTGACCGCTTCCCCCGGCGACACCGAGCGCCGCCCCCGCCAGGGGGCGGCGCTCGGTTGTGTCCTGGATCACATCGTCTTCGGGCAACCGATCCCGTCCCGCGGCGGTCACAGTCTGCGTGAAGAACAGCACCTCCCGGGCCTGGACCAGGCTCGTTCCCGCTTTGACCGCCCCCGCCGCCCCCGCAGCCCCCGCCGTCCTCGCCACCCCGAGACGACCCGGTGCGGCGCTCGCCCTGCTCGCGGCGGTGGCGCTGGCGTCCGGCTGTGCCCCTGAGACCGCCTCCAGGACCGCCTCCGCGCCTTTCCCCTCCGCGGCCTCCTCCGTGGCCTCCTCCGCATCCGTCCCCTCCGCTTCCGCTTCGACGGGCGCGCCGGACCCCGCGGCGGAGCCCACCCCGGCCTCCGAGCCCGCGGCCACCCCCGAGCTCTTCGGTACCGAGTTCCAGGCCGCTCCCGAGCACGACTGGAGCAAGGGGCGGCCGCCGCCCTTCGAGGGCGTCCTGCGGGGCTGGCTCACCGACGTGGACGACAACGGGGTGGCCGAGTACCGGCCGATCCGCTTCGTCCAGCGCGACGGCGAGGACGGCCACTTCGACGGTCCCGAGGAAGGCGACGTGGTCCGCTACCTGGCGCCCATCGCCGAGGACGTGCGGTTCCTCGCCGACAGCGGCTGCGACGGCACGACGCAGACCTACGACAAGGCCACCAACCTCGGCACCGAGAGCTGCTCCCGCCGGACGCTGATTGACAACGTCAGGGAGGCCGCCTCCCTGACCGGGGTCGAGGGCCTCCACCGGCCGGCCCTGATCACCACCGAGAACGGCAGGATCACCAAGGTTGTCGAGATCTTCTGGCAGGGCGGAGGCTGATCGGGACCTCCGGTCCCGGCTCCTCCGCGCCACCCCGTGCCCGGCGGGAGCCGGGCGCGGGCCCTGTCCGCTCGCGTCCGGCCGTGTCCGCCCGCGTCCGTGCTTAGCCGCTCACAGCCCGGGGCATAAGCCGTACGACCAAAAACCCCATGATCCCTCCCGCGAGAGGGGTTCGGCGAATAGTGTGAGGCAATGGATCGTCGCATCTTCGGGCTTGAGAACGAGTACGGCGTCACCTGCACGTTCAGGGGGCAGCGGCGGCTGTCACCCGACGAGGTAGCGCGTTATCTATTCCGCCGTGTCGTCTCCTGGGGCCGATCGAGCAACGTCTTCCTCCGCAACGGGGCACGCCTGTATCTCGACGTGGGCAGCCACCCCGAGTACGCCACCCCCGAGTGTGACAACGTCGTGGAGCTCGTCACCCACGACAAGGCGGGCGAGCGCATCCTGGAGGGCCTCCTCGTCGACGCCGAGAAGCGTCTCCGCGAGGAGGGCATCGCCGGGGACATCTACCTGTTCAAGAACAACACCGACTCCGCGGGCAACTCCTACGGCTGCCACGAGAACTACCTGGTCGGCCGGCACGGCGAGTTCGGCCGCCTGGCCGACGTGCTGATCCCGTTCCTGGTCACCCGGCAGATCATCTGCGGGGCGGGCAAGGTGCTGCAGACCCCGCGGGGAGCCGTCTACTGCGTCTCCCAGCGGGCCGAGCACATCTGGGAGGGCGTCTCCAGCGCCACCACCCGGTCGCGCCCGATCATCAACACCCGCGACGAGCCGCACGCCGACGCCGAGCGGTTCCGCCGCCTGCACGTCATCGTCGGCGACTCCAACATGAGCGAGACGACCATGCTGCTCAAGGTCGGTGCGACCGACCTGGTGCTCCGCATGATCGAGGCGGGCACCGTGATGCGCGACCTGTCCCTGGAGAACCCGATACGGGCCATCCGCGAGGTCTCCCACGACATGACCGGGCGGCGGCGGGTCCGGCTGGCCAACGGCCGCGAGGCGTCCTCGCTGGAGATCCAGGAGGAATACCTCTCCAAGGCCCGCGACTTCGTCGACCGCCGCGGTGGCGACGAGATCAGCCACCGGGTCCTGGAGCTGTGGGAGCGCACCCTCAACGCGGTCGAGACGGGCAACCTCGACAAGGTCGCCCGCGAGATCGACTGGGTGACGAAATACCAGCTGATCGAGCGCTACCGCAAGAAGTACGACCTGCCGCTGTCGAGCCCCAGGGTCGCCCAGCTCGACCTCGCCTACCACGACGTGCACCGCCGCCGCGGCCTGTTCTACCTGCTGCAGAAGCGCGGCGCGGTCGAGCGGGTGGCCTCCGACCTGAAGATTTTCGAGGCCAAGTCGGTGCCGCCGCAGACCACCCGGGCGCGGCTGCGCGGTGAGTTCATCCGCAAGGCGCAGGAGAAGCGCCGCGACTTCACCGTCGACTGGGTGCACCTGAAGCTCAACGACCAGGCGCAGCGCACCGTGCTGTGCAAGGACCCCTTCCGCAGCGTCGACGAGAGGGTGGACAAGCTCATCGCCGGAATGTGACGGTCATACTTCGGCAAGCTCGTCCCGGCCTTACCTCCTCCGTACGCCGGGACGGGTAGTGTGGCGCGAACCTGACGTCTGCTTGAGGGATACCTATGCGCCGCCGCAGCATGGCCGTACTGGCCGCAGTGCCTCTGATGTTCGCCGCAGCATGTGGCTCCGGCGGAGGCGTGGCCACCGGCGCCTCCAGTCCCGCCAGCAGCAGCGGGGTCACCGAGCTGCAGGTGACAGGGCAGGCCGGCGCCAAGCCGACCGTCGCCTTCCCGTCCAAGGTCGTCGAGACCTCCTCCTTCAAGGTGCTCACCCCCGGCACCACCGGCGAGGCCGCCAAGCTCGGCACCAGCGTGGTCGCCAACTTCACCGTCTTCACCTGGGACGGCAAGGAGAACAAGATCGCCGGTTCGACCTACGACGAGGGCGGGCCGCAGGTCATCACGCTCAACGAGCAGGTCCCGGAGATCCTCCGCAAGGGCTTCGCCGAGACCAAGGGCGGCGGCAGGTTCATGTCGGTCGTCGCCAAGGACGCGCTCCCCGCCGAGCAGCAGGCGCAGGCCCCTCCGGGCCAGTCGCAGGTCTTCGTGGTCGACGTGGTGGGCGTCCCCCAGGCCAAGGCCGCCCAGGGCACCGCGACCGATCCCGGCGTCGACGGGATCAAGGTGGAGAACCCCGGTGGCGACGCCGCGCCGAAGCTCACCACCAAGACCAAGAAGAAGGCTCCCAAGGAGCTCGTCGTCAAGACCGTGATCAAGGGCACCGGTCCCGAGGTCAAGACCGGCCAGTCGATCCTGGTGCAGTACGCCGGGAAGATCTGGGGATCGGACGTCGAGTTCGACAGCAGCTGGTCCCGCGGCGCCCAGCCGATCATGTTCCCGATCGGCACCGGCAAGGTCATCAAGGGCTGGGACCAGGGTCTGGTCGGCGTCCCGGTCGGCAGCCGGGTCCTGCTGAGCGTCCCGCCGGACCTCGGTTACGGCAAGGCCGGCAGCGGCGAAAAGATCAAGGGCACCGACACCCTCGTCTTCCTGGTCGACGTGCTGGGCGCCTACTGATCCCACCCACCGACCCGGCGTTCCGTCCCCGGTGAGGCCCCACCGGGCCGTCGCCGGGGCGACCCGCCCGCTTTCCGAGCCCGGCCGTGCGCGCACGGCCGGGCTCCGTGCTTTCCCGGGCCCGGACGCCCGGCCCGCGCGAATCGTGCCGCCCGGGTCCGCGCGCGGCCCGGACGGCCCGCAGGGCCCCGTACGGGCCCCTGCGGGCGAAGGGCGGGCGAAGGGCGGGCGAGGGCAGGCCTCCGGGGACCGCGGCCTACAATCCGGGCTGTGAGCGGCGACGACCTTGACACGGTGGCGGTACTTCACGACCCGGTGCGCCGGGCCGTCTACGACTACGTGGCCTCCCGGGGCCAGGACGTGGGGCGCAACGAGGCGGCCGAGGCGGTGGGGGTCCAGCGGACCCTGGCCGCCTTCCACCTCGACCGGCTCGTCGAGGCGGGCCTGCTCGAGGCGGGATTCCGGCGGCTGACGGAGCGGACGGGACCCGGCAGCGGCAGGCCGGCGAAGGTCTACCGCAGGGCACCGGGGGAGTGGCAGGTCAGCGTGCCGGCCAGGGACTACCGCACCCTCGCCCTGGTACTGGCCGAGGCGGTCGAGCTGCTCGGCGGGGACGAGCGGGCCGAGCAGGCCGCCCGGCGCGCGGGAGCCCGGTCCGCGGGGGAGGGCGAGGATCTCGCCGGGGTGCTGCGGCGGCGCGGATACGAGCCGTACGAGGAGGACGGCCGGGTGCGGCTGCGCAACTGCCCGTTCCACGTGCCGGCCGAGGAGCACCCGCTGCTGGTCTGCTCGGTGAACCTGGAGCTGTGCCGCGGGCTGCTCGACGCGCTCGGCCAGGACGCCTCGGCGGCCAGCCTGGACCCGCGCCCCGGGGAGTGCTGCGTCGCCTTTTCTAAAAACAATGAAGATTGACATAGAAGGATCGAGGATGATCTGCTGGGTCCATGCATCTGGCCCAGCTGAACGTCGCCCACCCGCGCGCGCCCAAGGACTCCCCGGAACTGGCCTCCTTCATCGCCGGCCTCGACCCCATGAACCGGCTGGCCGAGGCCGATCCCGGCTTCGTGTGGCGGCTCAAGGGCGGCGAAGGACCCGAGGACCTGATCGAGCACGGGTACGGTGACCACCTGATGATCACTTTCTCCGTGTGGAGGTCGCGCGACGCGCTGTGGGACTACGTCTACCGCAGCGGTCACCTGGCGTTCCTGCAGCGGCGCAGGGAGTGGTTCCTGCGCATCGCGGAGCCGTACTCGGTGATGTGGTGGATCCCCGAGGGGTACGAGCCGACGCTCGCCGAGGGGATGGAGCGCCTGGAGAGGCTGAAGGCGGAGGGCCCCACGCCGGGGGCCTTCACCTTCAAGAACTTCTACGACAGCAGTGAGGCCGCGTGGCGCCCGGCCGCGGCCGAGGCCAGGAAGTAGGCCAGGTCCTCCTCCAGCCCCCGGCCCATCGTCGACAGCCGCACCGGAGAGCCCCGCAGCGCCTCGTGCAGCCCGTCCACCGGCACCTCGACCAGCTCGTGCCGCGCGGCGAGCGGGCGCGACTGCTCGGTCACCCGCCTGCCGAAGTCGCCGGGCAGCACGGGCACGGCGACCTGGGCCGGGGCGAGCGCCACCCGGCCGTAGGCGGTCAGCGAGTGGTGCGAGACCCCGATGTGACGCTCGCGCAGGTCGCCCTCGCTGACCCGCAGCGCCGCGACCGGGCGGCCCCCCAGGACGGCGGCGGCGTTGACCGCCTCGCCGGCGGAGACGCCGGAGAACCCCCAGCGGGTGCCGCTGCCCAGGTTGCCCGGCCCCTGGGTGACGATCGTGACGTCGGCCTCCAGGACGTGCCTGGCCGCCAGCAGGCCGGTGTGCGGGGTCACCGCCTCAACGTCGCCGCCGAAGGCCTGGCCCGCCGTGACGACCCCGCACAGCCAGCCGGTCTCCCGCAGTCGCGCGCACGACATGGAGAACCAGGCGGGCAGAGCGCCCCCGTCGAGCATCACGTAGGCGACCCTGACGGGCTTTCCGCGCTCCCGGCCGCCGGGTCCGCCCGCGGTCTCCCCGGGCTCGGACGGGTTCCGGCCGCCGGGTCCGCCCGCGGATTTCCCGGACCCCGGCGGGTTGGCGCCGTACAGGCCGCAGAGGATCGCGGGCAGGGCCGAGTGCAGGTCAGCGACGATCACCGGCATGCCGTCCACGGAGTCGGCGTCGCGCAGGACCTCGTGGAAGGGCGAGTCCTGCTCGTCCGCGCCGAGGACGGTGGCCTGCAACGGGGTGTAGCGTGCCTTCACCAGATGTCCGGGGCCTTGAGGATCTTGCGGTAAACGGTCGGGAACAGCCACCACCATGGCGTAGCCTCCCGTACCGAGACCCATCGCGAGCGCGGTCGTGTTGAGCAGCACCACGTCACCGGGCTCCGGGCGTCCCACCAGGGCCGGGTAGGCGAGCGCGCGCGCCTCACCGTCCTCGGTGGTCACGTCGAGTTCCACCGCCCCCGGCCACTCGCGCCGGACCCGTACGACCTCGCCCCTGCGCCATCTGATCACGGGGGAAGGGTAGCGTCACTCGAACAGGGAGGAGGCCGGATGTCGCGCCGGAAGACCGAGCGGCTGCTCAATCTCGTGATCTGCCTGCTGGCCACGCGGCGGCCGCTCAGTGCCGAGCACATCCGCCAGGCGGTGCCGGGCTACGACGCCGACAACGACGAGGCCTTCCAGCGGATGTTCGAGCGGGACAAGAACGAGCTGCGGGAGATCGGCATCCCGATCGAGGTCCACAAGGACCCGTGGGAGGAGGATCCGGGCTACCGGATCGTCCGGTCGGCGTACGAGCTGCCGGAGATCACCCTGGAGCCCGACGAGGCCGCCGTGGTGGGCCTGGCGGCCCAGGTGTGGCAGCGGGCCAGCCTGGCCGAGGCGGCCAGCGGGGCGCTGCTGAAGCTGCGCGCCGGGGGCGTGCAGACCGACGAGGCCCACGGGGTGCTCGGCGGGGCGCTGGAGCTGCGCGTCGACACCCAGGACCCGTCCTTCCCCGCCCTGTGGGAGGCCGTGCGCGACCGGCGCGCGGTCCGGTTCGCCTACCGGGCGGCGGCCAGCCAGAACGTGCTGACCCGCACGGTGGAGCCGTGGGGCGTCGTCAGCCGCCGGGGCCGCTGGTACATGGTCGGCCACGACCGCGACCGGGACGCGCCGAGGGTCTTCCGGCTCAGCCGGATCAGCGGCACGGTCACCACCGTCGGCCGCCCCGGCGCCGTGGTGGTGCCCGAGGGCGTCGACATCAAGTCCATGGTCGGCTTCAGCGACGCCGCCGTCCGCGAGCGCACCGCCCTCGTCCGGGTCAGGCGGGACACCTGCCAGGGACTGCGCCAGGTGGCGAAGGAGGTGCGGCCCGCCGATGACGGCTGGGACGAGCTGGACGTCGACTTCACCGACCCCGGCCGGCTGGCCGGATGGATCGTGGGATTCGCCGCGGACGCCGAGGTGGTCGGCCCGCCGGACGCCCGCGACGCGGTCATCTGCCGCCTGAAGGGAGCACTCGCGTGAGCACGGCCGATCGCCTGCCCAGGCTGCTGGCACTGGTGCCCTACCTGATGTCGCACCCCGGGGCCCAGGTGCCCGAGGTCGCGAAGATCTTCGGGCTGAGCGAGAAGCAGCTCATCGACGACCTGCAGCTGGTGTGGATGTGCGGGCTGCCCGGCCACACCCCCGGCGATCTGATCGACGTGTCGTGGGACGGCGGCGAGATCGTCATCGACAACGCCGAGACCATCGCCCGCCCGCTGCGGCTGGGCGTGGACGAGGCCAGCGCCCTGCTGGTCGCGCTGCGCCTGCTCGCCGAGATGCCGGAGTTCGGGGAGCGCGACGCGCTGGCCCGGGTCATCGCCAAGTTCGAGCAGGCCTCGGGCGAGGGCGCCGCGGCGGTCAGCAGCCAGGTCGCGGTGGAGGTCGACGCCGCGCCCGACGCGCTGCCCGTCGTCAACGAGGCGCTGCGGAGCCGCAGGCGGCTGTCGCTGCGCTACTACGTGCCGGGACGCGACGAGATCACCCCGCGCGAGGTCGACCCGATGCGCCTGGTCGTCGTGGACGGGCGCCCCTATCTGTCGGGCTGGTGCTACCGGGCCGAGGCGGTCCGGCTGTTCCGGCTGGACCGGATGCTCTCCGTCGACGTGCTCGACGTGCCCGCCGACCCGCCGGAGGACGCCGTGGCCGACGAGGTGACGCCCGGGGTGTTCCGGCCCTCGCCGACCGACGAGCTGGTGGAGCTGGAGCTGACCGCCGCGGGCCGCTGGGTCGCCGAGTACTACCCGTGCGAGCGGGTCGAGGAGCTCGGCGAGGGCCGCGTGCGGGTGGCCCTGCGGGCCAGGGACCAGGGCTGGCTGGTACGCCTGGCGCTGCGCCTCGGCGACACCGGCAGGGTGGTCTCGCCCGCCTCGCTGGACGCGAGCGTCCGGGCCGCGGCCACCGCCGCGCTGAATCGTTACGAGTCGGTTTCCTGACGTGTTCGCCGACGTACGGAGCCGGAGCCTCCCGACATGAGCTGGATCATCGCCGCGGTTTCGCTGACCTTCGCCGGGCTCGCGGTCCTGGCCTTCCTCGCCGTCCGCGTGCTGCGCGCGGCCGCCGAGCTGGGCCGCGAGGTCGACCGCACCCAGGGGAGACTGGAACCCGTTCGCGTCCTGTTCGGCGAGCGTACGGCGGCTGTACGGGGACAAAGGGATGAGTCTGTCCCCGGGGGAGCGTACGATCGGGACCAGAGACTGCACGTCGCCCGGCGTAAGGATGTGTAATGCCCAACCTCGGACCCACTGAGCTGATCATCATCGGCCTGATCCTGGTGCTGCTCTTCGGCGCCAAGAAGCTGCCGGAAGCCGCCCGCGGGCTCGGCCGGTCGCTGCGCATCTTCAAGTCGGAGACCGCCAAGCTCCGCGACGAGGACGAGCCGCAGACCACGACCGCCACGGTCGTCCAGGCGCAGCCCCAGCCCCCGGCCCCGGCCCCGCAGCCGATCCCGGCCGCGACCCAGGCCCCGGCCCCCGCGCCGAGCGCCGAGGAGCAGGCCCGCCAGCTCGAGGAGCAGGCCGCCCGGCTGCGCGCCCAGGCCGGAGCGCCCAAGTCGCAGTGATCGGCGGTAGCCTGAAGATCTACCCCGATCATCCGACTCGTCACCCCAGGATTCGCGAATGGCGCTGCTGAAGTGGCCTAAATCTGGCCGGAACGGGGCGGCACCACCGCCCGCCGACTCGGCCGACGGCCGCATGCCGCTCATGGAGCACCTGCGCGAGCTGCGCAACCGGCTGGTCATCGTCCTTCTGGCGATGGTCGCGGGGATCATCGTAGGGTTCATCTTCTTCCAGCCGATCTGGAACTTCATCACCGAGCCCTACTGCCAGCTGCCCGTCTCGCAGATCCTGCGGAAGGGCGAGTGCACGTTCGCCATCCGCGGTGTCTTCGACGCGTTCCTGGTCAACCTGAAGGTCGCGGCGATGTTCGCGATGGTGGTCTCCTCGCCGGTGTGGCTGTACCAGATCTGGGGTTTCGTGACCCCGGGCCTCTACAGCAACGAGAAGCGCTACTCGATCTCGTTCCTCGCCCTGGCGATTCCGCTGTTCCTGGCGGGTGCGGCGCTGGCCTACTTCATCATGGACACCGGCCTGGCGCTCCTGCTCGGCTTCGCGCCGAACAACGCGGTGCCGCTGCTGGAGATGGACGAGTACCTCAGCTACGCGCTGGTCATGATCATCATCTTCGGCGTCTCCTTCGAGCTGCCGCTGCTGATGGTGTTCCTGAACGTCATCGGTGTCCTGTCGCACGCCACCGTGGCCAAGCACCGCCGCATGGTGATCTTCATCATGTTCCTCTTCGCCGCCCTGGCCACGCCGAGCACCGACCCGTTCTCGATGATCGCCCTGGCGGTCCCGATGGTGGTGCTGTTCGCGCTGGCCGAAGGGGTCATGTACCTGCGTGACAAGAGACAGCCCAAGGGTGAGGACTTCTCCCACCTGTCCGACGACGAGGCCTCCTCGCTCGACGACGACGCCTCCCCGCTCGACGACGCCTCGCCCCTGGGCGACGTGACCCCCGTCGGCGACCCGGCTCCTATCGATTCGAGAACGACCGACACCGATCCCGGCAAATAGGGGATAAGTTCCGGTCTGTGCCCGCAGAGATCGCAGTCCTCGTCAACCCCGCCGCCCGCGGCGGCCGTTCACGGGGACTGCTCTCCCCGGTGCTCGACCGCCTGAGGCAGGGCGGGCGCGAGGTCTCGGTGATCCTCGGAGACTCCGCCTCCGACGCCCTGGAACGCGCCTGTACGGCCGTGGCCGAGCAACCGGAGGCACTGGTGGCCTTCGGCGGTGACGGCCTGGTCCACCTCGCGGTCCAGGCGGTCGCGGGCAGCGGCGTGCCGCTGGGCGTCATCCCGGTGGGCACGGGCAACGACATCGCCGCCGCGCTCGGCATCCCCCTGAAGGCCCCGCTGGCCGCCGCCGACACCGTGCTGCGCGGGCGGGTGCGCACGGTCGACGCCGCGAAGGTGGGCGAGGACGAGTGGTTCGCAGGGGTGCTGGCCTGCGGCTTCGACTCCCGGGTCAACGAACGGGCCAACACGATGACCTGGCCGCCCGGCATGGCCAGATACCTGGTCGCCCTCGCCGAGGAATTGCGCTCCTTCCGGCCCATCCCGTTCAGGATCGACCTGGACGGCGAGGTCGTCGAGCGTGAGGCGATGCTGGTCGCGGTCGGCAACACCTCCTCCTACGGGGCCGGCATGCGCGTGTGCCCCGGCGCAGTCCCCGACGACGGCCTGCTGGACGTGACGATCCTCGGCGCCATCCCCAAGGGGGAGTTCCTGCGCACCTTCCCCCGCGTCTACCGGGGCTCGCACGGCGCCCACCCCGCCGTCACCATGCGCCGCGCCCGCCGGGTGACCCTGGAGGCGCCGGGAGTGATCGCCTACGCCGACGGCGAGCGGGTCGGTCCCACCCCGCTGACGTGCGAGATCGTCCCCGGCGCGCTGGCGGTCCTCGTCTAGGGCCGCCCGGCGCCGTCCGGGCCCGCCCGGCGGGCCGGAACCCGGTGGAAAGGGGGGACGGACCGGAATCCCGATATCGGTAGGCTGGACGCATGACGACCCCAGCGGAACGATACGCTGCCTTCCGTCAGAGCCAGGCCGAGAGCGGGCCGGCGCTGACCTCGTTCCGCGGTCTGTACGACTTCGAGCTGGACGAGTTCCAGCTCGACGCCTGCCGGGCGCTGGAGGCGGGCGACGGGGTCCTCGTGGCGGCCCCCACCGGCTCGGGAAAGACCGTCGTGGGCGAGTTCGCGGTGCACGTGGCCCTGCAGGAGGGCCGAAAGTGCTTCTACACCACCCCGATCAAGGCGCTGTCCAACCAGAAGTACAACGACCTCGTCAAGCGGTACGGCACCGACAAGGTGGGCCTGCTCACCGGTGACAACAGCGTCAACGGGGAGGCCCCGATCGTCGTCATGACGACCGAGGTGCTGCGCAACATGCTCTACGCCGGGTCCCCCACCCTGGCGGGGCTCGGCTTCGTCGTCATGGACGAGGTCCACTACCTCGCCGACCGGTTCCGCGGCGCGGTCTGGGAAGAAGTGATCATCCACCTGCCCGAGTCGGTGCGCCTGGTCGCCCTGTCGGCCACGGTCAGCAACGCCGAGGAGTTCGGCGAGTGGATGGGCGAGGTCCGCGGCGACACCAGCGTCATCGTCGACGAGCACCGCCCGGTCCCGCTCTGGCAGCACATGCTCGTCGGCAGCCGCATCTACGACCTGTTCGTCACCGGCGACGAGGACCGGCGCCCCCAGATCAACCCCAACCTCCTGCGCATCGCCAGGGACGAGGAGCGCCAGGCGTTCGGCAGGGGGCGCCGCGGCTACTCGCGGCCCCGCAGGAACGGCCCGCCGGACCGGGCCGCGGCCATCGAGCGCCTGGACGCCGACGCCCTGCTGCCCGCGATCACCTTCATCTTCTCCAGAGCCGGCTGCGACGCCGCCGTCATGCAGTGCCTGCACGACGGCATCCGGCTCACCACCGACGCCGAGCGCCACGAGATCCGGCAGATCGTCGACGAGCGCACCGCGCACCTGCCCGACGAGGACCTGGGCGTGCTCGGCTACCTGGAGTGGCGAGACGCCCTGGAGCGCGGCCTGGCCGCCCACCACGCGGGCATGCTGCCGGCCTTCAAGGAGGTCGTCGAGGAGCTGTTCACCCGGGGCCTGGTCAAGGCCGTGTTCGCCACCGAGACCCTCGCGCTGGGCATCAACATGCCCGCCCGCTCGGTGGTGATCGAGAAACTCGACAAGTGGAACGGCGAGACCCACGCCGACCTCACGCCCGGCGAGTACACCCAGCTCACCGGGCGGGCCGGGCGCCGCGGCATCGACGTGGAGGGCCACGCGGTCGTCCACTGGCAGCCGGGCACCGACCCGCTCCAGGTCGCCGGCCTGGCCAGCACCCGCACCTACCCGCTGCGCTCCAGCTTCCGCCCCTCGTACAACATGGCGGTCAACCTGGTCGGCCAGGTGGGCAGGGAGCGGGCCAGGACCCTCCTGGAGTCCTCGTTCGCGCAGTTCCAGGCCGACCGGGCCGTGGTCGGCATCGCCAAGCAGGTGCGCCGCGCCGAGGAGGCCCTGGAGGGCTACCGCCAGGCGATGACCTGCCACCTGGGCGACTTCGAGGAGTACGCCGCGATGCGCAGGGCCCTGTCCGACAGGGAGGCCGAGCTGTCGCGCCAGCGCGGCGCGGCCCGCAGGACGCAGGCGCTGCGCTCGCTGGAGGCGCTGAAGCCCGGCGACATCATCAGGGTTCCCGGCGGGCGCCGCGCGGGGCTCGCCGTCGTCCTCGACCCGGGTCTCAACTCCCGGGGCGAGGGCCCGTCCCCGCTGGTGCTGACCATCGGCAAGCAGGTCAAGAAGCTGTCGCCGGCCGACTTCCCCGTCCCGGTGGAGCCGGTCGAGCACCTGCGCATCCCGAAGAACTTCAACGCCCGCTCGCCCAAGGAGCGGGCCAACCTGGTCTCCTCCGTGCACGCCAAGATCGGCGACCGTGACTTCGGCAAGCCCGTCAGGGCGCGCGACCACGCCGCGGAGGACGACGAGATCACCCGCCTGCGCAGGGAGATCCGGCAGCACCCCTGCCACGGGTGCGACGAGCGCGAGGACCACGCCCGCTGGGCCGAGCGCTACTACAAGCTGCTCCGCGAGACCGAAGGGCTGCGCCGCCGGGTCGAGGGCCGCTCCCACGTCATCGCCCGCACCTTCGACAAGGTCTGCGGGGTGCTCGACCAGCTCGGCTACCTCGACGGCGAGAGCGTCACCGCCGAGGGCCGCCGCCTGGCCCAGCTCTACACCGAGCTGGACCTGCTGACCGCCGAGTGCCTGCGCGCGGGGCTGTGGAACGACCTGGACCCGGCCGAGCTGGCCGCGTGCGTGTCGTCACTGGTCTTCGAGTCGCGGCAGGCCGACGACGCCCGCCAGCCCAGGATCCCCGCTGGAGCGGCCCAGAAGGCGCTGGCGGACATGGTCCGCCTGTGGGGTGAGCTGGAGTCGATCGAGGGCGACCACGGCCTGTCGTTCATCAGGGAGCCCGACTTCGGGTTCGCCTGGGCGGCCTTCCGCTGGGCCAAGGGCCACACCCTGGACGCCGTGCTCCGCGACGGCGTCGCCGGCTCGGAGCTGGCCGCCGGAGACTTCGTCCGCTGGACCAAGCAACTGCTCGACCTCCTCGGCCAGATCTCCGACGCGGCCCCGGCGGGGAGCAAGGTCAAGCAGACCGCGGGCAAGGCGATGGACTCCCTGCGGCGCGGGGTGGTCGCCTACTCGTCCCTCACCTGAGTCCCGGTCCCCGGCCGGGCCGCCTTCGGTTCCGGCCGGGCGGTCCGCCGGGTGCGGCGGGGCCGGACAGGACGCTGCGAGAGGACTCCGCGAGGGGGCTCAGGCCAGGCTGAAGCGGACCTCGCGGGTGGTCGGGTCGGCGCGCGTCAGCCGCACGCGTACGGTCTCTCCCAGCGGGAGCCCCTCGCCGTCGCAGCGGGCCACCACCGCCGGGTCGGTGACCTGAACCTGGCCCCACGGCCGGTCCTCGGCCACGTCGATCACCACGGCCTCGAACGTCTGGCCCACCCGCTCGCGCAGGACGAAGGCCTCCACCAGGTCCACGCACGCCCGCTCGACGCCGCCCGCGCGGCGCCCGGTGGCGTGCATGATCTCCGGCAGCTCGCCCATGGCCCGCTGGACGTCCTGCGGCACCGGCTCGCCCGCCGCGATGGCCAGGCAGATCTCCGTGGCGTAGCGGTCGATGAGGCGTCGCAGCGGGGCGGTCACGTGCGCGTACGGCGCGCCCACGGCGGCGTGCTCCGCCTGCGCGGGCGGCTCGCCGTTGAAGGCGACGTATCCGGCGCCGCGCAGCAGCACCGTCGACTCCTGCAGGAACGCGGCCTGCTCGGGGATCTTCGGGTCGAGGGAGTGCACGACGTCGCCGTATCCGGCGCCCTCGGGCCAGGGCACGCCGAGAGCGGCGGCCACCCGGCGCACCTGGGCGATCCTCTCCGCCGGGGCGGGGGGCAGCACCCGCAGCAGGCCGATCTCGGCGTCCAGCATCATGGCGGCGGCGGCCATGCCCGTCAGCAGCGAGATCTGCGCGTTCCAGGCCTCGGCGTCCAGCGGGGCCCGCAGCTCCACCCGGTAGCCGTCACCGTCGGGGACGACCTCCTGGTCGGGGGTGGGCAGCGTCACGCCGCCCCGGGCCCGCTCCTGGGCCAGCCTGAGCCTGCCGATCTCGGCCAGCAGCCGCAGCGTGCCGTCGGCGGTGCCGGTGTCGATGGCGGCCTGCGCGTAGTCGTAGTCGAGCCGCTCGCGGCTGCGGACCAGCGCCCTGGTCACGTCCGCGCCCACGATCATGCCTTCGGCGTCCAGGTCGACGCACCACAGCGCGGCGGGCCGCGTCACGCCGGGCAGCAGGCTCGCGGCGCCCTCGGACAGGACGGGCGGATGCAGCGGCACGCGCCCGTCGGGCATGTAGACCGTCTCGCCGCGGGTGCGGGCCTCGGCGTCGATCGCGCCGCCGGGCCTGACGAACGCCCCGACGTCGGCGATGGCGTACCAGACGCGGTAGCCGCCGGGCTGCTCCTCCAGGTGCACGGCCTGGTCGAGGTCCATCGCTCCCGGGGGGTCGATGGTGATCAGTGGCAGATCGGTCCGGTCGAGCCGGGGCAGGGCGGGCACCTCGGCGACCCACTCGGCCTCGTCGACCACCGCCCGGGGGAAACCCTCGGGCAGTTTCATCTCACGACGGATCCGTTCGAAACCGTCGTCGAGCCGCGGATGGGACTCTCCGGGCACCCGGATGCTCTTGTGAGGCACAGGAAGCAACCTACCGGCTCCCGGCGGGCCACCCCACCGGCCGGCCGGGGCGATGCCGGCCGGCGCGACCGGGGCCGGGTCGGAGCCGGAACGCGGGGTACGGAGACGGTGAGGCCCGGCCGGACGGCGGTGGGATCGGCGGGCGTGGGATCGGGGCGGGCGGGATCAGAGCGCGGAGGTCAGGCGCTCCAGGGGCCCGGAGAGGCCGTAGCGCTCGCTCAGCGCCGCCAGGGCCTCCGGGTCCCGGGGCTTGGCGGGAAGCGCGACGTCGACCTCGGGCAGGGGGGCGTCGCGGGCGACCTGGACCACGCCTGGGGCCACCCGCAGGTAGTCGCGGGCCGCCGACAGCCTGGCGCGCTGCCCGGCGGTCAGGTCACCGGCCCCCTCGCCCCCGTCGGCGGCGCGCAGCAGGGCCTCCAGCGAGCCGAACCGGGTGATCAGGGCCGCCGCGGTCTTGTCGCCCACCCCCGGCACGCCGGGCAGCCCGTCGCTGGGGTCGCCGCGCAGGGTGGCGAAGTCGGCGTAGGAGCGGCCGGGGATGCCGTACTTCTCGGCGACGGCGGCCTCGTCGACCGCCTGGAGGTTCTTGACCCCCCTGGCGGTGTAGAGGATCCGGACCGGCCGGGAGTCGTCGACCAGCTGGAACAGGTCGCGGTCGCCGGTGACGACGTCGACCTGGCCGCTCGCGCGCGCGGTGAAGGTGCCCATCACGTCGTCGGCCTCGTAGCCGGGCACGCCGACGCGGGCGATGCCCACCGCGTCGAGCACCCGCTCGATCACCGGCACCTGCGGGGCGAGCGTGTCGGGGGTCTCCTCGGCGCCGCCCTCGGCGACCCGGTGGGTCTTGTACGTCGGGATGGCCGCCACCCGGAAGGCCGGACGCCAGTCGGCGTCCATGCAGGCGACGAGCTCGGCGGGGGAGTGCCGCCGGATCAGCATGGCGATCATGTCGATGACGCCGCGCACCGCGTTGACGGGCATCCCGTCGGGCGCGGTCATCGACTCGGGGATGCCGTAGAAGGCGCGGTAGTACAGCGAGGGGGTGTCGAGAAGCATCAGGCCGGGCATGGCGACCATTTAACCAATCAGCCGAGCACGCCGATCGCCAGAACGCAGGTGTCGTCCTCGGGGTTGGGTCCGCCGATCACCTCGATGAGCCGGTCGAGCCCGTCGTCCAGATCGCCTCTCAGCAGGGCCGCGGCCTCCATGGTCAGCGCCAGGCCCTCGTCGATGTCGCGGGTGCGCCGCTCCACCAGCCCGTCGGTGAACAGCAGCAGGAGGTCGCCCTCCCGCAGCTCGACCCCGGCCAGCTCGTACGGCTCGTCGGGGGTGGCGCCCAGCAGCACCCCGGCGGGCGGGTCGAGCTGGGTGGCCGTGCCCTCGCGGACCAGGATCGGCGCCGGGTGCCCCGCCTGCCCCCAGGTGAACGTCCTCGTGGCCGGGTCGAGGTGGCCGACGACCGCGGTCGCCGTCGTCTCGGGCATCCGGTGCAGCACGAGGTCGTTGAGCCAGGCCAGCAGCCTGTCGGGGGAGTGGCCGGTCATCGCGAGGCCGATCAGGGCGTGGCGCAGCTGGGCCATCTGGGAGATCGCGGCCATCCCGTGCCCGGACACGTCGCCGATGGCGAGCAGCACCCTGCCGTCGGACAGGGGGACGGCGTCGTACCAGTCGCCGCCCAGGCCGGGCTTGACCCCCGCCGCCACGTAGCGGACCGCGATGCGCGCGTGCGGCAGGTCGATGGTGTCGCCGAGGCCCGGCATGATCGCCTCGCGCAGCGCCACGCTCATGTCGTGCTCCTCCGCGGCCTGCTCACGGACCCGCAGCAGCGTGCTGCGCGACTCCGACATGATCCGCTCGGCGCGGCGGCGGCAGGTGATGTCCTGCACGACGCCGTGCACGGCGGGCTGCCCGCCTTTCGCGACGGGGTCGAACGCGGCGCGCAGGTGCCGGAGCTCCCCGTGGCGGCGGATGCGGAACTCGATCTCCCCGGCCTGGGCCCGGTGCACGACGGACCACAGCAGCCGGTCGAGGTCGGGCCGGTCGGCCGCCTCGACGTGACCGGGCAGGTCGCGCAGGTGGATCGGGCCGTCGCCGGGGGCGCGGCCGAATATGGTGTACGCCTGGTCGGACCAGGTGGACTCTCCGGTCTGGAGATCCCACTCGGTCCAGCCCATCTCGCCCATGCGCTCCGCGTGCGCCAGGCGTGCGGTGAGGAGTTGTCGCTCCACGGCCATGTGCCCGTCCGGCTCACCGCGCAACCGCTGCACCATCTCAGCGGCGGTCGACGGGGCCGAACCGGTCACCTGGTCGTTTCGTGGGTGGAGGGGTGGCTGGTGGCCGCCCACTACGCCGACCATGTAGCTCGCTCTCGAAATGTGTGGCTTTACGGATATTTTGCCAACAAAATGTGATCGTACTTCAACAGATTGTAGTGGCGGAGTCGCCTTCGTGCCTTCCTTTCCCGGACTTTCGGTTTCCGGGACGGGCCCGGATGCATCGTCGTTCCGCCCGGGATTAGATTGGTCGCCGTGACGACGGAGCCCTCTGACCTCTATCCCGTGACCCGCCTGGCCGCCGCCCGCGAGGCGGCCGCCGCCGCCGGGCTCGACGCGCTGCTGCTCACCCCCGGTCCCGACCTTCGCTACGTGACCGGTTACGAGGCGCTGCCGCTGGAACGGCTCACCTGCCTGGTGCTTCCGGTCAGGGGCGAGGCGTTCCTGATGGTGCCCCGCCTGGAGCTGCCCGCGGCCGAGCACTCCCCGGCGTCGCGGCTCGGCGTCGAATTCGTCCCCTGGGACGAGACCGACGACCCGTACGCGGTCGTGGGCAAACGCCTGGGCGCGGTCCGCAGGGTCGGCCTCGCCGACCGGATGTGGGCGATGCAGTCGCTGCGCCTGCGCGACGCGATCCCCGGCGCGGAGCAGGTGCTCGCCGGGACCGTCCTGCGCGGGCTGCGGATGCGCAAGAGCCCGGCCGAGGTGGCGGCGCTGCGCGCGGCGGGCGCCGCGATCGACGCCGTCCACGCCCAGGTGCCCGGTTTCCTGCGGGCCGGCAGGACCGAGCGGGAGATCGGCAGGGACATCGCCGAGGCGATCATCGCGGCCGGCCACTCCACCGTCGACTTCGTCATCGTCGGCTCCGGGCCCAACGGCGCCAGCCCGCACCACGAGCTGTCGGACCGCGTCGTCCAGGAGCGCGAGCCGATCGTGGTCGACATCGGGGGCCAGATGCCCGACGGCTACTGCTCCGACTCCACGCGCGTCTACGCCGTCGGCGAGCCCCCGGCCGGCTTCCTGAAGTACTACGAGGTGCTCAGGCGGGCCCAGCAGGCCGCCTGCGACGCCGTGGCCCCGGGGGTGACGTGCGAGGCGGTCGACGCCGCCGCGCGCGACGTGATCGCCGCCGAGGGCTACGGCGACTATTTCATCCACCGCACCGGCCACGGCATCGGCCTGGAGACCCACGAGGAGCCCTACATCGTCGCGGGCAACACCGAGCCGCTGGCGCCCGGCTTCGCCTTCTCCGTCGAGCCGGGGATCTACCTGCCGGGGGCCCACGGCGCCCGCATCGAGGACATCCTCGTCTGCACCGACGAGGGCGGGGAGCGGGTCAACCACCGCCCGCGCGAGCTGGTGGTCGTCTAGCCGTTCCCGGACGGCCGCGTGCGCTCGCGGTTCACCCGGTGGCGGGCCGGATCGTGCGCGCCGGTCCCGTGCCCCGTACGAGGTACGGGGCACGGCCGCGTGGCCGAGGTCGCGCGGCGGGTGCCAGAATCGGGGTGGCCGGTGATCCCGGCCGCCCTCTCGCCGTCCGCGCCAGGACCTCGCGGTCAGGACTCCGCGCCGGGACCCGGAGCACGCGGGCGCGACCCCTCCCCGCGAACCCTGGGGCGGGTCTCCACGCTGGAAGGACTCAGATGACCGTTGAGCGCGTTCTGCCGACCGGCGACGCCCATGACCTCCTGGACCTGGTCCGCGACCTGATCGGCAAGGAGGTGGCGCCCCGGGCCGCGGCCGACGAGTCCGCCGGGCGCTTCCCCCGGGAGGTGTTCACCACGCTCGGCCGCGCGGGGCTGCTCGGCCTGCCCTACCCCGAGGAGCACGGCGGGGCGGCGCAGCCGTACGAGGTCTACCTGCAGGTGATCGAGGAGCTCGCGGCCGGCTGGCTGGCCGTCGGTCTCGGCCTGTCGGTCCACACGCTGTCGTGCTTCCCGGTGGCCGCCTACGGCACCGCCGAGCAGCGCGCCGCGCTGCTGCCCGAGATGCTGGGCGGCGAGTTGCTGGGCGCCTACTGCCTGTCGGAGCCGCAGTCGGGGTCCGACGCCGCCGCGCTGACGACCAGGGCGGTTCCCGAGGACGGCGGCTCCGCCGGCTCCACCGGCTATACGGTCGACGGGGTGAAGGCCTGGATCACCCACGGCGGCGCCGCCGACTTCTACACGCTGATGGCCCGCACCTCGGCCGACGGCGCGCGCGGCATCTCCTGTTTCCACGTGCCCGCCGGGACGGAGGGGCTGTCGTTCGGCGCGCCCGAGCGGAAGATGGGGATGAAGGCCTCGCCGACCGCCCAGGTCCGCTTCGACGGGGTGCGGCTGGCACCCGAGGCCCTGCTGGGCTCGGAGGGCGAGGGCTTCCGGATCGCGATGGCCGCCCTGGACGGCGGCAGGCTCGGCATCGCCGCCTGCGCGGTGGGCGTGGCCCAGGCGGCCTTCGAGACCGCCACCGCGTACGCCGCCGAGCGCCGCCAGTTCGGCTCGCGGATCATCGACTTCCAGGGCGTCGGCTTCATGCTCGCCGACATGGCCACCCAGATCGCCGCCGCCCGCGCCCTCTACCTGGACGCCGCCCGGCTGCGCGACGCGGGCCGGCCGTACGGCACGCGGGCCGCGATGGCGAAGCTCTTCGCCACCGACGTGTGCATGAAGGTCACCACCGACGCGGTCCAGGTCCTGGGCGGCTACGGGTACGTGGAGGACTTCCCGGTCGAGCGCCTCATGCGGGAGGCCAAGGTCCTGCAGATCGTCGAGGGCACCAACCAGGTCCAGCGCCTGGTGATCGGCCGTGCCCTGGCCAAGGACGCGGAGAAGGCCGGGCGGTGACCCCCGCGACGCCCACGGCGTCGGCGCGCGGGTGACCCGCCGGGTGGTTCCGGCGGCGGCGGTCCGGGCCGTGGGAGGGCGTCGCCTCCCGGCCCGGACGCCGGGCCGGGGTCCGCGTACGCCGGGTCAGAGCCCGTACTCCTCCAGCAGCCGCAGCCAGATCTCGCTCACCGTGGGGAAGGACGGCACGGCGTGCCAGAGCCGGTCGAGGGGCACCTCGCCGACGACGGCGATCGTCGCGGAGTGCAGCATCTCGCCCACGGCGGGGCCGGCGAAGGTCACCCCGAGCAGGACGCGGCGCCGCTCGTCCACGACGGCCTTGGCCCTGCCCCGGTAGCCGTCGCCCTGCAGGTAGGCTCCCGACACCCTGGCCAGGTCGTACTCGACCACGCGGACGTCGAACCCCTCGGCGCGGGCCTCCGCCTCGGTCCGGCCGACCGAGCACACCTGCGGATCGGTGAAGACCACCTGCGGCGCTCCGTACGCGTCCGCCATGTCGCGCGTGCCCGGCAGGTCGTCGGGCCCGCCCTTGGCGCGCGCCGCGATGACGTCGCCGCACACCCGCGCCTGGTACTTGCCCATGTGGGTGAGCAGGGCGCGGCCGTTGACGTCGCCCACCGCGTACAGCCAGCCGCCGGAGACGCCGGTGGCGCGCATGCTGTCGTCGACCTCCACGGTGCTCCCGGCCTCCAGGCCGATGGTCTCCAGGCCGACGTCACCGGTCGCCGGATGCCTGCCGGTGGCCACCAGCAGCTCGTCGGCCTCCAGCGGCGGGCCCTCGGACAGGTGGACCGTCACCGGGCCGCCGGGCGTGGGCCGCTCGACCCTCGTCACCCGGACGCCCGTGCGCACCGTGATGCCCGCCTCGGCGAACGAGGCGGCCACCAGCTCCCCGGCGAACGGCTCCATCCTGCCGAGCAGCCCGCCGCGCGCCAGCACGGTCGTCTCCCGGGCGCCGAGCCCGTGCATGGCCTGGGCCATCTCGCAGCCCACCACGCCGCCGCCCAGCACGACCAGCCGTCCGGGCACGCTCTTCGCCGCCGTCACCTCGTGGCTCGTCCACGGCGACGCCTCCGCCAGGCCGGGAACCGGCGGGACGGCCGCGACGCTGCCGGTGGCCAGCACGACCGCCCGCCGGGCGGTCAGCGTGCGGACCGAGCCGTCCTTGGCGGTCACCACGACCCGCCCCGGGCCGTCCAGCCGCCCGTGCCCGCGGACGAACTCCGCGGGCACGCTTCTGATCCACTCGACCTGGCCGCCGTCGTCGAAGTGGGACACCGCCTCGTCGCGCCGGGCGAGCACGGCGGCGGTGTCGATCGGGCCAGGCGTCAGGCCGGGCACCCGGGAGACCTCGGCGGTCAGCTCCACCGGGCGCAGCAGCGCCTTGCTGGGGATGCACGCCCAGTAGGAACACTCGCCACCGGCCAGTTCCCTCTCCACGATCGCGGCGGTCAGGCCTCCCCTGACCGCGCGGTCGGCGACGTTCTCGCCCGCGGGCCCCGCGCCCACCACCACCACGTCGAACTCGTCCGACACGACTTACCTCCCACAGAGAACCGGCCATCGGCCGCGCGCCGCCCCCGGCGACGCCGGTCGTACCAGCTTCGCACCCTCCGGCCGGGGCCGGGGACGCGCCCCGGGGCTCGGCGGCCGGCGGTGTGCTCACGCTCGGGCTGGTACACCGCTGGGGTGAGGTCTGGCCCCGCTGGGTGATCGGACTGGCGGGCAGGCGTGTCCCGCGCGCCCTTCCGGTCGCTCTCGCCTCGGTGGTCACGGCCGTCCTGCTGTCGGCGGGCGCGCAGACGGTGCGCGGCACGGACTGGACCGACCCGGTCGCCTGGCTGAGCAGCCCGACGGCGTACTGGCCGATCTGGGCCGTGGCCCTCGGCCTGGCGACACTGGCGTACCACCTGCGCAGGCGGGGCCGGTGCCGCTACTGCGGGCTGGTCTGACCGGCTCCGGCAGGGGCGCGGCCGGAACGCGGGGGAAACGGGCCGTGGGCCGAGCCGGCGGCCGGTTGGCGGCGGTCGCGGCGTCGTCGTTCAGGAGCGCAGAGGCGTTCAGGAGCGCGCGGAAGCATGCGGAGCGCCCACAGCCGTGCCGGGCCGGCGTCACGGGGCCGGCGCGACGGCGCCGCAGGGCTCGCGTGCCTGCGACGAGGACGGCGGCGGCGGTGCGGCGGCGGGTGGCCGCCGCGAGAGCAGGTATCCCGCCAGCGCGGTGAGCAGGCCGGCCAGGCCGGCCGCCGCGAAGCCGCCCGCCGGCACGGACGCGTCGATCGCCACTCCCACGACTGGGGCGCCGAGCGCGAACCCCGCGCTCGCCGCCGAGGACTGCAGGCCGGTCGCCTCACCTCGCGCACCGGCCGGCGCCAGCCGGCTCACCGCGTCGGAGACCGTGGACAGGGTCGGCGCGGTGAGCAGCCCGGCGGCGACGACGGCCACACACAGCCAGGGCCAGTCACGGGCGAGTCCGGCCGGGATCGTCACCAGCCCGAGCAGGCCGAGCAGCAGCCAGGTGGGCAGCGACCGGGGCAGCGACCCGTACACCAGGCCGCCCACGACGGACGTCACCCCGAACACGGCGACGACCACGGCCGCCCACGAGACCTGGCCGGCCTCCCGGAGAGTGGCGACGATGGCCAGGTCGACGCCGCTGAGCAGCATCGCGACGCCGAAGCCCATCGTCAGGACGGCGACCATGCGCGCTCCCAGCCACTCCCGGCGCCGGGGCCGGCCCGCCGCCTCGCCGCCCGCCTCGTCCCCGGTCCGCATCGGCGGGTCGAGCAGGGCGATCCCCGCCCCGCCGGCGACGATCGCGGCGCCCACCCCCCATGCCACCACGCCGGGGGACACCGTCGCCGCGCCCAGGATCACCACCGCCGGTCCCACGATGTACGACAGCTCGCCCACCACCGACTCCAGCGCGAACGCCGCCCGCCGCTGCCCCGCCGTCGTCATCGCGGCGATCGCCTGCCTGGTGACCGCCTGGACCGGCACCATCAGCAGGCCGGCGGCGAAGGAGGCGCCCAGCAGGATCACGTACGGCAGCACGGGCACGGTCAGCCAGAACGCGAGCTGCGCCACGATCGTGGCCAGCAGCACGGTACGCAGGCCCCGCCGGTCGATCATCCGGCCCAGCAGCGGCCCGCCCAGCGCGACACCGGCGGTGAGCGCCGCCACCAGGGCTCCCGCCGCCGCGTAACTCATGCCGAGGGCGATGACGACGTACATGGTCAACGCCATCGCGTCCGCCGTGATCGCGGCGCGGGCGAGCAGCGAGACGCCCAGCAGCGGGGTCATCCCCGGCACCGCGAGCACCTGTCGAAATCCGGTCACCGATTCGACGCTAGGTCACCCGGGAGGCCATAGGAAGTCGTCAATTCGTTGGACCAGGCATAATGAACACTTATGGCACGTGATCTCGACACCGCGCTGCTGCGGTCGTTCGTCACCGCCGTGCGAGCGGGCAGCATCAGCCGCGCGGCGGCGGCGCTCGGCCGCACCCAGCCCGCGCTCAGCCAGCAGCTGCGCAAGCTCGAGAGGGCCGTCGGCAGCCCGCTGCTGCACCGGGCGCCGTCCGGCGTCTCGCCGACCCGGGCGGGCGAGGAGTTGCTGCCCTACGCCGAGCGCATCCTCGCGCTGTCGGTACAGGCACTCGCCGAAACAGGACGTGCGCTCACCGGGCACTGCGGGGTGGGACTCCTGGAGGATCTCGCCGCCTCCCGCCTTTCCCAGGCACTCGCCGACCTCGCGCGGCTGCACCCCGGCGCGACGCTGGAGGTGCTCAGCCTTTCCAACGCGGAGATGCGGGAGGCCTACGACACGGGCCGTGTCCAGCTCGTGCTCGACGAGGTCCCGGATCTTCCCTGGCCGCCGCGCTGGACGGTGCGCCTGCCGCTGGTCTGGGCGGTCGGGCAGGGGGTCGCCGTCGACGCCGATCCGCTGCCGGTGGTGCTGTTCTCGAACACGTGCGCCTGGCGGACGTCGGTGCTGGAAGCGATGGAGGGCACGGGGCGGCGCTGGCGGGTGGCGTTCGAGAGCAACAGCCTCGCCGGGGTGCTCGCCGCGCTACGGGCCGGGCTCGGAGTCGCGGCGCTCCTGCCCGCCAACCTCGAGCCGGCCATGGCCTGCCACGACGCGGCCGCGTTGCCCGCTCTGCCGGACGTCGAACTCGGCCTCGCCCGCCACCCCGGCACCGAGGGCGACGCGCTCGTCGACGCCGTGGAGACCGCCCTGCGGCGGATGATCTGAGCGGGCCGCGGCCCGTTAGCGGCGGCGCCCGCATCCGAGCGGTGCGGGGCCCGCTAGCGGCGGCGCCCGCGCGCCTTGAGGGGGGTCAGGGGCAGCTCGGGCGCGGGCAGCGGGGCGGCTCCCGCGCCGGGCACCGTGCCGAACCCCTCGCCCTCCATCCACTCCCGCCGGAACCCGGCGATCTCCTCGTGGCTGCGGCCGACGAAGTTCCACCACATGACGATCCGCTCCTCGAACGGCTCGCCGCCGACGAGCAGCAGCCGCCCGGGGCCCTCGGTGCCCAGGGCCAGCTCCGAGCGCCCGCTGCCCAGGTAGAGCAGCGGCCCGGGGGACAGAGCCGTCTCGCCGACCCGTACGGTGCCGGTCAGGGCCAGCGCGGCGTACTCGAAGCCGGGACGCAGCGGGACCGAGGTCCCGGCGCCCGCCTCCAGCGTCACCTCGGCCCCGACCAGCGGGGTGTGGATCGTCGCCGGGGAGGTGACACCGCCCAGCTCGCCCATGATGACGGTCACCGTCACTCCCGGAGAGGTCAACGTGGGCAGCGCCGGGTGGTGCTCGAAGGCGGGGGCGGCGTCGCGGGCGGCGGAGGGGAGCGCCACCCACAGCTGGACCCCGTGCAGCGGGGCCTCGGCGGGCGACTCCTCCGAGTGGGAGATGGCCCGCCCGGCGGTCATCAGGTTGAGCTGGCCCGGCCTGACCAGCTGCTCGCTGCCGACGCTGTCGCGGTGCAGGATCTCACCCCGCACGAGCCAGCTGACGGTCTGCAGGCCGGTGTGCGGGTGCGGGGGGACGTGCATCGTCGCCCGTTCGGGGCCGTAGTGGTCGACGAAGCACCACGCGCCGACCATCCTGACGTCCCGGTTCGGCAGGGTTCTGGTGACCTTCATCGCCCGGGGGCCGCCCAGCACCACGTCCCGGCCGGTCAGCAGCTCGTTCACCGGCTCCGCCGCCACGTCCGAGAGGCCGCCGCAGGCCGACTCGCGGGGATCCGTTTCCAGGTTGCTCATCCCGCGAATGTATGTCGCGATCCGCCCTGACCGGACATCGGGTGGCGTCGTCCCCCGGGAGGGGATCACATGCGTGGCCGGCGGCCGGTTCCGATATCTTTCGTCCACCCCGCCGGGCACCTACGGCTCCGGCGGGACGGACACCGCGTGAAGTGAGAGGCCGAATGACCACCGAGACACCTCCGAGCGGATCCCGCAAGAGCCGCTGGAGCGCGCAGACGTGGTTCAACGTCGTGTTGCTCGTCATGACCGTCCTGCTGGGGGTGTCGGCGATCGTCGGTGCCTCGGTCCTGCAGAACGCGGCGTCCGCCTCCAACAGGCTGATCGACCACATCTCGGTGGGCAGGATCCAGGCGGAACGCCTGCAGGCGACCCTGCTGAACCAGGAGACCGGGGTGCGCGGCTTCGTCATCACCGGCAAGGAGGAGTTCCTGCAGCCGTACGTGGACGGGCGGCGCGACGAGATCACCGTGTCGTCGCAGATTGAGCGGCTGGCGCCGGGCGCGGAACCGCTGCGGACACTCGGCGAGGTGGGACGGCTGGCCGCCGAGTGGCGGGCCCGCTACGCGGAGCCGATGATCGCCAGCGTCAGGGGCGAGGGCCCGGAGAGCGTGAGCGCCGCGCAGTCCGAGGAGAGCAAGCGCTCCTTCGACGCCGTCAGGAAGGCGCTCGACACCCAGAACGCCGCCTGGGCCCGCGCGAGGGAGCTGGCCCGCGCCGAGCTGGGGGCCGCCCGCACGGTCAGGGACGCCACCTTCTTCGGCATCCTGGCCGCCTTCCTGCTCACCATCGTCACGGTGGCGGTGCTGCTGAGGATCGGGGTGTTCGGTCCCCTGGCCCGCCTGCGCGAGGCCTCCCGCCGGGTCACCATGGGAGACTTCGCCCACCACGTCGACACCGGCGGCCCCGCCGACCTCGCCGAGCTGGCCGACGACATGGAGGCGATGCGCCGGCGCATCGTCACCGAGCTGGAGGAGGCCCGAGGCTCCCGGCTGCGGATCGCCGCCCAGGCCGAGGAGCTCAAGCGCTCCAACGCGGAGCTGGAGCAGTTCGCCTACGTGGCCTCGCACGACCTGCAGGAACCGCTGAGGAAGATCGCCTCGTTCTGCCAGATGCTCCAGCAGCGGTACGCCTCCCAGCTCGACGACCGGGCCAACACCTACATCGACTTCGCCGTGGACGGCGCCAAGCGCATGCAGGTGCTCATCAACGAGCTGCTCACCTTCTCCCGGGTGGGACGGGTCAGCAGGGAGCCCGTCGAGATGGACCTGAACGACGTGGTCGCCAGGGCGCTGGCCAACCTCTCCGCGGCGGTGGAGGAGTCCGGGGCCGAGATCGAGGTCGGCGACCTGCCCACCGTCGTCGGGGACCGGACCCAGTTCGTGATGCTCTGGCAGAACCTGATCGGCAACTCCCTGAAGTTCCGCGACCCCGGCCGCGCGCCCCGGATCGGGATCGAGTCCGAGCGGCTCGACGGCGAGGTGCGGATGACCGTGACCGACAACGGCATCGGCATCCCGCCCAACTTCGCCGACAAGATCTTCGTCATCTTCCAGCGGCTGCACCAGCGCGACGCCTACGAGGGCACCGGGATCGGCCTGGCGCTCTGCCGGAAGATCGTGGAGCAGCACGGCGGCACGATCCGGCTGGACACTGAATACGCCGAGGGGGCCCGCTTCGTCATCACGCTGCCCGCCGAGGTCGTCTCGCCGGAGCGGGAGGGCGAGGCCGAGGCCGAGGCCGGACGGGAGGACCCCGCGGAGATCGCGGTTGGGACCGTGCCGTGACACGCGGAGGGTACGCGCGGTATCCGAATGCCGTTACCGTTTACCGGATGGAGGAGATCGACCGCCGTATCGTCACATTGCTGGCCAGGGATGGCCGGATGAGCTTCACCGATCTCGCCAGGGAGACCGGGCTCTCGGTGTCGGCGGTGCATCAGCGGGTGCGCCGGCTGGAGAAGCGCGGCGTGCTGCGGGGATACGCCGCGCTGGTCGACTACGACGCCATCGGGCTCCCGCTCACCGCGTTCGTCTCCATCAAGCCGATAGACCCGGCCGCCGCCGACGACGCCCCGGAGCGGCTGGCCCATCTGAGCGCCGTCGAAGCCTGCCACAGCGTGGCGGGGGACGAGAGCTACATCCTCAAGGTCCGGGTGGCCTCGCCGATCGCGCTCGAGGAGCTGCTCAACCAGATCCGCACCGCCGCCAACGTCTCCACCCGCACCACGGTCGTGCTCAGCACGCCGTACGAGCACCGCACCCCGGAGCCGGCGGGCGAGGACGGCGGGAGGGCCGAGGAGCGCGCCTGACCGTCTCGGGGACGGCTCCCGGCGCGTGACGTGAGCGGCGCCGTCGGACGCCGCCCGCGCGCCGGGAACGGGCCCGCGAAAGGCCGCCGGCGTTTTCCCCGGCCAGAGGTGCCCGACTTGCCGGGTATGAGGTGGTTGCTCCAAGCTGGACGGGTGCCTCCCAGAAAGATCATCATCGACTGCGACCCGGGGATCGACGACGCGCTGGCGCTCGTCCTCGCCCACGGGAGCCCCGAGCTGGAGATCCTGGGGATCACCACGGTCGGCGGCAACGTCGAGCTGGCCAGGACCACCGACAACGCGCTGCGGCTCCGCGAGTTCCTGGGGTTCGGCGGCGTGCCGGTCGTCGCGGGCAGCGCGGGCGCGCTCCTGCGCCCCCGGGTGAACGCGGCCGGGGTGCACGGCGATTCGGGGCTGGGGGACGCGCTGCTGCCCCCGGCGTCGCTCCCGCCGGCCGCCGGGCACGCCGCGGACTTCATCATCGAGACGCTCCGGGCCGACCCGGGCGAGGTGACCCTGGTCGCCATCGGCCCGCTGACCAACGTGGCGCTCGCCGTGCTCAGGGAACCCGCGATCGTCGGCTGGGCGCGGGGCCTCACGATCCTCGGCGGGTCCTACACGCGGGGCAACTTCTCTCCCGCGGCCGAGTTCAACATCGCCGCCGACCCGGAGGCCGCCGCGGTCGTCTTCGGCGCGGGCTGGACGGTGACCATGATCGGTCTCGACGTGAGCCGCGATGCCGTGACCACGCTGGCGGTGGCGGAGCGCATGGCGGCGATGGGCCGGCTCGGCGCCGACCTGCTCCTGCCGTGCGTGCGGTTCTACGGCATGATCACCGCCGAGGACGGGCCCGCGATCCACGACGCCTGCGCGATCGCCCACCTGATCGACCCGTCGCTGATCACCCTCGAACCCGCCGTCGTGGACGTCGAGACGGCGGGCCGCTTCACCGCCGGGATGACCGTGACCGACTTCGCCCTCCGGGGCCGCGCCCCCAACGCCCTGGTCGGCACCTCCCTCGACGTGGACCGCTTCTGGGACCTCCTGCTGACCGTCTACGCCCGGGTCGCGGAGTCGATCGATCCTTGAGGCCGCTTTCGGAGGACGGATCCCTCAGGGGATGATCCTGCGGCGGCGCAGGTCGCCAAGGATGTCCAGGAACATCGCCTCGGTATCGACGTACTCGTGGAAGCCGAAGCGCCGGGCCTTGGAACCGTCGGCGAAGAAGTCGTAGTCCCAGGAGAACACGGCGTCACCGAAGGCCCAGGAGGACACGTCCTCGTACGGGTGCGGCTCCAGCCCGTACTTCTCGGTCATGGAGTTCCAGAGCGGGCCCTTGTCGGCCATGACGACGTCGAGCGACATCGGCAGGGGAGGGGCCACCTCCAGGTCGAAGAACCCGGCGATCTTCGGCCACATGTCGTTCCAGCGGAAGAGGTCGCCGTTGTTGACGTTGAACGCCTGGTTGGCGCAGCGCTCGTCGGTCGCCGCCCAGATGGTCGCCCTGGCCAGCAGTCCCGCGTCGGTCATCTCCAGCAACGTGTCGTAGGCCCCCGGCCTGCCGGGGAAGCGCAGCGGCAGGCCCAGTTCCTTCGAGACGGCGCCGTACACCGCGATAACCATGGCCAGGTTCATCGGGTTGCCGAGGGCGAAGCCGCACACCACCGACGGGCGGATCGCGGTCCACGTCCACCCCGAGCCCTTCTGGCGCTCCTCGAGGAAGTTCTGCTGGTCGACGTTGAACTCCGGCGGCATGTGGTGCGGGTCGCTCTCGCGGGCCGGGGTCTTGAAGGGGCCCAGGTGCGCGCCGTAGACCTTGTATCCCTGCATGAGGCTGACGTGCCGCAGGCCCGGCGCCACCGGCTCGACCGCGTCGACGACGTTGACGAGCATGGCGAGGTTAGGCGGGACGAGCTCGGCCCAGGTCGGCCGGTCCTGGTAGGCGGCGTAGAAGATGTGGGTCACGTCGACGAGCTCGCCGAGCTTCTTGGCGCAGTCTTCCCGGTCGAGCAGGTCGACCCGTATGTGGCGGACCCGGCCTGTGCTCTCCCCGCCGCGGCGTGACAGGCCGACGACGTCCCAGTCGCCGAGCGCCGCGAGGTGGTCGACCAGGTTGCGGCCGATCACCCCCTGGGCCCCGACGACGAGGGCGACCTTGGGCTGCGTGCTCATAGGTTCTTCTCCTGATCCGTGCGAAGCCTCCGCCTTGGACCGCGTCCCCTGGGGGAGGCCCGTGAACGGAGGCGGGGACTCGATTCTGCGTCGACCCATCGTCATAAGTCCAAGTGATGTTTTTTGTCCGTCCGATAAAAATTCTCTATGACGACGTCCGGGACTGGCAGAAGCCGCCCGCCGACATGGCCGTTGTGGGAGTTGTCGCGAAACTCCTCGCGCAGGGCGTCCGGCCGGCCCTGGTAGTTCTCGGCCACCAGGTGGCCGGCGATGGGCGGGCTGCCGAGAATGGTCACGTCGTGTTCTCACTCTCTCCGGTTTCCTCGCCGGGATACCGCAGTGTCCTGGCCTGCGCTGATGATCGAAACGTCGCGCCCGGCGGCCAACGTGAGCCGAGCCTCACTCCTTCAGAAACATAAGTAAAAATTATACTTTCTATGCTTGTGATAACTTTTGTGCATGCTGAGTCTTCGGCAGCTCGAGTATCTGGTGACGGTCGTCGACCAGGGTTCCTTCACACGGGCCGCTGAGACCCTCCACGTCACCCAGCCGGCCCTGTCGCACCAGATCCAGGCTCTGGAGCGGGCGGTCGGCGCGCGTCTGCTCGAACGGCTGCCCAAGGCAATCCACCTCACGGCGGCCGGGCGTGCGATGCTGCCGCACGCGCGGGCCACCCTGGCCGACGCGGCCCGCGCCCTGTCGGCCGTACGCCGGACGACCGGGCTGGCCGGGGGAGAGCTGCGGCTGGCGACGGTCTACTCGATCAGCCTGGGCGTGCTGCCCGCTGCGCTGCGCGTCTGGAGCGGGCTCCATCCAGAGGTCGACGTCAGGCTCTTCGAGCACCGCCACGCCGGCGAACTGGCGGAGGCGATGGCGAGCGGGCAGGCCGACCTCGCCGTCGGTCCCCGGCCCGCGTCCTGGGCGGGGCCGGTGCGCACGCTCGGTGCCGAGGAGTTCGTCGTGGCCGTCTCCTCCGGCGATCCCCTCGCGTCCGGCGGGGCGACCTCGGTGGACCTGCACGACCTGCGCGACCGCCGCTGGGTCCACTACGCCCCCGGCAACGGCCTGGCCGACATCCTGGACCGCGCCTGCGCGGAGGCCGGGTTCCGGCCCAGGATCGCGGTGCGCACCGAGCAGACGGCATCGGCTCCAGCCCTCGCGGCTGCAGGTCTCGGACCCGCGCTCATCCCCGCCAACATCGTGCCCGGCGGGTACAAGGGCCACATCCTCCGGCCGAGGCCCGCCGTGACCCGCGTCCTCACCGCCTACGCCCGCACCGGGTTCGACGCCCTCGGCGGGGCCTTCCTCACCCTGCTCACCGAGAGCACGGCGGCCACGCTCCTTCCCCTGCCGGACGCACACCCGGCCTCCTGAGCGTTCGGGCTCCCCGCACGCCGCGGCCCGCGCCGTGAGACGCGGGCCGTGCGCGGCGTGATGTCAGCCCATCACGTCACCCCGTCATGCCGGGGAGTGTCATCCCCGTGAGGTCATGTCCAGAGGTCTCATGTCCGGGGGTGGAAGTGGGACCGCAGCCGGGCCCTGGCCTCCTCGGTGGCTCCGAGGGCGTCCAGGCCCAGGAGGGCGGCGCCCATGATGGGCGCGACGTCGGCGACGATCAGTTTGGCCTGCGGCGCGCTCCCGGCGAAGCCGCGTTCCAGCAGCTCGCTCATGAGCGGGTCGCGGGCGGTGAGCACGCCGCCGCCCAGGACCACCTCCATCGGGACGGAGAGCAGGTCCAGCCGGCGCATCGCGACCACCGCGAGCAGGACGACCTCCTCGGCCATCCGGGCCACCAGCGAGCGGGCCGTCCCGTCCCCCTGGGCCGCGACCGCCATCAGCACCGGCACCAGCTCGTTCAGCCTGCCGTAGGGCAGCTCGCCGAAGTGGACGGCCAGGGACACCTCCTCGACGGTACGGGTGCCGAAGTGCTCGCGGACCCCGGCGGCCAGCGCGGTCGCCGGGCCCCGGCCGTCCTCGGCGCGCACCGCGTGCCAGAGGGTCTCCTCGCCGAGGCCGAGGCCGCCGCCCCAGTCGCCGGTGAGCCGTCCCAGCGCCGGGTATCTCGCCACCTCCCCCGAAGGGGAGACCGCCACCGCGTTGATCCCCGCGCCGCACACCACGGCCACCCCCGCGGGCCCGGAGGCCCCGGCGCGCAGCAGCGCGAAGGTGTCGTTGCCGACGACCGCCTCCCCGCCGTACCCCCGGGAGAGGATCTCCGCCCGGAGCGCCTCCTCCTCCACCGGCAGGTCAGCGCCCGCCACGTAGGCGGCCACGTGGTCGGCGTACGGCGTGGCCGCGCCGGGTCCGAGCGCGGAGCGCGCGGCGTCGCCGATCACGTCGATCGCGACGCCCACCCCCGTGGTCTGGGGCTGGAAGGCGCCGCCGCGCCCGGTGGCGAGGACCGAGCCGTCCTCGGCCACCAGCGCGATGTCGGTCTTGCTGTTGCCGCCGTCGACCGCCAGGACCGTTCTCACGCGGTCGCCCAGGACAGGTGCCCGCGGTTGGCCTCGATCAGGCGCCTGGCCAGGTCGCCGGAGAGCGAGGCCTGGCCGATCAGCGGGTGGGCCAGCAGCGCGTCGGCGACGCGGTCCTCGCCGCCGTGCAGCGCGGCCTCGATCGCCAGCGTCTCGTACGCCGTGACGTGGGCGATGAGCCCGGCGAAAAGGGGCTCCACCGGGGCGACGGGCAGCGCGGCCGCGCCCGCCGAGGTGATCGTGGCCGGGACCTCGATGACCGCCTCGTCGGGCAGGAACGGCAGCGTGCCGTCGTTGCGCAGGTTGACCACCTGGGTGTCGCCGCGGTCGCCGACCAGGGAGGCGATCAGCGCCACCGCCGCCTCGGAGTAGAAGGCCCCGCCGCGCTTGCCCAGCAGCTCGGGCTTGGTGTCCACCGCCGGGTCGGCGTACAGCTCCAGCAGGGACTCCTCCATCGCCGCGACCTCGGCCGCGCGCGACGGCTTGGTCCGCTGCTCCTGCACCACCTGGTCGTGCTCGTAGAAGTAGCGCAGGTAGTAGGAGGGCACCACGCCCAGGTGGCGGATGAGCGCGGCGGGCAGGCCGACGTCCCGGCCGATCTCCTCCGCGTGGCTCTCCAGCAGCTTGGGCAGCACGTCCACCCCGTCCAGGTGGACGGCCCGCTCCCAGGTGAGGTGGTTCAGGCCGACGTGGCCCAGCGAGACCCGCTCGGGGGCGACGCCCAGGTTCGCGGCGAAGCGGCGCTGGAAGCCGATGGCCACGTTGCACAGGCCGATGGCCCGGTGCCCGGCCTCGAGGAGCGCCCTGGTGACGATGCCGACCGGGTTGGTGAAGTCGACGATCCAGGCGTCCGGCGCGAGCCTCCTCACCTTCTCGGCGATGTCCAGCACCACCGGCACCGTGCGCAGCGCCTTGGCCAGCCCGCCCGCGCCGGTCGTCTCCTGGCCGACGCACCCGCACTCCAGCGGCAGCGTCTCGTCCACGTTCCGCGCCGCCTGGCCGCCGACGCGCAGCTGCAGCAGGACCGCGTGCGCCCCGGCGACGCCCTCCTCGACCGAGGTGGTCGCGACGACCGTGGCCGGGTGCCCGGCCCGCGCCAGCATCCGGCGCGCCATGCCCGACACCAGCTCCAGCCGGTGGGTGTCCGGGTCGACCAGCGCGATCTCGGTCAGCGGCAGCTCGTCGCGCAGCCGCGCGAACCCGTCGATCAGCTCCGGCGTGTACGTCGAGCCGCCCCCGACAACGGCGAGTTTCACCCTTTTACTCCTGTCAGCGTGACGCCCTCGATGAAGACCTTCTGGGCGAAGAAGAACACAATGATCACCGGGGCCATGACGAGCAACGTCGCCGCCATGGTGAGGTTCCACTGCACGCTGTGCAGTGCCCGGAAGGACGCCAGCCCGAGGGAGAGCGTCCAGTTTGCCTCGTTTGTCTGGGCGTAGAGCAGCGGACCATAGTAATCGTTCCAGCAGTAGAAGAACTGGAACAGGCCCACCGCCGCGATCGCCGGGCGCGCCATCGGCAGGACCACCCTGACGAGCGTCCGGAAGTCCGAGCAGCCGTCCACCCTGGCGGCCTCGGTGTACTCCCGGGGAATGCTGACCAGGAACTGCCGGAGCAGGAAGATGGAGAAGGCGTCGCCGAGCAGCATCGGCAGGATCAGCGGCCACAGCGTGCCGGTCAGGTCCAGGCGCGCCCAGATGAGATAGACGGGGACCGCGACGACCTGGGGCGGCAGCATCATCATCGTGATGACCGCGAGGAAGGCCAGCTTGCGCCCCCGGAAGCGGAAGCGGGCCATCGCGTACGCCACCGGGATCGACGACAGCAGCATGAACGCGGTGCCGAGCCCGGCGTACAGGAACGTGTTGCCCAGCCAGGACAGCAACTGCGACCTGGCGAACACGTCGGCGAAGTTGGCCCAGTTCCAGGTGCGGGGCCACAGGTCGCCGGTGAGCGCCTGGTCGTTGCTCATCACGGCCGTCAGCGCCACGAACACCAGCGGGCCGACGAACATCAGCGACAGCGCGACGGCGAGGGCGTGGGTGGCGATCCAGTACAGGATCACCCGGACGCGCGGGCCGCGCGCGGCGGGGCGCGGCCCGGGGGAAGAGGCCTCGGTGAGCCTCGTGGCCACGGCGGTCACCGGTCGCCTCCTTCGTCGAACGCGCGGAACCTGCGGAGCAGGATGAGGGTGAAGACCGTGGAGAACGCGAACAGCAGCAGGGCCAGCACGCAGGCGTACCCCATGCTGAAGTCGCGGAAGCCCACGTGGAACAGCCACTGGGCCAGCGTCAGCGTCGACAGCTCCGGGTAGCCGGGCACGAAGCTGCTGCCGGGGGAGTCGGTGACCCCCGCCGCGACCCGGGCGGCGATCATCGCCTGGGTGAAGTACTGCAGGGCGTAGATGACGCCGGTCACCGTCGAGAACATCAGCACCGGCGAGATCGTCGGCAGCGTGATGCTCCTGAACTGCCGCCACGCGCCCGCCCCGTCGATGGCCGCGGCCTCGTACAGGTGCCTGGGCACGTCCAGCAGCGCCGCCAGGAAGATCATCATGGTGTTGCCGATGCCCCACATGGCCAGCATCGTCAGGCCGGGCTTGGACCAGTCCTTGTCGCCGAACCAGTCGGGCGCGGCGATCCCGAAGAACTCGATGAACTGGTTGAGCGGCCCCGAGGGGTTCAGCAGGAACACGAAGGAGACCGTGCCGGCCACCACCGGGATCAGCGACGGCAGGTAGAACACCGTGCGGAAGAAGCCGACGCCCGACTTGAGCCGGGTGAGCAGCCACGCCACGCCCAGCCCGAAGAGCACCTGCGCGGGGACCATGAGGACCACCAGCCACAGCGTGTTCCTGATGGAGACCCAGGCCCGGTCGTCCACCAGGAAGTAGCGGTAGTTGTCCAGGCCGACGAACTCCAGCGTGAACAGGTCGTAGCGGTGGAAGGAGAAGTAGACCGTCGCCGCGAGGGGGTAGGCGAAGAACACCGCGAACCCCACCAGCCAGGGCGACATCCAAAGGAGGGCCTTGAGGCCCTCGCCGCGCCGCCGGAGGGGCGGCGCGGCGCGGACGGTGCTCATCGAGGATCAGCCCCCGGACAGCTTCATCTTGTCGTCGAGGCGCTTGTCGACCGCGGCGAGCCCGGCGTCGAGGTCGGTGGCCGAGCCGTTCTCCCACTTGACCAGGAACTCCTGCAGCGAGTCCTGGTTGAAGGTGCTGTTGACGTTGGCCGGGACCGTGCTCGTCTTCGGGTGGGCGAAGATGTCGAGGAAGGTCTGGAAGTTCGCGTCCTTCTTCAGGTCGGGCGACTCCAGCGATGCCTTGGTGGTCGGCACGTTGCGCAGCGCGTTGGAGAGCGTGACCAGCGCCGAGGTGTCGGTGGTCAGATACTTGACCAGCTCCCAGGCGGCCTGCGGGTTCTTGGCGCCCTTGGGCACGCCGATCACGGTGCCCGCGGTGAAGCCGCTGCCGTACAGGTCGGGCTTGGCGTCGGAGACCGGGAGCGGCGCGGTGCCGTAGTCGATGTCCCCGGCCTCGTTGGCGAGCATGGCGTTGCGCCACTCGCCGTCCAGGATCATGGCGATCTTGCCCTTGTAGAAGGGGTGGTCGGCCGACCACTCCTGGCCCAGGCTCTTGCGGAACTTCTCCAGCTTGTCGTACCCGTACCAGTCGACGAGCTCCTTCTGCCAGCGCAGCAGTTCCTTCCACGCCGGGTCGGAGCCGACCGCCGAGGTGCCGTCCGGCTTGTACCAGGTGGCGCCGACCATCGGGCCCATGTGCGAGGCGGAGTTCTCGTAGTACTGGAAGCTCGGGACGAACCCGGCGACCTTGATGTTCCCGTCGGCGTCGCGGACGGTGAGCTTCTTGGTCAGCGCGGTCAGCTCCGAGAGCGTCTTGGGCGGCTGCTCGCCCTTCATCAGGGCCTTGTTGTAGTAGAGCCCGTACGCGTCGGCGAGCAGCGGCATCACGCACCGCTTGCCCTCGTACTCGGTGTAGGAGCGCGAGACCTCCGGCAGCACGGACAGGTCGATGCCGTCCTGCTCGATCACCGAGGTGAGGTCCTGGAACGTTCCGCTGCGGCACCACTGGGCCACGTTGTCGGTGGTGAACGAGGAGGCGACGTCCGGCGCCTTCCCGCCGCGCACCGCCTGGGTGATCTGGTCGTCCTGCACGCCCTTGACCAGCTTGACGGTGATCTGGGGGAACTTCGTGCGGAAGCCCGCGATGGCGTCCTCGAACGCCTTGACCTCGGCCGGCGCGGAGAACCCGTGCCACAGCTCGATGGTGGAGGCCGGCAGCGCGGCGGAGGCGGAGCCCGAGGGTTTGGGCTGGGAGCCCAGCGCGGGCGCGCTCTCGGTGCCCGCGGTGCAGGCGGTCAGGGTGGTGGCCGTCAGGGTGGCCAGGGCGAGGGTGAGAAAGCGTCGGTGCACGACGGCTGCCTCCTGGGGGCGGTGGATCTGGCGGGGTTCCGGGCGGGGTCCAGCGGGGTCGGTCGAGGTCCGTACGGCTCGTACGGTTCGGGGCCTGTGCGGGTTCGGGGGGCGGCGGGGGTCAGGAGGGGTCAGGAGGGGTCAGGAGGGGTCAGGAGGGGAGGGTGGAGCTGAAGACCTCGTCACGCGCGGTCGCGAGGGCGAGGTCGAGCGCGCCGGCGAGGACGGGATTGCCCTCGACGGTGGACAGCAGCAGCGGGGGCCGGGGGATGGTGAGCGCGTGGAGCTCGTGCTCGACGAGCTCGCGCAGGGTGTCGCCGCCGGCGAGGAGGGTGCCGCCGGTCAGCACGATGATCTCGGGGTCGACGACGGAGGTGATCGCGGCCAGCCCGACGGCGATCCGGGAGGCGATGTCGCGCAGCCCGGCGCGGGCGTCGTCGGCGCGCCTGCCGGTGGACGCCGAGGCCTGCACGGCGTTCAGCACCGCCTGCGCGGGCGCGGTGCCGCGCACGCCGTACGACCTGAGGATCTTGAGCACCGCGGGGCCGCCGGTGAGGGCCTGGTAGCCGTGGTTGGCGTAGCGGCCGGTGTCCCTGGCGGTCGGCGCGCCGGGGGTGGGCATGTAGCCGACCTCTCCCGCGCCGCCGGTGGCGCCCCGGTGCAGCCGCCCGCCGAGGACCAGCGCGGCGCCGAGGCCCTCGTCGGCCCAGAGCAGGACGAAGTCGCGGTGGCCGCGGCCCACGCCGTGCGCCTGCTCGGCCTGGGCGACGAGGTTGACGTTGTTCTCCACGGCGACCGGCACGCCCAGGCCGTCGCCGAGGGTGCGGACCAGGTCGGGGATGTGCCAGCCGGGCATGTCCTTGCTGGTGGCGTACGCCATCTTGCCGGTGCCGGGGTCGATCGTGCCCTGCACGCCGATGACCACGCGCCGCAGCGCCGCGGGGGCGCCCGCGCCCTCCAGCGCGGCCCTGACCCGCTCCAGCGCGTCGCCGCCGGAGCGGCCGGGGCTGGGCAGGTGGTGCTCGCCGACCACGGCGCCGGTGATGTCGGCGACCCTGACGTCGATGCCCGCGCGGGTGACGTCCAGCGCGGCGACGTGCGCGGCGGCGGGGTTGAGCCGGTAGACCTCGGCGGTGCGGCCGGGCAGCCCCTCTCGGATGCCGTCGAGCACGACCAGGCCCGCCTCCTGCAGGCGGATGAGAAGCTGTGAGGCGGTGGGCTTGGACAGGCCGGTGAGGGCGCCGATCTCCGGGCGGGTCAGCGGGCCGCGCTCCAGCAGCGCCTGCAGGGCGGCGCGGTCGTTGATCGCGCGCAGCAGGCTGGGGGTGCCGGGCGTCGGCTGGGTCACTGATCCTCCGCGTGCGTCCTTGCATCCACTGATGATGCAAAGTTAGGAAACTTTCCTAACTTCGAGTGAATGTAAGGAACCCGGCGGATTTTCGTCAAGCAGGCAGGGAGCGCCGCAATCAAGCTGTGATGACGGAGGGGCGGGTAAACTTCTCGACGGACCTGCTAAGGTGATGGTTTGTCATAACAACCAGCGCAATGGCCCGGAGTATCCCATTACTAGCAACGATAATGGAGCGACGGCAACCCGTCAAATCGAGCTGACCCGGGAGCAGGAGTATGTTTCCTGCCTTTATGCCCGGCTCGATCTGCTGCGCGAGCGCACCCAGCGGCAGCTGGACGGCGTCCTCGCGCAGGGCGGAAGTGGCGGCACGCATCAGAACCGCTCCGAGCGTGACAGCTTCGCCGGGATGTACGCCGAGCGCCTGGGCCGCCTGTGGGCGGTCGAGAACGGCCTGTGCTTCGGCCGGCTCGACAACGCCGACGAAACCTCACTCTACATAGGCCGCATCGGCATGGCCGACGACGACCAGCGCCGGATGCTGATCGACTGGCGGGCGCCGGTGGCGCAGCCCTTCTACGGCGCCACCCCGGCGGCCTCGATGGGCGTCACCCGCCGCCGCCACCTGCAGACCAAGGGCCGCACGGTGATCGGGATCGACGACGATCTCCTGGATCTCGACAGCCTCACCGAGGAGGACGTGGCCACCCTCAACGGGGAGGCCGCGCTGCTGGCCTCCCTGGGGGCCAAGCGCACCGGCCGGATGCGCGACATCGTCGCCACCATCCAGTCCGAGCAGGACCGCATCATCCGCTCCGACCTCAACGGGGTGCTGGTCGTGCAGGGCGGTCCCGGCACCGGCAAGACCGTGGTCGCGCTGCACCGCGCCGCCTACCTGCTCTACACCCACCGGGAGAAACTGGCCCGCAGGGGCGTGCTCATCCTCGGGCCGAACCTGACCTTCCTGCGCTACATCGAGCAGGTGCTGCCCTCCCTGGGCGAGACCGACGTGCTGCTGTCGACCGTCTCCGAGCTGTACCCGGGGGTCGTCCCCGGGCGTAAGGAGCGTCCCGAGGTCGCGGCGGTCAAGGGCGACGCCCGGATGGCCCAGGTCGTGGCGCGGGCCGTGCGCGAGCGGCAGCGGGTGCCGCGCAAGCCGATCGAGATCAAGCTCGACCGCTACACCCTGCGGCTGGAGGGCAACGTCCTGGAGGCCGCCCGCAGCCGGGCCTCCCGTTCCAAGAGGGCGCACAACGAGGCCCGCGCGGTCTTCGTCCGCCACCTGCTCAACGCGCTCGCCCGGCAGGCCGCCAGGCAGCTCGGCAAGGGAATGATCGACGACGACGAGCTGGCCGACATCCGCGAGGACCTGCGCACCGAGCGGCCCGTCAAGGCGGCCCTGAACCGGCTGTGGCCCTACGTCACCCCGCAGCAGCTCCTGATCGGGCTGTTCACCTCCCGCGAGCGTCTCGACCACGCCGCCGCCGAGTTCGGCGAGGCCGAGCGCGAGCTGATGCTGCGCGAGCCGCCCCGCACGGGGGAGAACTGGTGGGCCGAGTCCGACGTGCCGCTCCTGGACGAGGCCGCCGAGCTGCTCGGCGACATCGACCCGGCGGTGCTGCGGGCCGGGGCCTGGATGGCCGAGGAGGAGCAGGCCGCGCAGCGCGCCGCCGCGCTCGACGAGCGGCAGCACCAGCTCGCCTACGCCAAGGAGGTCCTGGAGCTGACCGGCCTGTCCGACATCATGGACGCCGAGAAGTTCGCCGCCCGCCACCTCGGCGACGACGTCTTCCTGACCACCGCCGAGCGCGCGGCGGCCGACCGCACCTGGGCCTTCGGTCACGTCATCGTCGACGAGGCGCAGGAGCTGTCGCCGATGGACTGGCGGATGCTGATGCGCCGCTGCCCGACGCGGTCGATGACGATCGTCGGCGACCTGGCCCAGACCGGTTCGTCGGCCGGGGCGCGTTCCTGGGGCCGGGTCCTCGACCCGTACGTGTCGGGGCGCTGGCGCGAGGAGACCCTCAGCGTCAACTACCGCACCCCGGCCGAGCTGATGGCCGTGGCCGCCGACGTGCTCACCCTGGTCGACCCGGAGCTGACCGCCCCGGCCTCGGTCAGGGAGACGGGATCGCGTCCGTGGGCCACCTCGCCGACGGCCTCCCTCGGCGAGGTCGTCAAGGCCGAGGTCGTCGAGGGCGGGCGGCTCGTCGTGATCGTTCCCGAGTCGCGCGCCGGGGAGTTCGGGGAGATCGTGGTCCGCTCCGTCGACGGCGCGGTGGCCGGGCCGGGGGCGGCGGCCCTGGACGCGCAGGTGGCGGTGCTGACCGTCGCCGAGGCCAAGGGGCTGGAGTTCGACGCGGTCGTCGTGGTCGAACCGGAGCTGATCCTGGACGAGTCCCCGCGCGGGGCGAGCGATCTTTACGTGGCGTTGACCCGCGCCACCCAGCGGCTTGGCGTCGTGCACGACGGTCCGCTTCCCGACGCGCTCGCTCGACTTGAGAGACATCGGATCACATGAGACCATTGACGGCTCTCGTCGATCATGTCCCAGCTGCGAAAACTTGATGTTTCCGCAGTTAGTGACACGGTTGACATCTGCGCTGGGCTCGGTAGTTTGCTGCCCAGTCCAGCACGGGACTGGCCGGTCGGCCGCCTTTCGACATCGCAGTCTCCTGCGCCCGTGACGGGGGATCCCCCCGTCCGTACAGCCAGGCGCAGGGCCTGCAGTCCGTCGAGGCGGGGCACTCCTTCCGGGCGGGGGGTTGGACCCAGGAGGGGTCCGGGCACCCAGTAGACAACGGCAATCCGCGCTCGCCGCCGACGGGACGGAACCGGTCCGAAGGGTCGCCCGGGCCCTCTTCCCGCTCCCGTGCGAGCGCCGCAAGCGTCGGGGCGGCCCGGGGTGTCGAAAGGACACCCCGGGCCGCCCCGTTGCCGCATCTGGAGCCACTTGTGGAAGTTTCTGTCGATTTATAGTGCTTTAGTGTTGTTTCTGGTTGATATGGTGCAGGGCTTTTGGGGGCGTGCCCGCCGGGCGGTACCGTTCCGGCTAGGAAACCCGGCTGGGAAGACCGGCTGGGAAGACCAGGCGCCACCCGCCCGCACGACATCGCAAGGAGCCCCGCCCGTGGTGCAGGACAAGACGGCCGTCCCGGTACCGGAGAGGTCCGCGGCGGGCGATCCCGCGGACGGCCCGGCGGCCGGCCCCGGGCGGGTTCCGGCGGACGGCCCGGTGAGCGGTCCGGCGGGCGCTCTCCCGGACCTTCCGGTGGCCGGGGCCGCGGACGGCCCGCCCGGCGTGGAGGACCCGCCCCCTGCCTCGCGCCTGGCACTGCCCGCCCGCGTCGCGGGCGCGGTGGCCGGCGGCCTGCTGATGTTCCTCGCCTTCCCGCCGCTCGGGCTGTGGTTCCTCGCGCCGCCCGGCATGACCCTGGCGGTCCTGGCGGTCCGCGGCACCCGTCCGCGCCGGGGCGCGTGGCTCGGGCTCCTGGCCGGGTCCGCCCTGCTGCTGCCCGGCCTGCACTGGGTGAGCCCGATCGGCGCCGACGCCTGGCTGGGCCTGGTCGCGATGGAGAGCGTCTTCTACGCCGCCTGGGGGGCGGGGACCGCCCTGGTGACCCGGCTGCCCCTGTGGCCGTTGTGGAGCGCCGCGCTCTGGGTGGCGGCCGAGTGGGCGCGGGGACGGTTCCCCTTCGGCGGATTCCCCTGGGCTCGGGTGGCCTTCAGCCAGGGGGAGTCGGTCTTCACCCCGTACGCGGCGCTCGGCGGGGCGCCGCTGGTGAGCTTCGCGGTGGCCCTGTGCGGCGGCCTGCTCGCCCTGGCGGCGGTGCGCTCGTTCCCCGCCCTCCGCTCGATCGCGGCCTCCCGCTCGATCGCGGTCTCGGGCCCGCCCGCGTCCCCGGACTCGCCGGCGTCCTCGGACGCGCCCGTGTCCTCGGGCCCGCCCGCGTCCCCCGGCCCCCGCCCCGCCGGGCGCGCGCGCCGGGGACGGGCGCTGGCCCTGCCGCTGGTCCTGCCGCTCGCCGGGGCGCTCGCCGTGCCGGCCGCGGCCCTCGCCGTCCCCCGGTACGGCGACGAGGGCAGGAACGTGACCGTCGGCGTCATCCAGGGCAACGTCCCCGGCCGGGGCATGCACCCGCTGGGCGACGAGCCCGCTGTGGTCCTCGGCAACCACACCCGGATGCTCCACCAGATGGCACGGGACGTCAGGGAGGGCAGGACGCCCCGCCCCGACCTGGTCGTGCTCCCGGAGAACTCCACCGACATCGACCCGCTGAGCGACGAGTTCGCCCGGAACGAGATCGACGCGGCGGTCAAGGACGTCGGGGTGCCCGTCCTGGTCGGCGCCGTGGTCAGGATCGGCGAGAGCAACCGGGCGACCCGCAGCATCGTCTGGGACCCGGTCACCGGTCCCGGCGCCTACTACGACAAGCAGCAACTGGTCCCCTTCGGGGAGTTCACCCCGCTCAAGGGTCTCGTGCTGGCCCTGTTCGAGCGGGCCTCCCTGGTCGGCAGGCAGTCGGTGGCGGGCACCCGCGACGGCGACCTCAAGCTGGGCCCGGTGACCGTCGGGGCGATCAACTGCTACGAGGTGGCCTTCGACGGCATCGTGGGCGACACCGCCAGGACGGGTGCCACGCCGCTGGTGGTGCAGACCAACAACGCCACCTACGCCCTGACCAACCTGCCGCCCCAGCAGCTCGCCATGTCCCAGCTGCGGGCCGTGGAGCACAATCGAGCGGTGATCACTTCCGCGATCACCGGCATCTCGGCGTACGTGACCCCGAGCGGTTCGATCGCCTGGCGGACCGGCGAGCTGGTGCCGGCCATGAACGTGCTGACCGTTCCGGTCAGGACCGCGGAAACCGTCGCCACCCGCGTGGGCGCGCTGCCCGAATGGGCCCTGATACTTGTGGGTGCGGGTGCCGTGGCCGCCGCCTGGCGGCGCCGGACGCCCCGCGCGGGGCGCTCCGTGAACCGGGAGGATGATCAGCAGGTGGGAGACGCGTGATGGAGCGGATGCTTGGTCGGGTGCTCGTCATCGTCCCGACGTACAACGAGCGGGAGAACCTGCCACTGATCACCCGGCGGCTGCGCGCGGCCGTGCCCGAGGCCCATCTCCTGATCGCGGACGACGACAGCCCCGACGGCACGGGGGCGATCGCCGACAAGCTGGCGGCCGACGACGACCACGTCCACGTGCTGCACCGGCCGGCCAAGCAGGGCTTGGGCGCCGCCTACATCGCGGGCTTCCGCTGGGGCCTGGGGGAGGGCTTCGGCGTCCTCGTGGAGATAGACGCCGACGGCTCCCACCAGCCGGAGGAACTGCCCAAGCTGCTGGACGCGCTGGCCAGGGGGGCCGACCTGGCGATCGGGTCCCGGTGGGTGCCCGGCGGCGAGGTCGTCAACTGGCCGGCCTCGCGGGAGTTCCTGTCGCGCGGCGCCAACATCTACACCCGGCTGGTGCTCGGCCTCCCGGTCCGGGACGCCACCGCCGGCTTCCGCGCCTACCGCGCCTCGGCCCTGGAGAAGATCAGCCTGGACGACGTCGAGTCGCGCGGCTACTGCTTCCAGGTGGACCTGACCCTGCGTACGGCCGTCTGCGGGATGCGCGTCAAGGAGGTGCCCATCACCTTCGTGGAGCGCACCGTCGGGGCCAGCAAGATGAGCCGCGGCATCGTGGTCGAGGCCCTGTGGCGGATCACGGTGTGGGGCGTCACCGGCCTGCCCGCCCGCCTGCGCCGCCGCCGCGATCGCCGTCGCTGACCCCGCGGCTCCGAGGTCTCGCGCCCGCCCGGGCGGCCCGGGGGTCCTGACGGCCCGGACGCGGCCCCGCGGTCCCGCGTCCCGGCCGCCGGGGACGCTCCCGCGAGGCCGCGGGACTCCCCGGGGGCGCGATCCTGAGAGTCCGCTGAGGACGCCGTCCACGCTGAGCGAACGCGGAACGCGCCGCCGCTCCGGGACGTTGTTCATGTCGTACGGCTGTCGCACGAGTTGAGGCGAAAATGCGCATTCTGCTGTTCCTGACCTTCCTCGTGGTGCCGGTCCTCGAGATATGGGTGCTCATCCAGGTCGGCCAGGTCATCGGCGGGTGGCCGACGGTGGCCCTCCTGCTCGCCGACAGCCTGCTCGGCGCCTGGATCGTGCGCCGCGAGGGCCGCCGGGCCTGGCGCAATCTCCAGGGCGCGCTGCAGAGCGGCCGGATGCCCGACCGTGAGCTCGCCGACGGCGGGCTGGTCCTCGTGGGCGGCACGCTGCTGCTCACCCCGGGGTTCCTCACCGACATCCTCGGCTTCCTGTGCCTGCTGCCGTTCACCCGGCCGATGGTCCGCAGGCTCGGATCCTGGTTCTTCGCCCGCCGGGTCCGCACCCTCGTCGCCAGGAACGCGGCGGGCGCCGGGCTCGGCTCGCCGTTCGGCGGCCCGGGCTCGCCCTTCGACGTGCTGCGCGACGCCGGGAGGCCCCCGGGCTCGGGGCCGGTCGTCCACGGCGAGGTCGTCCGCGACGAGCCGGGTGGCGCGGGGGCGCCGGGCGGCGGCGGAGACTCCGGCCGGGGTCTCACCGATCGCTGAGCGCGGCCAGGCGGCGCAGCGAGAACCGGAACAGGACCGCGTTCAGCGGCTTGATCACCTGCCAGCCGAGCCGCCCGGCCGCGCCGAACGGCACGTCGAGCTCCTCCTCCCAGACGATCGTGCTGCCGCCGCCCTCGCGGGGCAGCACGCGGAAGACCCCGGTGCCGCGCACCGGCCATCCGGTGTGCCGGACCCCCACGCTCCTCGGCGGGTCCCACTCGGTGATCTCCATGGTGTCGAGGAACCCGGCAGGCCCCACCCCGGTGAAGGCCTCCAGGCGGCTGCCGACGCTGTGGCCGTTCCCGGCGGTGACGCGCGCCCGGGTCAGGATCATCCACTCGTCGTGTCTGGGCCAGTTGGTGAGCACGGCGAACACCCGTTCCGGCGGGGTGCGCGCGTCCACCGAGACGCTGATGTGGGAACCGGTCATGCCTGGATCCTTCCCCCGTGACCGGTGGCCGACCCTCGGGCGTCGCCGTGTCCGTGAGATCCTGCCGTGGACGTTGACAGGAAAATCCTATTTTTCTACCTTTTAAGTCGGAATTTCGCGTGACCCGGAATCGTGAGGGCGTGACGGCGCGACACGCGCCGCGGCGAGCCCGGGGCGGTCCGCGGCCGCGAGAGCGGGGAGAGGGGCGGTTTCACACATGACCGCGTTCGCGCAGGGAACCGGCCTGATCGAGGTCCGGCCGGTCGGCTGGGACGACACGGCGGCCGTGGCGCTCCGGCGGGCCATGACGGAGGAGATGGACGCCCGCTACGCCGACCTGCTCGCCGTCGCCGGCCTCGTGCCCAGCGGCATGAACGTCGAGCCGGAGACCGTCGCCTACACCGGGGTCGCCTACGCGGCGGAGGGCGTCGCGGTCGGCCACGTGGCGCTGCGCCGGCTCGGTGACGACATGGAGCTCAAGCGGATGTTCGTGACCCCGTCCCACCGGGGCACCCGCGTGGCGCGGGCCCTGCTGGCCGCCGCCGAGGACGCGGCCCGCGCGCTGGGCGCGCCCCGGGTCGTCCTGCAGACCGGTCCCCGCCAGCCGGACGCGGTGCGGATGTACGAGCGGGAGGGCTACACCCCCATCCCCGTCTTCCCTCCCTACGACCGGCTCCCCGGCTCCCTCTGCTTCGAGAAACCCCTCTGACGCGGGCTTCGCGCGCTGGGGGCGGGACGTTCCGGTGGGTCTCCCGCCCGCAGGGAGCCGGGCCCTGGCCGGTCCCCGGACACGGGTTCGCCGGCCCGGCCGAGGGAACGGCCGGACCGGCGAGGTGCTCGCGGGCGTCTGTCTAGGACGGGGACGCCGCGTGCTCGGGGCTGTCGACATAGATCTGACCGAAGTCGATCGCCGGGGTGAATCCGGCGAAGTTGCGCTGGACCTCGGCTCTCTCCGCCGCGTTCGGGTTCGGGTTGGTGCAGCTCGTGCCCGCGCTCGCGCCGGACATCAGGTCCGTGCACCGGCCGGTACGCCGGTCGGGCAGGCCCAGGATGTGGCCGATCTCGTGGGCGGCGATCCGCAGCGGGTTGTGGCCCTGCGCGGTCGCCTGCCGTCCCATCCACACCGTTCCGCGACCCAGGCTGGTGGGCTGCGCACGGGGCCAGCCGTTGTCGGCGAGCACCACGAAGTCCGCGGGGCTGCCGGCCACCAGTCGTACGTTCGAGACACTGGAGTTCCAGATCTGGGCCGCCTGGTCGACGGCGGACCGGAACTCCGCGGCCCTGCTCGCGTCGTATCTGAGCACGCGAACCACTGCGGTGCGGGCGTCCGCCGCGTGGGCGGGCGCCGCCTGGGCGGGGGTGACCGTCACCAGGAAGGCCAGCCCCAGGATGAGGGCGACGCCGAAGCGAATGATTCTGGACATCTCTAGCCGGCCTCCTCGGCCATCGGGGGGTTGCTCACGGGGAGCAGCTGGTGAGGAGGCGAGATCAGCCGGTGACGAGCGTCAGCCCGTACGCCGAGAGGATCTCGTTGACCGGCTGGTGGTAGGTCGTGCCGCCGACGCTGCAGTTGCCCGAGCCGCCGGAGGTGACCCCCTGGGCCTGGCTGCCGGAGATGAACGAGCCGCCGGAGTCGCCGGGCTGGGCGCACGCGCTGGTGCGGGTCAGGCCGCTCACCGTGCCCTGCGAGTACCGCACGCTGGCGTTGTGCTGCTGGATGACGCCGCAGCGCCAGCCGGTGGTGGAGCCGGAGCGGCAGATCGAGGCGCCGACCGAGGCCTGGGTGGAGCCGCGCACGGTGACGTTGGCGCCGCCGGAGCCGCGGACGTAGGGGGTCACGGTGTGGCCGGGGGTGGAGACCCAGGCGTAGTCGTTGCCGGGGAACGACGAGCCGTAGAAGGTGCCGGAGGGGCTGCTGGTGGTGGCTCCCGCCCTGCCGCAGTGGCCGGCGGTCACGAAGCCGGGGGCGCTGCCCCGGCGCGCGGAGAAGCCGATGCTGCAGCGGCTGCTGCCGATGTAGTAGGCGTTGCCGCCGATGATGTTGATGAAGGCCTGGGGCTGCTCGGTGGAGGGCACCACCTTCACGACGCCCTTGTCGGCGCCCGCGGCGGCGGCGAGGGCCTCGCCCGCGGCCTGGCTGCCGGCGAGGATCACGACACTGTTGGTCGTGACGTCGACGTACCAGAGGGACGCGCCCGCCTTCGCCTCCGCCGACGCCCCGTCGAGCTTGGCCTTGACGGCCTCGAGGTTGGCGAGGGAACGGCCGACGATCACGGGCTGCGCGCCCTTGGCCCTGATGGCGCCCGCGTCGGTGGCGTCGGTGGTCGCCACGGAGAGCTGGGAGGCGTCACCGTTGAGCCAGGCGCCGGCGTACTCGGCGCCGAGCTCCTGGGTCAGGGCGGCCTCGGAGGCGGCCGCGCGGTGCTCGTTGGCCAGGCGCTGGACGGCCTGTTCGGCGGTGAGGCCGAGGTCGCGCTGGAGGGCGTCGAGCATGGCCGCGGGAGGCTGGGGGGCAGGGGGGGCGGATGCTGCGACGGCGGGCGCCACGGTGGCGACCAGGTACAGGGCCACGGTAGCGGCGCCGGTCAGGAGGGTACCTCGACGTAACATGAACACTCCTTGTGAGGGGTGATGTCAAGGTATGGGGGAGAGGCCCGCGGAGGGATCTCCCAAAGAATCCCTATCGCGATGTTATGGGGGCCTTGATGGCTTTCTGGGGCTATGGCCGGCGAGGGGGCGGCGACCTGCGCGAGGGCCGCGGACGCCTGCCTCCTGAGTCGGTGATGTGACCGAAACCGCCGAGGAATACGGCCGAAACAGCGGTTGAGTGATCGACGATCGCGTGGTTTTCCCCCTCGCGCGGCCGGGGGGAACTCTGGAAGACTGGTCGCCGCGCCCTCGGCGCACGGGTGCCGACTTTTGACAGCGACCAAACGGAGCAGCGTCGATGACTTGTTCTGGACATCCAGAACTCGCGAGGATGGGTCGCTGCGCCGCACGTGCGGCCGGCCGCGGGGAAGGCGCCCTCGCGGGATCCGTCCCGAGCCTCCCCCGGACGCGCTCCGCGCGGACCGTCGTCCCGGCCCCCCCACCGTCCGGCCGCCGCGGCCCGGATGTCACAGAAGGACACGTGTCATGACTGACGAGGCCGCCGCCGCCGACGGCGGGAGCGAGGAGACGGCGACGCTGCCGCGCCGCGTCGACGCGCCCCGGTGCCCGCACACCGAGCCCGGCGAGCGCCGCTGCGTCCTGCCGCCCGGCCACGAGCTGGACCACGTCTACCCGCACAAGAAGGCTCCCGCGCTGTGCGCGGGTGAGTGACGGGCCGCCCGCCCACCGGCCGCCACCGCTCCCGGTCCCGGTCCCGGTCCCGTGGGCGAGGAAAGGCCCGTGGACGCGGGGGAGACCTCCTCAGAGGAGGCCGGCCATCTCGGCGGCGGCCACGGCCGCGCGGACGGCCCGCGCCGGGTCACCCTCGTGGTAGCGCCGCTCGCTGGGTTCGATGTTGTCGAGGAACTCCTGGTAGCGGAGGGCGTACGCGAGATGCTGCAGCGGTTCCGCCAGGATCAGCGCGCGGGCCGGGTCACAGCCGGGGACGCTCGCCGCCCACGTCTCGCACCAGGCTTCCGCCGCCGCCTCCCAGCGGTCGGCGGGCAGGAAGTCGCGGGGTCGCAGCCCGTCGAGGGCGGGGTGGCCGTAGTGGCTGTCGGCGAAGTCCAGCACGACGGTGCCGCGCGGCCCCGACACCCAGTTGCCCGGGTGGAAGTCGCCGTGCACCAGCGTGCACGGCAGGCCGCAGGACTCCAGCGCGGCGACCAGCGACGGCAGGCGGCCGGCCAGCCGGCGGGCCAGGCGCAGCTCCCCGGTGTCCAGGTCGCCGGCCGCCTCCCCGTCGAGCAGCCCGCCCACCAGGGCGGCCAGGGCCGAGGGGGTGCGGTCGGGCAGCCCGCCGAGCTGTCCGGCGCCCCCGCGCCCGGCGAGGGCCGCCTGCGCCCTCGCCAGCCGGCTCGCCGCCTCGGCGACGATCTCCCGAGGTGCCCCGTGACAGTCGCCGCCGGGCACGTGCTCCAGGAGCACCCGCCGGTTCGGGGTGTCGGCCGCCACGACGCCGGGCACCAGGCCGGGATCCTCCGCCGCGAGCATCCCGATCGCGCGGGCCTCGTCGGCGGCGAAACCAGGAGTGATCTTCAGCCAGACCGGCCCCGAGCCCGTGGGGATGCGGAACAGCCCCGCCAGGTTCCACGTCTTCACCTGGCGCGCGGGCCCCTCGGCGGGCCTGCCCGCCTCGCGTAGCGCGGTCCGGGCCCAGCCCAGCGCCTCGCGCACCCCCGAGGCCTTCGCCCACTCCGCCCGGTGCGCCACGGGGGTCGTCAGGTCCGCGGGCGGCCTCCCGGCCGTGTCCGGGGCGCCGGGCCCGAAGGGGGCCGGACCGGCCGTGGGGCGGCCGAGGGCCTCGACGTGGTAGGTCGTGTGGCCCTCACGGGGGCCGCGGTCCCGATCCTCGGCGTCGACCAGGCGCAGCACCACCACGGGCGTGCCGAGCACCTCCTCCAGGTGGGCCACGACCGATCCGACCTCGGCCCACCAGGGGTCGGCCACCGGGAACGGCCCGACCGTTCCCAGCCACTCGTCGCCGGCCGTCACGAGGGCGCTCACCGTGCGGCCCGATGCTTCGCTCACGCGGGCAGTGTGCCGTCGGGGCGGCCGCCGACGCCACGGGTTTTCGCCGGGCCCCTTGTCCAGCCGGGCCCCTTGTCCAGCCGGGCCCCTTGTCCAGCCGGGCCCCTTGTCCAGCCGGGCCCTCTGTCCAAGAGGGTGCCCGGTGTCCGAGAGGGTGCCCGGTCAGCGCCCGGGGCCGTGGTCGTCGAACAGGGAGGGCTCGCGCCGCCGGTTCGGCTGCGCGTGGGGTTCCATCGGCCCGGCGGGGTGGCGGTCGTCGCCCGCGCGGTCGCGCCGCAGCTGCGACTGGAGTTCCGCGTCCTCGCGCAGCTCCTGCTCGGAGGGGGACAGGAAGATGGCCAGGAGCAGTCCGAGGGTGAGCAGGCTGATCCCGACGAGCAGGGGCAGCATGAAGTCCATCCCCTGCGCCCCGCTCGCCGGCGCGGCGTCGTCGTGCGTACCGACGCCGATGGCGAACATGCCGGTGTAGTGCATCCCATTAACCGCGAGTCCCATCAGCAGGGCGGCGCCGGTGGTGGCGAGCGCCCCGCGTACGCGCACGCTGAACCAGAGCGCCACCGTCGCCGCGACCACGGCGATGAGCAGCGACAACCCGACCAGGAGGGGGTCGTAGCTCACGTGCGCGGACATGCTTACGGCCGCCATGCCCAGATAGTGCATCCCCGCCACGCCCAGGCCGGTGAGCAGCCCGCCGCCGAGGAGCGCGCCGGTGCTGTCCTCCCTGCGCGAGACCAGGAGAAGGCCGGCGCCGACGACGACGACGGCGAGCAGCGCGGACGCGACGGTCAGCGGTACGTCGTAGCGGATCGGCGTGCCCTGCACGTCGAAGCCCATCATCGCGATGAAGTGCATCACCCAGATGCCGGTCCCGCCGATGGACAGGGCCGCGCCGCCGAGCCAGAGCGCGCGCGAGCCGTCCTCCGCCCCGCGTGCCCGCGCGGTGAGCAGCAGCCCCAGCAGGCAGCCGATACTCGACATGATGTACGAGGCCGCCGGCGTGACGAACCCGTAGGCGAAATGGTCGATGGCAGGCATGGCGGGCTCCTGGCGGGCGGGGGAGGATTGGAACGTGCCAAAGAGAGGTCGGGTCCGGCGGCGTGCGGGATCGGTCGTGGGCTGGCCCGGGTCGCGATTGGTTGACCGACCAATCACTGCGAGGGGTGCTCACCTTACAGTTCTGAGGTTCCGAATGGCCATAATGGGGTGATTAAGAATGTCTAAAACGATCACTCGGTGACTGTTCCGCTCACGTGAAGTGAACATTCCGAGAGGAGGAGGGTCGATGACCAGGTTCACCGGTCAAGGACGGAAGACGCCGCCGCCTCCGATATGGCCGGAGGACCGCTACGAGGTCCTCTGCGAGCGCGACGAGCCGCACGGGAGCACCCGCGACCGCTACCACTTCCCCCGGCACGCGGTGCGTTCGGCTCGTGACCTGGAGACGGCCGGGCTCGCCAGGAGGGTGCGCGTGGTCAGGCTGTCCGACGGAGTGGTGATCTACGACCGCGTCGACGGCGTCGACCTGCCCGCCGACGAGTGGTGATCCACCGGTTTCCCGGAGGGGGCGCGGGGGAGCCGGGTCAATCCCCCCGGCGGGGGTAGGGGTCCTGGATGGACGCCGGACGCGCCGCCCGCGCCGGACGCCCGGTGGTGGCGTGAGTGTCGAGGAGTGGTCGTGGACGGATCCATGTCATCTGTACCGCGAACGGACGGGAATCGCGGGAACGGCAGGATGAGGCCCTACGAAGGACGCGCGAGAATGCTCGCGGGACTGGCCGAGGCCAGCCACATGAGCGCGATGGAGGATCTGCCGGCCCTCGTCGAGGAGCACGCCGCCCACGTCGGGCTGCACGACGTGCTGATCTACCTGGCCGACCTGCAGCAGGACGTGCTGCGCCCGCTGACCGGCCGTGGCGCCGGTGAGGAGACGGAGCGGGAGAAGGGCGAGCTGCGGATCGACGGGACCCTGGCGGGCCGGGCCTTCCAGGAGGTGCGCGTCCTGTCCAGGCCCTCCTCGGAAGACGAACCGGGCCGTTGGTGGGTGCCGCTGCTCGACGGCACCGAACGCCTCGGGATACTGCGGGTCAGCCTCCGGCCGGGGACGAACGCGAAACGGGCCCAGGAGGACATGAGGCATCTCGCGTCCATCACCGCGATGCTGGTGGTGAGCAAGCACTCCCAGAGCGACTCCTACGCCCGGCTGGTGCGGACCCGGCCGATGAACGTCGCCGCAGAGATGCAGTGGAACCTGCTGCCGCCTCTCACCTTCGCCACCGAGAAGGTGGTGATCGGCGCCGCGCTCGAACCGGCCTACGAGCTCGGCGGCGACGCCTTCGACTACGCGCTGGCCGGCGATTCCGTCCACCTGGCCATCTTCGACGCGATGGGCCACGACGCGTCCGCGGGACTGACCGCGAACCTCGCGGTGGCCGCCTGCCGCAACCGCCGCCGCCAGGGCGCCGACCTCGTCGAGGTCAGCGAGGGGATCGAGGAGGTGCTGATCGAGGAGTTCGGCCTGGGCAACCGCTTCGCCACCGGGATCCTGGCCGACCTGAACATGCGTACCGGCGTGTTCACCTGGGTCAACCGGGGACACCACCCTCCGGTGGTGATCAGGAGAGGGCGCTGGGTCGCCACCCTGCAGTGCCCGCCCGCTCACCCGATGGGTCTCGGCCTGGGGCTGGCCGTGACCCCGTGCAGGGAGCAGTTCGAACCCGGCGACCGCGTGCTCCTCTACACCGACGGCATGACCGAGGCCCGCAACCGGCTGGGGCAGGAGTTCGGCCTGGAGCGCTTCGTCGACTTCATCATCCGCCGCAACGCCGATGGCCTTCCCGTACCGGAGACCCTGCGCCGCCTGGTCCGCGGCGTGCTGGAGTACCACGACGGGAGGCTGCAGGACGACGCGACCGTCCTGCTGGTGGAGTGGCGTGGCGGCGCCCAGGGGAAACTGCGCCTCTGAGCCGGGCGCCGGGGAGGCCGTGCCGGGACGCCGGGGTCAGGTGCCTGGGACGCCGGGGTCAGGTGCCTGGGACGCCGGGGTCAGGTAGGTGCCGGGACGCCGGGGTCGGGGCGCCGGGGTCAGGGCGCGGACAGCCCCGGAGGGTAGGGGCTCTCACCGTCCCGGATCGCCGCGAGCATCCGGGCCGCGTACGCCCGTACGGCCTCGTGCAGGCCGTGGCCGAAACTCACGCGGGCCACCCCGAGGTCCGCCAGTTCGGCGAGCGACGGCGTGCCGGGGCGGAAAAGGATGTTGACCGGCCCGCCGATCCCCTCGACCAGCGCGCGGACGGCCCCCGCCTCGGCCGCGAAGATCGGATAGATGCAGTCGGCGCCCGCCTCCAGGTAGCGGCGGCCCCGCCGCACCGATTCGGCCAGCCTCTCCTCGGCGCTCCCCGTGCCGTGGATGTAGGTGTCGACCCGGGCGTTGATCACCAGGTCCACGCCCGCGGCGGTCGCGGCGGCCCTGACGGCGCCGAGGTAGGCGGCCTGCTCGCCGGCGTCGGCCATCGCCCCGGTACGGGGGTCGGAGTCCTCCAGGTTGCAGCCGGACGCCCCCGTGGCGGCGAGCCGCTCGACCAGCTCCGCGGGCTCCAGCCCGTAGCCGCGCTCCATGTCGGCGGTGACGGGCAGGCCGGCCGAGCGGCCGATCCGGGCGATCGCGGCCAGCATCTCCCCGACGGGCGTCTCCTCGCCGTCTTCGTACCCGAGCACCGAGGCGATCGCGGCGCTGCCGGTGGCGATCACCGGGAAGCCCGCCGCCTCGACGGCGCGGGCCGACGCGGCGTCCCAGACGTTGGGGACCACCAGCGGACGGCCGGGTACGTGCAGAGCCCGCAGCGCCGAGGCTCTTCCGCGGGCCGTCGATGCGGTGCCGCCGGTGTCCTCGCTGGTAGAAGTGGTCATGGGAGTGACACTAGGGGAGGAAAGGGCCGATCTTAAGAGCCAATGCCGCCCCAGTCGATTGGGCCACTTCCCCCTCGGGCCTCCGCTCGGGCCTCCGCCGGGGGCGGGGCCGGATGCCCTTCCGCGGCCGGGCCGGGCCTCCGGGAGCGGGGAAGCGAGGACCCCCGGCCCTGGTGGGGGCCGAGGGTCCGCGACTCTCCGAACTCTCCGAATCGGTCAGGCGCTCTTGCGGCGCTGGGCGCGTAGAATCGCCAGGCGCTCGTTGAGCACCTCCTCCAGGTCCTCGATCGTGCGGCGCTCCAGCAGCATGTCCCAGTGCGTCCGTGGGGGCTTGGCCTTCTTTGCCTCCGGCAGTTCGCCGTCCACCCGGAGGGCGGTCGCGCCGCACATGCGGCACTCCCAGGTCGCCGGGATCTCGGCTTCAGCGGCAAGCGGAACGTCGAATCGATGACCCTTCGGGCAGGTGTAGGACACCTCCTGGCGCGGGGCCAGATCGGTGTTGCGGTCGTTCTCGTAGCTGGTCGCCCCGAGTCTGGTGCCGCGTAGCGCACGCTCGCCCATGTCTGAATGCCTCCTGAGGGCCCCGTCGTGAGGGGTTCGTCTCCCACGGCGTACAACGCTTGATACCGTGTGTGGATTCCCACAGACAGGGTGATCCAATCGCACGTTCTTGACCCGGTCTGTGAAGGGCCCTCTTTTCGGGGGTTTCTCAGATGCGTTCCGGCACCCGGTTTCCCGCCGCTCTGATGGCCTTTGGCAGGTCGATGAGGGCGAGCAGTACGAAACCGAGCACAAAGAAGATCACCAAAGAGATGATGCCCAGGCGGTAGCTGTCGGTCAGCTGGAGCGCCAGGCCGAGGGTGAACGAGCCGAGGAACGTCGAGCCCTTGTCGCTGATCTCGTACAGGCTGTAGTACTCCGCCTCCTTGCCCTTCGGGATCACGTGGGAGAAAAGTGATCGCGACAGGGCCTGGGTCCCGCCCATCACGATCGCGATGGCGAACGCCAGCGCGAAGAACGGCAAGTCCGAACCCCTGGGCAGGAAGTAGGCCACGGCCACCACGGCGATCCAGGCGATCAGCGCGACCATCACGACCCGCTTGGCCCCGTACGAGGCGGCGAGCCGGCCGAGCAGCAGCGCGCCGAAGAAGGCCACGAACTGCACCATCAGGATCGCCTGGATCTGCACCTCCTGGTCCAGCCCGAGCTCCTTGTCGGCATAGGTGGCCGAGAAGGAGATGACGGTCTGCACGCCGTCGTTGTAGATGAGATAGGCGATCAGGAAGCCCAGGGTCAGCGGGTAGCGCCGCAGATCCCTGGTCGTGCGGCCCAGCTGGCGGAAGCTGCCGGTCACGGCCTGGGCGGTCGTCTCGATGCCGGGGGCGAGTCCTCGCCGGTTGCGCAGCCGCAGCAGCGGGATGATCGTGAACCCGCCCCACCACAGGCCCGCGGACGCCAGGGCGATGCGCACGGCCTCGCCCTCGGCGACGCCGAAGGACTCGTGGTAGAGGAAGAGCACCAGATGGAGGGCGAGCAGCAGGCCGCCGCCGAGGTAGCCGAAACCCCATCCCCTGGCGGAGACCTTGTCGCGCTCGTCGGCCGTGGCGATCTCCGGCAGGAACGAGTTGTAGATCACGAACGCGGCGGCGAAGGCGACGCTGGACACCAGGAACAGCGCGCCGCCCAGCAGGTAGCGCCCGTCGGCGACGAACCAGAAGCAGACGGTCGCACCGGCGCCGAGGTAGGCGAAGAGGCCGAGAAGCTCCTTCTTGCGGCCGGTGTGGTCGGCCAGCGCGCCCACGACGGGCATCAGGATGATCTGCAGGACGGCCGCGAAGCCCACCACGAAGGAGTAGTAGGCGCTGGGCCGCACGTCGAACCCGATCACGTCCACGTACTGGCTTCCCTGCGCGGCGGTCTCCGCGATCGTCGTCAGGTAGGGGCCGAGGAAGACCGTCAGGACGGTGGTCGGGAAGGCGGAGTTCGCCCAGTCGTAGAAGTACCAGCCGCGTTGCTCGCGGCGCCGGGACTGGGGGGAGTCCTCGACGGCCTGTTCGGAGGTCATGAGCGGTCCTCGGTCTGTCGGGGGGCGGGGGAGGGGAATCGGGGGAACCGGGGGAGCGGGGAACGGGGAACGGGCGGGGAGGGGACTCGCGCCCGCGCGGCTTACGCGGCTCACGCGGCTCACGCGGCTTACGCGGCGAGACGACCTGGATACCACTGGCCGCGGGACTCCAGCACGTCGCGCAGCCCCGAGATGTTGTCGGTCATCAGGCCGTCCACGCCGAGATCGAGCAGGCGTTCCATCACTCCGGTGTGGTTGACGGTCCACACGTGGATCTGCATGCCGAGCGCGTGGGCCGTGCGGATCAGGGCGGGCGTGGTGATCCGCAGGCCGCGGAAGCCCACCGGCACCTGCGCGCACGGCACGCCCGCGCGGGCCAGGCGGGCGAGCAGGCGGCCGTACCCGGAGGTGGTGGCGGCGGCGCGCAGGGTCGCCACGCCGCGCGGGCCCAGTGAGGAGCACACCTCGCGGCCGATCGCGGCGCGGGCCCTGGCGAGCCGCGCCTCGGAGAAGGAGGTGAGGCAGATCCGGTCGTGGGAGGCGGTCCTGCCGATCGCCCGGGCGAGCGGCGCGATGGCCGCCGACTCCTTGACGTCGATGTTGAAGCGCGCCTCGGGCCACGAGCCCAGCAGGTCCTCCATCAGCGGGATCTCGTCCACGCCGCCGATCCGCGCCTCGCGCACCAGCCGGTACGGCAGCTCGGCGATCCGGCCCCGGCGGTCGGTCACCCGGTCCAGGGTGTGGTCGTGGAAGGCCAGCAGCACCCCGTCGGCGGTGGCGTGCGCGTCGGTCTCCAGGTAGGTGTAGCCGAGCTCCACGGCCCGCTCGAAGGCGGGGAAGGTGTTCTCCCTGCCCTCGGCGGCTCCACCCCGGTGGGCGAAGGGCAGGGGGCCGGGATGGTCGAGGAAGGGGTAACGGCGTTGCACGTGCAGGAGTATGCCCCCTGCGAGCTGGACGCGTCATCGCGGGCGGGTGAACGTTTGGATCACAAGGCTCCGGAAGGGACACGGAGACGGCCCCGACGCGGCCGGACCCCGGGCAGGGCTTTGCCCTGACCTGCCCATCGCCGTGGATGATGGGAGATACCTGGTTGTCCACGGCCGACCTCGCCGTTTCGCCTGATTTCCGGTTTCCGGTCTCCGGTTCTCCGGGGCGCGGCGACGTCGAGGCGGAGGTCCGTGAGAACGGAGGCCGCGCATGAGCAAGGGAAGCACGTCCGGACGCCTGGCGAGCGTGAGCGGGTTCGCCGACGACCGTCTCGGCACGGCGGGATTCCTCAAGCGGAACATGCGGAAGATCTTCCCCGACCACTGGACCTTCCTGCTGGGCGAGATCGCTCTCTACTCGTTCGTCATCCTGCTGCTGACCGGCACGTTCCTGACGTTCTTCTTCAAGCCCGTCATGGAGGAGGTCGTCTACAACGGCTCCTACTCGCCGCTCAAGGGCATCGCGATGTCCGAGGCGTACGCCTCGACACTGGACATCAGCTTCGACGTGCGCGGCGGCCTGCTGATGCGGCAGATGCACCACTGGGCCGCCCTGCTGTTCATCGGCGGCATGATGATCCACATGCTCCGGATCTTCTTCAACGGGGCGTACCGCAAGCCGCGCGAGCTGAACTGGCTGATCGGCGTCGCGCTGCTGGCCCTCTCCCTGCTCGAGGGCCTGACCGGCTACTCGCTGGCCGACGACCTCCTGTCCGGTGCCGGGTTGCGGATCACCGCCGGCGTGGCGCAGTCACTGCCGCTGGTCGGCACCTGGCTCACCTTCTTCCTCACCGGCGGCGAGTATCCCGGAGACGAGATCATCCCGAGGTTCTACTCGATCCACATCCTGCTCCTGCCGGGCATCCTGCTGGCGCTCATCACCGCCCACCTGATCCTGACGTGGGTGCTGAAGCACACGCAGATGCCGGGCAAGGGCCGCACCAACGACAACGTGGTGGGCGCGCCCACCTACCCCTCCTTCATGGCCAAGTCGGGCGCCTACTTCATGTTCACCTTCGGCGTCATCGCGCTGCTGGGCACCTTCGCCCAGATCAACCCCGTCTGGCTGTACGGCCCCTACACGCCGTCCGACATCTCGGCGGGCTCCCAGCCCGACTTCTACCTGGCGTTCCTGGACGGCTCGCTGCGCCTGATGCCCTCCTGGGAGATCAACTTCCTGGGCTTCACGCTGCCGATGAGTGTGATCGTCCCGGCGCTGCTCCCGCTGGGGATCATCCTGCTGGGCCTGGTCCTGTACCCGTTCGCCGAGCAATGGATCACCGGGGACCGCCGCGAGCACAACATCGTCGACCGCCCCCGCAACAACCCGCACCGCACCGCGATCGGCATGTCGGCGGTCACGTTCTACGGCGTCCTGTGGCTGATGGCCGCCACCGACGTGATCGCCGCGAACTCCCGCCTCTCGATAAACGAGATCATCTACACCGGCAGGGTCCTGGTCTTCCTCGGTCCGGCCGTGGCGTACTACGTCACCTACCGGATCTGCCTGGGCCTGCAGCGCCGCGACGCCGAGGCTCTCGGGCACGGCGTGGAGACCGGTGTGATCAAGCGCCGTCCCACGGGGGAGTACATCGAGGTCCACGTCCCGCCCATGGAGTCCATCGAGGCCCAGGTGCGGGGCAAGGAGCCGGTCCCGATCCTCGCGGGGACGGCCGAGGACGGCGACGGGGACGGTGTCCCGGCGCACAACGGGAAGCATCACCCGCTCCGCAGGCTGCGCGCCATGATGAGCAGGGCGTACGGCGGGGAGAAGGTCCCGCTCGACGGCGACCGGGACCACGACGGCCACGACGGCCACGACGGCCGCGGTGAGCACGCCGGCCGCGGCGAGCGTGACGGCCATGACGGGGGTGATCGCGCTGGCCACGGCGAGCATGACGGGCACGACGGGCGTGACCGTGCCGGGCGCGCGGCCGTCGGGCCGGGAACGGACGAGAACAGGGCGCCGTGACCGGTCCGGCGGCCGCGCGCCCTCACTCCTCGGGCGGCACCTTGCCCGCCCACTCCTGGCGGCGGGCCTCGGCCACCGCGATCGCCGCCGCCACCGCGACGTTGAACGAGCCGACCCGGCCGACCTGCGGGATGTAGCAGACGCCGTCGGCGGCCTCCAGCAGCGCGGGGGAGCACCCGTGATCCTCGCTGCCCACCACCAGGCACACGTCCCCGCCCAGCTTGGCCTCGGACAGCGGCACGGCGTCCCCGGTCAGCTCCACCGCGACCACCGCGAACCCGTCCTCCTTGGCCGCCCGTACGGCCTCCAGGACGGGGACCGGCTCCTCCCAGGCCACCAGGCGGTCGGTGCCCAGCGCGGTCTTCTGCGCCTTGGGGTTGGTCGGCGGCGTGGCGTTGCCCGCCAGCCAGATCCGCTCCACGCCGAAGGCGGCGGCCGTGCGGAAGATGGAGCCGATGTTGAACGGGCCGGTCACCGACTCCAGGATCAGGGCCAGCCGCCCCTCGGTGTTCCTCCGCCAGGTGCGGTTGAGGCGCTTGACATCGGTCGGGCGCAGCTGCCTGCGCGGGTTCGCCGTCATCGGTCGTTCACCGTTCCTCGTCGTTCCTCGTTCGTTCCGCGTGTTTCGCGGTGATCCGCTTCTCGCCCGCCACCGTGCCGCCGCCCCGTGTCCGCTCGTGCCCGGCCGGCTGTGCCCTGTGCCCGTCCGCTCGTGCCCGTCCGCTCATGCCCGTCGCGCAGGCGTGCTCGCGGGGGAGCGGGAGGGCTCACCGCGGCTCCGCCTCCGGGCGCGCCTCCACCCGGAGGATCCGGTACGAGGAGCGGGAGGCCACGCGCTCGGCGGGCCAGCCTCGCTCGTTCAGCCAGCGCTGCAGGGAGTCGGAGCCCAGGTGCTTCTGGACCACCAGGTGGGCGACGCCGTCCGGGGTGAGGCGTGACAGCCAGCGGGTCAGCATCTCGTGCATCGCGGCCTTGCCGATGCGGATCGCCGGATTGGACCAGATGGCGGAGAACCGCACCTCCGGCGGGACCTCGTCGACATGCATCGACCTTACTTTGTCAAGGGAGGCGGCCCTGGCGTTTCTCGCGCACAGCTCGATCGACCTGCGGTTGACGTCCACCGCCCAGACCGTCGCCTCCGGGGCGCGCGAGGCCATCGTCAGCGCGATCGGCCCGTAGCCGCAGCCCAGGTCGAGCAGGTCGCCGCCCGGAGGCGGAGGGGGGACGCTCTCCAGCAGGATCCGGGTGCCCTGGTCGACGCGCTCGGCGGAGAACACCCCGCTGTCGGTCTCCAGTCTCAGATGGAGGTCGGGGAGCACGAGCGTGACCGAGCCGGGACGGCCCGCGGTCTCCGGACGCTCCTCGAAGTAATGTGCCACGTCGTAGAACGTTACCAACGGCCGGGACCGGCTCAGGGCGGCCGCGCCCCGGCCGTACCCCCGGCGCCCTCGGCCCTGCCCCCGGGCCCCCGGCACCCCCCGGCCGCGACCACCGCCCGTACGCCCGCCCCCGCCGGATGAGGGGCGCGAGGGTCAGGGGATCCGCGACCCCAGCAGCAGGGACACCCCGGCGGTCAGCAGCCCGGCCAGGACCGCCGCCACCACGAACCACTGGGTGATCTCCTGGTTGACCGTCCGGTAGCCCAGCGAGGTGCCGATCTGCTCGTACACCTGCTTCAGCTCGCTGCCCGACTCCGCCTCGTAGGCCCGGCCGCCCGTGCCCTCCGACAGGGTCTGCAGGGTGGCCTTGTTCACCGGCACGTTCACGTCGCGGCCGTCGATCGAGACCGTCCCCTCCTGGGTGCCGTAGGCGATCGTGGAGACCGGGACCCGTACGGCCTTGGCCGAGTCGATCGCCTCGGCCACCGAACGTCCCGAGGTGTTGTCGCCGTCGGACAGCAGCACGATCGCGGCCGGGGGCGGGTCGGTCACCGCCTGCTGGTCGAAGGAGCGCAGCGACTCCAGGGAGCTGAACACCGCCTCGCCGATCGCGGTGCCCGCCCGGGTGCTGAGGGTGCCGAGGGAGGTGCCGACCGCCTGGTGGTCGGTGGTGGGCGAGACCACGACCGACGCGGAACGGGCGAAGGCGACCAGCCCGACGTTGAACCGTTCCGGCAGGTCCGCGACGAACTTCTGGGCGGCCTCCTTGGCCGCGGTGATCCGGTTCGGCTGGACGTCGTCGGCCTCCATCGACAGCGAGACGTCCAGCGCGATGATGATCGTCGCCCGGTCGCGGGGGATGCGCACCGAGTCGGCGGGACGGGCCGCGCCCACGATCAGCAGGCTCATCATGACGAGGAACAGCGCCGGGGCCACGTGCCGCCGCCAGCCGGGCCCGGCCGGGGCCACCAGCGTCAGCAGGGGCAGGTTGGTGAAGCGCAGCGCGTAGCGGCGCCGGGCGAACTGGGCGGCCACGTAGCCGGCCACGAGCAGCGCCAGCGCGGCGAACAGCCACAGCCAGGCCGGAGAGAGGAAGGTCACCGTGTCGCTCCCGACCTCGGGGGCCGATGGGTCAGGTGCGCCATGCGACGCTGCCGCAGCACGAACTGCGCGATGTCGAACACCCAGTCGCGGTCGGTGCGCAGCACCAGGTGGGCCACCCCGCAGCGGCGCAACGCCACCTGGTTGGTCATCCGCTGCGCGGCGGCGGCCTCCGCGTACGCCTGGCGGACCCTGGGCGTGAGCTGGATCTGGCGGCTCCGCCCCGTCTCCGGGTCGGTCATGCTGACCAGCCCCACCGGCGGCAGCTCCAGCTCGCGAGGGTCGATCACCTCGACGGCCAGCACCTGGTGGTGGGCGGCGAGCCGGCGGATCGGCCGCTCCCAGGGCAGCTCCAGGCCGGGATCGAGGGTGGGCTCGGGGTCGAGGAAGTCGGAGACGATCACCCGCAGACCGCGCCGCCGCCGCGCCGAGGCCAGGATCTCGATCGCCTCGGCCAGGTCGGGGGCACCGGCGACGACCCGGCCCCTGGGGGCGTCCATCAGCGAGTGCAGCAGGCCGTACAGCGCCGGGCGGCCGCTCCTGGCGGGCATCCGGTGGACGTACTCGTCGTGCAGGACGTACGTGCCGAAGCGGTTGCCGATCCGGCCCGACAGGAAGCCGATCGCCCCGACGGCGGCCACGACCAGGTCCCGCTTCTCCATGCCGGCGGTGCCGAAGTCCATGCTGGGCGACAGGTCCGCCAGGGCCCAGGTCTCCAGCTCCCGGTCGGCGATCAGGTCGCGCACGTGCGGGACGGTCGTGCGGGCGGTCACCGACCAGTCCATCCGCCGGATGTCGTCCTCGCCGGGCACGTAGACGCGGCTGTCGCCGAACTCGCTTCCAGGGCCGGGGAGGAGCCCCTGGTGGGCGCCCTGCAGCAGCCCGTCCAGGCGCCGGACGATGGTGAGCTCCAGCCGCCGCAACGCCTGCTCGGCCGTACCCAGGTCGGGATCGCCGGCGCCTTCGAGGCCGGTCACCGGGGGCCCTGGTTCCAGACGACGAGCGGGGGCGGCACCGCGGCGAGGATCTGGCGGACCACGTCCTCGGGGTCGATCCCGTCGGCGATGGCGTCGAAGGTGAGCATCAGCCGGTGGGACATCACGTCCACCGCCACGTCGCGCACGTCGTCGGGGAGCAGGTAGTCGCGGCCGCGCAGCAGCGCCAGGCCGCGTCCCGCGGCGACCAGGCCGAGGGTGGCCCGGGGGCTGACGCCGATCTCGATGTTCTCCTGCAGCTCGGGCAGGCCGTATTCGGCGGGGGAGCGGGTGGCCATCACGAGCCTGACCACGTAGTCGGCGACGAGCTGGTGGACCGAGACCTGGTCGGCCATGGCCTGCAGCGCGGCCAGCCGCGCGGGGTCGAGCACCGGCCTGGGGATCGGCGGGGTCACGCTCATCCGGTGCAGGATCTCCAGCTCCTCGTGGGCGCTGGGATGGGTGACGCGGACCTTGAACAGGAACCGGTCGCGCTGGACCTCGGGGAGGGGGTAGACGCCCTCCGACTCGATCGGGTTCTGGGTGGCCAGCACGATGAACGGCCTCGGCAGCGGATGGGTCTCCCCGGCGAGGGTCACCTGCCTCTCGGCCATGACCTCCAGCAGCGCCGACTGGACCTTGGCCGGAGCCCTGTTGATCTCGTCGGCGAGCAGAAAGTTGACGAACACCGGGCCGAGCTCGACGTCGAAGGCCTCGCGGGAGGGGTGGTACACCCGGGTGCCCACGATGTCGCTCGGGACCAGGTCCGGGGTGAACTGGATGCGGGCGAACTCCCCGCCGACCACCGTGGCCAGGGTCGAGGCCGCCAGGGTCTTGGCCACCCCCGGCACACCCTCCAGCAGGCAGTGGCCCCTGGCCAGGAGCGCCACGAGCAACCGCTCCACCATGTGCTCCTGCCCGACGATGACCCGCCGGACCTCGGTCAGGGCGTCGCGCAGCAATCCGGTGTCGGTCTCGCTCGGCAGTTCTTCGGCGACGGTCATGTCGGTATTCCATCAAATGAAATGGCGGCTCGCACGACGGGCCCGCTCCGTATTTCCTGCCAGTGCCCGCTGCGTGCCCGCCGCGTGCCCGCTGCGTGCCCGCCGCGTGCCCGCGAGGCGCCTCTCGCGCGTCTCCCGCGTGCCTCTCGCATGCCCGCGGGGCGGCCCGATCCCGGCACCCGCGGGGCGTGGTGTGATCGGCCGGGTGTGCTTTCATGTCAGACGTGGCCACTCCACTCCAGTACGGTGACCCGCCCCAGCTGGGGCCCTTCCTCGTGCAGGCCCGCCTGCGCGTGGGACCCGCCGGGCTGGTCTACCTCGGGCTGGCGCCCGACGGCCGGGCCGTCTCGGTCGCGGTGCTGACCAAGGGGGCGGCGCTCGACCCGGCGGCCCGCGACCGCTTCGTCACCGGGGTCCGCGACGCGACGGCGAGCCGCTCCGGCGTACGGGGCTGGATGGCCAGGGCGACACGTACGCGCACCGCGGTGGCCGACACGATCCCGCAGGTGCTGGCGATGGACGGCGGGAGCGCCCCGTGGGTGGCCACGCCGTACGAGCCCGACAGGGCCGGGGCGGAGCGGTTCCTGGAGCCGGTGCTGGTCAGCGGCACGCTGATCGGCGAGCAGCACGGCCCCGACTTCGCGCCGCACTGGGTGGGCGACCGCTCGCCCGCGCTGCCCGCGCCGCCCAAGGGCGCGCCGCCGCCGACCGAGACCCGCAGGTCCGTGATCATCGCCGGGGTCGTGCTGACCGTGCTGCTCGTGCTGCTGGCGTTGATGGTCTGGTTCCTGCTGCGCAGGGAAGACGATTTCGAGCCGTTGCCGAGGCCGCTGCCGCCCACGGTGTTCATCCCGACCCCGCCGCCGGTCCCGGCGACGCCCGAACCGGGCCGGCCCACCCCCTCGCCGTCGCCGAGCCAGAGCGGGACCGGCACGCCCGGCCCGCAGGAGGGCGACGAGAACGAGGGCGAGCCCATCTAGGGAGCCCTCCAGGGGGCGTCCGGACGCGTCGGGGCCGGACACGCCCGTCGGGCTCGAGGCGAGCCCGGTGGGCGTGCGGCCGGATTGATCCCGTGGATGGTCGCCGTCCGGGTACTCGTCTACGAGTACTCATAATTGACTACTTCCACCTACTCGTGTTTGAGTAGTCGCATGAGTAGTACACGACTGTTCATCCTGGGGGCGCTGGCCCGACGGGGGCCGATGCACGGTCACCAGATCCGGCAGAGCGCGCAGACGGACCGGACCGAGCTGTGGACCGACATCAAGGTCGGGTCCCTGTACGGGGCACTGCACCGGATGGAGGCCGAAGGGGTGATCGAGACGGTGCGCACCGAGCAGCAGGGCAACCTCCCCGCGCGGACCGTCTACGCGATCACCGAGGACGGCGGGCTGGAGCTGGAGTCGCTGCGCGAGGCGGCCCTGCGAGACACCCGCCTGCGGCCCGATCCCGTGGACCTCGCCCTCCAGCTCAGCTCCGACCTGGGCGAGGGGGAGCTGCGGGCCGTCATCGAGGACCGGCACCGCAAGCTCACCGCCGAGCTCCAGACCTGGCAGCGGCTGAGGGAGGCGGCCACCCCCCACCTCCGCGGCCTGGAACCGCTCGGCTTCGACCACACCCTCGTCCGCCTGCGGGCGGAGATCACCTGGCACGAGACGCTGCTCGAGGAACTGCCCCGGCTCATCGGCGCCGCCGGGAGACCCCCCGGGACGCCCTCTGGCGACAACGAAGGCGACAACGAAGGCGAAGGAGCCTGACATGCCCGGAAAACCACTCGACGTCCTCGTCATCGGAGGCGGCATAGGAGGCCTGGCGCTGGCCCAGGCGCTGCTGCCCTCCGGGGTGAACGTCCAGGTCTACGAGCGCGAGCGCGACGCCACCGGCTGGGTGCGGGGCTACCGCATCCATCTGAACCAGATCGGCAGCCGGGCGTTGCACCGCTGCCTGCCGGGCCCGCTGTGGGAGGCGTTCCTCGCCACCTCCGGCCACCCCGGCCCCGGCTTCGGCTTCCACACCCACCGGCTGCGGGAGCTCGTGTTCGTGGAGGAGAGCGTGATGACCGGCGGGGCCGCCGACCCCTCGGGCGGCCAGTACGCGGTCAGCCGCACCACCCTGCGCAGGCTCCTGCTGGCCGGGCTGGAGGGCGTCGTCCACCACGGCAGGACGTTCCAGCGCTACGAGGTGAGGCCGGACGGCAGGATCGTCGCCTTCTTCGCCGACGGCACCTCGGCCACCGGGGACGTGCTGGTCGGCGCGGACGGCGCCAACTCGCGCGTACGAAGCCAGTATCTGCCGCGGGCCCGCCGCGTCGACACCGGCGCGCTCGCGATCGGCGCCCGGCTGCCGCTGGACGACGAGGTCCGCGGGTGGCTGCCGGGAAACCTCGCCGACGGGCTCAACCTCGTCCTGCCGCCGAGCGGGAGCGCCATGTTCACCGCGGCCTTCAACGGCAGGCGCAGGGCGGAGAGCCTCCTCGCCAGGGGGGCGGGTGCCGATCCCGCCCGCGCGCCCGGGCCCGCCGCCGGAGGGGCAGGCCGCACCGCGCGGGAAGGGGGCCTCGCCGATCTGGAGAGCGGCCTCGCCGGGTTCGGGCTCGACCTGAGGTCCCTGGCCGACGACCTCCAGGACTACGTGCTGTGGGCCCTCGTCGCCCCTCACGGGACCTATCCGGCCGGGGCCGCGGACCTCGACGGCGACGGGCTCAAGGACCTGGCCGGGACGATGACCCGCGGCTGGCATCCCGCCCTGCGCCGCCTGGTCGCCGAGGCCGATCCGGCCAGCGTCCAGTTGATGCCGTTCAAGACCTCCGTCCCCGTCGGCCCGTGGCCCGCGACGCCGGTGACGCTGCTCGGGGACGCCATCCACAACATGACGCCCGCGATGGGCTTCGGCGCCAACACGGCGCTGCGCGACGCCGCCCTGCTGGCGAGCGGGCTGGCGGCGTTCCAGCGGGGCCGGGGCACCCTGACGGAGGCCATAGGCGGCTACGAGACCCGGATGCGCGAGTACGGCTTCGGCGCCGTCCGCACCTCCGCGAGGTTCGCGGAGTTCATGATCTCCGGCAGTCCCCTCGTCCGGCGCGGCGCGAAGGCCTGGTTCCGCCTGTGCGACACCCTGCCGCCGGTCAAGCGAATGAGTTTCGGCCGCCTGTGGACCGACGGCGCGGCAGCGGAAGAGGCGGCGGTGGCGCGCCCCTGAGGACGGGCGATCCGCGGCCGCCCCCGCGTTCCCCCGGGGTCCTCGCCGGTAATCGGGTTGAGTCTCCCGTAACGGGAGCCTTTACCGTCGCGGGCATGGAAATCACCGTTCACGACACCCCGCGGGCCATGCTGGACCTGGCGGGTCTCCCGCTGGAGCGGCGCCCGGAGGCACTGCGCGCGATGCTGGCGCCCATGCGCGAGGCCATTCCCATGCCCGGCGACCTCGTCGACATCCACCACACGGGCGGCGGCTTCCGGGTGGACCGTGACGACGACCGCCACCTTCCCGCACTGCGGCGGCTGGTCGAGCAGGACGTGCGCGGCCGGATCGAGGACGCCCTGCGGTCCGCCTGGAGGCATCTCGGCGACGCCGTGCCGGACATCAAGGGGCCGGAGAGCCTGCAGGTCATGCTCGTGCTCGGCGACCCCGGCGACGCGTACCTCACGAACGTCGCCGGCGGCTACTACGGCATGGGCGGCTCGCCGGGCTGGCTCTACCTGCTGGCCTGGCCCTCGGACGACGTCATCGGCAGGATCGCCCACTGCGCGGTGCACGAGTTCCACCACCAGGTGCGCTACCACAACGTGGAGTGGAACCCCGCGACGGTCACGGTCGGCGAGCACGTCGTGTCCGAGGGGCTGGCCGAGGCGTTCGTCAGGGAACTGTCCGGCCCCGAGGCCATGGGCCCGTGGTCGGGGATGGTGACCGGCGCGGAGTTCGACCGCGCGTACGAGACGATCACCGCGGCCGCCGGTCTGCAGGGCATGTGGAACACCCCGGCCTACGTGCTGGGCGACACGGCCATGAGCAGGTTCGGCTGGGAACCGGCCGGCGTCCCCGACATGGCCGGTTACGGGGTGGGCCTGCGCATCGTGGACGCCCACCTGGCCGCATCCGGCCTGACGGCCGCGCGGAGCACGGTGCTGCCCGGGGAGGAGATCCTGCGCAACGCCGGGGTGACCGTCCAGCCGTCCCAGCCGTCCCAGCCGTCCCAGGTGGTCTCCGAGCTCTTCGCGGGGGGCGAGGCTTGATTCGTGGACGGCCGCCCGCGCCTCCTACATCGACCCGCGCGTCATCGACGCGTACGCCAGGGGCGGGACCGTCGTGCGGGCGCTCGACCGTCTGGGAGCCGACACCGGGTTCGGGCGGCCGGCCACGCACGGCGCCGTGGAACGGGCCGTCATCTCCCTGCTGGGCGGGAGGCGACGGCATGATCGGCGATCGGGCGGGCATGTCGCCGATGAGGTTGTGACCTGCGAAGAGGAGAGGTGACCACGCAATGCCGGCACGCGAGGAGATCCCGACCACCCTGCGGCGTTCGCCGAAGAAGGCGCAGGAGACGTGGATCAAGGCACACGACTCCGCGGTGGAGACCTACGGGGAGGGGGAGCGGGCGCACCGTACGGCGTTCGCCGCGCTGAAGCACTCCTTCGAGAAGGTCGGCGACCACTGGGAGCCGAAGGGCCGCAAGGGGCCGTCCGACGCCCGCGCCGCCCGGGGCGGGCTCAGGGGAGGCAGGAGCGCCGAGGGGGTGGACGCCAACGCCTCCAAGCAGCACCTCTACGACGTGGCCAGGCGCCTGGACGTCAGGGGGCGGTCCACGATGTCGAAGGAGGAGCTGGTCTCGGCCATCAAGAAGGCGAACCGGCGGGCCACGGCGAAGGCCCGCTGAGCTCCTGACCGCCGGAGGTCCCGCCCGGGGACGCGTCCCCGGGCGGGCGCCGTCATGCGTAAACCACTGCTCCTTTTTGTGAAGATTCTCCTCCTTATTGCTATAAAGCGCCTTTTGTCGGACAAGGTGGCTGTGTGTCGATATGTACAGAGACACGATGAAGCGACCGCGGGAGGGAAGGAAGCGCCGCCATGACGGATGTGTCGAGCGTGGGACCCCAGCCGGGCGATGACCGTCCGGTCCTGACCAATCGTCAGGGGCACCAGGTCTACGACAACCAGAACCAGCGCACGGTCGGCGCGAGGGGTCCGGCCACGCTGGAGAACTACCAGTTCCTGGAGAAGATCAGCCACTTCGACCGCGAACGCATTCCCGAGCGGGTGGTCCACGCCCGGGGGGTGACCGCCTACGGCCACTTCGAGGCCTACGGCAAGCTCGGTGACGAGCCGATCGGCCGCTACACGCGGGCGAAGCTCTTCCAGGAGGCCGGGAAACGGACCGACGTGGCCGTACGGTTCTCCACGGTGATCGGCGGCAGGGACTCCTCGGAGGCCGCCCGCGACCCGCGCGGGTTCGCGGTGAAGTTCTACACCGAGGACGGCAACTGGGACCTCGTCGGCAACAACCTGGCGGTCTTCTTCATCAGGGACGCCATCAAGTTCCCCGACGTGATCCACGCGCTCAAGCCGGACCCGGTGACGTTCAGGCAGGAGCCCGGCCGGATCTTCGACTTCATGTCGCAGACGCCGGAGAGCATGCACATGATCGTCAACCTGTTCAGCCCGCGCGGCATCCCCGCCGACTACCGGCACATGCAGGGCTTCGGCGTCAACACCTACAAGTGGGTGAACGCGCAGGGGGAGACCCATCTGGTCAAGTACCACTGGATGCCCAAGCAGGGCGTGCGCAGCATGACCGCCGAGGACGCCGCCGCCGTACAGGGGCAGGAGCTCGGGCACGCCACCAAGGACCTGCACGAGGCGATCGACCGCGGCGACTTCCCCGAGTGGGAGCTGCTGGTGCAGATCATGAGCGACGACGAGCACCCCGAGCTGGACTTCGACCCGCTGGACGACACCAAGGTGTGGCCGGAGAACGAGTTCCCCGCCCTGCCGGTCGGCAGGATGGTCCTGGATCGCAACGTGGCCAACAACTTCGCCGAGAACGAGCAGATCTCCTTCGGCACCGGCGTCCTGGTCGACGGTCTCGACTTCTCCGACGACAAGATGCTGACGGGCCGCACGTTCTCCTACAGCGACACCCAGCGCCACCGGGTGGGCCCGAACTACCTGCAGCTGCCGGTCAACCAGGCCAAGAACGCCGAGGTGCGCACCAACCAGCGCGACGGCCAGATGACCTACCACGTCGACGGACAGGGCGAGAACCCGCACGTCAACTACGAGCCGTCCATCACCGGAGGGCTCAGGGAGGGGCGGTACCCCACCCACGACGAGCAGGGCCCGGTCGTCTCGGGGCGGCTGACCCGCAAGCGCATCCCGCGTACGAACGACTACACCCAGGCGGGCCGGCGCTACCTGCTGATGGAGGAGTGGGAGCGCGACGATCTCGTGCTCAACTTCGTCGGCATGCTGTCCCAGGCCTCACGCCCGGTCCAGGAGCGCATGGTCTGGCACTTCCTGATGGTCGAGGACGACCTCGGGCTCAGGGTCGGGGAGGGACTCGGGATCGGCCCCGACGACGTCTCCCACCTGGAGCCGCTGGCCGGTCAGGACCTGAGTGAGGAGGATCGCGAGCGGATGTCCAGGCTCGGCAAGAACGGGCCGCGCGACGTGACCGGCCTGAAGATGACCCACTGCGTGCCTGACGAGAGGACGCGGGCGCAGCTGTAGGAACCGCCGCCGGGTGCGGAGCGGGCCGCGTTCCGCACCCGGCGCGGAGGGGAGTCGTGAACGGGGGCGACGGCGTCGGGACGGTGTCCCGGCGCGGCGGACAGATGATCCACCCGCCCCGGGTGACCCTCTGACCAGGACGATCAGGACAGCACGAAATCCTCGGTCAAGGCCGCCCGATTTTTCCGCTTAAAAGGTATGAATGCCATTACAGCGGGCACGCGATCCTCAACCTGAGCCGCCAACACCTGAGCCGTTCCTACTCCCAATTGGATCGCCATGCCTGTTAAGAGCAACGTCATTCCGATCATCCACTGGTCCCGCCGCTCGTCCTGCCTCAGCGAGGACCCCGAGCTTTTCTTCCCCGTGTCCTACGAGGGGCCGGGTCGTGAGCAGTACGAGCGCGCCAGGGCGGTGTGCCGCCGGTGCCCGGTGCGCGGGCGCTGCCTGGAGTACGCGTTGAACACCCAGCAGATGTACGGCGTCTGGGGAGGCACCACCCCGGAGGAGCGCAGGGCCGCCATGACCGGGGAGAGGCGCAGGGTCAGATAGCGGCTTTCCGCGGCGACGGGCCGTCCCGGCCCCTTTCCGCGTCCCTGGTCCTGGGTCTCGTGTCCCGGTCGTCCCCGGTTTTCCCGTGTCCCGTGTCCCGGTCCCTTCCCCGGTCCTTTTCCGCGTCGGCCGTCAGCCGGCCATCCGGCCCTTCCTGGGCCGGCCCGCTTCGCCCTGCCCGCCCGGCACGTGGTCCAGGGCGAGTTGCCCGACCGGCATGTGGTCCAGGGCGAGCTGCCCGCCCGGCTCATCGGTTTCAACGGGCTCCCCGGGCTCCCCGGGCTCCCCGACGAGGGCGCGGAACCGGGCGGCGTTGCGCTGGGAGTTGTCCGCGCAGCAGTTGTTGAAGAGCACATGGGTCACCTCGGCCCCCTCCGCGAGTTCCAGGACCCTGGCCGCCCACCGCGCGAGCTCCGCCTCCGAGTACATGTACGCGAAGCGCTCGTCGACGTTCTTGCTGGTCCACTTGTCGGAGTGCCCGTGCAGCCGCAGCACGGCGAGGTCGGAGGTCGCGGCCAGGATCGGCGGGATCGACGAGGTGTGCCCCTGCGGCATGTCGACCCCCACGTACGCGAGATCGTGCCCGGCGAGGAAGGCCAGGGTGTCCTCGCGGTTCTCCTCGTCCATCCAGGTGTGGTTGCGGAACTCGACGCTGATACGCATCGGCGCGCAGCGCCGGGCGCACTCCAGGATGTAGCGCCTGTTGCCCTCCCCGATCGGGAACCACGGCGGGAACTGGAAGAGCACCGCCCCCAGCTTGCCCGCCTCGTGCAGCGGTTCCAGCGCGCCGAGGAACCGCCGCCAGACCTCGTCGAGGATCTCCTGCGGCACGTCCTTCGGATAGAGGTTGCGCTGCGGGGGCGCGCCGAGGTCCTCCCGCAGGTCCTTGTAGAGGGAGGCGGATCGGGTGGGATGCCCGGTCAGCAGGGAGAACGCCTTGACGTCGAAGGTGAAGTCCGCGGGCGTACGGTCGCGCCACGCCTCCACGGTGCTCTGTGACGGCGGGTGGTAGTAGGTGGCGTCCACCTCGGCGATCGGGAACCTCGTCGCGTAGTGGGCCAGGCGTTTCGCCGGGGTGGAGGCGTCGGCGGGATACCAGCCCGACTCCAGCAGCGACCGGTGCGTCCACGAGGCCGTGCCCACGAGGATCCTGCCCATACCCGCGTCCTCCCTCACGCCGCCGGGTCGCTAAGGCCTTCGGCCGACGCCGCCGGCCAGCTCACCCAGGCGCGCGGGCCCTCCGGTGCTCGGCGACAGCGGCGGGGTGTCCATGCCCTCGGCGCCCCGAAGCCCCTCGAACAGCTCTTTCATCGCCTCCACTGCCGTGTGGCGCGGCTGCCAGCCCAGCTCGGCGCGGGCGCGGCCGATGTCCATGATCGGCATTCTGAGCACCAGGTCGACCAGGCCCGGCGAGGCGGGGATCAGCCTCATGTGCCAGGCCGCGGCGACGGTGCTCCTGAGCGCCCAGCCCGAGACGGGAACCAGCCGGGCACCGAGCAGTTCGGCCAGCACCGAGGGCTCGATCACCGGGTCGGCGGCGATGTTGAAGGCGCCCGACACCGGCCGGGTGACCGCCAGCCGGTAGGCCTCGCCGACGTCGTCGGTGTGGACCGTCTGGAAGCGGAGCCCGGGGGTGTCGGGCACGAACGGGATCAGGCTCGGCCGTACCAGCCGCTGCGGCACGAACGGCCCGCCGAACAGGCGCCGCTGCCCGACCGCCGCCTCCCGCTTGAAGATGAAGCCCGGCCGCAACCGCACGACCCTGATGCCCGGGTGGTCGCGCTCGAACAGGTCGAGAACCCGTTCCACGTAGGCCTTCTCCCGGCCGTAGGCGGCACCGGGCCAGCCGTGGGTCGGCCAGTCCTCGGTGACGGCCCGGTCCTTGGGGGCGGAGGAGTAGGCGCCCACCGAGGAGGCGTGCACGAGCGCGGAGACACCCGCCCGCGCGGCGGCCTCGAAGACCCTGATGCTGCCCAGGACGTTGTTCCGCCAGGTCGTCACCGGGGCGCGGGTGGGTTGGAACAGCCACGCCAGGTGGACGACCGCGTCGGCTCCCTCCAGGTGTGGCGCCAGGTCGCCGCCGGCGACGTCGACGGTCCGCCAGGTGGTCTTGGGCGGAGACCAGTCCGGCCGCCTGCGGGCCAGGCCCACGATGGACGTGACATCCTGATCGGCCGCGAGGGCGGACACCACGCTCGTGCCCACGTTTCCCGTCGCGCCGACTACTACTACTCGCATGCCTACCGCGTGCCCCGGGAGGGCCCGGTGAATCCATCCCCACGACTGCTTTGCCGTACGAGGAGACGATCCGGCGACACGTGATCGCCGCGTCCGGCCGTCCGGGGGCGTCGCCCGCCGGCCCGGCCGGACGCGGGGCCGGGTCCGCCGTCCGCCGCCCGGGCCGGCCCGGACGGTCGCGCCCCGGGTTCCCGGGGCCGCCCGCGAGAGGCGGCCGGAAGACGGCGGGGAGACGGCGGGGAGACGGCGGGGAGACGGCGGGGAGACGGCGGGAACTCAGCGCCGGGGGGACGGCCAGGGGTTGGGGCGGCAGCCGTAGAGGGACTTGGTCTGCTGGAGCATCACCGGCGCCCGCCGGCCGCGCCCCGGGCAGGACACGTGGCCGTGGCCGAGGCCGTGGCCGACCTCGTGGCTGATGACGTACTCGCGGTAGGAGGCCACGTCGCGGCCGTAGCCGGTCGCCCCGCTGTTCCAGCGGACCGCGTTGATGACCGCGCGCTCGCCGTTCCAGCAGGAGAGGATGCCGTTGGTCCGCATCGGCAGGCACCGCCTGTCGGCCGTCTCGGGGCTGGACAGCGAGACCCTGATCCTCACCGGGCCGCGGGCCACCCGCTTGAACCGGTAGCCCCAGCCGCGCGGGTCGTTGAGGATCCGGTGCACCTCGGCGGCGAACTCCTCCACCTCGAACGGCAGGCCCAGCTCGACCTCCACCGCGTACCGGATCACCTTGCCCTTCCCCCGGGGAGGCCGGGCCTCGCCGGGGGCGACGGCGTAGCGGCCCTTGGCCGACCGGGGGACCTTCACCTTCAGCGGCTGCTGCCGGCCGTTGGCGAGCAGCAGCGGCTCCTTGGCCGGTGACGGGGGCGTGGGACCGGCGGAGTTCGCGGGCGCGGCCGTGTCCTGAAGGTTCTGGGGTTGCGGCGGCGGGGTCGGCGTCGCGGGCACCGCCGGTATCCCGGGCGGGGCGGCGTCAGGAGGCGCGGGCCTGTCGGGAACGGGTTCGAGGTGACCGCTCAGCACCGTGGCCCCACCGGCCGTGAAGGTGACCACGATGCTCAGCGCGAGAAGCCACAGAACGGTCTTAGGGTCACGTCTCATTGCGTTCCTGGACATAGACCGTAAACCTTATTGCCCCTCGGCGGTAACTGATCAAACCAGGAGAAAATCCATCATATGAGGGCGGCGCCGGGGAACTTCGGGGGGGTACGCCGACGGCGGCCGCATGCTGCGGCCGCCGTCGGATCAGGGGTTTCGCGGGCTTGACGGATGGTTTGCTGACCTGTGCCGTCGAGTGTCACCGGCCGCCGCTGGGGAACACCGGCCGCCGGCGGGGACCGCGGCCGATGTGGTGGCCCGGCGGCGGTCCCGCGGTCCTACGAGTGCGGGCAGGTGTCCCGGTACTCGGAGATGTTCCTGTCGTTGCTGGGCGCGGGGCACAGGAACTGCTCGTAGCGGGTGTCGTCGTCGATGAAGCGCTTCATCCACGAGACGCTGTACTTGGCGATCGTCGTGTTGGAGGAGTTGGGCGCGAAGTGGCTGGCGCCGTCGAGCTCCAGGTAGGCCTTCTCCGAGGAGGCGGGGATGCTGTTGTAGAACGGCTTGGAGTGCAGGGTCACCGAGGCGACCGAGTCGTTCTCCGCGCCGATGATCATTGTCGGGACGCGCAGGTTCGACCAGCTCTTGGTCGTGTGCCACGGGGTCAGCGGGATGGCCGCCTGCAGCTGCGGCCGGCTGTCGGCGGCCGCCAGCGTGCCGCCGCCGCCCATCGAGTGCCCGGCGACGCCGAGCCTGCTCGCGTCGACCCGGCTCGCGACCGAGCTCTCCCGCGTGAGGTAGTCGAGCGCGGCCAGCAGCTGCCGTCCCCGGCTGGCGGGCTGGTCGGAGCGGGTGATGGTGTCGATGTTGAAGACCACGAAGCCGTGGGAGGCCAGCCGCGAGGCGAGCCAGGCCATGGTGGACCTGCTCGCGGTGTAGCCGGGGGCGATGGCGATCCCGCCGAACGTCCCCTCGGCGGTGGACGTCGGGTAGTAGATCGTGCCTCCGCCGAAGCCGCTCACCCGCAGCGAGGAGACGGTGGTCTCCGAGATCGAGAACGGTCCTCTGACCGCCTCGATGCTGGAGTCGGTCGGGTCGGGGCCGCGGTCGTAGGGACCGGCGGAGGCGGCCTGCGCGGCGGGGGCCGCGATGGCCTGCGCGGCGGGCGCGAGGGTCCCGCCGGTGCCGAGCAGAGCGAGTGCGAGGGTCAGCGTGGCGACCGTCGTCGCCCGGCGGGAACGCCTGGGCGCGGGGGCCTGGGGGGTGGTGCCGTACGGCTGCACGTTGCTGTACTCCGTTCCTGTGGGGGGAACCACGGCGATACGGCGGTCGAGGCTGACGGCCGTTCGTCGCGCGTCGGCCCGCCACCGGGAACGGCGGCGGTACGGTCAGCGCACCGGGGTGACCCCTCGGGTTTCTGACAGACGCCACTTTCTCCCTGTCAGCCCCGGAGTGCATCGGTGAAATCACCCGTACTCCATCGCACCGGTCAAGACCGGTGAATCACGACATCAACCGCACCAGTTCCACCCGGGAGCGGATGTCGAGCTTGGCGAAGATGTTCCTGAGGTGGTGCTCGACGGTCCTCGGACTCAGGAAGAGCCGGGCCGCCACCTCCCGGTTGGTGGCGCCGTCCGCCACGATGCGCGCGATCTGGTACTGCTGCGCGGTGAGCTTCTCGGTGGCCTTCGGGCGGTGCGACCGGACGGCCTCTCCCGCGCCGCGCAGCTCGGCGCGGGCCTGCTCGGCCCACAGCCGCGCGCCGGAGCGCTCGAACGTCTCCAGCGCGCTGTGCAGGTGCTCCCTGGCCGCGCCCGGACGCCGGTTCCTGCGCAGCGCGCTGCCGAAGAGCAGCTGGGTGCGGGCCGTCTCGAACTCGGAGAACCCCTGGTGGTGCAGGTCGAGCGCGGCCCGGAAGTACTCCTCGGCGTCGCCGGGGGCGGCCAGGAGCGCGTGGCAGCGCGTGGCCAGCGCGCGCCGGTCGGGACTTCGGGTGCTGCCCACCCAGCGGTCGAGCACCCGCAGCGCCTCCCCGGCCCGCTCCCGGTCGCCCGTGCGCGCGGCGGCCTCGACGAACAGGGGGGTCGACATGACCCGCACGACGAGGTGGCCGCTGGTCCCGTCCGCCCTGGTCGTGGCCCGCAGCCGCTTGGCGGCGTCGGCGTGCCGGCCCGCCGCGAGGTCGAGGTGGGCCAGCGCCCAGGTGCCGAGCGCTCCCGCCACGCACACGCCGTGGGCGCCCGCCAGCTCGATGGCGCTCGCCGCCCTGATCGCGCACGTCTCCTCGTCCCCCTCGATGGCCGCGGTGAGGGCCAGCCACCCCAGGTGCTGGCCCGCGCTGTTGGGCCGCCCGCGCTCCTGGGCCAGCCGGAGCCCCTCGACGGCGCTGGCGGTGATGGAGGCGTAGCGGCCCATCCAGAGCTCGGCATTGATCATGAACTCCAGGACCTGCGGCACGGTGGAGACCGCCCCGCGGGCGCGCGCCGTCTCCACCGCCCGGCCGCACAACCGCACCGCCTGCGCGTCGTCGCCGAGCAGCAGGCTGGCCACGCCCGCCCACACCAGCACCGAGGGGGTACGCACCGAGGGCGCGAGCTCCAGCACCCGGCGGAGCGGATCGGCCGCCTCCCGGTGACGGCCGTCGAAGGTCGCCGCCGTACCGGCCAGATACTCGAACATCAGCTGGGTGGCCGCCGGGTCGTCCGGGCGGCGCAGCGTGGCGGCCCACCGCGCCATGTCCAGGTAGCGAAGGTTGTCGCCGGCCAGATAGCTCGCCTCGCCCGCGCGGATGAGCACCCGCACGGCCTGCCCCCGGTCCCTGTCCAGCAGCGACTCGGCCGCCGCCAGCAGGTCCTCCCCGGCGCTGCCGGTCCTCCCGCTGCGCATCTCCAGGCTGCCGCGGATCAGCTCGGCCTGGCTGCGCACCTCCTCGGAGATCGTCAGCGACTGCAGGCGGGTGAGCAACGACCGGGCGCGGCGGGGCAGGCCCGCGTGCCAGGCGCGGTTGGCGGCCGCGGCCAGCCGCGCGGCCTTGACGTCGCCGTGCTCGGTCAGCTCGGCCGCCCGCTCGAAGGCGAGGAAGGTCGCCGGGTGGCCGCCGGGGGAGGTCGCCGCCGCCGCGGCCGCCGCCAGCTCGTCGGCGAGCGACTCGGCGGGGCCGTCCATCGCGGCGGCCCGGTGCCAGGCGCGCCGCAGCCGCTGATGGTCGTGGCACAGCATGCCCGCGAGCAGGCGGTGCGCGGCGCGGCGGCGGGCGAGGGAGGCGCCGGCGTAGACGACCGTCCGCATCGCCGGTTCGCGGAAGTCGTAGCGGTCACCGGCACCGTCGCCGGCGCCGGCGACAGGGACGATCACCCCCGCCCGCTCCGCCGGCTCCAGCGCGGCCTGCGCGCGCTCCGGCTCCGCGGCGCCGACCAGGGTGACCGTCTCCAGGTCGGGATCCGCCGCGAGCAGCAGGAGCATGTCCGCGGTCTCGGCGGGCAGCCGCGCCAGCCGGCCGGTGTACGCGCGCCAGAGCCGCCCGCCCCTCGGCAGGGTTCCGGGCGGGGAGGCGGCGCCGGAGATCTGCTCGGGGCTCAGCGATCCGGCGAGCTCTCCGAGCGCCAGCGGGTTGCCGCAGGCGATCTCCAGCAGCGACGCCCGTACGTCGTCGGCCAGCCCCGGCACCAGGTCGTCGGCGAGTCGCCTGGCCGCCTCCTCGTCCAGGGCGCCCAGCTCGAACGCCGGTATGTCGTCGGGGGCGGCGGCACCGTCGCCGTCGTCGGTCCCGAACAGCAGCACGACCGGTTCCCCCGCCAGCCGTCTGGCCACGAAGAAGAGCGCCTCGCGGCTGGGCGCGTCGAGGTGGTGGACGTCGTCGACGCAGGCCAGCACCGGGCCGCCGGCGGCCGCCAGGAGGTTGAGAACCGCCGCGGGAAGCGTCAGCCCGCCGTCCGCCGCGCCCAGCTCCAGCGCCCGGGTCAGCGCCTCCGCCTGCGCCGGGGGGAGCGCGGGGAGCCGGCCGGCGAACGGTCTGAGCAGGCCGTGCAGCCCGGCGTACGGCAGGTGCGACTCCGCCTCGGTGCCGCGCACCCTGAGGATGACGAAACCGCCGGTGTCGCGGGTGCCGCCGGCGTGGGCCGCCGCGAGGTCGAGCAGCGCGGTCTTTCCCGTGCCCCGCGCCCCTCGCAGGATCGCCGCGCCCCCGGAGCCGCCCCGGGCGGCGTCGAGTAATCGCAGCAGCGCGTCCTGCTCCGTGTCACGGCCGTGCAGCGCCGGTGACCGGGTGGCGGCGGAGAGGGAGGGCATCCCTCAGTGTTACGCGCGTGTGTCGCGCCTGGAAAGAGCGGGTGGCGGGGTTCCCCACCGGCCTCCGCTGGCCTGCACCGGTGTACCGGTGGCCCCGGAAAGACCGGTGATTTCACCGATGCGCGCCGAGGGGGATCCCGGGCGGGCCTCGGGCGGATCTCGGTGGACGCCGGGCGGGTCCCGGGCGGACCTCGGGGAGGCGGGTCCGAGGAGGATCTATTCCGCAGCGGGTGGTTGCTTCATCCAGTCCGGGACGCTCTGGCCGGTAAGCACGCGAAATTCCTTCGCCACACCCGCGGCGTCGCCCGCATAGGCCTGGCGCAGCAGATCAAAGACCGCGCCGAGACTGTTTTGGGCGTAGACCGGTAGTTCCTGCCCACGGACCAATGCCGCAACCAGGGGAGTGACCGCTTCGCGGAACTGGGCACCTTCTACCAAGACATACCCCAGGGCCGCGAGACTCTGCGTATAGCTAGGCAGGTGGGCGGCGCGGTTGAGCCGCACCAGCTCTTCGTAGAGGGTGACGGCTTCGCGGCTGACCGGCACCGCCTCGTCGCGCCGTCCCACCTCCGCCAGCAGCACAGCGTGGTTGTTCAGCGAGGCGGCCAGGTCAGGTAGGTAGGCGGTGCGGTTGAGCCGTACCAGTTCCCGGCGCAGGGTGACGGCTTCGTGGCTGACCGGTACGGCTTCGTCGCGTCGTCCCACCTCCGCCAGCAGCGCGGCGTGGTTGTTCAGCGAGGCGGCCAGGTGGGGCAGGTGGGCGGCGCGGTTGAGCCCCACCAGCTCTTCGTAGAGGGTGACGGCTTCGTGGCTGACCGGTACGGCCTCGTCGCGTCGTCCCACCTCCGCCAGCAGCGCGGCGTGGTTGTTCAGCGAGGCGGCCAGGTGGGGCAGGTGGGCGGCGCGGTTGAGCCGTACCAGCTCCTGGCGCAGGGCGACGGCTTCGTGGCTGACCGATACCGCCTCGTCGCGCTGCCCCACCTCCGCGAGCCGGTTGGCGTGGTTGTTCAGCGACCTCGCCAGGTGGGGCAGGTAGGCGGCGCGGTTGAGCCCCACCAGCTCTTCGTAGAGGGTGACGGCTTCGTGGCTGACCGGTATCGCTTCGTCGCGTCGTCCCACCTCCGCCAGCAGCGCGGCGTGGTTGTTCAGCGAGGCGGTCAGGTCGGGCAGGTGGGCGGCGCGGTTGAGCCCCACCAGCTCTTCGTAGAAGGTGACGGCTTCGTGGCTGACCGGCACGGCTTCGTCGCGCCGTCCCACCTCCGCCAGCCGCACGGCGTGGTTGTTCAGCGAGGCGGCCAGGTGGGGCAGGTGGGCGGCGCGGTTGAGCCCCACCAGCTCTTCGTAGAAGGTGACGGCTTCGTGGCTGACCGATACCGCCTCGTCGCGCCGTCCCACCTCCGCCAGCCGCACGGCGTGGTTGTTCAGCGAGGCGGCCAGGTCGGGCAGGTGGGCGGCGCGGTTGAGCCGTACCAGCTCCTGGCGCAGGGCGACGGCTTCATGGCTGACCGGCACCGCCTCGTCGCGCCGTCCCACCTCCGCCAGCCGGTTGGCGTGGTTGTTCAGCGACCTCGCCAGGTCGGGCAGGTAGGCGGCGCGGTTGAGCCCCACCAGCTCTTCGTAGAGGGTGACGGCTTCGTGGCTGACCGGTATCGCTTCGTCGCGTCGTCCCACCTCCGCCAGCAGCGCGGCGTGGTTGTTCAGCGAGGCGGTCAGGTCGGGCAGGTGGGCGGCGCGGTTGAGCCGTACCAGTTCCTGGCGCAGGGTGACGGCTTCGTGGCTGACCGGCACGGCTTCGTCGCGTCGTCCCACCTCCGCCAGCAGCGCGGCGTGGTTGTTCAGCGAGGCCGTCAGGTTGGGCAGGTGGGCGGTGCGGTTGAGTTGCACCAGTTCTTGGTAGAGGGTGACGGCTTCGTGGCTGACCGGCACGGCTTCGTCGCGTCGTCCCACCTCCGCCAGCCGCATCGCGTGGTTGTTCAGCGAGGCGGCCAGGTTGGGCAGGTGGGCGGTGCGGTTGAGCCGTACCAGTTCTTGGTAGAGGGTGACGGCTTCGTGGCTGACCGGTACGGCCTCGTCGCGCCGTCCCACCTCCGCCAGCCGCACGGCGTGGGTGTTCAGCGACATCGCCAGGTGGGGCAGGTGGGCGGTGCGGTTGAGCCGCGCCAACTCCCCGTAGAGGGCGACGGCCTCCTGAGTGGCGGCTAGTGCCGGCTCGTGCTGGCCGGCGTTGACCAGGCGCCAACTGAGGCTCAGATACAAGGCAGCGCGTTGCGCGGGGTCGCTGGTGATGGCCAGGCGGTGAGCGGTGAGGCGGGCGGTGACAGCGGCGACGCCGATGTCCAGATCGATGTGCCGATCAGGCGGCAGATGGGCTTCGAGGGCACCCAAAGCGGCCAGGTCGATGTCGGGCAGGTCGGCCAGCGCAGCCAAGGCGACGCCGCCGGCGTGCAGGAACAGCTGGGGGTGGGTGGTGATGAGGGGATAGAGCTGGTCGCCGGCCACGTGCGGCCAGCGGCGAGCGGTCTCGATCAACACGGTGAGCGCGGCCCGTGTCCACGGCAGCACAATCCCCTCATCGAGATCGTCCAGGCCCTTTCTGTCGCTGGCGTTGTCACGGCTGCGCTGAGTGCCGTGCTGGTTTTCCAGGTCCTGGTACGCGTGGTCGGTGGCGAGGAGCAGACGGGTGGCGGCGTGCCTGGCCCAATCGTCACTGGGGGCGGTCGTGACGGTGTGGCCGGGCATGGCCAGGGCCAGGAAGTCCTCCCCCAGCCGGTCGGGATACAACGGCTCCAGCACGGTGTCGGCCTGAGCCGGCGGGTAACAGTACTGATGATCGTCCAGCACGGTGTTGGCCGCTTGAACCGATTCGGCGAGCCCGGCGTGACGCAACGCCTGCCAGCCGTGGGCCCGCGCCAGCGGGCGGGTAAGGGTGGCGACGAAGACCGCCCGCCCCATCGTGGCCGGATCGCTGGCCAAGGGCTGCGGGCTGCGTTGATGCAGCGCCGTCCAATGCTCACGCTCACGCGCCAGCAGATACGCCGACGCCTGCGCCGGATTATCCGGCTTTTGCCGACCGTGCCGATGGGCGTCCACCGCAGCCAGGGCCGCGATGTGAATGGTGAGTACCTGCGCGTACGCCGCATCACCCTCGATGCCCGGCGGCGGCTCGATGCGGCCGGCCCGCTCAGCCGGCAGCCCGAGGTGGGAGGCGAAATGGTCACGAGCCTGAGCGAACAGCTCCCCTCGCTGGCCCGGCTGCGGGGCCAGCGCCGCGAGCTTCAACGCGTCCGCGGGCGCGTTCAGCCTCTTGTCGATCCAGGAGGTGATGCTTTGCCACCACCCCCCGGCCGGACGGGCCAGCACCAGGACCCGCACCGCACCACCGTGATGCAGCAGCGGTTCTTGCAACAGCTCGTGCAACGCCGGTAGCGGCCAGCGCTCGGCATAGTCGACCACCACCACCAGCCCTCGTCCCCACCCGGAATCCCGGTTTCGGCGGTCAGGATCGGCGACAGCGACAGGAGCGGTGACGCCGGCCCCGGCGGGGTTGGCCTCGGCCTGCCACACCCTCCACCCCGCCGCCTGGGACAGCTCCGCGAAACGAGCGGCCAGTCGGGTCTTGCCCTGCCCGCCGGGCCCGTGGACCAGGCGCACCGCCAGGCCGGGCTCCTCGGCGTCATCACGCCACGCGCTCAGCTGCGCCAGCTCCCCCTCCCGGCCGGTGAATGGCACCACCTGACGGCCGGCCCGCAACAACAACGACGGCTGTTGCCGCAGCCGGCCCGGCTGCACGCTTTGCGGCTGGAAGGGGTAGTCCTCGATCCGGTAAGCGGGCTTCCACTGAAAGACATTCAGCACCCCGCCCTGCACCGCGTTGACCGTCGCGCCCGGATGCGGGGCGTTGATCTGAACATTTCCGGGCCCGGTGTGCGAGGGTGGGGGCCCGCTCGGGCGATGGCGCCAGCGCGTCCAGGACGACTTGTCGTCGCGATCACTCACCGTCGGCTACCGCCGCCATCAACGCCACCAGAACTCTCACTGCCGGGTGACCCCGCGCCGGGCGGTGCGGGCGGCGGCGCATGGTGGTGGATGTTCATCGTGCCGTCTTGGGCCGCGTACAGCGTTGCCCCCGGCTGAGGCACATTCAGTTGCACCCGCGAGCCGTCAGCCGCTTTCGCCGCTGGAGGGGGCGCGGCCGGAACCTCAGGGGGCGGTGCGGCACCGGAGGAGGCGGGGGGTTGTTGCAGGGCGTACAGGGTCACGCCGAGTCCGGCCAGACCGGTGATCGCAGCGATCACACTGGCCAGCCGATCCCCTTCCTCCAACCCGACCCCGGCCACATAGCCGATCAGTCCTGCGGCCACCGCGATCAGGATCCCGCCCGCCCATATCAACGACCTTCGCGTCATAGGACACATCATCAACCGCACCAAAGGATCACGAAAGGTGATCACATGAATACGACACAGACCCGTGACCGTCACCCACCCACAGGCGAGCCTCGCCCAGGGCGGCCGCATCGACGATGCTCCTCGTACGGCGATGGCGGGGCGGCGGGGACGGCGGTGGCCTCGATGAGGTCGGCAAGGACGGCGGCGCTGGTGCGGGCGAGGACCCAGGCGGTAGTGGCCAGGGCGGCGGCGCTGGGCAAGGGCGGGCCACCGCCAAGCCACCGGTAGGTACAGGAGGGCCCGGCCGAGGGGTGGGGGCCGGGGTGTTCACCGGTCCGGGGTGTTCACGGGTCCGGGGCGATCGCCTTCCTGGCCTGTCCGGGGTCGTCGGCGGCCAGGGCGATCCGGGCGTTGTCGCGGCACCGCTCCAGGGAGTGGGCGGCGAGAGTCTCCCGTACCGTGGAGATCCCGGGCGCGGACATCGACAGGCTGCTGACGCCCAGCCCGACCAGGACGGTCGCCAGCAGCGGGTCGGCCGCCGCCTCGCCGCACACGCCGACGGGCTTGCCCGCAGCCCGCCCGGCCGCCGCGCAGTCGGCGATCAGCTGGAGCAGCACGGACTGCCAGGGATCGAGCAGGTCGGCGAGTTCCCCGTGCTGCCGGTCGGAGGCGAAGGTGTACTGGCTCAGGTCGTTGGTGCCGATGCTCAGGAAGTCGAGCTCCTCCAGCAGGCGCCCGGCACGCAGCGCGGCGGCGGGGACCTCCACCATCGCCCCGACGCGCGCGATCCCCCGGGCACGGGCCCGCCCGGCGAAGTCGGCGGCCTCGGCCACCGTCGTCACCATGGGCGCCATCACCCACGGCTCGGTCCCGGTCGCGCGGGCCGCCTCGGCGATGGCGCCGAGCTGGGTGTCGAGCACCTCGGGCCTGACCCGGGAGACCCGCAGTCCCCGTACGCCCAGCGCCGGGTTGGTCTCCTCGGCCAGCCCGAGGAACGGCAGCGGCTTGTCCGTGCCCGCGTCGAGGGTGCGGACCACGACGTGCCCGCCGGGGGCGGCGCGGAGGACCGCGGCGTAGGCGGCCACCTGCTCCTCGTAGCCCGGCTCCTCGCGCCGGTCCAGGAAGAGGAACTCGGTGCGGAACAGCCCCACCCCCTCGGCGTCCACGCCCTCGGCCCCATCCGCCCGGGGAACCCGGTCCCGCGGTGCGAGGTCGGCCGCCGAGCCGATGTTGAGCAGCAGCTTGACCGGGTGGCCGTCGGAGGTCCTGCCGGGGCCCCGGACGGCGCCCGTCCGGCGGCGGTCGGCCTTGGCTCGGCGCTGGATCTCGGCGGCGGCCCCCTCGCCGATACCGACCTCCACCTCGCCCCGCAGGCCGTCGACCGACACCCACGTCCCCTCGCCGATGTCGCCCGCCCCCCGGCAGGCGACCACGGCGGGCAGGCCGCGGGCGCGGGCCAGGATGGCGGTGTGGCTGGTCGGGCCGCCCTTCTCGGTGACGAGGGCGAGGACGGACCCGGGATCCAGGTTCACCGTGTCGGCGGGGGACAGGTCCGCGGCGACGAGGACGAACGGGTGACCCGGGTCGGGCACCCCGGGGACGGGCAGGCCCAGCACGGCCGCCACGGACCGGTTGCGGATGTCGTCGAGGTCCGCGGCGCGTTCGGCGAAGTAGCCGCCCGCCGCCAGCAGCGCGCGCCGGTGGTGGGCGCAGGCCTCGTCGATGGCGTGCGCCGCGTCCTTGCCCGACCTGATGTTCGCCTCCACGGACTCGTGCAGGCCGGGGTCGTCGGCGATGAAGGACTGCGCCTCCAGGATCGCCTTCGCGTCGGCGTCGGGCGCCTTCTCCGCCCGAGCCGCCAGCTCGGAGACCGTGGCCCGCAGCGCGTTCATCGCCCGGTCGAACTCGACGACGGCGTCGGTGACGGGGGAGGGGGCGGGCAGCTCCGGCGGGCCCGCCATCCGGCAGACCCGCCCGGCGGTCCGGCCCGGGCTCACGCCCAGGCCACTGAGCGTCTCAGCCACGGGAGGTCTCTCCGGCGCCACGGGGAGCCTCTTCGGCGTCGAGGTCGCGGGCGAGCAGCTCGGCGAGGGAGTCGAGCGCCTCGTCGGCGCCCGGTCCCTCCGCCTCGATCGTGACCTCCGTGCCGTGCGTGGCGCCCAGCGCCAGCACGGCGAGCATGCTGTTGGCCGGTACGGGCTTGCCGTCCCCGACGCGGATGCGGACGGGCATCCCCTGCTTGGCCGCGGCCTGCACGAAGATCTTCGCGGGCCGGGCGTGAAGGCCCGTGCGTGAGGCGACGACCACTGTCCTCTCCGGCATCTCCGGTTCTCCTTCTGCGCGTTCTGCGAGTGGTTCGAGTGGTTCGGTTCGAGCTTGGCGGGGCCTGGCCGGGCCCTTCCGGACCGTTGGGGGCGGCCCCTTCCGCCGGACCCGGCGGAAGGGGCGTGGGAGACCGGAGCCGGTCAGGGTTCGATGGTCACCTTGATGGCCTCGCCCCTGCTGACGATGTCGATCCCCTCCAGGACCTCCGTGAGCGGCAGCCGGTGTGTGATGAGGTCGGCGACCGGCACCGAGCCGTCGGCGATCAGCCGCAGGGCCCGGGCGTTGTGCGCCGGGCTGGACCCGTTGGCGCCGACGATGGTCAGCTCCCGGTAGTGGACCAGGTTGGAGTCGCACTGGATGATCGGGTTGTCCTTGGGCAGGCCGCCGAAGAAACTGATCCGTCCCTGGCGGGCCGCCATCCGCAGCGCCTGCTCCTGGGCGGCGCCGGAGGCGGCGGCGGTGATGACGACGTCGGCCCCTCTGCCGTCGGTCAGCTTGAGCACCTGCTCGACGACGTCCTCGCCGTGGACGACCGCGTCCGGGTGGACCAGCCCCGCGGCCATCTCCAGCCGCCCGGCGTTGATGTCGACGAGGAAGACCCGCGCCGCGCCCCGCGCCCGCGCCAGCCGCACGTGCAGGCAGCCGATCGGGCCAGAGCCCATGATCACCACATCGTCGCCCTCACCCACGCGGGCCAGTTCCTGGCCGTTGAGCACGCAGGCCAGCGGCTCGGCCACCGACGCCTCGGCGAAACCGACCCCGTCCGGGACGCGGTTGACGCCGTCGACTGCGAGGACCTTCGCCGGGATGATCATGTACTCGGCGAAACCGCCGTCGTAGTGGTAGCCCATCGACTCCTGGTTCGGGCAGACGGTCATCCGGCCCCGGCGGCACTCCGCGCACTTCCCGCAGGGAATCGCGGCGATCACCTGCACCCGGTCACCCGGGGCCCACTCGCCCGCGTCGACGGCCTCGACCACCTCGCCGGCGATCTCGTGCCCCATGACCCTCGGTGGCTTGATGTGATGGTGACCGTGCTTGAGGATCTTCGCGTCGGTGCCGCAGGTCGAGCAGTTGCGCACGCGTATCTTGATCTCGCCTGGTCCGGTGACGGGTTCCGGCGCCTCCTCGACGCGGATGTCGCGAGGGGCGTAGAAACGGGCGACCTTCACTATGCTTCGTCCTCTTCGTTCGGTTGCAGCAGCCGGACCACCTCGGCGACCTCCGTCGCCTCGCGAAGGGCCCTGGCCTGGTCGGGATCCATCAGGATCTGGGCGAGTTCGGCGAGCAGCCGTACGTGGCCGTCGCCCTTGGCGGCGATGCCGATGCACACCGTCACCCGGTCGCCGTCCCAGTCGACGCCGCCGGGAAAGCGCACGACGCTGATGGCGTCGTGCTGGACGGCGTCCTTGGCGGCCAGGGTGCCGTGCGGGATGGCGACCCCCTCGCCGACGTAGGTGGAGATCGAGCGCTCCCGTTCGAGCATGGTGTCGATGTAGGCGCTCTCCACCGCGCCGACGGCGAGCAGGGCCTCCCCGCACTGCCGGATCGCGTCGTCGCGGTCGGCGGCCGAGGCCGCCAGCCGGATGGCGCGCGGGTCCAGCGGCAGCGGCGCCGTCTCAGGCATTGACGGTGCCGCCACTCTTGATCGTGCTGACCAGCCTGGTCACCGCCGGGTCCCCGATGAAGACCTGGAACGGGATCAGCACCTTGTCCGGGGCCCCGGCCCTGGCCCGGTTCGCCAGGCCGGCGTGGCAGACCACCACGTCGGCGTCGGCGGGGATCGAGTTGACCGGGGTGTGCTCCACCTGGACGTTCTGGTCCTTCAGCTGCTTGCGGAGCTGGGTGGCGAGCATGACGCTGCTGCCCATGCCCGCGTCGCAGGCCACGACGATCTTGTGGATGTCCTTGCTCTCGATGCTGGCCATCGGTCAGGCCTCCTTGGCGACGGGTGCGGTCTCGGTCTCGGTCTCGGTCTGGGCCGGGGGTTCCCCGGGGTTCTCCTCCGCCTCGTCCTTACCCCTGCCGAAGCCGAGGAGCGCCGAGGCGACGGCGAAGGAGACGAGGGTCGCGGCGAGGACGCCGGCGATGGTGCCGAACCACCCGCCCTTGGGAGTCACCGCGAGGAAGGCGAAGATGCTGCCGGGCGACGGCGTGGCCACCAGACCGGCCCCGGTCATGAGGAAGACCAGGACGCCCGTGGCGCCACCGGCGATGACCGCGAGGATCAGCCGGGGCTTCATGAGCACGTACGGGAAGTAGATCTCGTGGATGCCGCCGAAGAACTGGATGATGATCGCGGCGGGGGTGCTGGGGCGCAGCGCGCGGGGACCGAAGAACATGAAGGCCAGGAGCAGGCCGAGTCCGGGGCCGGGGTTCGACTCCAGCATGAACAGGATCGACTTGCCCGTCTCGGCCGCCTGCGCCACGCCCAGCGGGCCCATCACGCCGTGGTTGATGGCGTTGTTGAGGAAGAGCACCTTGGCGGGTTCGATCACGACCGAGGCCAGCGGCAGCAGGTTGTTGCCGATCAGCCAGGCGACCGCGTCGCTCGCGACACGGGTGACATTGGTGACGACGGGGCTGATGGCCAGGACCCCCACCAGGGCCATGGCACCGCCGATGATGCCGGCGCTGAAGTTGTCCACCAGCATCTCGAAGCCGGCCTTGACCCGGTCGGCGACGAGCCCGTCGAACAGCTTCAGGATGTACGCGGTCAGCGGTCCTATGATCATCGCGCCGAGGAACATCGGGCTCTCGGCGCCGGCGACGACACCCATGGTGGCGACGGCGCCGACCACGGCGCCGCGCTGGCCGTGGACCATCCGCCCGCCGGTGTAACCGATCAGGATCGGCAGCAGCACCTTCACGATCGGATCGACCAGGACGGCGAACTTCTCGTTGGGCAGCCAGCCGGTGGGGATGAACAGGGCGGTGATCAGGCCCCAGGCGATGAACGCGCCGATGTTCGGCATGATCATCCCGGCGAGGTACCCGCCGAAACGCTGGATGTTCGCTCTCGCCCCGGTTCCTGTGACAGTTGGGGTGTACTCGCTCATGTGTGCTGCTCCTTCCGGGGCGGCCGGCGGGGCCGGCCAGGGGGGTGGATCCGCGCCGCTGTCAGCCCCCGGACCGCAGCGGCAGGGCAGGATCGGCTCCGGTGACGCGGACGTCGTCACGCCGGATGTGGTGCGGGGAGGGCATCCGGCTTCCCGGCAGCCCGACCGCGGCGGTCGCCCAGGCCAGCGCCTCGACCAGCGCGCTCTCGCCGCGCGCCCCGCCGGCGAGGAACCCGGCGAGCATGGCGTCACCGGCACCGACGGTGCTGCGCGGCTCGGCCACCGGGCACTGGCCGTGCCAGATCTGGTCGTCCTGCAGGAGGATCGCGCCGTCGGCGCCCAGGCTGGCCAGGACGGCGCCCGCGCCCCGGACCCGCAGGCTCTCCGCGGCCTTGATGGCGTCGCCCAGAAACGAGATGGCGATCCCGGTGGCCTCGCTCAGCTCCTCCCGGTTGGGCTTGACCAGGGCGGGGGCCTCGGCGAGCGCCGAGACGAGGGCGGGGCCGCTGGTGTCGACCGCGACGTTGATGCCCGCCTCGCCGAACCGCTCGCACAGGCGGGCGTAGACATCGGCGGGCACCTCGGGCGGGAGACTGCCCGAGGCGACCACCCAGTCCGCGGAGCTGGCCGCGCCGAGCACGGCCTCGGCGATGGTGTCGAGCTCGGCCGGCGACAGGGCCGTCCCCGGCTCGTTGATCTTGGTGACCGTGCCGTCGGGCTCGGCCAGCGCGACGTTGGACCGGGTGGTCCCGGCGACCGGGACGGTGATCATCTCGATGCCCTCGGCCGAGAGCAGGCTCACCAGCTGCCGTCCCTCGTCACCGCCGAAGGGGACGACCGCGCACGAGCGGACCCGGTTGGCCAGCAGCGCCCGGGAGACGTTGACGCCCTTGCCGCCGGGGTCGAGGTGGGCGGCGGCGGCGCGGATGACGGCCCCGCGGGTCAGCGACGCCACCTCGATCGTCCGGTCCAGGCTGGGGTTGAGGGTCAGAGTGACGATCACGCCGGGACCACCTCGATCGTACGGCCGGGGCAGAGGTCGGGGCCGGGACCGAAGCCGTGACCGGGACCGAAGCCGCGACCGGGCCCGAAGTCGGGGCCGGGGCCGAGGCCGGGGGGCAGGGGGACGGTCACGCCCGGACCACCTCCGGCCCGGCGGCGGCCATCTCGGCCGCGACCCCGGTGTCGAGCCCCGTGTCACTGATCACCACGTCGATCTCCTGGATCGAGGCGAATCGCGCCAGGTAGGTGTTGGCGAACTTGGTGTGGTCGGCGAGCAGCACGCACCGCTGCGCCGCGCCGATCATCGCCCGCTTGATGGCGGCCTCGGCCGGGTCGGGCGTCGTCAGCCCCTTGGCCACCGAGCACCCGTTGGCCGCCATGAACGCCACGTCCACGTGCAGGTCGGCGAGGGGGCGCAACGCCCAGTCGTCGACGGTGGCCAGGGTCCGGCCGCGCACCCGCCCGCCCAGCATGATCACTGTCAGGTTGGGGCGGGTGGCCATCGCCGTCGCCAGCGGCGGGGAGTTCACGATCACGGTCAGCTCCCGGTCGACCGGCAGCGCCTGCACCAGCCTGCCGGTCGTCGACCCGGCGTCGATGATGATCGCGCCGTCCTCGGGGAGTTCGGCGAGCGCCGCCTTGGCGATGCGCTCCTTCTCTCCGATCATCACCTCGTCGCGGGCGGCCAGCTCGGGTTCGAACCCCAGCCGCTCGACCGGGATCGCACCGCCGTGCACGCGCCGCAGCATCCCGGAGCGCTCCAGCGCGGTCAGATCGCGGCGGATGGTCTCCGTGGTGACGGCGAACTCCTCCGCCAGCGTCACCACGTCCACCCGGCCGACGGTCCGCGCCCGGCGCAGGATCTCCTGTTGCCGCTCCTCGGCGTACATGCTGTTGATTCACCACCGTTTCAGTGTTGTTTCAGCTTTATTTACACCCGTATGTGTTGGAACGTCAATGGGTTGACTTCCCTCCAAACCAGCATGAACATGAAAAAACCCCAGGTGTTTGCCCGGGGGTGTGGTGCGGGGTGGGAGTGACCTTCGGTTGGCCCAGATTTTGGAATGCGTTGGAAATCCTTCGGCTCCCGGCGCGGGGTGAGACAGGGGCCGGGGTTCTCCCGGTCCGGATGCTCAGCCCGGATGCTCAGCCCGGATGTTCGGTCCAGATGGCGGGCCGGAGGTTCTCCGGTGGGGGCCGGCGGCAACCCGGGTTCTCTCGGAGGCGGGAGTCGCAGGGCCGGAGACCCTGCGGAGGCGCGGATTCCGGGGATCTGGAGTCCCAAGATTCCGGGGTCTGGGGTCCAAGGTGGGGCGGGGACGTTCCGTGAAGTCGTAGTCCGTCCTGTGAGGCCATTCCGTGAAGTCGTAGTCCGTCCTGTGAGTCCGTCCTGTGAGGCCGTTCCGCCGAGACCCTCAGCCGGGGAACGAGATGTGGGCGGGCGGCACGTGGGCGGCCAGCCATACGCCGTTGGCGCTGATCCGGAACTCGTGACCCGCCCGGTGCATCTCCCCCGAGCGGACGACCAGCACGACAGGCCTGCCCCGCCGCGCGCCCACCCGGGTCGCGGTCTCCCGGTCGGGGGACAGGTGCACGGCGTGCCGGTTCATCGGCCGCAGGCCCTCCTCCCGGATGGCGCCCACGTACGCGCTCACCGTCCCGTGGAACAGGACCTCGGGTGGCTCGGCCGGGGGAAGGTCCAGGTCGACGCCTATCGAGTGGCCCTGGTTGGCGCGGATCCGGTCGCCCTCGACGGTGAAGCGCCGCTTGTCGTTGCCCGCGACCACCTGCCCGAGTTCGTCGCGGGTGATCGCGAAGCCGTGCCGCGCGGCGGCGGCCAGCAGGGCGTCCACGTCCGCCCAACCCTGCGGGTCGAGGACCAGCCCGATGCGTTCGGGCTGGTGCCTGAGGTGCTTGGAGAGATATTTGGAGACTCGAACGAGCCGTCTGTCGTCCATGGGACACCAGGATGCTGGCTCACACCGCCGTTTTCCACCGGATTCGTCCCGGCGCTTCCCGGCCTGAGCGCATACCCGGACGCCTTCGCGTGTCCGGGCGTCTTCGTGTGTCCGTGCCTTCGCGTGTCCGGACGCCTTCGCGTGTTCGGGCGCCTTCGCGTGTCCGTGCCTTGCGCCGGGTGGCCGCCCGGGGCCGGTGCGGAGCGGGCTCAGCCGTCGGCGGCCCAGCCGTGGGTGCGCTTGAGGACGGCGGCCACGCGGGCGAAACGCGCGCCGTCGAGGACGGAGCCCTCGCGGCGGATGTCGCCCTCGGCGAGGGTGAAGACCCGGTCCAGGCGCAGGTACGAGACCCGGTTCTCCCGGTCCCACTGGCCGGGGCCGATCTCCAGCCAGTCACCGGGGTCGTCACCGCCCCGGCTGGACAGCATCAGCGCCAGCAGCTTGCGCCCGTGGCGGCCGACGACCAGCAGCGGCCTGTCCTTGCCCCGGTCCGGATCCTCCTCGTAGGGGACCCAGGCCCAGACGATCTCGCCGGGGTCGGCGAGCCCGTCGAGATCGGGGGAGTAGTGCAGGGTCGCGGTCCGGTCGACGCGGCGGACCTCGCTGACCGCGCCTCGAGCCGGCCGGGGGTCCTCACCAAGATCACGCACGTGCACAGCCTATTGCAGACTCCGGACGCTTCCAAGGGGTACCGGGAGCCGGCGGAGGGAGCGCACCGCCCGCTGGCCGGGGGCCAGCAGGGCGGCCGAGATCCGGGTGGGCGGGTGCCCTGGTCCGGACCTGGTTCGAAGGACGGCTCAGCCGCCGCTCTTGCGGCGGAAGGAGCGCTTGGCCGCCGCCGGGCCGTGAGCACCGTGGATCTTCGAGGAGTTCTTCCCCTTGCCCCCGGAGCCCGCGTCCGCCTGGGCGAGCTTCTTGCGCTCCAGTGCCTCGCGGAACTTGCGCTTCAGCTCGTCGTCGGAACTTTCGGAACCTTCGGGTTCCGGCGTGACGTCAGACATTACAGACCTCCTGATCTATCGGGCGGTCCAACCCCGACCAACAGGATCATCATCCTCTCATCCGGAGCCTTCCGGCGTGCAGGCCCCCCGCTTCGGCTCTGAGAGGAAGCCCTGAGGGACTCTGAGAGGAAGCCCTGAGGGAAGGGGGGAGGAGCGGTGCGGGAAGGCCGCGTGCCGCGAGCTTCGCCGGCACGCCGTCCGGCCACGTCAGTGCATGCCCAGGGCCATCATCAGCAGCAGGCCGGCCAGGTGGCCGACGACCACGAAGACGATCACGAAGATGAAGACGAACTTCGCCGGGCCGTGCTCGAAGTGCCGGCCCTCCTTGAGGGTGGAGCGCTCGGCCTGGCGCTGGGCGATCCGTTCCTCGATCGGCTTGCTGTGAAACATGGGAATCCTTTACTCGCCGACGATTGGGGCGATAATGGTTTGTACACTAATTATCGTACTATGTCGGTTGGAGGCATGCGTGAGCGAGATGGTCGATCTTCTGAAGCTGGACCGCCAGGTGTGCTTCGCCCTGGCGATCGCCTCGCGCAACGTCATCGGGCTCTACCGGCCCCTGCTGGAGCCGATGGGGCTCACCCACCCCCAGTATCTGGTCATGCTCGCCCTCTGGGAGCGGGCACCGCTGTCGGTCAAGGAGCTGAGCAAGCTACTGAGACTCGACCCCGGTACGCTGTCCCCGCTGCTGAAGCGTCTCGAGGCCGTCGGCTACATCCGGAGGCGGCGTGACAGCCAGGACCAGCGTGTCCTGGCCGTCTCGCTCACACCGGAGGGTCACAGGCTGCGGGGCGAGGCGGAGAAGGTTCCGCCGGCGATCGTCGAGCGTCTGGGTATGAACCTGGAGGAGCTCCAGGAGCTCCACCGGTCACTGACACAGGTGATCGCCGCGGCGGACGGCGTGCATCACTGATTCGCGGAGAATCAGAGAACAGAAAGAGGAAAGACTCATGGCTGGAAGTCACGGGGGAAGCCCCAAGTCCTGGCTCGCGGTGATCGTCATCCTGCTGGGGTTCACCGTGGGGGGCGTCGCCCTGTGCCTCGGCCCCAACTGGACGTTCTTCTGGGTCGGGGCCGGGATCATCGCGATCGGCGGCGTGATCGCCCTGGTGGTCGACATCTTCTCGGACGTCATCATCGACGCGCCCCGCGTGCCGATGGACCAGGGCAACAGCTGATCAGGCCTTCTGCAGCGCCTCCTCGACGGAGGCGAAGACCTCGAAGGAGGAGCGCAGGCCGGTGATGGTGAGGATCCGCTCCAGGGTGCCGTGCACGCCGACGAGGGCGAGCCGGATGCCCAGGGTGCGGCTCTGCCGGAGCGCCAGGATCAGCTCGGCGACCCCGGTGGAGTCACAGAAGGTGAGCCCCGCGACGTCGGCCACGACCAGGGAGGGCGGCTCGGCGGCCCATGCCTTGTCCATCTCCGCGCGCAGGGCGGGGGAGTGGTGGTAGTCGAGTTCTCCGAGTGCCCGGACGACGAACGCCGTCCCGAGCAGGCTCGATGAGACAGTGAAAAAGGTCATGCTGCGCTCCTTCGCCCGCGGGTGGCAGGGCGGGCTGCCTTTTTCCTACCAGTTCCGGGGTCACCGTGCCTCGGCGGGGCCTCAAATGATCCGGTAGAGCAGCTCGGGCCGTCCGAGGCCACCGTACTGGGGCACCCGGTGTGTGATCCCGCTCTCCGTCAAATGCTCCAGATAACGGCGGGCGGTCACCCGGGAGACGCCGATCGCCGCCCCGGCGGTCTGGGCCGACAGGCCGCCGGGGGATTTGCGCAGCTCCGCCAGCACGGCGTCGAGGGTGGCCTGCGTCATCCCCTTCGGCAGGAGGTTCTGCGCCGGGCCCCGTAGCGCCGCCAGCGCGCGGTCCACCTCGCCCTGACCGCTCGCCTCTCCCACGCCCTCCACCGACGACCGGAACTCGGCGTAGCGGGTGAGCTTCTCGTTCAGCGAGGCGAAGGTGAACGGTTTGAGCAGGTACTGGGCCACGCCGACGGAGACGGCCGACCTGACCACCGACAGGTCCCGCGCCGAGGTGACGGCGATGACGTCCGACATCACGCCCGCCGCCCGCAGCGCCCGGCACACCTCCAGCCCGTGCATGTCCGGCAGGTAGAGGTCGAGCAGGATCAGGTCGACGGGGTGGCGCCGCAGGAAGCGCAGCGCGTCGCCGCCGGACCTGACCACTCCGGCCACCCGGAAGCCGGGCACCCGCTCCACGAAGACCCGGTTCGCCTCGGCGGTGATCTCCTCGTCCTCGACGACCAGTACCGAGATCATGAGGTGCCCTTCCCCCGCAGCGGCAGCCGTACGGTGAACACCGCGCCCGTCCCGTTCTCCGCCGGTCGCCCGGCGCCCGCCTCGCCCGGGACCACGCGGGCGGCCTCCGCGGTCGTGCCCGGTACGGCCGGGCCCGGCTCGAACGCCCGCCCCGCCTCGGCCGGTCCCGTCCCCGCCACCCGGCCCGGCTCGCCCGTCCCGCCGACCTCGATCGTCCCGCCCATGCGGCGGACCGCCTGGCCGACCATGGCCAGGCCGAGGCCGCGGCCGTCGCCCTTGGTGGTCCATCCCCGCCGGAAGGCCTCGCCCGCCGTCGCCGGGTCGAGGCCCTGGCCGCTGTCCGCCACGCTGATCACGAAGGTCGTCTCGTCGGCGCGCAGCCGCACCTCCACCCGCGCGGGCCGGGTGCCCGCCATGGCCGCGTCCACCGCGTTGTCCATCAGGTTGCCGACGATCGTCACCAGGTCGCGGGTGTCCAGGCCGAGGTCGTCGAGCTCGCTGTCCGGGGTGATCGACAGCTCCACCCCCCGCTCCCCGGCCTCGGCGCTCTTGCCCAGCAGCAGCGCGGCGAGCACGGGCTCGCGCACGGCGCCCACCACCCGGTCGGTGAGCTGCTGCGCGGCCTTGATCTCCTCGGTCGCGAACGCCACCGCCTGCTCGGCGCGGCCCAGCTCGACGAGGGTGATGACCGTGTGCAGCCGGTTGGCCGACTCGTGCGCGGCGGCCCGCAGGGAGTCGGCGAAGCCGCGCTCGGCGTTGAGCTGCCCGGTCAGGGACTGCAGCTCCGTGTGGTCGCGAAGGGTGACCACGGTGCCGAGCGAGCGGTTGCCGGAGCGGACCACCGCCGCGTTCACCACCAGCGTCCGCTCCCCGGTCATGTGGATCTCGTCGGTACGGTTCTCGGTCGCCGCCAGCCGCTCGCCCAGCGAGGGGGGAAGGCCCAGCCGGGTGACGTGCCTGCCGTTCACCTCGCCCGTCAGGCCCAAAAGCTCCCTGGCGCCGTCGTTGCAGAGCGTCACCGTGCCCGCGTCGTCGACGAGCAGCAGTCCTTCCCGTACGGCGTGCAGGATCGCGTCGTGGTACTCGTACATCCGGCTCAGCTCGGCGGGGCCCATCCCGTGGGTCTGGCGGCGCAGCCTGGCCCCGACCAGGTAGGTGCCCGCCCCGCCGACGGACAGGCCGAGCAGGCCGATCAGCACGGCGCCGGTGATCTGCCCGCGGAGCCTGACACTGATCTTGCTGATGGTGATGCCCCCGCTGACCAGGGCCCGCACCTCGCCGCGGGCGTCGCGGACCGGGGCGACGGCGCGGACCGAGGGGCCGAGCGTGCCGGTGTAGGTCTCGGTGAAGACCCGCCCGGCCAGGGCGGGCGCGGTGTTGCCGAGGAAGCGGCGGCCGATCTCGGCGGGGTTGGGATGCGTGTAGCGCACGCCGTCGAGGCTCATGATCGTGATGAAGTCGACCCCGGTCTCCCGCCTCACCCGTTCCGCGTACGGCTGCAGGGCGGCGGGGTCGCCCAGGGAGGCGAGGACGGAGGGGGAGTCGGCCACGCTGACGGTCACCGCCCTTGCGGTGCCGGTGGCCTCCTCGACGAGCAGGTCGCGCATCTGCAGGAACGCCAGCAGGGCGCCACCGGTCACGGTGACGCCTACGACGACGATCTGGAGGGCCAGCATCTGCCTGGCCAGGCTCCAGTCGCGTATGCGTCTGGGAAGTTTCCGCAAGTTCACGAACGAAATGTACGCAATGGTGACTTAGATCACAGGGCCGGAGATAGTCGCTCGACCGGATTTTTCCTCTAGCGCGTGGAGCACGCATGAGCGCGGCCCGAGACAAAACACATTACCTGTACATCGCCGTCATCGTCGCCGTGGTCGCGGGTATCGCGATCGGGTTCGCGGCCCCCGACGTCGGCCTGGCCCTGAAGCCGCTCGGCACCGCCTTCGTCGCCCTGATCAAGATGATGATCAGCCCCATCATCTTCTGCACCATCGTGCTCGGTGTCGGGTCGGTCACCAAGGCCGCCAAGGTCGGCCGGGTCGGCGGCCTCGCGCTCGGCTACTTCATCGCCATGTCGACCGTCGCGCTGGGCATCGGCCTGCTCGTGGGCAACCTGGTCGACCCCGGACAGGGCCTGCAGCTCACCGACGAGCTCCGCAAGGCCGCCGAGGCCGAGGCGGCCAAGGGCGGCGAGACCGACACGGTGTCGTTCCTGCTCGGGATCATCCCGACCACGCTGGTGTCGGCGTTCACCGAGGGCCAGGTGCTGCAGACCCTCCTGGTCGCGCTGCTCACCGGCTTCGCCCTGCAGGCGATGGGCGAGCGCGCCAAGCCCATCCTGAACGGCATCACGCACATCCAGCGGCTCGTCTTCCGGATCCTCGCCATGATCATGTGGGCCGCCCCGGTCGGCGCCTTCGGCGCGATAGCCGCGGTCGTCGGAGCCACCGGCGTCGACGCGCTCAGGAGCCTCGGCGTCATCATGCTCGCCTTCTACCTGACCTGCGTGCTCTTCGTGTTCGTCATCCTCGGCCCGATGCTCTGGCTGGTGGCGCGGATCGGCCTGTTCTCGCTGCTGCGCTACCTGGGCAGGGAGTTCCTGCTGATCCTGTCGACCTCGTCGTCGGAGTCGGCCCTGCCCCGTCTGATCGCCAAGATGGAGCACCTCGGCGTGAGCAAGCCCGTCGTCGGCATCACCGTGCCGACCGGGTACTCCTTCAACCTGGACGGCACGGCCATCTACCTCACCATGGCCACGCTGTTCGTCGCGAGCGCCACCGGCGCCCCGCTCGCCTTCGGCGAGCAGGTCTCCCTGCTGGTCTTCATGATGATCGCGTCGAAGGGCGCCGCCGGGGTCACCGGCGCGGGCCTGGCCACCCTCGCGGGCGGCCTGCAGTCCCACCGCCCCGACCTGGTCGACGGCGTCGGCCTCATCGTCGGCATCGACCGCTTCATGTCCGAGGCGCGGGCGCTGACCAACTTCGCCGGCAACGCGGTCGCCACCGTCCTGATCGGCACCTGGACGGGCGAGTTCGACCGGGAGCGCGCGACCGAGGTGCTGGCGGGCAAGGCGCCGTTCGACGAGACGACCCTCCTCGACGACGAGCACGGCGACGACACCCCGCCGCCCCCGCCGCCCGCCTCGCGGTCGGACGACCCGGCCCTGTCACCGGTGTAGCCGGTGTAGCCGGTGTAGCCGGTGTAGCCGGTGTAGCCGGTGTAGCCGGTGTAGCCGGTGTAACCGGTACAGCCGGGGTCGACCGGCGTCGACCGGGGCCGGTGTGGCGACGGCGGCCCTCCGGCGGGCGTACGGGCCGGTGGCGGACACTCCTCGCCGGGGAGCGTCCGCCACCGGCCCGTACGCGTGAGGGCGGGCGCACCGCCCGTACGGCCGCCGGCTCACCGGCCGGTCCCGGCGAGCCGGCGGCGTTGACACCCCTGCCGCCGCGCCCTAGTTTGTGCAGGCTCAGACGATCTATCGAGAAATCGAAGGGGAGCGGTGGATGGCCGTCATCGATGCCCACCAGCACTTCTGGAACCTGGAGACGGGCTCCTACTCCTGGCTGACGCCGGAGGCGGGACCGCTCTACCGCACCTTCGCCCCCGAGGAGCTCATCCCGCAGCTCGCCGCCACCGGTGTGGAGCGGACCGTGCTGGTCCAGGCCGCCGACACCTACGCCGACACCGACGCGATGCTGGCGCAGGCGGACGCCCACGACTTCGTCGCCGCCGTGGTGGGATGGGTGCCGCTGAACCGGCCCGACGAGGCGGCCGGGGCGCTGGAGCGCTACCGCAGGCATCCGAGGTTCGCCGGGGTCAGGCATCTCATCCACGACGACCCCGACCCCGACTGGGTCGTCCAGGACACGGTGGTCGAGAGCCTGGGCCTGCTCGCCGCGGCGGGGCTCCCGTTCGACGTGGTCGCGGTGCTGCCCAGGCACCTGGAGCACGTGCCGTTCCTCGCCGAGCGCGTCCCCGGGCTGCGGCTGGTCATCGACCACCTGGCCAAGCCGCCGATCAGGGAGAAGGGCTGGGAGCCGTGGGCGTCGCTCATCGCCCGCGCCGCCGAGCATCCCAACGTGTACGGCAAGGTGTCCGGTCTCAACACCGCCGCCGACCCCGAGACCTGGACGGCCGAGGACCTCCGCCCCTACGTCGACCACGCGCTCGAGGTGTTCGGCCCCGATCGGCTGATGTTCGGCAGCGACTGGCCGGTGGCCGTCCTCGCCGGTGACTACGCCAAGGTCTGGGAGGAGACCGGCGTGCTGCTGTCAGGTCTCGACGGGGCCGGCCGGGACGCCGTCCTCGGCGGCACCGCCGCGCGCTTCTACGGCATCGAGGTCTGACCTCGCCCGCCCCGTTCTCGGGCCGGGCTCCGTCCTCAGGCCGGTTCGCGCAGGAATCCGATGCTCGCCGCGAGGCCGCGGAGGTCGACACCGAGGCCGCGCAGGATGGAGACCGAGGCGTTCGAGGAGTCGGCCAGCAGGCCCTTCAGCAGATCCTCGCCTGTCACCTCGGAGCCGGTACCGGCGCCGGTGCCGGAGGTGTGCAGGGCGACCTCGACGACCTTCCTCGCCCTGGCGGTGAGGAGCAGGTCACCGGCCGGCCCGCTGAGCGTCACGTTCAGCGGGCGCAGCCGTGAGCGCGTCAGCCGCCACGCCAGGGGATCCGTCCGCCGGGCCGGGAGGCGCCGCCTGATCTCGTCCAGGTCGACGCCGATGGCGGCCAGCAGCTCGCGGTCGCCCGCCCGGCCCCTCGCGGCCTCGCGGTCGCGGATCTCCGCGCCGACCGCCTCGGGGGTGACGGCCTCCGCGCCGGCCACCCCCGGGGTGACGGCCTGCGGGGTGGCCGCGAAACCCGCCGCCGGCCACGACTCGGCCAGGGCGAGCAGGAGCATGTCCTCGTCGAGCGTGGTGCGGCCGTGGTCGAGCGACAGCAGTCCGGCGCGGACCGTGGTCCGCCGGGCCTCGGGGGTGAATCTCGCGAACATCGTCAGCTCCCGCCCTCGGTGATTCGGTGTGCGTGCTTGCGGTGTGCCGTCTGCCGCCTGACTCCGAGCGCCGCGGCGATGACCTCCCAGGACGAACCCCGGTTCCTGGCCTCGATGACGTGCGCGGCCTCAAGCTCCTCCAGGAGCCTGCGCAGTGCCGCCACGGCCGCCAGCGCCACCACCGGATCCTCGCCGTCGACGGCCTCGGCGAACTCGCTCAGCGATCCCATGCTGTCAGCATAAGCTGACAGATCCGGTTCTGTCAGCATTTGCTGACGGAATTTCGGCGCCTCGCCGGCTGTCCTGCCGCGTGTCTCGCCGAGCGCCCCGCGGGGTATCTCGCCGAGCGCCTCGCCGGTACCCCTCGACGCCTCCTGGTGCTCCCGGTGCTTCGCAGCGTTCCGGGCGGGGACGCGCTAGCGTGCAGGGGTGGACAGGATCTTCACCGTCGAGGAGGCGCGGGCGCTCATGCCCGTGCTGCTGGAGCGGGCCGCCGCGTTCGTGGCGATGCGGGGTGACCTGGCCGAGCTCGCGTACGAGCTCCGCAGCACCGGCACCTCCGAGGCCGGCGGGCTGGCGGAGGCGAAGGCCTACGAGGCCAGGCTGGAGGAGATCCTCGGCTGGTTCGAGGAGCGGGGCATCGAGGTCAAGGGTGTCGCGCCCCTGCTGGTCGACTTCCCTTCGGTGCTCGACGGGGTGCGGGTGCGGCTGTGCTGGCTCGAAGGGGATCGCGAGCTGGTGTGGTACCACCGGGACGAGCTCGGCTTCGCCGGCCGCAGGCCCCTTCCCTGACCGTTCCCTGACCGCGATCCCCGGGAGCCCGGCTACTCGATCACGAGCTTGACCGGGATGTTGCCCCGGGTGGCGTTGGAGTAGGGGCAGACCTGGTGGGCGGCCTCCACGAGGGCGGTGCCGGCCTCGCCGTGCAGCTCGTCGGGGAGCTCGACGCGCAGCGTCACGGAGAGCGCCAGGCCCTTGCCTTCCTTGACGAGACCCACCTCGGCGGTCACCGAGGCCTCGGAGACGTCGGCCTTCTGCTTGCGGCCGATCAGCTGGAGCGCGCTGGCGAAGCAGGCGGCGTACCCGGCCGCGAACAGCTGCTCGGGATTGGTGCCCTCGCCGGAGCCGCCCATCTCCTTCGGCGGCGTGAGGGCCACGTCGAGACGCTTGTCGGACGAGACCGCCCGTCCTTCCCTGCCGCCGGCGTTGGCGGTGGCGATGGCGGTGTAAAGCGTGCTCATCTGGATCTCCTTCTCGATTGCGGGCAACTCAATTGTGTGCAATTTAGTTGGTAGCAGTCAAGTTCGGTACAATCGAGGCGTGAAGATCTCCGTCGACGACCTGGTCTGCTTCGACGTGCACGCGGCGTCTCGCGCGATGGACGCCGCCTACCGCAGGGTGCTGGCCGAGCTCGGCCTGACCTACCCGCAGTATCTGGTCATGATGGTGCTCTGGGAGCGCGAGCCGGTGACGGTCAAGGAGCTCGGGGTCAGGCTGCGGCTCGACTCGGGCACCCTGTCGCCGCTGCTGAAGCGGCTGGAGGCGGCGAGCCTGGTGCGCCGCGAGCGCAGCGCCGACGACGAGCGTTCCGTGCTGGTGCGGCTCACGTCCAAGGGGTCCCAGCTGGAGGAGCGGGCGTGCGACGTCCCCGCCCAGATCTTCGGGGCGGCCGGTCTCGCCCCCGCCGAGGTCCTCGACCTGCAGCGCACCCTGCGCCGCGTCATCGCCTTCCTCGACGAGTCCGCGCGGTGATCAGGAGGTTCCGCTGAGGTGGACCTCCCGGGCCAGCTTCGTCGTCTGGGCGGTGGAGCGCTGCCAGGTGGTCCCCGCCGGGTGGGCGGTCAGCAGGACCACGATCCAGCGCTCCTTGGGCCCGACGAGCCCGGTGGTGTGCAGGACCGGACGCCCCAGGTCCGGCACCGGCCCGGTCTGGGCGGGCGCGACCTGCGCGGCGGGCACGACCCGCGCGGTGAGCGGGACGTCGCCGCCGGACGCGAGCCGGGCCGCGGACGCGGGCGCGGGCACGGTGGAGGATGCGGTGGAGGATGCGGTGGAGGTCGAGGGCGCGGTGGAGGACGTGGAGGGGGTCGCGGGGCGGCAGCGGACCGGGGGCGTGGAGCCGTACCCCGACCAGCCCTGCTTGACCGCCCACGGCCCGCGCACCGCGCGGGGGATGCCGAAGTACTGGTCGAAGCCGTCGGAGCCGCACTGCCCCGACCTGCGCAGATGGCCCAGGATCAGGTCGCGGACGCCGGGGTCGGCCCGGTCGAGCAGGTAGCGGTAGGTCTTGACGACGTCCATCGCGCTGAGCGAGGTGTAACCCCAGAAGCCCGGCTTGTCGGCCGGCGGGGGAACGGTGTCGGTGAGCCGCAGCTTGCGCGCCATCCGCTGGACGATCCTGCCCTGGCCGCCCCGGGTCCAGAAGGACGTCGCCGCGTCGTCGTCGCTGACCCGCAGCATGACCTTGAGCAGCGCCAGGTCCCGCGAGGGAACGCTCCTGCGCGACTCCAGATAGTCGATCGCGATGAGGATCTTCACCACCGACGCCGACCGGAACCTCCGATGCGCGTTGCGGTACTCGGTCACCTTCGCCGCCTGCCGGTCGAAGACCACGTACCCGGCTGTCACTCCCGCCGGGACGTGCGGCTTGCCGGGGGCCGCGGCCGAGGCCGGAGCCGTGGCCGCCATCAAGGGGAGAACCGTCGCGAGGACCACCAGAAAACGCGTCACGGGACGAATGCCTATCAGATCCCGGCGCCGACGTCAGGTGGACGTCCCCGCAGGGGGCTCCCCGTTCCGGAGGCGGCGGCTCGGCAGGCGGGCTCCCGCGATATAACCGACTAAACATGTAGAGATTAAGGGTTTTGGTGTTATCGTCGTCGTATGTCGGCAGTTCCCTTGCATCTCGCCGTCGCTCTCGACGGCGCCGGATGGCATCCCGCGGCCTGGCGTGACCCCGCCGCCTCCCCGAAAGCCCTGTTCACCGCCGCCTACTGGGCCGCCCTGGTGGCCGAGGCCGAGCACGGCCTCCTCGACTTCGTCACCATCGAGGACTCCCTCGCCCTGCAGACCACGCGCCTGGACGGCCACGACGGCCGCACCGACCAGGTGCGCGGGCGTCTCGACGCCGCCCTCGTGGCCTCCAGGATCGCCCCGCTGACGAGCAGGGTCGGGCTGGTGCCCACGGTCACCACCACGCACACCGAGCCCTTCCACGTCGCGAGCTCCATCGCCACCCTCGACCACGTCAGTTCCGGGCGGGCCGGATGGCGCGCCCAGATCTCCGGGCGCCACACCGAGGCCGCCCACTTCGGCCGCAGGGAGGTCCCCGAGCTGACGCCGGAGAGCCTCGGCGACATCGACAGGTCCCCCCTGGTGCGGGAGCTGTTCGGCGACGCCGCCGACGCCGTGGAGGCGGTGCGGCGCCTGTGGGACAGCTGGGAGGACGACGCGGTCATCCGCGACGTGGCCACCGGCCGGTTCGTCGACCGCGACAGGCTCCACTACGTCGACTTCGAGGGCGAGCGCTTCACCGTCAAGGGGCCGTCCATCGTGCCGCGCCCTCCTCAGGGGCAGCCACTGGTCACCGCGCTGGCGCACGCCCGGCTGCCGTACGAGTTCGCCGCGCGCGGCGCCGACGTCGTCCACGTCACGCCGCACGACACCGAGCGGGCGCGGGCCATCGTGGCGGAGGTGCGCGAGACCGAGGGAGAGGTGCGCGATCCGGGCGCCGGAGAGCTGAAGATCTTCGCGGACCTCGTCGTGTTCCTGGGAGAGGACGGGGACGACGCCCGCGAGCGCAGGGCCCGGCTCGACGAGCTCGACGGTGCCGCCTACACCTCCGACGCCGCCGTCTTCGCGGGCACGCCCGGCGAGCTCGCCGACCTGCTCCTGGAGTGGCGCGCGGCCGGTCTGGAGGGCTTCAGGCTCCGGCCCGCCGTTCTGCCGACGGACCTGAACGCGATCACCCGCGGCCTGGTGCCCGAGCTCCAGGCGCGCGACGCCTTCCGCCGCGCGTACGAGGCGGACACGCTGCGCGGCCACCTCCGCCTGCCCCGGCCCGCCAATCGCTACGCAGGGAGCCGACGATGAAGCAGGTCATCCTCGCCGCCCACTTCCCGGGCGTGAACAACCACACGGTCTGGAGCGATCCCGCCTCGGGCAGCCAGATCGACTTCGCCTCGTTCGCCCACCTGGCGCGGACCGCCGAGCGGGGGAGGTTCGACTTCTTCTTCCTCGCGGACGGGCAGCGGCTGCGCGAGCAGCGCGGGAAGATCCACGACCTCGACGTGGTCGGCCGCCCCGACTCGCTCACCGTGCTCTCCGGCCTCGCCGCGGTCACCGACCACCTGGGCCTGGCCGGGACGATCAACGCCACTTTCAACGAGCCGTACGAGCTCGCCCGCAAGCTCGCCACCCTCGACCACCTGTCCGGCGGCCGGGCCGGGTGGAACGTCGTCACCTCCTCCGACGCGTTCACCGGGGAGAACTTCCGGCGGGGCGGTTTCCTGGAGTACTCGCAGCGCTACGAGCGGGCCGAGGAGTTCGTGCGGACCGTCAACGAGCTCTGGGACTCGTGGGCCGCCGGCGACCTCGTCGCCGATCCGGAGGCGGGCACGTTCGCCAGGCGGGAGGCGGGGGAGTTCGCCCACCGGGGCACCCACTTCGACATCGGCGGCCACTTCACCGTGCCGCGCAGCCCGCAGGGCCGCCCGCTCACCATCCAGGCCGGGGACTCCGAGGGCGGCAGGGCCTTCGCCGCGGCCACCGCCGACGCCGTCTTCTCCCGGCACAGCAGGCTCCAGGAGGGGCAGGCCTTCTATCGCGACATCAAGTCGAGGCTGGCCGCGCACGGCCGGTCGCCCGACTCCCTGAAGATCCTGCCCGGTGTCACGTTCGCGCTCGGCGACACCGACGCCGAGGCCCAGGAGAACGCCGACCACATCCGCCGCCAGCAGGTGAGCCCGCAGACCGCGATCCTGCTGCTGGAACAGCTGTGGAACCGGGACCTGTCGGCCTACGACCCCGAGGGCCCGCTGCCCGAGATCGACCCGGACGTCTCGGACGACTCGATCATCAAGGGCCGGACCCGGATGTTCCCCGACCCGCTCAAGACGGCGGCGGAGTGGCGGGCCCTGGCCGAGGCCAAGAAGCTCGGCATCCGCGACCTGATCATCGAGGTGACCGGCAGGCAGTCCTTCATCGGCTCGCCCGCACGCGTCGCCGAGGAGATCAACGAGTTCGTACAGGGCGACGCCTCCGACGGCTTCATCCTGGTGCCGCACCTCACCCCCGGCGGCCTGGACGACTTCGTCGACAGGGTCGTGCCGCTGCTGCAGGAGCGCGGGGTCTTCCGCGCCGACTACGAGACCACCACGCTGCGCGGACACCTGGGCCTGGAGAACGAACGATGAAATTTCTAGCCATCACCCTGATCGTCCATGGCCCCGACCCCATCACCGGCGAGCTCAAGTCGACCAACGCGCGCCTGCGCGAGGTCGTCGAGAACGCCGTACTGGCCGAGGAGCTCGGCTTCGACGGCTTCGGCGTCGGGGAGCGGCACGAGCGCCCGTTCATCTCCTCGTCCCCGCCGGTCGTGCTCAGCCACATCGCGGCCAGGACGTCGGCGATCAGGCTGTTCACCGCGGTCACCACGCTGAGCCTGCTGGACCCCGTGCGGGCCTACGAGGACTACGCCACCCTCGACCACCTCTCCGGCGGCCGCCTGGAACTCATCATCGGCAAGGGCAACGGCGCCGCGCAGGCCCAGCTGTTCCACGTGACCGGCGAGGACCAGTGGGAGCGCAACCGGGAGGGCTACGAGCTGTTCCGCCGCCTGTGGCGGGAGGACAAGGTGACCTGGTCGGGGACGTTCCGGCCGTCCCTGACCGAGGCGGAGACCTGGCCGCGCCCGCTGCAGCGGCCCATCCGCGTCTGGCACGGCAGCGCCACCAGCAAGGAGTCGGTGGAGCTCGCCGCCCTGTACGGCGACCCGCTCTTCTCCGCCAACGTCAGCAACCCGGTCGAGCCGTACGAGGAACTGGTCCGCCACTACCGGGAACGCTGGGAGTTCCACGGCCACGACCCCGCCGACGCCCTGGTGGGCGCGGGCACCGCCGGCTACTACGCGACGAAGAACTCCCAGGACGCGATCGAGACCTACCGGCCGATCTTCAACGCCCGGCTGGAGCTGTTCAGGAAGGTCGGCGTGACCCCGGTCTTCCACACCCTGGAGGACGCCATCGAGCGCAGCTCGATCCTGGTCGGCAGCCCGCAGCAGATCATCGACAAGGTCCACCGCTACCACGAGCGGCTCGGGCACGAGGTCATGCACCTGCACGCCGACGCGGACGGCCTCACCGACAAGCAGCACCGGGCGGCCCTGGAACTCTTCCAGAGCGACATCGCCCCCGTGCTGCGCGCGGAGATCCCCAGCAGGCCGTTCCCCCATCACGGGGACTCCGAGCACGGGACCCCGGGCCGGGGACCGGACAGCGCCCGGCACGAGGACACACCGCACAAGGGCGCACCGCACGAGGGCTCGCGGCACGGTGACGTGCGGGACGTGGGCGCACCGCACGAGGGCTCGCGGCACGGTGACGCGCGGGACGGGAGGCGGCCGTGACCTCCCTGTCGATCCTCGACCTCGCCCCCATCCCCTCCGGCGGCACCCCGGGCGACGCGCTGCGCAACACCCTGGACCTGGCCCGGCGGGCCGAGGAGTTCGGCTACCGCCGCTACTGGGTGGCCGAGCACCACCTCGCGCCCGGCGTCGCCGGCGCCGCCCCCGCCGTGCTCATCGCCCTGCTGGCCGCCGCGACCAGCACGATCAGGGTCGGCTCGGGAGCCGTCCAGGTCGGCCACCAGACCGCGCTGTCCGTGGTCGAGCAGTTCGGCCTCGTCGACGCGCTCTACCCGGGCCGCGTCGATCTCGGCCTGGGCCGCTCGGGCCAGCGCAAGGCGGAGTTCGCGGAGCTCGCCAAGAAGACCCCGCCCCCGCCGAAACCCGCCAGGATCGTCGACGGGCTGCTCATCCCGGAGGCCTTCTCCTTCACCGCGCTCGCGAAGTCGCCGCTGTTCTCCCTGTACGGCGCGCTGCTGCAGCAGCCGGGCGCGGAGAGTCCCGACTTCGCCGACCAGGTCGACGAGATCGCGGCGCTGCTGGCCGGGACCTACCGTTCCCCCGAGGGGGTGGCCGCGCACGCCACACCGGGCGAGGGCGCGGATCTGCGGCTGTGGATCCTGGGCAGCAGCGGCGGGCAGAGCGCGCAGGTGGCGGGGGAGCGGGGACTGCCGTTCGCGGCGAACTACCACGTCAGCCCGTCCGGGGTGCTGGACGCCGCGGAGGCGTACCGGGCGGCGTTCAAGCCCTCGCAGGTCCTCGCCGAGCCCTACCTGGTCGTCTCGGCCGACGTCGTCGTGGCGGAGGACGACGAGACGGCCAGGGAGCTCGCCTCCCCGTACGGGCTCTGGGTCCGCAGCATCCGCACCGGCGCCGGGGCGATGCCGTTCCCGACACCGGCCGAGGCGGCGGCCCACGAGTGGACGCAGGAGGACCGCGCGCTGGTCGCCGACCGGCTGGCCACCCAGTTCGTCGGCTCCCCGCGGACCGTCACGGAGAGGTTGCGCGTGCTGCGCGACGTCACCGGCGCCGACGAGCTGCTCGTCACCACCATCACCCACGACCACGCCGACCGGGTCCGCTCCTACGAGCTGCTCGCCGCGGAATGGGAAGGAGGCGCCGTCACAGGTTGAGCCCGCACCACCCACACCCTCTCCGGCACCCGGCGGTCACCGCCGGGTGCCGGAGGTTTTTTCCGGGAATCCGGTCGAGGGACGTCGAGAAAGCGTCGCGGGCTCCGACGTCCCCGGTAAGGCGCCCCGCGACGGGGGTGTCCGAGATCCGTCAGCCGAAGAGAGTCCGTCACGGGACGACGATCCGTCAGCGGGGACAACCCGACGGCGGGCGGGGATCCGTCACGGGAGGAGAACCGCGCCCCGCGGGGTGCGGGAAGGGACAATACTGTGAGCACCTCTGCCCTCGGCAGCATCCTGTTCGGCAGCGCCGACCCGGCCCGGCTGCACGCCTGGTACGTCGCCGCGCTGGAACCCGAGCACTCCGGAGACGGCTTCATCGACTTCGGCGGTGTCCGGGTGCTCTTCGAAGGCCGCGCCGACGTTGCCCCGGCGACCGCCGAACCAGGACGGGTGATCTTCAACTTCCACGTGGAGGACGCTCGCGCCACGGCCGCGCATCTCGACGGCCTGGGGGTGACCTGGCTGGTCGAGGTCGAGCGGCGCGACGCCGGGCTGTTCGGCACGCTGGTCGACCCGGACGGCAACTACATCCAGATCATCGAGCTCAGCCCGGAGTATCTCGCCGCCGCGCGGCGATGACCCGTCCGGGGAACGGCGAGAAGACGGTCCGTCCGGGGAACGACGGGGAAGAGGACCTGTCCGGGGAACGACGGGAAAGGGAGAAGCACATGTTCCGGCAGACCAAGGCGTTCAGCGGGTTCGCGGTGGACGACGTCGAGACGGCGAGGAAGTTCTACGCCGAGACCCTGGGACTGGAGGTGTCGGAGGAGAACGGCATGCTGACCCTGCACCTCGCCGAGGGCGGGAAGGTGCTGGTCTACCCCAAGCACGGCCACGTCCCGGCCTCGTACACCATCCTCAACTTCCCGGTGGACGACATCGACGCCGCCGTCGACGGGCTGGTCGGGCGCGGGGTGGTCTTCGAGCGGTACGACGGCCTCCCGCAGGACGACAGGGGCGTCATGCGGGAGGAGGGACCTCCCATCGCGTGGTTCAAGGACCCCGCGGGCAACGTCCTGTCCGTGCTCCAGGGCGGATGATCGGCTGAGCGGCGGGATCCGCCCGCCCCGCCGGGACGGCGGGGCGGGCGGATCTCAGGCGCGCTTGGCGATGGCGGTGATGAAGGGCTGGACGAGCCGCGCGGCCAGCGGGCCGAACGCGGCGAGGATGAGGACGTACGCGGCGGCCAGCGGGCCCAGGTCGGGGTGCACCCCGGCGGCCACCGCGAGTCCGGCGATCACGATGTTGAACTCGCCCCGGGGGATGAGCGCGATGCCGGCCCGCGCCTGCCCGGCCTTGGCGATTCCCGCCCGGCGGGCGGCGTAGGCGCCGGTGAGCAGCTTCGTGATCATGCTGATCAGGGCGAGCAGCGCGGCCAGCCCGGCGACCGGCAGGATCTTGGTCGGGTCGGTCTGCAGGCCGAAGAAGACGAAGAACACCGCGGCGAACAGGTCGCGGATCGGGGTGAGCAGCGCCTGGGCGTCCTCGGCCAGCTCGCCCGAGAGCGCGATGCCCACCAGGAAGGCGCCGACCGCGGCCGAGACCTGCAGCTGCTGGGCCACCCCGGCGACCAGCAGCGCGAGCCCGATGACCTTCAGCAGCAGCACCTCGGAGTTGGGGCTGGAGACGAACGCCTCGATGGCCTTGCCGTAGCGGAGCGCGACCAGCAGCACGACGCTGACCGCGGCCAGCGCGATCGCCACGGTGACCGCGCCGCCGGCGAAGCTCAGCCCGGCCAGCACCGCGGTGAGGACCGGCAGGTAGATCGCCATCGTGAGGTCCTCGAAGACCAGCAGCGACAGCACCACCGGTGTCTCGCGGTTACCGATCCACCCGAGGTCGGACAGGACCTTCGCGGTGATGCCGGAGGAGGTCGCGTACGTGACGCCGGCCATGGCGATGGCGGCCACCGGACCCCAGCCCAGCAGCAGCGCGGCGATCGCGCCCGGCGCGGCGTTGAGCACCAGGTCGACGACGCCCGCGCGCGCGTTGCTCTTGAGGCTCGTCACGAGCTCGTCGGCGTTGTACTCCAGGCCGAGGGTGAGCAACAGCAGGATGACGCCGAGCTCGGCGCCGACCGCGATGAACTCCTCGCTGGTGGCGAGGGGCAGGATGCCGCCGGTGCCGAAGGCCAGGCCCGCGATGAGGTAGAGGGGGATGGGGGATATGCCCACTTTTAGGGCGAGTGCTCCCAGTATGCCGAGCCCGAGAAGGACAGCACCGAGCTCAAGGAAGAGAATCGCAGTGTGCACCCGGTGCCCTACCCGCCGGAAAGGATGTCGGAGACGGCGGACGTGCTCTCGGGGCTGCCCACCACGACCACCACGTCACTCTCGGCCAGCCCGAAGTCGGGGGCGGGGCTGGCGAACACCTGGCCCTCGCGCACCACGGCCACGATGGAGGCGCCGGTGCGGGTGCGGACGCGCGCGTCACCCATCGGCCGACCGGCGTACGGAGAGCCGGGCAGGATCGGCAGCTGCAGGCTGACCAGGCCCTCGACCTCGCGGTGCAGGGCGTTGAGGCGCTGAACGATGCGCGGGGCGCCGAGCAGCTCGGCGAGCGCGTCGGCCTCCTCGTCGTTCATCTTGATGGTCTCGCACGCGCGGTCGGGATCGTCGGGGTCGTATATCACCAGGTCGCGGCGGCCGGTGCGGTGAGAGACGATCCCGATGCGCCTGCCCGACCGCGTCGTGAACTCGTGCCGCAGTCCTATACCGGGCAGTGCCGTCTGCTCGACCTCCACCGTGCCAGCTCCTCCGCGTGCGCGTTCCCTTGTCCTTTACCGAAAACCTACCAATCGGGGCCATGCCGCGCGTAACCGGTAATATCCCGTATTTCCGATTGACTTTGCGGGCTTGCGCGCCTTTGGCTCCAGTGCCTTCGACGCCTCGCCCGTACGAGCCTTACGCCATTCGGAGGTGTGCGAAGTCAGCAGCCGCTCACGCCGGAGCAACGCGCCTCCCGTAGACGTGGTCGACCTTGAGCGTGATCAAGACGCGGCGTTGCGCGACCATGGCCGCTCGGTACTCTTCCCAGTTCGGATGATCGCCCGCGGCGGCGCGGTAGTAGTCGACTAAGGCCTGGGCTTCGGGCCCGTTCGGGTCGGTTCCCGGGCCGGTCACGGTAACGGTGCCCTCGGCGGTAGCCCACGACCAGCCGTCGGAGCTGGTGACCTCCAGCGCGGCGCGCGGGTTCCGGCGCAGGTTCACGATCTTGGCCGTCCCGGCGCTCGTCGACACATAGATGACATCCGCGTCCCGGTCGTAGAAGGGCATCACGGGGGACAACTGCGGGAGTCCGTCCTGCTTAATCGTCGCGAGAACACCGAGACGGCTTTCCGCAAGCAGGGCGCGTGGGTTGAAAGACGAAACAGTCATGCGAAGATTATGGCGCTCCATACACGTGTGACAGTTCTCAGAATGGTCTCGATCGGCTGATCGGGGGGTTTTCGAACTCGGCCGGGGGCACGGTGATGCGCAAAGCCGTTTCATGGGTCAGCCGCGGCTGATCCGGTGCCGGGCGGGCCCGAGGGGATCCGGCGGCCGCTGTCACCTCATTCCACTGCCGATGGCAGGTCGCTGTCCGATATCGGTGGCGACGCCGCCACCGGGACCAGTGCGGGGCGTGTTCGGGAGCGATGTCTTGCCGGGGGCGGGGAAGGGCGAATCGGCGGAGGAGTCTCACCGTTCACGGCAGCTCACAGGAACTAGTCCGAGCCTCGCGCCGCGAAAGCGTCGGTGGAGGATTTCGCATCACCGGTCTCATCGACGACGAGCACGGTGCTCAGGTCGCCGAGTCGGGGATACGGTGACCCCCGCGGTCACCGCATCCGGATTCTTTGTTACAGACGGTCATGCTGCCGGTGGCCGTTCTCATGCCCGCAGGCACCCCGTAATCCTTGCCCGCATCAAGGTCTCGATCTACAATTGCCGTTATAGAACCCCTCGATATAGCGCACAACCTGACAGCGTGCCTTATCGCGAGTGACGAACATGAATCTGTTGAACCACTCGTTCTTCAACGTAGCGAAGAACGACTCGGCCATCGCATTATCCCCGCACACACCGGTACGGCCGACCGGCTGCCGGGCGCCCATAGCCGCCGGCTTCCGGCCGAACGCCTCCGAGGTGTAGTTCGACTCGCGATCCGAATGGAAACCGTTCCCTCGATGATCCGGACATTCACCGCGGCCATATCCATGGCCGCCTCGATCAAACGGCGTCTTGACATGGTCCACCATCGCCCGGCCGGCGACCTTCTTGCTGCAGCAGTCGATGACCGTCGCCGGCTGAAGGAATCCTTCCCAGGTCGGAATATGGGCGATGTCACCCGCGAACCTCATCCCGGGCGCCGGGGCGGTGAAGTCCCGCCCGGCCAGGTCGGGGATCCCGGGTCGCGCATCGGCGTCGGTGGCCACCGGCCGCCACGACGGCCGGACGCCCCCGCCACTCGTGGAAACCGGATCGGGAAACGGCCGGCCACCGGCACCTGTCCGCGATCGCATGATTCGCCTTCTCCGCGTCGATCAACTCGAACGCCGCCGTCATCGCTCCTTGGCCGCGAGGAAGGTAGCGGCCTTTTTTCAGGAAGCCGTTCTCTTTGCGGAGTCGACGATTCTCCCGTTCCAACTGCAGCTCCCGCCCGTTCTTCTCCCCGTCATGCGAAGAAGAACCGGATGCGACACCCCCGTGTTCACGCGCCACGCACCCACCCAGTTATGCAGCGTCGTGTCGTGAATACCGAGCTTTGGCCGCATGAGTCACCGGACGGTCCCCGTCCAGCACCATGCGGACGGCCTCGTCGCTTGAACTCCCGAGAATACGGACCCTTGCGCCGTGCCACCTTCTACGTCCTTCCGGTCGCCCCAACTCTAGTTGGGGAGCTGTCCGGAATTGCTAGGGCGCCCAACCAGGTGTCAATTTCGGGATGCCGTTGACAGCTTCTGGTCATGTGTCGGACGGTTCGGTCGGCTACGGTCGCATCAGCGATATGCGAGTCTATCCACGGGTAACAAAGGCGATATGCGAGTCTGTCCACCGGTAACAAAGGCTCTGCAGTAGGTGGCCGCTCGGTGTCGTCGCGCTCGATAGGGCAAAACAAAATTTGGGGGAGAGTAAAGTGACTTACTTCAAGATGCTCGGACCATTAGAGGTCGTACACGGCGATGAGTTGGTCGACCTTGGCGGCGCCCGGCAGCGGGCCACCCTCGGACTCCTGCTGCTCAACCGCAACCGTGTCGTGGCGAGCAGTCAGCTGGTGGACTCGCTTTGGCCCAAGAACAAGGTGCCGCTGTCGGCCAGGAAGATCGTGCAGAACTCGGTCTGGCGGCTGCGCAGGGCGCTGTCAGCCAATGGCGGCTCCGCCGCGCTGCTCAGCCAGCCACCCGGCTACATGCTGCGCGTCGAACCCGAGCAGACCGACGTGCAGAACTTCCACCAGCGTGTCGAGGCGGGACGCGCCAAGTGCGCCGAGGGTGACCTGGAGGCGGCATCCCTGCTGCTGCGGCAGGCCCTGGAGCTGTGGCGCGGGCCCGCGCTGGCCGACCTGGTCGAGTCCGGCATCGACTGGCCCGAGCTGACCTCGGTGCAGGACGCCAGGCTGGACGCGCTTGAGGACTACTTCGAGGTTGAGCTCGACCGAGGACACCACCACCAGACCCTGGCCGAACTCCAGCGCGCGGTCGCCACCGAGCCGCTGCGCGAGCGCCTGTGCGGACAGCTGATGCTGGCGCTGTACCGCAGCGGCAGGCAGACCGACGCCCTCAACGCCTACCACGCCTTGCGCACCAGCCTGGTCGAGAACGTCGGCCTGGAACCGAATCCGGCGCTGCGCTCGCTGCAGCAGGCGATTCTCACCCAAGACCCGGCGCTGGTCCCGGTCGGGATGCAGAAGCAAATCAAGCTGCAGATGACCGGCTCTTCCCGCGAGAGGGCCGAAGAACAGCCGAGGCCCGCCGACGTCCGGCCCTCCCAGCCGGTGCCGCAGCGCAGATCTTTCTCGCCCTTCGAGCCGGAACCGGATGGGCACGGGGATGCCGGGGCCGTCTCGATGCCCGCCGTGCCCGTGCTGCGCACCATGGTGGTCGAGCGCAAGGACGTCAGCGTGCTCATCGTGCGCTGCCAGGGCATAGGCAACACGGCGCTGGAGAAGGCCGCGGCCACGATCCGCGACGAGGTCGAGCGGCTGGGCGGCACCGTCGTGGCCTCCATCGGGTCGATCTGGCTGGCGTTGTTCGGCGTCCCCGAGACCGGCGAGGACGACGCCGAACGCGCCGTCCTCGCCGCGTTGACCATCCGCGACCAGCTCGACTTCCCGGACGCCTCCAGCGCCGAGACCCCTATCGCCGTCCACATCGCGGTGGCCACCGGCGAGGCGCTGGTGCGCTACCAAAACGACAACGACAGTGCGCCGTCGGTAAGCGGCGTTCTGCTCGACGAATGCCACGAGTTGCTCTCGCAGACCCCGGTCGGCGAGATCCGGGTGTGCGAGAACACCAAGCGTGCCACCGAGTGCGCCACCACCTACTTCGAGGTCGAGTCGTCCTTCGGCTGGCAGGTCGGCGGGCTTCGGCAGGAGTACCTGGAGCAGCACGACATGCCGGTGATCGACCGCGAGCACGACCTTGAGGTGCTGTGCGGCCTCCTGCGCCGCACCAGGCACGTCGACGCGCCCCACCTGGTGACCGTTCTCGGCGACCCCGGCGTCGGCAAGACCCGATTCGTCCTGGAGTTCGAGCGCAGGATCGCCGCGACCGCCGAGCCGGTGCGGGTCCTGGTCGGCCGCGCGCGGCCATTCGTGGAGGACACCGCCGTCGACGTGCTCAACGACCTGCTGTGCTCGTACTGCGGCATCGACCCGGACGGCCCTGTCGAGTGGGTACAGGCCGAGATCACCGGCACGGTGGAGCGACTCGTCCAGTCGGAAGACGAGCGGCGCGGACTGGTGCACCGGCTGACCGGCCTGGTCGACCGAAGACGGGGACGCTCGGACGTACCGGTCACTGACGTGCTGCACGCGTGGCGGCACCTGCTCGGCCAGATCGCCCGGTGCTGCCCCGTCGTCATGATCGTCGAGGACCTGCACGTCGCAGACGACCATTTGATCGACTTCGTCGAGGACCTGCCGAGGTCGCTTCCCGGCCTGCCGGTACTGGTGGTGGTCACTGCGCGGCCGGACCTGGCCAGGCGCCGCCCGGTGTGGGGTTCGCGACTGCGGCACGCGCTGACGATGAACCTGGAACCCATCTCCGACATCGCGATAGACCGGCTGCTGGAGCTCCTGCAATCCACCAGGAACAGCGGGGCCAAGGGCTCGGCTGGGAGCCTGCTCGCCGGCGTCGGCGACGACTCGGACGCGCGCCGCACGCACATGAGGCGGGTCCTGGCATCCGGCTCATCCTTGCTGCGCAAGGATCGGTACCCGGGCGGCGACGCCGGTGGTCAGGTCGCCGCCGCCCGCGTGGTGTACTGCCAGGTCACCGAGTTGCCCGCACAGGCAGGCGGCGCGGGCAGATGATCTGGTTGGGGTTCTCCCACTCCACACCGCGCTCGGGATCAACGCTGATCTTCGAGTAGCGGTCCAGCAACAGGTTCAGCGCGATCTTGCCCTCTAGCCGCGCCAGCGGCGCGCCGAGGCAGAAGTGGATGCCCTGGCCGAACACCAGGTGCCCGCCGGTGTTGCGGTGGATGTCGAAGCGGTCCGGGTCGGGGAACTTGGCGCCGTCGCGGTTGGCCGCGCCGATCCACGGCGTCACAAGCTGGTTCGCGGCGACCGGGTGTCCGCCGATCTCGGTGTCGGTGGTGGTGACCCGCACCAGGCGCGGGAACGGCGGATACATGCGCAGCACCTCCTCCAGCGCGCCGGGCACCAGGTCGCGGTCCGCGCGGATCTCGGCCAGCGCTTCCGGGTGCTGCCCCAAGAGGATGACCGCGGTGCAGATCAACGACATCGTGGTGGCGTGCCCGGCGAACATGGTCAGGCCGGTGACCCCGATCATCTCGCCGTCGGTCAGCGGCTCGCCGTCGATGGTGGCGTTGGCCAGCCGGCTCATCACGTCGTCGCGCGGGTTCTGCCTGCGGTCGCGCATGTGCCGCAGGAAGTACTCGCCCATCTCGTGGAGGGCGGGCCCCACCTCGCCATCGAGCAGCTCGGGGGGCACGGTGGCGGCGTCGAGCGCGCCGATCGCATCACCCCACCTGCGGAACAGCGGCTCGTCCTCGATGGGCAGACCGAGCACGTCGGCGATCACGGTGATCGGCAGCGGGAACGCGAGCGCGTCGACGAGGTCGAACGAATCCTGGTCGGCGACCTTGTCCAGCAGGGTGTTGGTGATCAGCTCGATGCGTTCGGCCAGGTTCGCGACCGAGCGGGGGGTGAACACCTGGCTGATGACGGTGCGCAGCTTGCGGTGCCGAGGCGGGTCTGTGGTGACCAGGTTGCCCTCGTCGAAGCGGTCGAGTTCAGGGTGCGGGAGATTGAACAGCCTTGCCGTCTCCGAGGAGAACGTCTTGGTGTCGGCAAGAATCCTGGTGATGTTCTCGTAACCGAATACCTGTACTCCGTGGTCGCCGTCGCTACTGACCGGCTGCGAATCGAGCATCTCGCGGAACCACGAGAACAGCGACTCGACTGGTTCCATGGTTGTGCTGTCAATGGACGCGCTCATGGGCAGGAGCCTATCTTCGACGCACCTTGCCTGTGCATACTTTTTCCTTTATTGAGTTTGCCGAGTCGGAATTGCGAACAGCGGTGACCGGAATTCCGGCCACCGCTATTCAACGCAGACCACGCGTAGACCGTCTTGAGACTTTCCCGAGAGCGAATAGTCTCAAGACGCGCGCTGTTATCGCCCGCCGAGGCCGCGGTACAGCCCGCGGTTCACCTTGGGCACGAAAATTCGTTCCTCGGCGCTGGCCGCCGCGGCGGCCGGGCCGGACAGGGTCGGCGAGCCCGCGACCCGCAGGCCGTCCTCGATCGCGCCGTCGATGTAGCCGTTCCACCCGTTGGCGATGTCGCTGCCCGCGAACTTGATCCGGCCGTGCGGCTGCTGGAGCTTCGCGTGCAGCCTGATGAGCTGGTACGGCTGGCGGTAGCCGCCGGTGCCGAGGGCGAACTCGTCCTTGTGGAAGTCGGTCACGATGTAGTCGCGCACCTTGGCCCCCGGGAGCACCCTCCGGAGGGCCCGCTCCACCTCGTCCCCGTCGGTCTCGTCGAAGGTGGTGTCGACGGTGAAGGCGACCACCGGATCGCCGTCGTTGAACCGGCCCATGAAGCAGAACGGGTCACCCCTGCCCTCAGGCGACTCGGCCACGAACCTGTCCGTGGGGTTGGACAGGTCGATCCACAGCTTCCTCTCCTCCGTCACGCCCATCCCGGCGTTCGTCGCCTCCCGGTGCGCGGCGGGCAGCGGCGGGCTGAACGAGATCGTGCGCCAGACGTTCACCGGCACGGCCATGATCACCTCGGGCGCGGTGAACGACTCGCCCGCGCGCGTCGTCACGGTCGCCTTGCCGGCGTTCTGGACCACCGACTTGACCGGCGAGTTGAGCTTGAGGACCGGCTTGGACTCGGCGAGCATGGCGTTCAAGATCGACACCGTGCCCTGTGCCGGGCGGTAGGTGTTGACGCCGTGGAAGGCCTCGAACGTGCCACCGGCCAGTGCCCACCACTGCTGGATGTGGGTCAGCGCGCCGCGCTCGCTGGTCCCGCCGTACAGCGAGGTCCAGCTGGTCAGCAGGATCTCGTCCTCCGGCGGCAGGGCCATCTGGTCGAGCCGGTCCCGCAGCGAGAACCGGTCGAACCGGGCGACCAGGTCGCGGCGCTTGAGCGGTTGGTAGGGCGACGGATAGATTCTGGTCGAGTCCTCGAAGAACCTGGTGAACAGCTCGCCCTGCCGGATGTAGGCCACGGACGGGTCGAGCTCCTCGAACCCGGTGAGGGTGGGCATGATCGCCCTGGTCACCCCCTGGTCGGCCATGATCGGCAGGCGGTAGCGGTTGAGTTCGCGCCACACGTGCGGCTGTAACCGGTCGACCCAGGTGCCGCCGCGCTCGATCATGTGGCCCCGCCAGGTGTCGGTCCAGGTCCGGCCGCCGACCCGGTCGCGCGCCTCGAGCAGCAGCACCCGCTTGCCCTTGGCGCGCAGTTCACGCGTTGCGGTGACCCCGGCCATCCCGGCGCCCACGACGATCACGTCGAAGTGCCGCCGCAGGGCCGGGTCCTGGGTCTCCGCGACGGCGACGGCGGCCGTCGCGGAGGACGCCACCGCGGCCCCGGTGATCGCGAGACCCGCCTTGAGCACGCCGCGCCGCGGCAGACCCCGACCCTCGGGCCGACCGGATTCCATTTCGTGGGTCACTGTCCCTCGTTTCTTTCCTGAGAACTGGTAGCGGATGATCCGTCGCCGGGCTGTGGACTCACGATTGCCGCGCACGCGATATTGGGGTGTGATCGATCGGAAGCAGTGCGTGAGGTGGCCACGACCAGGCGGGGCTGTTGTGTTGTCAGCCCAAGATCAACATTCTGGATAACGCCCCTGCACTCCGTGGTCGCCTTCTCGCGTGACCGGCTGTGGATTGAGGGTTTCGCGGAACCACGAGAACAGCGAATAGACCGGTTTCATGGCTGTGCTGCCGATGGGCGCGCTCACGGCCAGGAGCCTAGCTGCGGCATGCCCGGCCCGTGCATATGTTTTCCCTCATTGAGATTACCGAGGCGGAATTGCGAACAGCGGTGACCGGAATTCCGGCCACCGCTATTCAACGCAGACCACGCGTAGACCGTCTTGAGACTTTCCCGAGAGCGAATAGTCTCAAGACGCGCGCGCTGTTACCGCCCGCCGAGGCCGCGGTACAGCCCGCGGTTCACCTTGGGCACGAAAATTCGTTCCTCGGCGCTGGCCGCCGCGGCGGCCGGGCCGGACAGGGTCGGCGAGCCCGCGACCCGCAGGCCGTCCTCGATCGCGCCGTCGATGTAGCCGTTCCACCCGTTGGCGATGTCGGCGCCCGCGAACTTGATCCGGCCGTGCGGCTGCTGGAGCTTCGCGTGCAGCCTGATGAGCTGGTACGGCTGGCGGTACGCGCCGGCGCCCAGGGAGAACGGGTCTGTGTGCCAGTTGGTCACGATGTAGTCGCGCATCGTGGCCCCCGGGAGCACCCTCCGGAGGGCCCGCTCCATCGCGTTCCTGTCGTTGACGTCGAAGGTGCGGTCGACGGTGAAGGCGACCACCGGCTGGCCGTCGTTGAACCGGCCCATGAAGCAGAGCGGATCACCCCTGCCCTCGGGCGACTCGGCCACGAACCTGTCCGTGGGGTTGGACAGGTCGATCCACAGCTTCTTCTCGTGCGGCACGCCGATCCCGGCGTTCGTCGCCTCCCGGTGCGCGGCGGGCAGCGCCGGGCTGAACGAGATCGTGCGCCAGACGTTCACCGGCACGGCCATGATCACCTCGGGCGCGGTGAACGACTCGCCCGCGCGCGTCGTCACGGTCACCTTGCCGGCGTTCTGGACCACCGACTTGACCGGCGAGTTGAGCTTGAGGACCGGCTTGGACTCGGCGAGCATGGCGTTCAAGATCGACACCGTGCCCTGTGCCGGGCGGTAGGTGTTGACGCCGTGGAAGCCCTCGAACGTGCCACCGGACAGCGCCCACCACTGCTGGATGAGGGTCAGCGCGCCGCGCTCGCTGGTCCCGCCGTACAGCGAGGTCCAGCTGGTCAGCAGGACCTCGTCCTCCGGCGGCAGGGCCATCTGGTCGAGCCGGTCCCGCAGCGAGAACTGGTCGAACTGGGCGACCAGGTCGGGTCGGTGCAGCGGATGGAAGGGTTCCGGGAAGATCTCGGTCGACCGGTCGAAGAACCTGGTGAAGAGCTCTTTCTGCCGGATGTAGGCCACGGACGGGTCGAGCTCCTCGAACCCGGTGAGGGTGGGCATGATCGCCCTGGTCACCCCCTGGTCGGCCATGATCGGCAGGCGGTAGCGGTTGAGTTCGCGCCACACGTGCGGCTGTAACCGGTCGACCCAGGTGCCGCCGCGCTCGATCATGTGGCCCCGCCAGGTGTCGGTCCAGGTCCGGCCGCCGACCCGATTGCGCGCCTCGAGCAGCAGCACCCGTTTGCCCTTGGCGCGCAGTTCACGCGTTGCGGTGACCCCGGCCATCCCGGCGCCCACGACGATCACGTCGAAGTGCCGCCGCAGGGCCGGGTCCTGGGTGTCCGCGACGGCGACGGCGGCCGTCGCGGAGGACGCCACCGCGGCCCCGGTGATCGCGAGACCCGCCTTGAGCACGCCGCGCCGCGGCAGACCCCGATTCTCGGGTGGAGTGGATTCCACGTCGTTGGTCATTATCCCTTGTTTCCTTCCGGGAACTTGTTGCGGAAATAGCGGATGACCGGTCGCCGGACTATGGACGCAGTGCTGAACGCGTGCGATAGTTGGACGTAATCGATCGGACACGGTGCGTAATGTGACCGCGACCGCGCTGATGTGTTGAGCTATGTTCCGACGCTTATTTGCAATGGGCGCGCGGTGATACCTGACCACCCATCGGCAACGTCGCTACTTTGGGTGACTGCATAGGGGCGGTGGCCCCTAAGAGCCGTCCTGCATTCGAGTGATTGCGGTCAGGCTAGCGCGCGGAGCGTATTCAACAACAGGCTCGGCCCGCCCGTGATCGAACCGTTAGCTTGACCATTCGCGCTGCGAATACATCGATGAGCGGGGGCGACGAACCACCGTGGACCCACGTGTGAGCAATGAAGGCCATTCAAAAGCTTCTTGATGGCGAGAGAGTCTATCGACTCGCTTGCGCGAAGAAATCCACAGCCTGTCCATGACACAACTCATCGAGCTGACCAGGCAGGTAAGGATCTTGATGGGCGGCGTCGCCAAACCTGGCGGCCGTCCTGCCTTCATCGACCTGACCAGGTCGGTTGCGCTGGTGGACGGCGCACTCGCACCCACATGGAATTGGAAGGCCGCCGAAGGCATGTATTCCGGCGAACGTAAGACGACCGGCTTCAACGCTCAAGTCACCTGCGATCTCGACGGCCGTGCGGTCGCGATAGGAAAGGAGCCTGTACCCGGAGCCCGCCACGAGCCCACGCGTTCTGCGCCTCCGGTCTCGCCGATCAAATCGCCGATCTTCATCACGCGGTGACAGCGGCTATCAAGGCCATGCGGATATCACCCCCGCCAAGAAGCCACGCGGCGGAAAGCCGACCGCCGGGCAGAAGCAGAACAACCGGGAAATCAACAGCATCCGCGCTGCCGCGGAACGAGCGATCGCACATGTGAAGGTTCGGCGTATCTGCTCCCTCCCGATGCCGAGGGCCTCTCGCTGAATTCCCTGAGGTCCTAACGGCGGTCATCGGGCTGAACTTCTTCAAGCGGCTTGTGAAGTCAATATTTCGGCCAACACCGAATAGCGGTCGACCCGTTGTCCTCCTTTTCGGAGGCGTGTATCGGGTCGACCGCTGGTATGAGGCGCGCCCCTGCGGCGCGCCCGGTGCGCCGCAGGGGGAAGGCTCAGGCCGAGGGCTTGCGGAACACCTCGACCATCGCGGCGTAACTGGCGGGCCCGTGACCTTCGGCGATCGCGCGCTTGCCCAACGCCGTGATGAGCGCGGGCCACTCGGTGTTGACCCCCAGCTCCTTGCTCTCGTCGAGCAGGTGGTCCATCGCGTCGACGTGCGTATCGATGGTGGAGTCCTCCGCGGGCCACTCGCCCGCGTCGATCTGCGCGGCGTAGGCCTCGATGAAGCCCAGCGACATCTCGGCGAGCGCCTTGGCCATCGGCAGGTACTCGGTGGCCTTCACGCCTGCGGTGCCCAGCAGCGCGACACCGTGCAGGAAGCTGTTCTCGACGCCCCACATCATGGTGAGCAGGGAGACGTCGTAGAGGGCGGCGAGACCATGGTTCTCACCCAGGTAGGTGGTCGCCGCGGGGGCCACCGCCTTGAGGGTCTGCTCGTGCTCGTCGAAGGCCGACTTCGGACCGCAGTACAGCAGCAAGGCCTCGTCGGTGGCGATCGCGGGCGGGATGGCCATGATCGCGCTGTCGATGTACGCGCCGACCTTGTGTTCCGCCGCCCACTTCGACATGTCCCTGGCCTGTGACGAGCTGGCGCTGGTCATGTTGACCAGCGTGCGGCCCTCCAGCGAACCCACCTCCGGGTCGAGCAGCTGGTGCACGGCGTCGTAGTCCGAGACGCAGATGACGACCAGCGGGCTCGCCTCGACGGCGTCCTTGACCGAGGGCGCCAGGACCGCGCCCTTGGCGACGAGCTCGTCGGCCTTGGCGGCCGAGCGGTTCCACACGGTGGTCGGGTGCCCGTTCCCGAGGAACGCGGCAGCCAATGCCTGACCCATCAGGCCTAGACCGATGACGGTGACCGGCGCTTGGGCGGCATTGGGGTTGGACATCACATTCACTCCTGTTCGGTCCGCGCCCATTCAGGTGACGCGATGTGGTTGTTCGGCGGACTTCAACGGTTTCATTGGCAGGGGTGGCCCGACCAGCAGCGGATCTGACCATCTTCGAACGATTCGTGCCATAGACTCGCGATCATGAGTCCGGGCACAATCGCGATCGCTGTGATCAACGGCACCGACATGCAGGTCTGCGAGATTTACGAGACCGCCATCGCGAACGCGGTCTTCGGTGATCCGCAATACGACCTGGCCAATCCCTGGTATGAATTGAAGCTTTGCGCGGTGAACGGGAACCAGCCCGCGGCGCGCGGATTCTCCGTGCGCACGGCGCATGGGCTCGACGACCTGGTCGTCGCCGACACCGTCATCGTTCCCTCGGTCCCGTACTACGTGCTGCAGGGCAGCGCTCCACTGCCGTCGGACTTCGTGGACGCGCTGCGCGAGGCGGCCGGGGCGGGCGCGCGGATGGCGTCGATGTGCACCGGGGCGTTCGCCCTCGCCGAGGCGGGCCTGCTCGACGGCCGCAGGGCCACCACGCACTGGATGCACACCTCCGATCTGGCCAAGCGCTACCCGGAGGTCCAGGTCGAGGACACCGTGCTCTACGTCGACGACGGCGATGTCCTCACCAGTGCGGGCATGAGCGCGGGCTTGGACCTGTGCCTGCACCTGGTGCGCCGCGACCTGGGCGCCTATGTGGCCGGCCAGTTGGCGCGCCGGATGGTCGTGGCCGGTCACCGCCCCGGTGGGCAGGCGCAGTTCGTCGACCTGTCCGTCCCCGACAGCGACGACGACACCCTCGCGATGACGATGGACTGGGCCTCGCGCAACCTCGACCAGCCCCTCACCATCGACGCGATGGCGAAGCAGGCGGGCATGAGCAACCGCACGTTCTTCCGCAAGCTCCAGGCGGCCACCGGCCTCACCCCGCTGAAGTGGCTGCTCAACCAGCGCCTGTCCCGCGCGCAGAGCCTGTTGGAGACCACCGACCTGCCGATCGAGCGGGTCAGCGAGGCCAGCGGCCTGGGCACCGCGACCAACCTGCGCAGGCACTTCACCACACACTTCGGTGTCACGCCCACCGACTACCGGCACTCGCTCAGTGCCGGAGCCCGCGCCCGCAGAGCCGCCGAGCGGGCGCCGGCCCCGCTGACGCGGTCGTCGGCGCCCGGGTCCTGTCAGCCCTCCGCGGGCCAGGAGCTTTCCGCCGGCCAAGGACCGTTGCCCGCGTAAGCGTTGTCGATCACGTACCGCCAGCCGCCGTCCGCGCCACGCTGCAACACGTCGACCGCCAGGCCGCCGAGCTTCTCCGGCTTGCCGTCCCTGGTGGTGTCCATCGTCCACTCGACCACCACCATGGCGGTGTCGCCGTGGACCATCTTCTGGTGCACGGTCGCCTCGACGGTCGCGTTGCGGGTCGCGATGAAGTGCTTGACGTAATCCCTGCGCTCCTGGCCCGCGACCGGCTTTCCGGGCTCCCACAAGCCGACCGCGTCCTCGACGTACAAGGCGTTGACGGCATCCGCGTCGCCCGCGTTGAACGCCACGTTGAACATTTCCTGGTGCGTGTCGATATCACTGGCCAGGGCGTGTTTTTCGAAGGCCATGGTGAGCCCACTCCTGTTCTGGTTATCGGATGTTTTCGGCGCGATGTCGGGCAACGCCGATATGGACGCTACCGCCCGTCGAGTAGCGGTCGATCGCAGTCAGGTAATCGCTGCCGGACTTCTTCGAGAGCGGCGGCGATTACCCCGTTGACACCACGCCGAGATCCGATTTGCTGCTTTTGTCAGCCGGGGAAGACCTTTGTCCAGTCAACGGAGGCGGCATACTCCGAGAAATCCCGTGCCTTGCGGCCGGTGACCTTCTCCACGCCGTCGGACAGGTACGCGGTCGCCCCGTCGTCGATGGCGTCGAAGAGCCGAACGACGTAGTCGGCCAGTTCCCGCGAGTGGCCCCTGCCCACGAGATGCCGGACGTACTCCTCGGGGGAGAGCACGGTGAGGCGAACCTCACGGCCGGACGCGGCGGAGATCTCGGCGACGACCTCGCCGAAGGTCATCAGCCGCGGTCCGGACAGCTCGTACACGGCCTCATCGTGGCCGTCCCCGGTCAGCGCGGCCACAGCGACGGCGGCGATGTCCTCAGCGTCGATGAAGGGCTCGGCACCCTCGCGGGTGGTGACCCGCAGCTCGCCCTCGGCGATCTCCGTGCAGAGGAAATTGGGCTCGCTGAAGTTCTGGCAGAACCAGGTGGGGCGCAGGATCGTCCAGCCGAGTCCGGAGCCGCTCACCACGTCCTCGACGCGGAACAGGCTCGGCTCGTCGGACCTCTGCGTGAAGGGGCGTGCGGAGAGCAGCACCAGGCGCTCGACGCCCGCGGTGGTGGCGGTGCCGATGAAGTCGGTGAGCATCGTCGCGGCGTCGGCGCCCTGTTCGTCGACGACGTATACGGCTTTCATGCCGTCGACCGCGGCAGGCCAGGTGGAGCTGTCGTGCCAGTCGAAGCGGGTCGCGCCGGAACGCGAGGCGATTCTGGGCAGGTGACCGAGCTCGGTGAGCTGACGTGCGACCCTGGCACCGGTCTTGCCCGTGCCGCCGAGGACGAGAATGGGGGATTCGCTCATGCGTCTCATCCAAGCATGAGCGAATCCCCCACCCCCGCGACCGTTTCTCAGTTCGGTAATCCTCAGGGATATCGTCAGGCGGACATCGAACTCCCTCGTACGGCGACGACGGCGACCGCCCGCACCTCGGGGAGCCGGCACCTCTGGCAGGTCCGGCCACCTCTGGCAGGTCCGGCCGCCTCACCGTGAACCCGCGGTCACCCCCCCGGAGCGGGGAAGTAACCGCTGCGGACGAAGAAGTCCACGTATCTGCCGAACAGTGCCCGGTCGACGGGCGGGCACACGATCCCGCTGCCCGCCAGCGCCTTCTCCGTGTCCGAGACGTCCATCGGCGGGTAGGTCGGCCCCGCGCCCTCGGAGTTGATCTCCTCGAACGAGTCGAACAGCGGGGTGACCGCGTTCTCCCGGTCGGCGCCGATGGTCGCGCGCCAGGCGTCCCAGCCGGTCTCGGGCAGGTCGTACCCGATCGCCCGCAGGTGGTCGACGAGATCGCCGAACGACTGCGACTGCTCGTTGAACAGGTGGAAGGTGCCGTTCGCGGAGGACTCGCGGGTGGCCAGCGTGGTGATCGCCCCGCTGACGTAGTCCACCGGGACCAGGTGCACCCGGCCGGTCAGCCGGTCCGGGACCACGCCGGCCTGGAGCATGCCCTTGAGGCTGAGCCAGACGAAGTCCTTGGTCTGGCACGCACCGCTGTCGCGGTCCCCGCACACCACGTCGACCCGGTAGACCGACACGGGGATACCGCGGGCACGGGCGATCCCGAGCACGCCCTCCGCCACCCACTTGCTCTGGAGGTAGCCGTTGCGCAGCAGGTGCGCGGGACCGGTCGTGGCGGTGACACCCACCGGCTCGTTGTCCTCCGACGCGGCGAACACGCCCGTGGTCGACACGTAGTGCACCGGGACCGTGCGGTGGCGCGCGGCCAGCCGCAGCACCTCGACGGTGCCGGTCACGTTGGAACTCTTCAGATCCGGGTACGGGCGCAGCCAGCTCACCGTCGCCCCGGCGTGGAAGACGACGTCGACCCGACGAGCGAGGTCGTCGAACACCTGCTCGCCCAGGCCGAGCCGGGAGGAGGTGAGGTCGCCGACGTGGACGACGACCCTGGCCGGGTCGACCTCGCCCGCCACCTCGTACCACTCCAGGTTCTCCCGCAGCCTGCGCTCCGCGTCGGCCTGGTCGGCGCCGCGCACCAGGCAGTGCACGACCGCGTCGGTGTTGCGCACGATGTCGCGCAGCAGGAACGCTCCGAGGAACCCACTGGCTCCGGTCAGCAGGACCTCCCTGGGATCGGTGGCGACGGTGACCACGGCGTTCGCGGCGACCACGTCGTCGTCGAGCACCACCTCGTTGGCGAAGTCCACGCCCGCGACGGCGTCGTCCCCACCGGTGACCGCCGCGCGCGCCGTGGCGCAGAGGAACTCGGTCAGCGCGGCGGGCGTCGGGTGCTCGAACACCAGCGAGGCGGACAGTCGCGTGCCGATGTGCGCGGCCAGCCGGTTGCGCAGTTCCACCGAGATCAGCGAGTCGAAGCCGAGATCGGCGAAGAACTGGTCGGCACCGATCGCGGAGGCGTCGGCGTGACCCAGGACCGACGCGACCTCCGCGCGGACCAGCTCGCCCACGATCTCCCGCCGTCGCTGCTCGGACTGCCCGGCCAGCCGCCGTTCCAGCGGCTCGGCTTCGCCCGCCCCCCGGGTGGCCCGCCGGGACGTGATCCTGGCCAGGGCGGTGAACAGCAACGGCACCGCGGTGGGCCGGGCGGCCAGCGCGCGCATGTCCAGCGGCGTCACGACCGGGGCCGGGCGACCGGTCCGCAGCGCGGCGTCGAACAGGCCGGGGCCGTCGTCAGGGGTGATCGGCAGCAGCCCGGTGCGGGCGATGCGCTTGAGATCGGCGTCGCTGAGGTTGCCGCCCATACCGCCCACCTGTGACCACAGGCCCCACACCAGCGAGGTCGCCGGGAGCCCGGCGCCCGCCCGGTGCGCGGCCAGCGCGTCGAGGAAGGTGTTCGCCGCGGCATAGGCGCCTTGGCCGGAACCGCCGATGACACCGGCGATAGAGGAGAACAGCACGAACGCCGACAGGTCCATGTCCTTGGTCAGCTCGTGCAGGTTCCACGCGGCGTGCACCTTGGGCCGCAGCACCCTGGCGACCTGGTCGGCGTCCAGGGAGCCGATCATGCCATCGTCCAGGACACCCGCCGTGTGCACGACACCGACGAGCCGGTGCGCGGCGGGGATGGAAGCCAGCACCGAGGCGAGTTCCTCCCGGTCGGCGGCATCGCACGCAGTGATCGTCACTCGCGCGCCGAGAGCGGCCAGCTCGTCGGCCAGGTCTCCCGCTCCCCGCGCGGCCGGGCCGCTCCGGCTGACCAGCAGCAGGTCGGTGACGCCGTGCGCACGGACGAGGTGCCTGGCGAACAGCGCGCCCAGCGCGCCGGTCCCACCGGTGATCAGCACCGTGCCGCCCGGTCGCCACGGTGACGCCGCGCGCCCTGGCGCGAGCCGGGCCAGCCTGGGCACGGCCAACGAGCCCGCGCGCACGGCCAGTTGCGCCTCTCCCGTGGCGATCGCGGCCGGCAGCGCCGAAATCGACGCCGGGTCGTCGTCGATGTCGATCAGCCGGAACCGGTCGGGCATCTCCGACTGGGCGGAGCGCAGCAGGCCCCAGACCGGAGCCGCGGCCAGGTCGACCGGCGTATCGGCGGCGTCGATCGCGCGCCGGGTCAGAAAGATCAGCGGGATCTCGGCGGAGCGCTCGTCGTCGTTCCAGGCGCGTACCAGTTCCAACGCTTGCAGGACGGCGCTCTGGGCCCGGTCGGCGACCGTGCCCGCCGCGTCGTCCTCCGCGGCGAACATCAGCGGCGCGACCAGGCCGGTGAACGTCCCGGCGGCGGCCAGCGCCTCGCCGACCCCGGCGAACCGCAGCGGCCACGGCAGGCCGCCGTAACCGGTCTCCAACACGGCCGGCCCGGCCGCCCGGCCGGCCGGCCCGGCCGGGATGACCGGGGTCCACGCCACGCGGAACAGCGCCTCACCTGGACGGGCCAGCGCGGCGCCGACCTCGTCCTCGCTCGCGCGTTGGGTGACCACGGCCGCCGCACAGGCCAGCGGGGCGCCCGACGCGTCGGCCAGCAGCACCGACACCGCGCCGTTCCCGGCCGGGGTGACCCGCACTCTGGCGGCGGTGGCACCCACCGCGTGCACGGTCACTCCGCGCCACTCCGCTACGACGCCGGGGCGCCCGGTGAGCAGCGCGGCGGGGTGCAGCGCGGCGTCGAGCAACGCGGGGTGCACGCTGAACCCGTCCGCCCCGGTGTCGGCGGGCAGCCGCACCTCCGCGAACAGCTCGCCGTCGCGCCGCCACGCGGCCCGCAGCCCTGAGAAGATCGGGCCGAGGGCGAACCCGGCGTCGGCCCGGTGCCGCAGCAGCAGGTCGACGTCCAGTGGCTCGGCGCCGGGCGGCGGCCACTCGCTCAGGCCTTCCTCGGCGTTCCGGCGGGGACTGAGCACCCCGCGGGCGGCCGGCGTCCACACGGGACGATCCTCGTCCGCGCCGGTGTGCACGCTGATCCGCCGCCTGCCCGCGCCGTCCGGGGCGTCCACGGTGAGCTGCACGCGCAGCCTGGCCCGCTCCGGCAGCACCACCTGCTCGCACACCACCAGCTCGTCGACGTGCGGGCAGCCGACCTCGTCCCCGGCCCGCACCGCCATCTCCAGCAACACCGAGGATGGGACGACCTGGCCGCCGAACAGGCGATGCTCACCCAGCCACGGCGCGATGGACGTCGACAGCGCGCCGGAGATCAGTACCTCGTCCCGGCCGGCGACCTCGACCGGGGCCCCCAGCAGCGGATGGTCCGACACCGGCCCGGCCGGGTCGTCGCCCCGCATCGCGGCGGGCGCCAGCCAGTAGCGCCGGCGCTGGAACGCGTAGCTGGGCAGCGGGCCCGCCGCCGCACCGGCCGGGGCCAGGTAGGCGGCCCAGTCAACCGCGACCCCCGCCGCCCACAGCCGGCCCACCGCGTCGACAAGCTCCAGAGGCTCGGAACCGCTGGTCCGGGTGCTCGCGACCGCCGTGACCCCGGCCCTGCCGTCGAGGCCGTCGCCGACCAGCGCGGTCAGCGCGGCTCCAGGGCCGACCTCCAGCGTCGCCGTGACGCCCTGGTCGGCGAGGCGGTGCATGGCATCGAGGAAGCGCACCGGCCTGCGCACCTGGTCGATCCAGTACTCGGGGGAGCACAGCGTGTCCGCGTCCGCGACCTCACCGGTGACCGTGGAGATGATCGGGATGGTCGGCGCGGTGAAGGTGACCGCGCGCACGACTTCGCCGAACTCGGCCAGCATCGGCTCCATCAGGGGGGAGTGGAAGGCGTGGCTGACGGTGAGCCGCTTGGTCGAGCGGCCCCAGGACGCCACAGTGGCGGCGATCCCGGTGACCACGTCCTCGTCTCCGGAGACGACCACAGCCGACGGCCCGTTGACCGCGGCGATGCCGACGCGGCTCTCGTAGCCCTCCAGCAGCGGCGAGACCTCGTCCGGGGTGGCCCGCAGCGCGACCATGACCCCGCCGGCGGGCAGCCGCTGCATCAGCCTGCCCCGTGCGGTGACCACGGCGGCGACGTCGTGCAGCGACAGCACCCCGGCCAGGTGCGCGGCGGCCAGCTCGCCGATGGAATGGCCGACCAGCACGCCCGGCCGCATCCCCCACGACATCACCAGCCGCGCGGTGGCCACCTCGAAGGCGAACAGCGCCGGTTGGGCGTAGCGGGTCTCGCCGAGCCGGTCGCCCTCGGCGATCACCTGCCGCAGCGGGCGGTCCAGGTGCGGGTCGACGGCGGCGCACACCGCGTCGAACGCCTCGGCGAACACCGGGAACGCCGCGCACAGCTCCAGACCCATGCCGGCGCGCTGCGACCCCTGGCCGGTGAACAGCAGCCCGAGCCCGCCCTGGCGCGCGGCCGCCACCGGAATGGTCTCCGCGTCCCCGGCCAGCGCGCGCAGCCCGGTCAGCAGGCCCTCGCGGTCGGTGCCCACCACGACCGCGCGGTGGTCCAGCGCGGCGCGGGTCGTGGCCAGCGACTGCGCGATCCGCTCGGCCGACAGCGCCGGGTTCCGCTCGACGAACGACAGCAGCCGCTGCGCCTGAGCCCTGGTCGCGCGCGGGGTCTTCGCCGACAGCGGCCACGGCACCACCGGCAGGGGCGCCTCCCGCCCGGTCTCCCCGCCGCTGTCCGGCGCCTGCTCCAGGATCACGTGCGCGTTGGTGCCGCTGACCCCGAAGGACGACACCGCCGCTCGGCGCGGCCTGCCCGTCTCCGGCCACGGCCGCTGCTCGGTGAGCAGCTCGACGCCGCCGCGGGCCCAGTCGACCAGCGGCGTGGGCTCGTCGACGTGCATCGTCCTGGGCAGCACCCCGTGCCGGATCGCCTGCACGATCTTGATGACGCCGCCGATGCCGGACGCGGCCACCGCGTGGCCGATGTTGGACTTCAGCGACCCCAGCCACAGGGGCCGGGCCGCGTCGTGCGCGGCACCGTAGGTGGCCAGCAACGCCTGCGCCTCGATCGGGTCGCCCAGCCTGGTCCCGGTGCCGTGCGCCTCCACCGCGTCGACATCGGACGCCTTCAGCCGGGCCTCGGCCAGCGCCCTGCGGATGACCCGCTCCTGCGACGGCCCGTTGGGCGCGGTGAGCCCGTTGGACGCGCCGTCCTGGTTGATCGCGGAGCCGCGCAGCACCGCCAGTACCCGGTGCCCGTTGCGCTCGGCGTCCGACAACCGCTCCAGCAGGACCAGGCCGACACCCTCGGACCAACTGGTGCCGTCGGCCGCCGCGGCGAACGACTTGCACCGGCCGTCGGCGGCGAGGCCGCGCTGGCGGGAGAAGTCCACGAACCCGCCGGGGGTCGCGCTGATCGTCACGCCGCCCGCCAGCGCCAGGGTCGACTCACCGGAGCGCACGGACTGGGCGGCGATGTGCAGCGCGACCAGTGACGACGAGCACGCGGTGTCGACGGTGACCGCGGGTCCCTCGAAACCGAACGAGTACGCGACCCGGCCGGACACCACGCTGGTGAGTTTCCCGGTGATCAGGTAGCCCTCCAGCTCGGCCGGTCCGCGCAGGCCGAGGTAGGTCTGCTCGACCGCGCCGACGAACACGCCGACGTCGTCGCCCTTGAGCCCGGTCGGGTCGATGCCCGCCGCCTCGAAGGTTTCCCACGCGGCCTCCAGCACCACCCGCTGCTGCGGGTCCATCGACACCGCCTCGCGCGGGGAGATCCCGAAGAACTCCGCGTCGAACTCGGTGGCGCCGTCGAGGAACCCGCCCGAGCGGGTGTAGGTCGTGCCGGGGGTTTCCGGGTCCTCGTCGAACAGCCGGTCCAGGTCCCAGCCCCGGTCGGTCGGGAACTCCGAGATCGCGTCCCGGCCGTCGAGCACGAGCTGCCACAGGTCGTCGGCCGACGCGATCCCGCCGGGGTAGCGACAGGCCATACCCACGATCGCCACCGGCTCCTGCCGTCCGGACTCCAGCTCGGTGATGCGGTGTCGCGCCTTCTGCAAGTCCGCCGTGACCCATTTCAGGTACTCGGCGAGCTTCTTCTCATCCGCCATGGTCTTCTCTCAACCCTTCGTCAGGACGCGTCAGCTGTCGGCTCTGCCTAGTTGGTTGTCGATGAACGCCAGCAGCTCCTCGGTGGACGCCTCCTCGATGGCCGTGTCCGGTGCGGTGACGGCGATCCCGGAGCTGTCGGACGACTCCATCCATCGGGAGAGGATCGTCTGCAGGCGCACGGTGATCGTGTCCCTGCCCCCGTCGTCCTGACCGACGGAGAACAGCACGTCCTCCAGCGTGTCCAGCTCCGCGAGCACCGGTGATGCGAGCGGCGCCGCGCTGTCCGGGGCGATCGCGTCGAGCAGGAACGCGGTCAGCGCGGCGGGCGTCGGGTGGTCGAACACGACCGTGGCGGGCAGCCGCACGCCCACCGCCGCGCTGAGCCGGTTGCGCAGCTCGACCGCGGTCAGCGAGTCGAAGCCCAGCTCCATGAACGGCCGCCTGGGATCGACGGCGTCCGCGTCGCGGAGGCCGAGCACCACCGCCACCTGGCCGCCGACCAGTCTCTGGACGGTCGCCTCGTGCTTTTCCGCGGGCAGCCCTGCCAGCCGCTCGGCCAAGGGCGTCCCGTCGTCGTCCCCGGCCCGCTGAGCCTGACCGGCGGGCGGGACCAAACCGCGCAGCAGCGGGGCCACGTCGTCGCCGGAGCGCAGTGCGTCCAGGTCGAAAGGGGTCGCGGTCAGCGCGGCGTCGGGCAGTCCGAGCGCGGCGTCGAGCACGGCCAGCCCGTGGTCAACCCCGACCGGGACGAACCCGTCGCGGCGGAAGCGGGTCAGATCGGCGTCGGTCACCCCGGCGCCGATGCCGCCGTCGACCTCCCACAGGCCCCAGCCCAGCGCGGTCGCCCGCAGGCCGCGGGCCGCCCGGTGCCGGGCCAGGCCGTCCAGGAACGCGTTGGCCGCGGCGTAGTTGGCCTGCCCCGCACCGCCGAACACGCCGAGGAGCGAGGAGAAGAGCACGAACGCGGACAACTCCATGCCCTCGGTCAGCTCGTGCAGGTGCCACGCGCCGTCCACTTTGGACCGCAGTACGTACTCCAGTCGGGGAGGTTCCATCGCGGTCACCAGGTCGCTGTCCAGCACTCCGGCCGCGTGCACCACAGCGGTCAGCGGGTGCTCGGCCGGGATGTCCGCCAGCAGCGCGGCCAGCGCGTCGCGGTCGGCGACGTCGCACGCGACGATCTCCACGAACGCGCCGTGCCCGGCCAGCGCGCGCCGCAGCGGCTCGGCGCCCGCGGCGTCCGGACCGGACCGGCTCACCAGCAGCAGGCGCCGCACGCCGTGCTCGGCCACGAGGTGGCGAGCGACCTCCGCGCCCAGCGCCCCGGTGCCTCCGGTGATCAGCACCGTACCCGAGGTTGTCCAGGCGCCCTGGCCGCCGTCCGGCGCACCGCCGTCGACCCGGCCCAGGCGGGGCGCCAGGACCTCGCCGCCACGCAGGGCGACGGCGGGCTCGTCGGTGTCGAGCAGCGCGGCCAGCAGCGCGAGGTCTGCGGTTTCGGTGTCGGTGTCCACCAGGACGATCCGGCCCCGGTTCTCCAACTGCGCCGAGCGGACCAGACCCCACAGCGCGGCGGTGGCCGGGTCGCAGAGGTCGGACCCGGCCGCGACCACGGCGCCCCGTGTGAGCACCACCAGCCGGGTCTCGGCCAGCCGCTGGTCGGCCAGCCACGTGCGCAGCGACGCCAGTACGCCCGACGTGACCGCGTGCGTCCGCGCCGCGACGTCGCCGCCGGCCTCGGCCTCGGCGTTCAGCAGCAGCACCTCGGCGGGCAGGCCGGAGTCGGCGACAGCGGCGATGTCGTCGAACACCGGCAGGTCGGTCCGGGTGCCGCCGACGGCGGCCCAGGTGACCGGCGGCGTGCCGGGGGTCAGCGGCAGCGCGATCCACTCCAGGCGGTGCAGCGACCGTGCCGGGCCGGGGCCGCCGATCAGGTCGGCGGATGTCCGGTCGCGCCAGATGACCGAGTCCACACCGGCGACCGGGCCCCCGTCGGCGTCGGTCAGCAGCACCGATGCGCTGTTCTCCCCGGTCGGCGTGACCAGCGCCCGCACCACCGTGGCGCCGGTGGCGTGCAGCTGCACCCCGTGCCATGCCGAGGCCAAGTGGCCACGGGTGACGCCCGCGAGCGACAGGGCCTCGTGCAGCAGGGTCGGGTGCAGGCCGAACCCGCCCGCGTCCCGGGTGTGCTCGTCGGCGAGCCGCACTTCGACCGCGGTCGCGGCGTCGACGTGCTGTCGCGAGCTCACCGCCGCGGGCTTGGCGGCAAGCAGACCGGTCGCCACCGCGACCCACTCCTCATCGGTGGCCCTGGCGTGCACGGACACCGCGCGCGCTCCATTCTCGTCCGCCTCGCCGACGCGGGCCTGCACCGACGCGAAGCCCGACTCCGGCACCGCCAGCTCGGCCGGCACCGTCAGCTCGGTCACGACCGGGCAGCCGACCTCACGACCGGCCCAGGCGACCGCCTCCACCAGGGCGGACGCGGGCAGCACCACGGCGCCGGACACGGTGTGCTCGGCCAGCCACGGGTGCGTCCCCAGCGAGACCTCACCGGTGAACAGCACCTCGCCGGTGTCGGCCAGCGGGACGGCTCCGCCCAGCAGCGGGTGGTCGCCCGGCCTCGGGCCGAACGTCGCCGGCACGCCGGCGGCCTCCAGCCAGTAGCGCTCGCGCTGGAACGGGTACGTGGGCAGGTCGACGACCTTCGCCCCGATCCCGGCGAAGAACGCCGCCCAGTCCACCCGTACGCCCCTGGTGTGCAGCAGGCCCAGCGTCCCGACCAGGGTGCGCGGCTCGTCGTGGCCGTTGCGCATGGCCGGGACCGGCACCGCGTGCTCCACCCCGGCCGCGGCCATCGCCGTCAGCACCCCGTCCGGGCCCAGCTCCAGCATCGTGCTGACGCCCTTGGCCTCCAGCGTGCGCACGGCGTCCAGGAACCTCACGGGCAGGCGCACCTGGTTCACCCAGTAGTCGGTGGTGGACCACTGGTCGCCGGACTCGACCTCGCCGGTCACCGTCGACACGATCCGGATGTTCGGGCGGTGGAAGGTCAGCCCCTGGGCGATGGCCCGGAACTCCTCGAGCATCGGGTCCATCCTCGGCGAGTGCGACGCGCGGCTGATGGCCAGCCGCTTGGTGTTGCGCCCGCGCGCCTTCCAGAGCGCGGCGACGGCCTCCGTGGCGTCGGTGTCGCCGGAGACGACGACCGACTGCGGGCTGTTGATGGTGCCGATGACCGCCCTGCCGGACTCCGGCAGCGTCTCGGCGATCTCCTGCTCCGTGGCCTGGATCGCGATCATCGCGCCGCCCTCGGGCAGACCGCGCATGAGCCGGCCGCGCGCGGTGACCAGTGTCGCCGCGTCCGGTAGGGACAGCACCCCGGCGACGTGCGCGGCGATCAGCTCGCCTGCGGAGTGGCCGACGACGAAGTCCGGGTGCACGCCCCACGCCGCGAGCTGACGGAACAGCGCGACCCCCACGGCGAACAGCGCGGCCAGCGTGTAGTCGATCTGGTCCAGCTCGTCGCCGGTCTCGATGACCTCCCTCAGCGGCCTGGGCAGGCCCTTGTCCAGCTCGTCGGCCACCTCGTGGAACGCGTCCCGGAACACCGGGAACGCCGCGCAGAGCTGCTTGGCCATGCCCACGCGCTGCGCGCCGCCGCCGGTGAACATGAATGCGGTCAGGCCCTCGGCGCGGACCCCGCGCACCGCGTTGGGGCCGTCGCCGGCCAGCTCGGACAGGCCGCGCAGCAGCTCGTCGCGGTCGGCGGCCACGACCACGCCCCGGTGAGCGAGAGCGGACCGGGTGGTGGCCAGGGACAGGGCGACGTCGATTCGGTCGACGTCGCCCTCGGCCAGCAGCTCGCCGATCTGGGCCGCGTGGGCGCGCAGACCCGCGACAGAGCTGCCGGAAAGCAGCCACGGCAGCACCGGCGGCTCGACCACGGGCACGACGGCCGGGACCGGGGCATCGGTGTCGACCGGGACCGGGGACGGCTGCTCGATGATCACATGCGCGTTGGTGCCGCTGATGCCGAACGACGACACCGCCGCTCGGCGCGGCCGGTTCCCGCGCTCCCACACCCGCTGCTCGGTCAGCAGCGCGAGCGCGCCCGACGACCAGTCCACGTGCGGGGACGGCGTCTCGGCGTGCAGCGTGCGCGGCAGCGTCCCGTGCCGCATCGCCTCGACCATCTTGATGACGCCGCCGACCCCGGCCGCCGCCTGGGAGTGGCCGATGTTGGACTTCAGCGACCCCAGCCACAGGGGCCGGGCCGCGTCGTGCGCGGCACCGTAGGTGGCCAGCAACGCCTGCGCCTCGATCGGGTCACCCAGCGGGGTGCCGGTGCCGTGCGCCTCGACGACGTCGATGTCGGCCGGATCCAGGCCCGCGTTCGCCAGCGCCTGCTGGATCACGCGCTCCTGCGACGGCCCGTTGGGCGCGGTGAGCCCGTTGGACGCGCCGTCCTGGTTGATCGCGGAGCCGCGCAGCACCGCCAATACCCGGTGCCCGTTGCGCTCGGCGTCCGACAGCCGCTCCAGCAGCAGCAGGCCGACCCCCTCACTCCACACCGTGCCGTCGGCGTCGGCGGAGAACGACTTGCACCGGCCGGAGGGAGACAGCCCGCGCTGCCTGCTGAACTCGACGAACGAGCCGGGCCCGGCCATCACCGTCACCCCGCCCGCCAGCACCAGGTCCGACTCGCCCGACCGCAGCGCCTGCCCGGCCAGGTGCAGGGCCACCAGCGAGGACGAGCACGCCGTGTCGACGGTGACCGCGGGGCCTTCGAGCCCGTAGGTGTAGGCCAGGCGACCGGAGATCACGCTGGAGGTGTTGCCCACCAGCAGGAAGCCCTCGTACTCGGGTGGCACGGACGGCAGGTGCGCGGCGTAGTCGTCGTACATCGCCCCGACGAACACGCCGGTGTTGCTGCCGCGCAGGGTCGCCGGGTCGATCGCGGCGCTCTCGAAGGCGTTCCACGCCGTCTCCAGCAGCAACCGCTGCTGCGGGTCGGTCGCGGTGGCCTCGCGCGGGGAGATGCCGAAGAAGTCGCGGTCGAACAGGTCGGCTTCGTGCAGGAAGCCGCCTTCCCTGATGTAGGAGCTGCCGGTCGCCTCCGGGTCGGGGTCGTAGAGCCGTTCGAGGTCCCAGCCCCGGTTGGTCGGGAACCCGCTGATGGCGTCGGTGCCGTCGGCGACCAGCCGCCACAGGTCCGCCGGCGAGCGGACCCCGCCCGGGTAGTGGCATGCCATTCCGATGATCGCGATCGGATCGTCATCGGCGACGGTGGCCCTGATGCCGGCACCGGCCGCACCGGTGCCGGCCATCTGACCCAGCAGGTACGCGGTCAGCGCTTCCGGGCTCGGGTGGTCGAACACGACGGTGGACGGCAGCCGCACCCCCGTCGCGGCGCCGAGCTGGTTTCGCAGCTCGACGGCGGTCAGTGAGTCGAAGCCTTGGTCTTTGAACGCCCGAGCCGACTCGACGGCCGCGCCGGAGGCGTGGCCCAGCGCCAGCGCCGCCGTGCCCCGCACCAGCTCCAGCACAGCCGGTGCCCGCTCGCCTTCGGGCAGCGCGGCGATCCGTGCGGCCCAGTCGTCCTGGACCACCCGGCGTTCCACCCGCCTGGGCCGGACCAGGCCGTGCCAAAGGCGCGGGCGATCGCCGCCGCCCGCCAGGTCCAGCGCGGCGGGCACGATCAGGGGGTCGGCCAAGCCGAGCACCTCGTCGAACATCGCCAAGCCTTGCGCCCGCGTCAGCGGGACCACACCGGAGCGGGTCCAGCGCTGTACGTCCGCCTCGGACAGAGCCGCGCCCATGCCCTCCGCGTCCGCGCCCCACAGGCCCCAGGCCAGCGAGGTCGCGGCCAGCCCGTCGGCGGCCCGGTGTGCCGCCAGCGCGTCGAGATAGGTGTTCGCGGCGGCGTAGTTGCCCTGTCCGGCCGTGCCCATGATCCCGGAGACCGACGAGAACAGGACGAACGCGGCCAGGTCGTCGTCGGCGGTCAGGGTGTGCAGGTTCCACGCGCCGTCGACCTTGGGTCGCAGCACGGTCGTGATCTGCTCATCGGTCAGTGCCGTGATCGTCGCGTCGTCCAGGACGCCCGCGGTGTGCACCACAGCGGTCAGCGGGTGCTCGGCCGGGACCAGGGCCAGGGCGGCGGCGAGTGCGTCCCGGTCGGCGGCGTCGGCCGCGGCGACCCGGACCCACGCGCCCAGCGCCGTCAGGTCGTCGACCAGAGCGGCGCAGCCAGGACTGTCCTCGCCGCGCCTGCTGACCAGCAGCAGGCGCCGCACGCCGTGTGCGGTGACCAGGTGCCGGGCCACCAGGGCGCCCAGCCCGCCGGTGCCTCCGGTGATCAGGACGGTGCCGTCGCGGTCGATCACCCGCCCGGTCCGGGTGCCCGCGGTCCTGGACAGGCGGGCGGCGTGCAGCCTGCCCGAGCGGATGGCCACCTGCGGTTCCCCGCTCGCCGCCGCCGCGAGGACGAGGGTGCCGTCCGAGCCGTCCGAGCCGTCCGTGTCGACCAGCACCAGGCGGCCGGGGTGCTCCGTCTGCGCCGCGCGGACCAGGCCCCACACCGGCGCGTGCGCCAGGTCGTCGACCCGGTCGCCGGGCAGCGCGGCGACCGCGCCGCTGGTCACCAGCACCAGCGTGGCGTCGGCGAACCGCTGGTCGGCCAGCCACTCCCGCACCAGCGCCAGTGCCACGGCGGTGGCCTCGTGCGCGTCGGCCGGGGAGTCGCCACCGGCGGTCAGCGTGGTGACGACGACGTCGGCGCGTTCGGTGGCGGCCAGCGTGGCGGCCAGGTCGGCTCGGGTCGGCACCGGGGTGTCAGAGGTCGCGATCGCGGGCCAGGTGACGCCGAACAGCGAGGTGCCCTGGCCCGCCTTGCCGAGCACGGCGCGGGAAACCCCGCGCAGGGTCAGTGACTCGACGGTGACCACCGGCGCGCCGGTGGTGTCGGTCAGCTCCAGCCGGACGGCGTCCCGGCCGACCGGCGACACCCGCACCCGCGCCGCGGTGGCCCCGCTGGTGTGCAGGGTGACACCCTCCCAGGTGAACGGCAGCCGGATCTCGTCACGGTCGCGTGCCGCGCCGGGCAACAGCGGGTGCAGCGCCGCGTCGAACAGCGCGGGGTGCAGTCCGAACCGGTCGTCGTGGTCGGCGTCCGGCAGCACGATCTCGGCCAGGACGTCCGTTCCCGCCCGCCACACCGACCGCAGCCCTTGGAACACCGGGCCGTAGTCGTAGCCGAGTTCGGCCAGCGCCGGGTAGGCGTCGTCGACCGGCTCGGCCACCGCGCCCGCGGGCGGCCAGGAGAGCCCTGCCGCGGCAGGGCTCTCCTGGGCGGGTCCCAGCAGGCCCGCGGCGTGCTCGGTCCACGCCGCGGCCGGGTCGTCGCCGTTCGGTCGTGCGTAGACGGTGACCCGGCGGGAGCCGGATTCGTCCGCGGCGGCCACCCTGACCTGCACCCGTACCGGCTCCCCCTCGGGCAGCGGCAGCGGAGCCCGCAGCGTCAGCTCCGCGACCCGCTCGGCGCCCGTGTGCTCGCAGGCGGCGAACGCCAGCTCCAGGAACGCGGTCGCGGGCAACAGGGCCACACCCTCGATGACGTGGTCGGCGAGCCACGGGTGCGTCTTGGTCGAGAGCACGCCGGTCAGCACCACGCTCTCGTCGTCGGCCACCTCGATCACGCCGCCGAGCAGCGGGTGCCCGGCCGGGTCGAGGCCGAGACCGCGCGCGTCGGGGCGCGAGCCCGCGGTCAGCCAGAAGTGCTCGCGTTGGAACGCGTACGTCGGCAGGTCGACGGGGACGGCGTCCGGGAAGAACGGCGTGAGGTCGAGTTGGGGACCGGCGGCGTGTACGCCCGCCAGCCCGGCGACGAAGGTGTCGGCCTCCGGCTTGTCCGTGCGTGCCAGTGGCACGGCGATCGCAGTGGCACCGGCGGCCTCGACGGTCTCCCGTGCCAGCGCGGTCAGCACCGCGTCCGGGCCGATCTCGGCGAACACCGTCGCGCCCAGGCCGGCCGCTGTCAGCACGGCGTCGTGGAACCGCACCGCCGAGCGGATCTGGCCGACCCAATAGTCGGCGGTCGTGATCCGTTCCGGAGTCACGACCGCGCCGGTGACGGCGGAGATGACCGGGATGGCGGGGGCGTGGAACGTCAGGCTCTCGGCGACCGCGCGGAACTCGTCGAGGATGCCGTCCATGTGCGGCGAGTGGAACGCGTGGCTGACCCGCAGCGGGCGCACCCGGTGGCCCTTGTCCTTCCACTGCCGGGCGACGCGGCTCGCGACCTCCGCGTCACCCGCGATCACCACCGCCCTCGGGCCGTTCACCGCGGCGATGTCGACCAGCCCGGCGTGCTCGGCGATCGAGGCGGAGACGGCGTCGGGCTCGGCCTCGATGGCGATCATCGCGCCGTCCGACCGCGCGGCCTGCATCAGCCGGCCCCTGGCGGCGACCAGCGTCGCGGCGTCCTCGGCGGAGAGCACCCCGGCCACATGCGCTGCGGCCAGTTCGCCGATCGAGTGCCCGACCACCAGGTCCGGCACCACGCCGTGATGCGCGGCCAAGCGGTGAAGCGCCACCTCGAACGCGAACAGCGCGGGCTGGGTGTAGCCGGTCTGGTCCAGGTCCTCCCCGCTCCCGATGACCTCGCGCAGCCGGCGGTCCAGGTGCGGGTCGAGGTGCGCGGCGATCTCGTCGAACGTTTCGGCGAACACCGGGAACGCGGCGCGCAGCTCCTCGCCCATGCCGACTCGCTGGGAGCCCTGGCCGGTGAACATCAGCAGGGTCTTGCCGGGCAGCGCTGTGCCGCGCACCACGGTGGGCGCGGGCTGCCCGCCCGCGAGGGCGGCCAGCCCGTCGAGCCGGTCCGGTCCGGTCGAACCGAGCACCACCGCGCGGTGGGCGAACGGGGTGCGCGTGGTCGCCAGCGCGAGACCGATGTCGGCCGGGTGCGCGTCCGGCCGCGTGAGCACGAACTCGCGCAGCCGTGCGGCCTGGCCGCGCAGGCCGTCGCCGGTCGGCGCGGACAGCACCCACGGCGCCCTCGACGCGTCACCGCCGCCCGGCCGGTCCGCCTCCGGCTCCACCTCGGGCTCCACCTCGATGATGGCGTGGGCGTTGGTGCCGCTGATCCCGAACGACGACACCGCCGCGCGGCGCGGCCCCCCCGTCACCGGCCAGGCGCGGTTCGCGGTGACCACCGAGACCGCGCCCGACGACCAGTCCACGCGTGGGGTCGGCTCGTCGACGTGCAAGGTGGCCGGGACGATGCCGTGGCGCATCGCCTGCACCAACTTGATCACACCGCCGACCCCGGCCGCGGCCTGAGCGTGGCCGATGTTGGACTTGAGCGACCCGAGCAGTACCGGCTCCCGGTCCCCCCGGTCGGCGCCGTAGGTCGCCAGCAGCGCCGCCGCCTCGATCGGGTCGCCCAGGCTGGTGCCGGTGCCGTGCGCCTCGACCACGTCGACGTCGGCGCCGGTCAGGCGGGCGTCGGCGAGGGCCTGGCGGATCACCCGCCGCTGCGCCAGGCCGCTCGGTGCGGTCAGGCCGTTGGACGCGCCATCGGAGTTGATCGCCGAGCCGCGCACCACGGCGAGCACCTGGTGCCCGTTGCGGCGGGCGTCGGACAGCCGCTCGACCACGAGCAGGCCAACGCCCTCGGCCCACGCGGTGCCGTCGGCGGCGGCGGCGAAGGCCTTGCAGCGGCCGTCGGCGGCGAGGCCCTGCTGCCGGGAGAACTCCAGGAACATGCCCGGCGTCGACATCACCGCCGCACCGCCCGCGATCGCCAGCGACGTCTCGCCCCGGCGCAGCGACTGAACGGCCAGGTGCAGCGCCACCAGGGACGACGAGCACGCGGTGTCCACCGTGATGGCGGGGCCGAGCAAACCCAGCTGGTAGGCGATGCGGCCGGACATGACGCTGGCCGTGCCGCCGGTCAGCAGGTGCCCCTCCACGCTCGCCGGCGCGTCGTGCATCCGGGGGCCGTAGTCGAACGTCGTGGCGCCGATGAAGACCCCGGTCCGGGAGCCACGCAGGTCACGAGGGAGAAGACCGGCCCGCTCCAGCGCTTCCCACGTGGTCTCCAGCAGCAGCCGCTGTTGCGGGTCCATCGCCTGCGCCTCGCGCGGGGAGATATCGAAGAACCTGGCGTCGAAGAGGCCCGCGTCGTGCAGGAAACCGCCCTCGCGCACCGAACTTTTGCCGGACGCGCCGGGGTCGGGGTCGACCAGGTCCTCGGCCCAGCCCCGGTCGGTGGGGAAACCGGAGATGGCGTCGCCGTTGCCGACGACCAGCCCCCACAGGTCGTCGGGCGAGGCGACCCCGCCGGGGTAGCGGCACGCCATCCCGACGATCGCGATCGGCTCGTCGTCCGAGCCGGCGGTGACGACCTCATCGACATCGGTGTCCCCGCCACTGAGCCGGGCGTCGAGGTGAGCGGCCAGCGCGGTCGGCGTGGGGTGGTCGAACAGGGTGCTCGACGGCAGGCTCAGCCCGGTGGCCTCCGCGAGGCCGTCACTGAGTTCCACGGTCATCAGCGAGCTGAAGCCCAGGTCGCGGAAAGACAGGTCGACCTCGACCGCCTTGCCGGGGGCCAGGCCCAGGACGGCGGCGACGTGCGCGGTCACCAGGTCGGCCGCGCGGGTGGTCGGGCCGGTGACCGGGCGTGCGGCAGGCGCGCGGCTGACGCGCGGCGCGGCGGGGGCGGCGCTGTCGGCCGCGCCGTCGGTGCCGTCGGTGACCCAGTGGTGCTCGCGCTGGAAGGCATAGGTGGGCAGGTCGAGCCGGCGGGCCCTCGTGCCCGCGAAGACCGAGTCCCACTCCAACTCGACCCCGGATACGACCAGCCGGGACACCGAGGCCATTACGGTACGAGCCTCCGGCCTGCCCTTGCGCAGCACCGACCCCGCCCGCACCGCCGACCGGTCGACGACGCTGTCGGCGACCAGGGCCGAGCACACGTCGTCCGGGCCGAACTCGATGACCGTGCGCACCCCCGCCGCCTCCAGGGCGCGCGCGGCGTCGGTGAAGCGGACGGTCGCGCGGACCTGCTCCACCCAGTACTCCGGGGACGCCAGCAGTTCGGCGGGGGCGACCTGTCCGGTCACCGTGGAGACCACCGTGATCCGTGGCGGGTGGAACTCCAGGCCGGACACGACATCGCGGAAGGCGTCGAGCATCGCGTCCATGCGGTGGGAGTGGAAGGCGTGGCTCACCGAGAGCCGCTTGGTCCTGTGCCCGGCCTGCCGCAGCCGCGCAGCGGCGTGGAGCACGGCGTCCTCGTCACCGGAGATCACGACCGCGTCCGGGCCGTTGACGGCGGCGAGCGCCACGGTGTCGGACAGGTACTCGGCGACCTGCCGCTCCGTCGCCCCCACGGCCACCATCGCGCCGCCGTCGGGCAGTGCCTGCATCATGCGTCCGCGTGCGGAGACGAGTGCGGCGGCGTCGGACAGGGACAGCACGCCCGCGACGTGGGCGGCGGCGATCTCTCCGATGGAGTGACCCATCACGAAGTCCGGTCGCAGGTTCCACGACTCGAACAGCCGGAACAGCGCCACCTCGACCGCGAACAGCGCGGGCTGGGTGTAGCCGGTCTGGTCCAGGTCCGTTCCGCTCTCGATCACCTCGCGCAACGGGCGGTCCAGGTGCGGGTCGATGAGCGCCGCGACCTCGTCGAAAGACCGCGCGTAGACCGGGAACGCGGCGTGCAGCTCCATGCCCATGCCGACCCGCTGGGCGCCCTGACCGGTGAACACGGCCGCGGTCGTGCCCCCCGACGTGACGCCGGTGACGAGCCCGGCGGCGGGGACGCCCGCCGCCAGCGCACGCAGACCGGCGACCAGTTCCTCGCGGTCCGCGGCGACGACGGCGGCGCGGTGGGGGAACCGGGTGCGCGTGGTCAGGGCGGACCAGCCGACGGACGCGACGTCGGCGTCGCCCGCCTCGACGGCGGCCCTGAGCCGCTCGGCCTGCGCGCGGAGCGCCTGCGGGGTGCGGCCCGAGACGACCACCGGCAGCGGTGCCGCGACGCCGGGCTCGCCGGGCTCGGCGGGCTCGGTGGTCGGCGCCTCCGCGACGACGACGTGGCAGTTGGTGCCACCCATGCCGAAGGAACTGACCCCTGCGACGAGCCTGCGGTCCGGGTGCGGCCAGGGGGAGTGGCTCGTGACGACGGAGATGTTCAGCTCGCCGAACGGGATGGCCGGGTTCGGCGTCTCGTGGTTGAGGCTCGCGGGCAGCTCCCGGTTGCTGATCGCCAGCACGGTCTTCACCAGGCCGGTGATGCCCGCCGCGGCCTCCAGGTGGCCGATGTTGGTCTTCACCGAGCCGACGACCAGCGGGTCGCCGGACTGCTTGAGCGTGCCGATCGACGCTCCCAGCGCGGTGGCCTCGATCGGGTCACCCACCGGGGTACCGGTCCCGTGCAGCTCGACGTACTGCACGTCGTCGGGGGACACGCCCGCTCTGCGGTGCGCCGTCCGCACCACCTGCTCCTGTGCGAGCGCGCTCGGCACCGTCAGACCGGAGGTCGCGCCGTCGTTGTTCACCGCGCTGCCCAGCAGCACGCCGTGCACCCGGTCGCCATCGGCGATGGCCGCCCGCAGCGGTTTGAGCACGACCACGGCGGCCCCCTCGCCGCGCGCGTAGCCGTTGGCCTTGGCATCGAAGGTGTGGCAGCGGCCGTCGGGGGACAGCCCGCCGAACCGCTCGGCGCCGAGCACGGTCTCGGCCAGGATGTTGAGGTTCACGCCTGCGGCCAGCGCCAGTGCGGAGTCCCCCGAGCGCAGGGACTCGCAGGCCAGGTGCACCGCGACCAGCGACGACGACTGGCTGGTGTCGACGGTCAGGCTCGCGCCGCGCAGGCCGAGGGCGTAGGAGATTCGGTTGGCGATGACGCCGCGGTGCACGCCCGCGTTGGTGTGCTGGGTGATCGCGGGCGAGCCCTGGCGGTAGACCAGAGCGGCGTAGTCCTCGCGCGCGGTGCCGACGTAGACCGAGGTCGGGCTGCCCTCCAGGTCGGCGGCGACGATTCCGGCGTCCTCCAGTGCGGACCAGGCCAACTCCAGCAGCAGGCGCTGCTGCGGGTCCATGACCCGCGCTTCGCGTGGCGAGATACCGAAGAAGGCGGCGTCGAAATCGGCTATCGAGTCCAGGAAGCCGCCTCTGCGCACCGGGTCGCCCGCGTCGGCGGAGATCGGTTCCCAGCGATGCTCGGGCATGTCGGTCAGCGCGTCGCGCCCGGACCGCAGCAGGTCCCAGAACGCGGCGATGTCAGGTGCCCCTGGTAGCAGGCAGGACATCCCGACGACCGCGATCGCGTCGTCCTCTTGAGTGCCGTGGAATTGCTGACCACTCGTCATGGAAATCGGCTGCCCTCCGCTTGCCGGAAACCGGACGGGTTTTCCCAACCCAAACCCGTATGACACTAGCCACAGCGGGCGGTTTACGACCCACTGCCGGTCTTCCGCCGGTAAGGGCATGATTGAGCAATCGGTTACCGGGTTTCGCGAACACGATCCCGGAGGGCGTCCGGTAAATTCCCGGCAGGAATTCTTCATGTCGGCCGTAGCGCCGGCTATTACCGGAGCTAGACCAGATATAGGCCGTGATTCACCGGACGTTGGCTACGGTCGCCTCCGAGAACCTCACGTGGACAGGGGACGAAGATGAATCCAGTGGTCGACAAGCCCGAGCTGGCCGAACCGTACATGTTCGCCTGGCTGGCATCTCTGGGACTCGGTGTCGAATACACCAGGTCGAAGAAGGACTCCCTGTACTACCGCGACGCCGGTGGTGCCGAGATTGAGGTGCTCGACCTCGTCGGCGGCTATGGTTCGACCATTCTCGGGCACAACAACCCGGAGCTCATCGAGTACACAAAATCGCTGCTGGACAGCGATACCCCAATCCACGCACAGTTTTCCCGGCATCCTTACGCGAACAATCTCGCGTGGACGCTGAACACCATCGCGCACCGCGAGTTCGACACCGACGAGAACTACGCGGTGATCTTCGCCAACAGCGGGGCCGAGGCCAACGAGGTCGCCATCAAGCACGCCGAGATGGACCGCGTACTCAAGATCGGTGAGGCGCTCGCCGAGGTCGAGGCCCACATCGAGGCCGCCGTCGCGGCGGCGGCCTCCGGCGCGACCGTGGACGCGTCCCCCCTGCGGGGGTCGGACATCGGGGAGGTCGTCGCCGCCCTGCGCGCCGCCAACGCCGAGCGCGCCGCCACGCCGCCGGTCTACCTGGCTCCCGTGGGCTCCTTCCACGGCAAGCTCGCGGGCACCATCCAGCTCACCCACAACTTCGCCTACCGCACACCGTTCATCGCCATGGCCGCGCAGTGCCGGTTCGTGCCACTCGACCAGCCCGACGCCATCTCGGACGCGATCGCCGCCGAGAGCCGGACCCTGCTCGACGTCGCCGTCGACGGCGACGTCATCCGGGTCGTCGAGCGTCCGCTGCCGGTGATCAGCGCGTTCGTCCTGGAGCCCATCCAGGGTGAGGCGGGCATCCGCATCCTGGACATCGACGCCGTCGCCCGCCTGCGTGAGCTGCTCGACGCCGCCGACATCCCGGTCATCGTGGACGAGGTGCAGAGCGGTATGGGCCGCTCTGGCGCGTTCTTCGCCGCGTCACATCTGGGACTGCGCGGCGACTACATCACCCTGGCGAAGAGCTTGGGCGGCGGTATCGCCAAGGCGGCGGTCACGCTGATCCGGTCGTCGCGCTACCGCAGCGACTTCGAGCTGGTGCACACCTCGACGTACGCCAAGGACAGCCTTTCCACCCTCATCGCCCTGCGCGCCGTGGAGCTGCTGGAAGCCGACGGCGGCGCGGCGTACCGGCTGGCCGCCCAGCGGGGCGACAAGCTGATCGCCATGCTGCGCGGGCTGCGCGACGAGTTCGGCGACGTCGTCAAGGAAGTACGAGGCAAGGGGCTGATGCTGGGCCTGGAGTTCCACGACCTGTCCGGTTCGGCCTCCGAAATCCTCGCCGAGCAGGCCAGGGGCGGTCTGATCGGCTACATGTTCTCCGGCTACCTCCTGCGCGAGCACAACATGCGCGTCTTCCCCACCGCCAGTGCCACCAGCACCCTGCGCTTCGAACCGTCCGTCTACATCACCGACGAGGAGATCGCCCGCACGGAGAAGGGTCTGCGCGCGCTGATCACCCTGATTCGGGCCGAGGACGGCAAGACCCTGCTCGGCTGATCCGTGACCTCCGGCGTCCCGCGGCCGTTGCTCACCTGACCGCGGGTTCTGCTACCACCCCACCCGACACTCAGCGGGCAAACCGATCATCGCCGGGTGGGCATTCTCCTGGCCGGCCGGCCTGGAGCCGACGACCAGCTCCTGGACTGCTCCGCTGGATGTGGTGCGCCTGCCGAGTGCACGGAGCCGGTGCTGCTGCGGGCGGCGTACGGGCCGGGCCGGTACCGGCCCGGACGCCGAGGGCGGCGCGGTGTGGGCGGGAGCGATGCCCTGGCTGTGATGCTCGGCGCGGGGGAGGCCCGGTTCTCGAATTCGAGAACCGGGCCTCGCTTTTTCGCCATAGTTTCATGTATATCCGACTGGTTAATATGTGTTTATTCGCTGGCTGATCACGCGAGGAGCGGTAGTGGCCCACCTGTATGAAGAATCAACAGTCGTGCGGACCAAGGTCTACTCCGAGCTCGCCGGGCTCGACCCGGGCATCGTCGGCACGGCGATCAAGCGCGGCTCGTTCAAGGACCTCAAGCTCGCCGGGGACGTCGTCGAGCGCGAGCAGCCGGTGGCCGACGCCTTCAGCGAGGCCGAGCCCATCCCGGCACCCATCAAGATCGCCGACATCGTCGACACCCGGTTCGACGCCATTCTGGAGAACCCCTCGTGACGCTCCCCCCGAGGTTCGGAGGCACCCGATGAAGTTCCACTGGTTCCTGCCCACCGCCGGTGACAGCCGGGTCCTCACCGGGGGCGGCCACGGCCTCGCCAGAGGGCACGGCCGCTCCGAGGCGGCGGCGTTCCGCGCGCCGGACATCGAGTATCTCGCGCAGGTCGCCCGCTCCGCCGAGCAGCTCGGCTTCGAGGCGGTCCTCACCCCGACCGGCACCTGGTGCGAGGACGCCTGGCTGGTCACCGCCGCGCTGACCCGCGAGACCGAACGGCTGAAGTTTCTCGTCGCGTTCCGGCCGGGCTTCATGTCCCCGACGCTGGCCGCGCAGATGGCCGCCACCTACCAGCGGCTCTCGCGCGGCAGGCTCCTGCTCAACGTGGTGACCGGCGGGGAGACCGCCGAGCAGGCCAGGTTCGGCGACCACCTGTCCAAGGACGAACGCTACGAGCGCACCGACGAGTTCCTGTCGATCGTGCGCGGCGCCTGGAGCGGCACCCCGTACGACTTCGACGGCACGCACTACCGCGTCGACGGCGCGATGGTGTCCGAGACGCCCGATCCCGTGCCGGAGATCTACTTCGGCGGTTCCTCACAGGCGGCGGGACCGGTCGCGGCCAGGCACGTGGACGTCTACCTCACCTGGGGCGAGCCCCCGGAGCAGGTGGAGAGGAAGATCGAGTGGGTCCGCGGGCTGGCCGAGGAGCGGGGCCGCAAACTCCGCTTCGGCATCCGGCTGCACGTGATCACCCGCGACACCGAGCGCGACGCCTGGGCGGAGGCGGAGCGGTTGCTGGCCGCCATCGACCCGGCCGACATCGTCTCGGCCAGGAAGCTGCTGGGCCGCAGCGAGTCGGTCGGCCAGAAGCGCATGCTGGAGCTGCACGAGGGCTTCGCCGGTGGCACCGCCCGCGACCTGGAGATCCACCCGAACCTCTGGGCCGGGGTCGGCCTCGTCAGGGGCGGCGCCGGGACCGCGCTGGTCGGCAGCCACTCCCAGGTCGCCGAGCGGATCGAGGAGTACGCCTCGCTCGGCATCGAGGAGTTCGTCCTGTCCGGCTACCCCCACCTGGAGGAGTCGTACTGGTTCGGCGAGAACGTGCTTCCCCGGCTCGCCGCCGCGCCCGCCCCGAGGTGAGGGCGGTCGTGGCGGCGAGCCGTCCGCCGGGCGTCAGCGGTGGAGCCTGAGCAGGTCGCACAGGAGCGGGGTGAGCAGGCCCGCGGCGAGGGCCGTCGCCCAGCCGATCGGCGGCAGGGGGACCAGGACGAGCAGGGCGCCCAACGCGGGCACCAGGGTGACGAGCGCCTGTAGCGCGGCGGCGGCGATCACCGCGACGAGGACCGCGCGGCCGCGCCACCAGCCCTTCTCGAAGGTCCAGCGGCGGGCCCTGGCGACGTAGGCCAGGGTCAGGCGGGCGAAGACCAGGGCGAGCACGGCCTGGGTGCGTACCTGCTCCTCGCTCCAGCCGAGCCGCCTGGCGACCTCCACGGTGGCGAAGACCAGCGTGCCGACGACCAGCGCCCTGGCGGCGATGCGGATGAGGACCGGCCGGGCGATCAGGCCGTCGCGGCGGGGCCGCAGGGTCAGGGGGTCGCCCGCGGGGCGGTCGACACCGAGGGCGATGGCGGGGATGCCGTCGAGGACCAGGTTGATCCACAGGAGGTGGACCGGAAGCAGGGGAATGATCAGGTCCGGCCAGACGAGCAGGCCGACGATGACAAGGAAGATCTCGGCCAGGTTTCCGGCGAGCAGGTAGCCGATCATGGAATGGACGTTGTGACGGAGCCGGCGGCCCTCGCGGATACCGGTGACGATGGTGCCGAGCTCACCGTTGGTGACGACCACCGCGGCGGCCTCGCGGGCGACGTCGGTGCCCTCGTCCCCGGCCATGGCCACGCCCACGTCGGCGTGACGCAGGGCGGGGGCGTCGTTGACACCGTCGCCGGTCATGGTGACGACCTCGCCGTGCTCGCGCAGGGCGTGGACCAGGTCGAGCTTGGTGGCCGGGTCCACGCGGGCGATCACCCCGGCTTCGCGCAGCCGCAGCATCCGGTCGGGGCCGCCCAGGGCCGCGCCGGTGATGACGGGATCGGGGTGGATGCCGACCTCCTCGGCGACGGCGCGGGCGGTGTCCGCGTGGTCGCCGGTGACCATGACCACCCGGATGCCCGCGCCCCGGCAGTCGGCCACGGCCTGACCGGCCGAGGGGCGGATCTCGTCGCGCAGCCCCAGCAGCCCGACCGGCCGCAGGCCGTCCGCGTCCAGGTCGGCGGTGTCCTTCTCGGCGACCGCCAGGACTCGCAGTCCTCGCCCGGTGAGCTCCGGCACGGCCCGCTCCAGCCGTTCGGTGTGCCCGCCGGGCAGGCAGCGGGCGAGCACCACTTCGGGTGCGCCCTTGACGGTCAGAAGCGGCCCGTCGGTGACGACGGCCATGGAGCGGGTCTCGGCGTCGAAGGGATGGGCCGCCAGGCGGGTCTCGGCCGGCGCGAGCCGTACCCCGTGGTGTTCCGCCGCGGTCGCGAGCGCCACGTCGACGCCGTCGCCCAGCCCGTCACGGGCGTCGTTGCAGCGCAGCACGGCCCGCCACAGGTCGGTTTCGGGAACCGTCACCTGGTCGACGACGGTGAGCTTTCCCGTGGTCAGCGTGCCGGTCTTGTCGGTGGCGATCACGGTGGTGGCGCCGAGCGCCTCGATCGCCGACAGGCGGCGGACGATGAGGCCGAGCCCGGCCATGCGCTGGGAGCCCAGCGCGCGTGCGGTGGTCACGGCGGTGGCCAGGCTCTCGGGCACGGCCGCGATGGCCAGCGCGACCCCGGCCAGGATGATGTCGAGCAGGGCCGCCTCACCGCGGACCACCCGGGCGAGGCCCAGGGCGATCATCACCACCCCGGCGAGGATCGCGACGACGCCGATCTTGCGGGACACCTGGGCCAGCTCCACCTCCAGCGGGCCCTTGGCCCGGCCTTCGAGAGCGGCGGCGATACGGCCCATCTCGGTACGGGCACCGGTCCGTTCGACGAGTGCCAGGCCGGAGCCGCGCACCACGAGCGTGCCGGAGAACAGCTCGCCGTCACGGTCGCCCAGCATGACGTCCGGGCCAAAGGCCCCGGTGGCGCTCTTGCCGGCCGAGCGTGATTCGCCGGTGAGCGTCGCCTCGTCCAGGCCGAGCGAGCTGGCCTCGACCACCTTGGCGTCGGCCGGGACCCGATCTCCCGCCGCCACCTCGATGAGGTCACCGGGGACGACCTTCGCGGCCGGGATGCGGCTGGTGACCCCGTCGCGCCGGACCTTGGCCATCGGAGCGGTGAGCGTGCGCAGGGCGCGGACGGCCTGGTCGGCCCTGGCCTCCTGGCTGACGCCGATGACCACGTTCACCAGCAGGATGGCCAGGATCGCCGCCCCCTCGGGGATCTCCCGGAGGACCAGAAGGGTGACCAGGCCGGCGATCGCCAGCAGGATCGAAAACGGGTCCGCCAGCTGCCGCACGGCGCGGCCGAGCAGGGTCGGCGAGGAAGGTTGCGGCAGTTCGTTCGCGCCGTGCGCGGCCAGCAGCTGTACGGCCTGCTTCTCGGTGAGCCCGGACGGGGCCTCCATGGCGGTGGTCATGTCTACAGCAGAACAGCCAAAGACCCGAAGGTCTCCGGGCGAAGGACACCCCGGGCGGGGACCTTGGTCCCCGGATGTCATGGCGTTCGGGTCCCCGCACGGGGTTCGAGACGACCGGCGGATGGCGAAGCACGGGGTTCGAGACGACCTCGTGCGCGGGCGGCGACGCGATTGTCACGCCACACCCGGTGGTCCGCCTTGCGCGCGGGCCCGGCGAGGAGGAGTCTCGGCCCATGCCTGACGACCGCCCGTACGACATCGTGCTGTTCGGCGCCACCGGGTTCACCGGAGCGCTCACCGCCGACTATCTCGCGCGCCACGCCGGTCCCTCCGTGCGCTGGGCCCTGGCCGGGCGCAACCGGGCCAGGCTCGAAGCGGTCAGGGAACGGATCGGCCTGCCCGAGCTGCCGCTGCTCCACGCCGACGCGACCGATCCCGCCTCCCTGGCGGAGATCGCGAGGCAGGCCAGGGTCGTCGCGACCACCGTGGGTCCCTTCCTCTCCTACGGCGAGCCGCTCGTGGCCGCCTGCGCCGACGCGGGCACCCACTACGCGGACATCACCGGCGAGTCCGAGTTCGTCGACCGCATGTTCATCCGCCACCACGAGCGGGCCAGGCGGACCGGGGCCAAGCTCGTGCACGCGTGCGGTTTCGACTCGATCCCGCACGACCTCGGCGCCTACTTCACCGTCAAGCACCTGCCCCGGGGAGTGCCGCTGGAGGTCAGCGGGTTCGTCAGGGTCTCCGGCAGCGCGTCGGGCGGTACGGTGCACTCCGCCGTCATGGTGATCTCCCGCTTCCGGCAGGCGGCCGAGGCCGCGCGTCTCCGGCGCGAACTCGAAGGGCACCCCTGGGCGCGTCCCGCGAGCGGGGCCACGGCGGGTTCCGCGCCCGGGGTCACGGCCGAGACCGCTGCCGGTTCCGCGACCGAGGTCACGGCCGGGTCCGGGACCGGGGCCACGGCGGGTTCCGCGAGCGGGGTCACGGCTGAGACCGCTGCCGGTTCCGCGACCGGGGTCGCGGTGGGGGCCGTGGCGGGTTCCGGGGGCAGGAAGGCGCGCGGCGGGCCCGGGTCGCTTCGCTACGTCGGGGGCTGGGCCCTGCCGCTGCCCACGCTCGACCCGCGGATCGTCGCCCGCTCGGCCCGCGCGCTGGAGCGCTACGGCCCCGACTTCACCTACCGCCACCACTACGCGGTCAGGCGACTGCCCGTCGCGCTGGGCCTCGCCGCGGGGGCGGGGGCGCTCGCCCTGCTGGCCCGGATCCCCCCGGCGCGTTCCCTGCTGCTGCGACGCTTCGCCCCCGGTGACGGTCCCGGCGCCGAGCAGCGGGCCAGGAGCTGGTTCAAGGTGACCTTCCTCGGCCAGGGGGGTGGGGCACGCGTCGTCACCGAGGTCGCGGGCGGAGACCCCGGTTACGGCGAGACCGCCAAGATGCTCGGCGAGTCGGCGCTCTGCCTGGCGACCGACGACCTGCCCGACGTCTCGGGCCAGGTCACCACCGCCGTGGCGATGGGCGACGCGCTCATCGACCGGCTCCGGCGGGCGGGCATCACGTTCACGGTGCTGAGCGACTCGCGGAAGTAGGCGTCGGGAGGCGGACGTCCGGAGGCGGACGTCCGCCCGGGTCCGGAACCCGCCTGACCGGCCCGGACCCATGAGGCAGTCGACTACCGCAGCGAGGGCGTTGAGAGCCTGGTCTTGTCCAGGAGCGTCAGCGAGCGCTCTGCCGAGTGGGCCCTCTGCCGACAGCTGCCACCGGGACCACTGCTCTCGTGACGGACGGGTGGCGCAGGTCCTGTCTTCAGATGGTTGGCCGCCAACGCTACGTTCTCAGCTCCGTGACCTGCCAAACCAGGCATCGCCACACGCCCTCTTCCGGAGCCAGCACGTGAACATTGCGGAAGCGCCCGGGCTCCGGACCGTCGGTGACCACGACACTGCGCACGACGGAGCAGCCCGGAGTTGCCCACACCCAGACCTTGGTTGACTCCAGCCGCCTGCGGAGGGAGGGATCCGCAGGCTCGGCGATGGAATCGAGCAGGGCCTCCCTGCCCTGCTCCTTGCCTTTCGCGCGGGTGATTCCAGCGAAATTCTCTGACAACAGCTTGGCAGGTCCAAAGTGAAGCGCATGACGTCATGCTCAGTCCTGCTTGCCACCCGCGCCCCAGGGGTGCCCCCGGGGAAATCCCTCAACGTGTACCTGCGGCGAACTGTGCGGCGAGCTCGGCTCTGCTCGTCACACCCAGCTTGGCGAAAATATGACCGAGGTGGTACTCGACCGTCTTGACGCTGAGCATCAGCTCCCTGCCGACCTGCTGGTTGCTCAGCCCGGTGGCCACCAGCTTGGCCACCGCGAGCTCCCGCACGGTCAGGCCCCATTTGTGCTGCCTGTCGCGCGCCACGCGGCCACACGCCGCCAGCTCATGCTCGCATCGTTCCAGGTAGGGTGTGGCGCGCAGCGTGTCGAAGATCCGCTGCGCCGCCTCCAGCCGCTCTGCCGCAGCCTTGCGTGATCCGTGGCGCCGCAGGAAACGTCCATGGTCGAAGCCGAGATGCGCGGTGTCGAAGGGAACACGGGCCCGCCCGGCGTGGCGCAGTCCTTGCTCGAAGGCGGCCGTGGCGCCCACGAGATCCTTTTGTGCCGCCAGAAGGTTGCCCTTGGCCCTGTACACCCGAGTCAAAGACAGGTCGTGCCCGCGGGCCAGTGCTCGCTGTTCGAAAGGCGCCAGGGAGTCCTGCGCTTGACGCACCTTTCCAAGAGCGAGCTGGGCGTCGCTGAGCAGGTCGCGCCAGTCCAGCACACCAGGCTCTTCGAATCCGTCCTGAGGAGCGGCCTCGTGCAGGGGAAGCAGTACACGCAGCACACGGGCCGGATCGCCGCGCGAGGTGGCCAGCCACGCCTCCGCGACCGCGACGTAGAACCGCGAGGCGGCGATCTCTCCAACGGTCCGCCAACCTTCTGCCACGTGATACTCGGCTGAAGCCCAGTCTCCGCGCTTGGCGGGAACCAAAGCGGCCAGGCCACGGGCGCCACCCGCCATCCAGGCTTGGTCGCACTCGTCGGCCAGCGTCGTGGAGATCTCGCCGTGAACCAGCGCGTCGTCCCATCGGCCGACCATGTGCAGGGCATTGCCGAGATGGGAATGGCCGACCACGCGCTGAAACGCCGAGAGCCGCCGGGCGCCGCGCAGGAGGCCGGTGAAATCATCGATGGCCCCGTCGAGATCCCCGACCCAAGACCTGACCGTGCCTCGGCCGACCAGCAGGTCGCGGTCCTCGGTACGCACCACCCCCGCCGTCGCCGGCGGGAGGTGCGCAGTGAGCTCGAGAGCCTTGTCCGGGAATCCCAGGGCGGCGGTGGCCAGGACCTGTATGCCACGGGCGATGCCCGAATCGGTGCCCGGCATGGGGCCGGCGAGCGCCCTGTCGGCCCAGATCGTCGCCTGTGCGCTATCGGCCGCCATCATCATCACGATGGCCAGTTGCTCCGCCGTACGCACTGCCAGAGCTGGATCGAGCGCCAGGTCGGTCCGGTTCCAGGCATCGACCAGCAGTCTGGCCGCCTCTCCGCTGCGTCCCTCGATCTGGGCGAGCACCCCCTCCGCGAAGGAACGAACCTCCTGCGGGCACTCCGAAGGCAGCGTCTGGGCCAGCTCGACCGCTTCCTCCACCCGGCCCGCGTGGACGAGCGTGCCGATCGCCTCGCCGATGAGCCTGGCGCGCAGCCGCACGTCCTGGACAAGGTGCGCGGCCTGTGTCAGGTGGGTCCCCGCGGTGGACCACAGACCAGCGCGCTGTTCGTGCTGTGCGAGGGCGTCCAGCTCGAGAGCCAGAGCGGGGTCGTGACCCGTCGACGCCCGCACGCGGTGGTGAAACCGGTCGAGATCCCCGGTGGCGAGCTCGGCGGCCCGCCTGTGGAGCCGGTGCCTGGCCGCTACCCCGAGCCCTTGGTAGACGGCCGCCTGAGTCAAGGGGTGCGGGAAGCACACATGAAGGTTGTATCCGACTCGCTGCTCCTCCAGCAGTCCGGCCCTGACCGCCTCGTCGAGTGCGGTCAGCGGCTCAACGGCGGCGAGCTTGGCGATGTCATCGATGAGGTGCGGAAGGGACAGAACACTGGCAGCGGCCAGGAAGTCCCGGGTGGCCGGGCTGCACGCGGCCACCCGGGCCAGCACCAGCGAGGCGTACCCGCGGGGAGCGGGAAGCGGCCGGGTGAGATCGTTCAAAACCTGCGCCGGCAGATGTTCCATGAGTTCGCATACATGCAATGCGTTGCCTGCGGTGAAGACCCACAGGCGCTCCGCCGCCGCCCCGCTCAGCAACATGTCGCCGGCCTCGGACCCGAGCTCACGAAGCTCGGCGGCGGGCAGACCGCTGAGGCGGATGCGGATCGTCCGGTCGTCCTTCAGCAGTTTGCGCAGGCCGGTGGGCATGACCATTCCGGCCAGTTCGCGGGTGACGACGATGGACAGCACCCGGTCGGCGCGTAGACGGCGCAGCGCGAAGGTCACTGCCTGCAGCGACGGCAGGTCCGCCCATTGTGTGTCGTCCATGACCACTGCGATCGGCCCGCTGTCCTGGAGGGTCCCCAGGCGTTCCAGCAGTTTGGTCCCCGCCGCGATCGGATCGCGATCGGCCGGGCAGAGCTCACCGGTCAGCTGGGACAGCACGCCATAGGGCAGATCGGTTTCGTTCTCATCCCCGCTGGCGTTCAACACGCATAGTTTCGGCCAGCCTGAAAGGAAGCGGCGAATCAGTGTGGTCTTGCCGATACCGGCAGCGCCATCCACCAGGACCAGGTGCGGCGTGCCGGATGTGACCTGTTCCAAGACTGTCTCGAGCCGTTCGAGCTCGACGGCCCGTCCGACGAACGCCGAAATCATTCCTTCATCCTGAGCGGACGACGTCCCATCGGCTAGGGCTCAGCTTGATGGCCTTGAGGGAATTCCCCGGGTCGCTTCCCTGAGGTGCGCGCTCTGCCGCCTTCCTATGGTCAAGCCGTCACGTTCGAGGAAGGAGAGGACATGAGCGTTCCTGCGGAAAATGCCAACCTGGTCAAGGGGGAATCTTCCCCCCACGTCTATTTGGTGGAGGACGGCCGTCGCCGGCTGATTCCCGACGACGTCACCTTCGCAGGCCTCGGCCGGGGCGGCTACGACGCCGTCCACATTCTGCCCGACCACCGCCTCGAGGAGTTGGAGGAGGGCAGGCCGCTACCGTCTTTGACGGAAGGGACGCTGTACGTCTCCTCCGACGCCACCTCCGCTTTCCTGATGCGGGCCGGCACTCTGCGGGAGGTACCCGACGAGCAGACCTTGGCCTGGCTACCACGCGAGCGCGTCTCCGTGGTGGAGCCGTCGGACCTGAAGCTGTTCCGGATCGACCACGGCCCGGCCCTGGCGAGCATCACCGACACCTCGCAGAGTGTTCTGGAGGTGGACGCCTATCTTCGGTCGCTGGCCCCGCTGCCCGCCGAACCGGCCGGTACCCGCGAGATCAGCACTCGATCGCGGTCGACCCGAGTGGATGATGTAGATGTCCTGATCAAGGAAACCACGGTGGAGGTCGTCAACCTCGTCGACGAGTTCACCGAGACGACGCCGGTTCCCGATGCCCTGTGGGCGGGCGCCGTCGTGACGGGACAGTCGGTACGGTCCGGCGCGCTGGCGCCCGTCAACCTGACGCGCCATCCGGGGACGCTCACCGTCACCACCGATCTCAAGACCGCGAGCGGGAGATCCCGGAGCAGCCGCCTGGACGCCCCCTCCCTGCCGTCCTGCATCGACACTCTCAACGCCCTCATCGGGGAACTCAACCCCAAAGACGCCGAGGCCGCCGTCCACCACAATGTGATCCAGGTCAGCAGCCTGGAGGAGGGCATGGTCAACCTCGGACTCAACATCAAGGGGGCCATGTTCGGCGTCAGTGCCAAGGCGAGTCTGACCGGCCGGTTGAAACAGTCCGCCGCACTCGGTTTGTTCACCCAGACCTACTACAACGTCGCCTTCACCCCGGACGGATCACCCTCACGCTTTTTCGCCGACGATGTGAGCCTCGACGAGATCAAGCTTTACGCGGGGCCCGACAACCCGCCGTGCTACATCTCAACCGTGTCCTACGGCCGGGCGATCCTTGTCTTCGCCGAGTCCACCGAGAGCTTCACCAAGGTCAAGGCGGCGTTGGACGCGGCCTGGAAGGGGGCGGTCTCCGGGGACCTCAACCTCGCGGCCGAGCACACCCATGTCCTGCGGCGGTCTTCGCTCCGGGTGGTCGTCGTCGGCGGCTCGACCGGCAACGCGGGCCTCGTGCTGGCTGATCCGGCCGCGAAACTGACCGCGTTCATCCAAAAGGAGATCCGGGTGACCGCCGACATCCCGGCGGCGCCCGTCAAGTATGCGACGCGATATCTGGCGCCCCCTCACAACCTGGCCGCTGTCAACCGCACCACACAGGTGGTACGGGTGGTGGACGCCGATGTCCACGGCGGCCCCGAGGTGAGGATGGAGAACATCCAGGTCGGAGAAGGCCGTGACAGCGGGCCGGTCAACACCCGGATCAGGCTCGCCAGGGGCGACAGGATCGTCATCACCGCGGAAGGCGCCGTCTGGGCGGGCTGGGCGTTCATCGGCCGCAACGGACCCGAAGGACTCGACGGGCCGGGAAAGCCCTGGTATCCCCTTCCCCAGGAGCGCGGAGCCAGCCTCATCGCCGGGTACAACAACGCGAGCTGGTTCTACGTCGGCTCCGGCACCCCGCAGCCTGTCGTCGTCCCCGACGAGCAACACGGCTCGGAACTGTGGCTCCGGCTCAACGACGACAACATGCAGAACGGCGACGGCTCCTTCAAGGTCACGGTGACCGTGCGGCGCCGCCTGCCTTCCATCCCCGCACAGCACCTCTGACGTCTGACGCCTCCTCGCGAAGGGACCGCCGAAACCGATCACGCCGCAGATGGTGCCGTCCGCGGTGAGGACGTTGGGTCTCCAACCCCTCCGGGTCTTCCGTGGTGACCGGAGCACGCGCCCTCCGAAGGCCCGGTGCTCAAGGACTTCGCGCTCCTGCCGGCGGTCGTGGACGGGCACGTCAGGCGGCGGCGCGATCACCGGCGCGGCGGCGGCGCAGGTCGGCTTGCTCGAGTGCGGGTGGTACGTAGGCGATGTCGAGCGTGCCCGGGTTCACCCCGGGCGGGACCACCTTGTCGATCCGGTCGAGGGTGTCGTCGTCTGCGCATGATCCGTTCCTTCGGAAGGCCGAGGGCCGGGTGGTCCGGGGCGGCCCGGGAAGGCCGCCCCGGACCTGGGAGCGCGTCGATGGTCAGCCGGCGTACGGGGCGGCGACGTCGAGGATCCAGGTGACGCCGAAGCGGTCGGTCAGCATCCCGAAGCCCGGGGCCCACTGCGACGGGCCGTACTTCTCGATGAGGTCGGCGCCGTCGGCGAGCCTGTCCCACAGCGCGCCGACCTCCTCGGCGGTTTCGCCGCGGACGGACACGAAGAACCGCTCGCCGGTCAGCGTCATGCCGTGCTCGCGAGTGGTGGCGGCGGGCGCGGCGGCGGCCGGTGCCCGGCCGGGCACGTCGTAGGCCATGACGCTGAAGCCGTTGTCGGCCGTGACCTGGCCGAAGACGATCTTGTCGGCGTCGGGCAGGTCCTTCGGCATGCCGAGGTCGCCGTACGCGACGGTGGTGAGGTGGCCGCCGAACACGGTCTGGTAGAACTCCAGCGCCGCGCGGGCGTCACCGCGGAAGTTCAGGTGGGTGGTGGTGGAGATGGCCATGCCGGTGACTCCTCGGTGGTTTTCCGGGCGCGGTACGCCCGATATGGGCTGATAGATCTCGTTTGCGAGAGTCAGGGGAAGAGGTCCGTCCGGGCCGCGGTGGCCGACCGGCCCGAGACGAAGATTCGCAGGGGTAGGTGACAGGGTGTGGCACCCACTGCGGGCAGAATCAGGTGCATGCCGAAAACCTCCGCCCGGCTGCTGGCCCTGCTGTCGCTGCTGCAGACCCGCCGGGACTGGTCCGGCACGGTGCTGGCCGATCGCCTGGACGTCAGCCTGCGCACCGTGCGCCGCGACGTCGACCGGCTCCGCGAGCTCGGCTACCCCATCGCCGCCGTCAAAGGCCCTGACGGCGGCTACCGGCTCGGCGCCGGCACCGAACTACCCCCGCTGCTGTTCGACGACGAGCAGGCCGTCGCCCTCACCGTCGCCCTGCGGATCGCCGCCACCACCCCCGGCAACGGCCTCGCCGAACCCGCCGAACGGGCGCTGAACACCATCCGGCAGGTCATGCCCTCCCGGCTCCGGCATCGCGTCGACGCGCTGCGCGTCACCGCCGTCGAACGACCCGTCACCCGGCCGGCCGGCCCGGTCGACGGCGACGTGCTCCTGGCCGTGAGCGCCGCCGTCCACGCCCGCGAGATCCTGCGCTTCGACTACGGTGCCGAGGCCGCGGACGAACCCCCGCGCCGCGTCGAACCCCACCACGTCATCACCTGGGACGGACGCTGGTACCTCATCGCCTGGGACCTCGACCGCGACGACTGGCGCACCTTCCGCGCCGACCGGATCACCCCGCGCACCCCCAACGGGCCCCGGTTCACCCCCCGCGTACTGCCCGGAGGAGACGCCGCCACCTTCGTCACCGGAGCGTTCCGCGGCTCCGGCGACGCCTCGGGCGACTGGCCCTGCCGGGGCACGGTGATCCTCGACCTGCCCGCCGCCACCGTGGCCCTCTACACCCGCGACGGGCTCGTCGAGGAGGCCGGCCCCCACCGCTGCCGGCTCACCCTCGGGTCCTGGTCCTGGCCCGGCCTCGCCGCCGCCATCGCCCGCTACGACGCCGACATCGAGGTCATCGGCCCCGGCGAACTCGCCGACGCCTTCGACCACCTCGCCCGCCGGTTCACCAGGACCGTGGCCGGCCACGGCATCACATCACCGACGTCCTGAGCCGGCCCTCCGCTTTCGAACGTGTCCCAGGCCGTCAGGCACGGGGTCGAGGACCGTGCGGCCCGTGCGCGCGGGCAGGTGAGGCGGCCGGGCGAAATCTTCGGGCTGCCCCGCCCGGCCGTTCCCGATCAGAGGTGAACCACCGGTGTGTACCAGTAGTACACTCCAGGCATGCGAGTTGTCGTCAAGACCGTGGGCACCGTCCTCGCCGCGATCCTCCTCGGCTACCCGCTCTGGGCGCCGGAGTGGGGGCCGGGGATCATGGGCGAGATCAGGGCGCTGGGAACGCCCGGCGGGCCGATCGCCCTGGCCGTCTTCCTCGGCCTCGTCGCGCTGTACTGCCGGGCCCTCCAGCGGACGATGACGCTCGTACGGCCCGAGGCCAGGACCGCCTCTCCCGCGTCGGTCTGGTGGATGTTCGCGATTCCCTACAACTTCACCGAGGACTTCTTCATCGTGCGGGCCGTCTCCGCCTCGGTGGCCGCCTCGGCGACCGCCGGCGCGCGCGTGCCGGGCGGATTCATCCGGTGGTGGACGGCGCTCGGATACGGCTGGTGCGCTTTCCAGATCCTGTCGCTCCTCCCCGGAACGGCCGGATACGCCGGCGGAGCGATCGCCCTCCCGCTGTGGGCCGCACACTGGATCATGACGGGCCGGGTCAATCGCAGGCTTGCCGCCCGGCAGCCGGCCGCCCCGCTGACAGAAAGCCTTTAGGGAACCCATGCCGCTTCCACGCTTCGACCGGCTGCCGGCCGACGCGCGAGCCTCCATCCTCACCGTCGCCCGCGCCCACTTCGCGCGCGACGGCAAGGACGCCGCGTCCTTCAACCAGATCATCGCCGAGGCCGGCATCTCCAAGACCTCCGCCTACCACTACTTCGACGGCAAGGACGACCTCTTCGGCGCCGTGGTCGCCGACGCCGGCACCCGGACGCTCACCGCCCTCGGCCCCTGGGTCGACGTCACGTCGGGGGAGGAGCTGTGGGAGCAGGTGGCGGCGGGCACGGCGCGGCTGGTGGCACACCTGCGCGAGCACCCGGACGACCGGGCCGTACTCGCCCGGCAGCCCTACCTCGCCCGCGACGGCCGCTCCTGGATCCACAGGCTCGTCGCGAACGGCCTGCGCATCGGCCTGATCGATCCGTTCCCGAACGCCGAGCTGATCACCGTGGCGACGCTCGGCGTCTTCGACGCGCTCGACGCGTGGGCGCTCGACCACCCGGGCGAGCCCGGCGACTCCGTCGCGGGCACGCTCACCCTGTTCCTCGCCCGGCTCTGGAACGCCGTCCCCGAAGGCGAGGACTCCGGGGCGTAGACCGCGCCGGCCATGTGCCGATCGTGAACCGCGCCGGGACCGCCGGAGGCCGGTTTTTCCTGGAGGCCGGTGACCTGCGCGGATCGGCTCACTTCGGGGCTGGGGGCACGTGGAAGGGCGTCCGGTCCGAGGGGTCGCCCGGTCACGGTGCGGGCCGATGGCGCCTGCGGTAGGCGCGTTGCCGGCAGGCCCGCGAGCAGTAGGCGCGGGGGCGGCCCGCCTCCGCCCGGTCCATGCTCGTTCCGCACATCACACATGAGTCACTTTCGTCACGCTTTATGTCACGCTCGCGGACCAGTGCCTCGATGCCGTCCAGCACGCGCCGCAGGCCGAACTCGAAGGAGTCCTCCGGCTCGTCGTAGCCGCCCGCCTCCCAGACGTGGGTCAGCGTGGGGTAGAGGTGGAGCTTCTCGTACAGGGAGTCCCTGGCGCCCCACCACTCCTCCTCGGAGACCCCGGTGTGCCGCTCGACCTTGGCGATCTCCGCGACCCTGGCCGCCTCGCTGTCCACGAACCGGCCGACGAGGCCCACCACGGCGACCATCTCGGCGGGTTTCAGGCCGATCCCCGCCACGGTGCTGAGCGCGTACTCGAAGTGGGCGACGGAGTTCGGGCCCGGGACGTGCCGGCTGCCGCGCACCCCGGCCAGCCAGGGGTGACGGCGGCACAGGGCCCAGCTGCGACGCGCCCACCCCTCGAGCGCCTCGCGCCACCCGTGCGGCGTGCCCGCCGGGGTCCCCGCCGCCACGCCGCCGCCCGCCTCGCTCCTCGCCGCTTCGTCCGTCGCCGTGTCGGTCGCCGTGTCGGTCGCCGCGTCGTCCGCCCCGGTGCCTGCGGCGGTACTTGCGGCGGTGTCCGCCGTGACGTCGCCCGTCACGGCGTCGCACATCAGGTCGACGAGCTGCGCCTTGCCCGGTACGTGCCGGTACAGCGACATGCTGGTGAAGCCGAGCCGTTCGCCGACCCGGCGCATGGACAGCCCCTCGATCCCGTCGGCGTCGGCGATCTCGACGGCGGCGCGCACGATCGCGTCGACGCTCAGCCCCTGTCTCGGCGCGGCGTCCCGCGGCTCCCGCCACAGCAACTCGACCGTCCGGTCCGGATCCTCCCCGCCGGTCACCCGTCCTCCTTCGGCTTGACGCTCGGCCTCAATATCTGTTTATGTTGTATATCATTGTTTACACCATAAACGAGGAGTGCTCTTGAGCGAGCTCTACGTCTCCCCCTCCGGTGACGACGCCTGGCCCGGCACCCGCGAACACCCCTTCGCCACCCTCGCCCACGCCCGTGACCTGGCCCGCGGCGCGGGCGGCGTGGTCAACCTGCTGGCGGGCACCCACCGGCTCGCCGAAACCCTCCGGCTCACCGAGGCCGACTCCGGCGTGACCTACCGGGCCGTGGGCGAGGCCGTCGTCAGCGGCGGCCGGAGGATCACCGGCTGGTGGGAGCGGGACGGCGTCTGGCTGGCCGAGGTCGGCGACCTCGACACCCGTCAGCTCTCCGTCGACGGCCGCAGGGCCGAGCGGGCCTCGATCGACGCCGTTCCCGGGAACGCCACCAGAACCGGCACGGGTTACGTCACGGACAGCACCGCCCCGCAGGGCTGGGGCAACCCCGGCGACGTCGAGTTCGTCCTGCGCGGCGTCTACCCGTGGACGGAGGCCCGCCTCGGCGTCGCCGCCGTCGAGGGTGACGGGCACTCGACCACCATCACCATGGCCCAGCCCGCCTTCGGCTGGGCGATCGAGCTCTACAACTCGGTGGTGCCCTGGGAGGGCGGCGGCGAGTCCTACGGTCCCGGTCTGCCGACCCGGGTGGAGAACGGCGCGGGCTTCCTGACCGAGCCGGGCACCTTCGTCCTCGACAGGTCCCGCCCCGGCCGTCACGTCCTGCGCTACCTGCCGCGCCCCGGCGAGGACCCCGGGCGGACGGAGGTCGTCGCGCCCGTGCTGGAGGAACTGGTCACGGTCACCGGCGCCCGCGACGTCGCCTTCCTGGGCATCACCTTCGCCGACGCCACCTGGACGCGGCCGAGCCGTCCCGAGGGCTTCCTGCACTACCACGGCACCGGTTACTACGACGGCGGCCCCATCGAGAAGGTGTCGTTCGCCGAGGGGGCGTGGGTGACGGTGCCCGGGGAGTCGCTGACGATCCCCGCGAACGTCGTGTTCGAGGGCACCGAGCGGGTCGCGATCGAAGGCTGCCGCTTCACCCGGCTGGGCGCCACGGCCCTGCGGTTCTCCGGCGGCAGCGCCGAGGTCCTGGTGCGGGGCAACGTGTTCGAGGACGTCTGCGGCGGCGGGATCTCGATCGGCGAGAGCCGCGGCGTCACGGTCGAGAACAACTGGATCCACGACATCGGCCTGGAGTACTCCGGCTCGCCCGGCATCGCGGTGACCGCGAGCGAGGGCTCCACGGTCGCGCACAACCAGGTGAACGACGTCCCGCACTGCGGCATCGTGCTGGGCCCGGGCAGGAGCACCCGGGTCCTGCGCAACCTCACCTTCAACACCCTCAAGGTCCTCGCCGACGGTGGCGGCATCTACCTGTCGGGCCCGCAGGGCGACTCCCACGACAACGGCGCGACGATCCTCGGCAACGTCGTGCGCGACACGCTCACGCCGTACAACTTCGGGCTCTACACCGACTACGGCGCCGCCTGGGTCACCGTCGAGGGCAACGCCGTCCAGCGCGCCGACAACACGGCCACCCTGCAGGTCTGGCCGCCGCTGGAGAACGTCGTCCTGCGCGGCAACCTCTGGGACGCCGACCCGGTGGGCTGGGACGACCCGCCGGAGGGGGTCACCCTGGAGGGCAACGCGACGGTGGCCGACGAGGAGGACTTCGCGGCCCGTACGGCGGGCATCGCCGCGCGGGCGGGCCTGGAGCCCGGCTACGCCCACCTGCTCGGCCGCTGACCGCCGGGGCGCTCCACCTCCGGCCCGCACCGCCTCCGTCCCGTAGCGGTCCCGGCCCGCCGGCGGCGGCGTCCAGCGGGGTGTGCCCGCGACCGGGGTCTGCCCGGTCGCGGTGGCGGCACGCCCCGCCACTCGGGCACGCTCTACCATTCCTCTGTGCAGAATGATGTTCTAAGGGCTGGGGTGCTCTCCCGCGCCGCGATGACCGCCTTCTGGGCCTGTTGCGCGGTGCACCTGGCGCTGGTGGCCGCCGGCGCCGCCCCGCTGGACTCCGTGACCAAGGCGCTGCTCATGCCGCTGCTCGCGGCCTGGGTGCTGGCACGGCGCGGGCCGCGCCCGCTGGTGTGGGCGCTCCTGCTGTCCTGGGGCGGTGACGTGGCCCTGGAGATCGACGGCCTCTTCCTGCCGGGCATGGCCCTGTTCGCCACGGCGCACGCCTGCTACGTGACCTACTTCGTCCGGGAGGGAGCCCTCGACGCGCTGCGGCGCCGCCCGGTGGTCCCGGTGGTCTACGCCGCCCTCTGGGCGGTCCTGATCCTGGTTCTCTGGCCCGGGCTGGGCGACCTGCGCCTGCCGGTGGCCGCCTACTCGCTGCTGCTGACCGCCACCGCGGTGACCGCCGCGGGTCACGGCCGGTGGATCGGGGCGGGCGGCGCCCTGTTCCTGCTGTCCGACACGCTGATCGCGTTCGAGCTGGCGGACCTTCCCCGCCTCCCGGCACACGGCTTCCTGATCATGGCCACCTACATCGCCGCCCAGTACCTGCTGGCCTCGGGCATCGTCGGCCGTCTCCGTCCCCTTCCCCAAAACCCGTCGCCGCGGGACGAACGCCCCGGTTCTCTTGGAGAAGCCTTGGGACCCGTATGAGCGTGAGGGCGAGCGGCGCGCGGTAGGAGACGGGGTAGACCCGGCGCCCGTACGCGGGCACGGGCCGCGTCACGTCCGGCCGCGAGCATCGGCGGCCGTGACATGGCGCGGCGCGAGGCGGGCCGACGTCCCGGACGCCAACCGGGACACGCCGGCGTCGCCACCGGGCGAGACCGGCAAACCAATGGGCGACAGGCCCCGGCGAGGCTCGCAGAGCCCGGGACCGGCCCGAGCCCTAGGAGAGTTCAGCCATGCAAATGCCCGCGGTCAACGAGTGCCAGGTCGAGGCGTGCGCCTACAACACGGCGCACACCTGCCACGCCCTGGCCATCACGGTCGGCAACAGCAGCCACGCGGAGTGCGAGACCTTCTTCAAGGTCGACACGAAGGGCGGTGACCCGTCCGCCACCGGTCACGTCGGCGCCTGCAAGATGTCCAAGTGCCAGCACAACGTCCAGTACGAGTGCCAGGCCTCCGGCATCGTCGTCGGCTACGCGCAGAACGACATCGACTGCCTCACGTACGCGCCCGCCTGACGGCGGGTGACCCGGGTCGGGGCGCCACGCCTTCGGGGAGCCGCGGGTGGCCGGCGACGGCCCCGGGTTCCGGCCCCTACGGCCCCGTGCTCCGGCCCGTGCGGTCTCGGCGGAGGCGGCCGCTTCACGCGGCCGCGGGACCACGACGGTCCAGGGCCTCGTAGTCAGGGCGGCCGCCGGCCGCCCTGACGTCTTGGAGGGTCCCGATCACCGTTTTGGAGGGTCTCGGTCAGCGCCTTAGAGGGTCTCGGTCACGGGACGGCGGCCGCCGAGGCGGGCGGGCACAGCGGTGAGTGCCGCCACCACGAGCACGGTCGCCGGCACCAGGGCGAGAAGCTGCCAGGGCGAGGGAAGCGCGGCCCTGTCGCCGTCGCCGCCGGTGATCGCGTTTATCGCGGCGAACAGTGCGAGGCCTCCCGGGAAGACGCCCAGGACGGCGCCGGCGAGCGCGGGCAGCGTCTGTGCGGCCGCCAGTGCCGCACTCACTTCACGAGGGGTCGCGCCGAGGGCGCGCGCCAGCGCCGACGAGTGCCGGTTGTCGATCACCGTCGCCCAGGTGATGACGACGGCGTTGACCGCCGCCAGGGAGAGCAGCGTGACCGTCCAGACAAGGAGCACGTGGCGCAGCACCTCCACCTGGGCGTCGCCGTATCCGCCGGTGAGCAACTGGGTGTCGAGGAAGGCGTTGAGCACCAGCAGGACGTAGATCCCGCTGACCGTGATCGCGATGCTGGCCGCCCCCAGCACGACCCGTCGCGGCCGGCGGGCGGCGACCCGCAGGGCGAGAAGCAGCGGGACGGGCAGTCGCGCCGAGATCGCGATCAGCCAGCCGATGCGGCGGGGCAGGCGTGGCGAGTCGGTCAGCGCGTCGACGGTGCTGGAGCGGGCGGCGCGCACCGTCGGAACGACGGTCGCGACCACCGCGACCCCGATTGCCACGGCGGTCACCACGCCGGCCGTGGACATGGTCACCGACGGCGTGCCCACGCTGCCGACGAGGCCGGCACCGGACTCGGTGAGCAACGGAGCGGTCAGCGATCCGACCGTCAACCCGGCCGCGGCCGCGACGACGGCCACGAGGACGTACTCCGCGAGCAACACGGCGGCGACCAGGCTCGGTGTGCCGCCGACCGCCTTGAGGAGCCCGACGCGCCTGGTCTGGTCGGCCATCCGGCCGCCGACCAGCACCGAAAGGCCGGCCACGGCGAGCAGACCGAGCAGCCAGGCTCCGATCAGCATAAGGATCTGGGAGTCACCGGCCAGCTCGGTGGCCTCTTCGAGGATGTTCTCCCAGGACACCAGGCGTGGAGCGGTCCGGCTCTCCGGCGGGTTCGCGTCGACGAACGCCTGAGCCGTGTCCGGGTCGGCCAGCTTCAGGTTCATGACGTGGGACAGGGAGCCCGGGTCCGGGGTGAGGCTCCGCACGTCCGCCCGGGTGAGCCACACCAGACCCGGATTCTGCAACAGGTCCGCGGGCAGCTCGGACAGCTCCTCGGGAGTCGCACCGTGCGCGCAACCGACGGCGACGATGCAGGACGCCCCCGGGTAGGGCGGCATGGCGGCGGTGACCGCGACGCCGACGACCTCGAACGACCGGCCGTTCAGGGTGACCGGGTCACCCACGCGCACACCGAGCGCGCCGGCGAAGGCGGCCTCGACCACCACGCCGCCGTCGCCGACCCAGCCGCCCTGTATCACCTTGGGCTGGTCGATCGACGCGGGCGCGGCGTCGCGCCCCACGGCCTGCGCGTCCGACGTCCGGCCGGATGCCTGAAGTCTTGCCGGGGTGACCGGGTACGGTTCGCTGTGGTCGATGACGCCGGGAGCGCCGGCCAGTTCCCTGAGAGCGGAAAGCCCCTCGGCCTTGCCCGCGCTGGCGACCACGTCGGGTCCGCCGGTCGCCTCCCGGGTGCTCTGGTACGGGTCGCCGGCCGCGTCGCGCAGGACGAGCCCGAGCGTCAACGTCGTGGTGGCCGCCATGATGGCGAGCAGCAGAAGCACGGCCTCGACGCGGCGCCGCCGGAGGTCACGCAGGGCGAGGCGGCCCACGAGCAGGATGGGGCCCATCGCCCTCAGTCCTCCAACCCGGCGAGAGCGCCGAGCCGCCCGGTGGTGTCACCGGTCAACCTGATCTCGTCCACGAACGCGCCGTCGCGCATGGAGATCATCCGGTCGGCGGTGGCCGCGATCCGCGCGTCGTGGGTGACGATGACCAGCGTCTGCCCGGACTCGTGCAGACCCTCGAAGAGCTGGAGGACGTCCAGGGTGGCGGCGCTGTCCAGATTCCCGGTCGGTTCGTCGGCGAGAACGATCAACGGTTCGTTGCTCAACGCCCGGGCGACCGCGACCCGCTGCCGTTGGCCGCCGGAGAGCGCGGAGGGCAGAAAACGCGCCCGCCCGGCGAGCCCGACCTGCTCCAGCAGCTCCTTCGCGCGCTGCCTGGCGGCCCGCGGCGAGCGTCCGGCCAGCAGCGCCGGCAGCTCGACGTTCTCCACGGCGGTGAGTTCCTCCATCAGGTGGAAGGACTGGAAGACGAAGCCGACGGCGGTCCGTCGTATCCGGGACAGGGCCTTCTCGCCGATGTCGTCGATGCGACGGCCGTTCAGCGACACCTCTCCACCGGAGGGCCGGTCCAGCCCTCCGAGTATGTGGAGCAGCGTGGACTTTCCGCAGCCGCTGGGCCCCGTTATCGCCACCGTCTCTCCCGCGCCGATGTCGAGATCGACCTCGTCGACGGCGCGCACCAGCCCTTCCCCCTTGCCGTACTCCTTTCGCAGCCCGCGGGCGCGAAGCACGGGTGTGTCGGCGGCGTTGCTCACGAGCCACTCCTTCGGTGGGTCCAGTTCTTCTCGCATGCCTCGAGCCAGCGCAGGTCCGCCTGAAGCCGGAGCACGATGCCCTCCAGCAGCAGCGCCGCGTCCGAGTGGTCCGGCTCGGCCATGGCGGCGCGCTGTGCGTCACGCAGCCGGCGCAGCAGCTCGCGGCGCTGGGCGCCGACGATGGTCAGCGGGTCGGCCAGCCGGGCCGACGCGGCCGCGATCAGTTTGAGATGGAACTCCGCGAGGCCGGGTTTCGGCCAGCTCACCTCGGTGATCCACTCGGCGACTCGCTGCTGGCCGGTGGGAGTGAGCGCGTACACCTTGCGATCCGACCGGTCGGCGTCGTCGGCGGACGTCTCGACCGCCAGCAGACCGGCCTTCTCCAGCCGGGTCAGCGTGACGTAGACCTGCCCGGCGTTCATCGAGTCGCCGAGAGGGCCGAGCGCGTCGCGCAGCCGCGCGCGCAGCTGGTAGCCGTGCGAGGGCTCCTTGGCCAGCATCGCCAGCACCACTTCCTGCTGCATTGGACCCCCTCTAACCGTTAGCCCTATATCTAACGGTTATCCCCGGTCGTCGTCAAACCCGCGGCACCACGGGATCCGGACCCGTGCCCTCTTCGTTCGGGACGAACAGGCCGGCGGGCTCGGGCGTCGCGGCTTCCCGGATTCAGGAGCGGGCGGGTGATCCGCCGGGTGGGGGGAGGGCCGGGCGGCCGCTCAGGACCGCGCGGCCCGGCGGGAGGTGATCACGTCGACGACGGCCACGACCAGCGCGGCCAGCACGAAGGCGATGGTGACCAGCAGCGAGTGCCGGAACGCCGTCGCGTAGTCGCCGTGCGAGGAGGCGACCTCGGCGAAGAACACCGAGCCGATCGCCGCGATGCCCACGGCGGTGCCGATGCGCTGTCCCGTCTGGAGCACGCCCCCCGCGGAGCCCGCCCCGGCGACCGGCACCTCGGACAGGGTCAGCGTCTGGTTCGGGGAGATCACCAGGCCGCTGCCCAGGCCGGCGAGGAGCAGCGGCACCGCGACGGCCCAGGCCACGTGCGTGCCGGGAACCAGCCGCACGGCGAGCGCCGTGACGGCGAGGGAGACCGCGACCAGCACCAGCCCGGCCACCACCAGGGGGCGGCCCAGCCGGGTGACGATCCGGCCGCCGAACAGGGACGTCACGGCCGACCCCGCCGCGAACGGCGTGGTCGCCAGCCCCGCCTCCAGGGCCGAGTAGCCCAGGCCGTTCTGCAGGTACAGGGTGAGGACGAAGAAGATCGCGGTGAAGCCCGCGAAGTAGAGCGCCCCGACCAGGGCGCCGAGCGCGTACGAGCGCCTGCGGAACAGGGACAGGTCGACCACCGGCTGGTGGCGCCGCCCGTACCGGCGCTCCCAGGCCGCGAAGACGGCGAGCACGACGAGCCCGCCGAGCAGGGACGGCCACCTCACCGAGGCCTCCCACTCGTGCCCCTCGACGAGCGGCAGGAGCACCAGCACGACGCCGGCGGCGAGCAGCAGCACGCCCACCGGGTCCATGGACTCCCGCGGCCGCGACTCCTTCGCGGCGGGCCGGATGTAGCGGTACGCCAGGACCACGGCCAGGACGCCGATCGGCACGTTGACGTAGAAGACGAGGCGCCACCCGCCGGCACCGGCGCCGAGGTCGATGAGCAGCCCGCCGAGCAGCGGGCCGATCGCGGTCGAGATGCCGATCACGGTGCCCAGCATCCCGAACGCCCTGCCGCGCTCCGCCCCCCGGAAGAGCTGCTGGATCAGCCCGCTGACCTGCGGGTTGATCACTCCGCCCGCCAGTCCCTGCACGAGTCTCGCGACGACCAGCAGGGTCGGGTCCCCGGCGACCCCGGCCGCCGCGCTGGCGAGGGTGAACAGCACGACGCCGAAGACGAACGCGTTGCGCCGGCCGTACATGTCGCCGAACCGCCCGGCGGGGACCAGCACCAGCCCGAAGGTGAGCGCGTACCCCGACACCACCCACTGCAGGGCGCTCTGCGGGGCGTCCAGCCCGGCGCGGATGGCGGGCAGCGCGACGTTGACGATGCTGACGTCCAGCAGGGTCATGAAACCGGCGACGAGGCAGACGCTCAGCGCCTTCCAGCGGCGCGGATCCGCCCCCGCCCGATCCTGGGGAGACGTCACCCCGTCCGGTCCGGTGCTCATCCGGCCGCGTGGGGGAGCGGTGCCCCGGCCCGTGATCGGCTGAGCATCGTCATGACCGCCCCGTTCCCCGTCTCCGGTCGACCTCTCCACCTTTCAGCAGCGCATACGTACCCTTTTCAGTCTTCCCAATCACAGTTCGTCATTTGGGCCGCCGCTGCGGTCGGTGACCGACACGAGGGTGGGCCGTGGTCTGTTCCAGATCGCACGTGGACGGGAACCTCACCATCACGCGGGCCGGGCCGGTCCCGCCGCCCGAGCAGATCGTGGAAGGGGAGGGCAAGCCCTACCTGCGGCACCGTCTCCTTCCAGTTCGGCAGGGCCGGGATCGTCGCCGCGAGTGGGCCCGCGCGAGTCTCGATGGCTCGTCATCTCGATCGGCGCCGCTCCTCAGGAGGACGCCGGGACTGATGTGTCAGGCGGCTTCGCACTCGGGAGTGCGGTCGTCAACGCCCGGGAAGGGGCGGGGCAGTTGCCGGGGTGTGCAGGCCATTGAGCTTGTCCGGGTTGACCTGGAGCCGGACGTTGTGGAGGCGGCCGTCGACCATGTCGAAGGTCAGGGCGCCGACGGGCATGTCTCCGGCGGCGAACAGGACGCCCAGCTCGCCGTTGATCGTGCCGGCCTCCAGGACGACGCCCGCCGACTGGGGCTTGGCCAGGACTCCGAGCAGCCAGCGGGCGACGTGGTCGGGGCCGTGCAGGGGGCGCAGGGCGGCGGTCACCTTGCCTCCGCCGTCGGTCCAGGCGGTCACGTCCGGGGCGAGCAGTTCCATCACCGCGTTCAGGTCGCCGCCCGAGCAGGCCGTGATGAACCGGGCGGTGATCTCTTCCCGCCGGGCGCGGTCGGTGTCGAAGCGGGGCCGGCGGGCCTGGACGTGCTCGCGGGCGCGATGCGCGATCTGGCGGATGGCCGGCTCGGGCCGGTCGAGGGTGTCGGCGATCTCGGCGTGGGAGTAGCTGAAGACCTCGCGCAGCAGGAAGACCGCGCGCTCGACGGGGGTAAGGGTTTCCAGCACCACCAGCATCGCGGTGGAGACGGTGTCGGCCATTTCGGTCTCCACGGCGGCGTCGGGAGAGGTGAGCAGCGGCTCGGGAAGCCACGGACCGACATAGGTCTCACGGGTCGCCCGGGCCGAGGTGAGCCGGTTCAGCGACAGGTTGGTCACCGTACGTACCAGGTAGGCCTTCGGGTGCCGGATCGCGACGCGGTCTGCGGAGTTCCAGGTCAGCCAGGCGTCCTGGAGAACGTCCTCGGTGTCGGTGACGCTGCCCAGCATCCGGTAGGCGGTGGAGAACAGCAGCCGCCGGTGCTCGATGTACGGATCGGATTCGGGCTTCGTGTCGATCATCAACTCATGCCTTCGGTGCGATGCTTCGGGTGGAACGGCCGAAGCGGCTACGTTGGAAATTGCTAAACGTTACCGATGGATCGGATGGTGCGTTCGTCACCTCGCCTGCCCCCTGACCGGGGGACACGTGTCCCGCCCCTTGTCCCGGCCGCGGGGCGAGCGTGGCGGCGATGCCCGCGTGGTGGGGTAGCGGGGTGTCCAGCATGCTCGCCGCGCACAGCGGGACCGCCGCGGTCATCAGAACCTGACGTTTCATGGTGATCCTTGCGGGGGAGCGTGTCGGCGCGGTCGTCCTCAGGCGGCGGGCCTGCGGGTGGCGCGGCCGCCCTTGGAGGGGGTGACGTTGACGTTCACGCGCTTGCTGAGCCGGTACGTCATGAGGGGGCTGCTGCTGACGGTCTCCTTGTAGAGAACGGCGGTACGCCCGGTGAGGTAGATCCGGCGCGGGGTGTCGTCGGAGTGGGTGAACTGGATGACCGCGTCGCGGCGGCCGAGGCTGAGCGGCTGGTGGTAGTAGCCGAACCGGAACGGCTTGACCGGCTTGCCGCGCAGCAGGCGGGCGATGGTGTCGGCCGTGTACTGGGCAGTGGGCAGGCCGCTCTGGCAGGTGCCGTGCACCCGTCCCCAGGCCAGCCGGATGGCGGCGGCGTCACCGATGGCGTGGATGGCCGGGTGGGACACCGAACGCAGCGTCGCGTCGACCAGGATCAGGCCGTGGTCGTCCACCGCGATCCCGGCGTCGGCGGCCAGCGGCGACACCCTGACGCCCGTGGTCCACAAGCACACGTCCGAGGGGACGATCTCGCCGCTCTCCAGTTCGACGACGTCGGGCAGCACCTTGGTCACCCGCACGCCCGTCCTGACGGTGACGCCCAGGCGGTCCAGTGCCCGCCGCAGGTAGGCGCGGGCCTTGAGCCCCATCATCGCGCCGGGCTCTTCAGAGCTGATCAGCGTGATGTTCAGGCCCGAGTGGGCCTCGGCGATCTCGGTCACCGCCTCGATCCCGGTCAAACCGCCGCCGCAGACCGTGACGGTGCCGCCGGCCGTCACGACCTCGCCCAGCCGGGCGGCGAAACGGGCGGCGATCTGCGGACTGTTCAGCGTGAAGGCATGGACGTCCGCGCCGGGGACCCGGCCGGTGTCGGTCGAGCTGCCCAGCGCGTACACCAGGGTGTCGTAGTCCAGCCTTGTCTCACCGCCGTCGATCTCCACCGTGCGCCCGTCCGGGTCGATGGCGGTGGCCTCGCCCTGCACGAACGTGATGCCGGTCCCGGCGAGCAGGTCGCCGATCCGGTGGTCGGCCAGCTGCTGCCCGGCGGCGATCTGGTGCATCCGCAGCCGCTCGGTGAACCGCGCAGAGGGGTTGACCAATGTGATCCGGACACCGTCACGCCGGGTCCGGTGGGCCAGGCGGATCGCGGCCAGCATGCCCGTGTAACCCGCGCCCAGTACGACGACGTGGTGGTCGTTCTTCGTCATTTCTCACTCCCTCGGCCAGGCCACCGGCTCAGGTCCGTGGTGCCGGCGACGACCATGAGACAAACACCCCCATCCCTATGTGACACCGCATGAATGTGACGCGCGACACATGCCTGGACCGTGCTGTCGCGTACGAGCCGCCTCGTCGTGAGCCCTGTTCGTCACGGCCGCGGAGAGTCACGCCACCCCTCGGCGGTGCCTGCCGGTGGCCGGTCAGGTGATCCCTCTGATCTCGACTCCGTACAGGCCCCAGAGTTTCGATTCCGACGACCGGCTCCAGGCGGGCGATCCACTCGTGGCTTGTGAGGACGTCGGTACCCCTGGCCGGGAAGACTCGGTTGACAAGGAGGTGCGTCGGGCGGCCCCATCGCCGCCCGACGCACAGGTCCGTACGGGTATGGCCGATGATCTCCCGGACGGTGTGGTCAACGCCGCAGAGGGGGACCGCCCGGATCGTCCGGCGTCACGGGCACGACACCTCGCCGCTGGTGGCCGGGACGTTCACCGCGCTCCAGGCGGCCTTGACCGCGTTGACCTCGACGCAGCCGCTCGGGAAGAGCGACTTGGCCGCGGCCACGGTGGCCCTCCGCGCCTTCGCGTGCGTCCAGGGGGCGGTCTTGGTGTTCAGGCCGGCCATGTAGATGCGGCCGGCCTTCTGGATGCCGATGCCCGCCAGGCTCGTCGGGCCCGAGCAGACCGAGCTGGACGGCTTGCCCACCGGGTTGGTGCCCTCGGAGAGCAGGTAGAACCAGTGGTTCTGCGGCCCGGCCGCCGCGTGCACCGGGGTGGAGGGGATGGAGGAGCTGTAGCAGTTCGGGTGACCCTTGGCCGAGGGGTTGTACATGTTGCGGATCTCGCCGGCGCCGGTCAGGTTGACCTCCTCGCCCACCAGGTAGTCCGGCGGGTCGAGGGTGGCGGGCTGGTTGGCGTAGTGCTCGGTCAGCGCGCCGAAGATGTCGCCGGTCGACTCGTTCAGGCCGCCGGACTCGTTGCCGCTGCCCCCGCCGCCGCTGCCGGAGGTCTGGAAGATGGCGTGACCGTACTCGTGACCGACCACGTCCATCGGGGTGGCCTGCCTGGTGTTCGCGCTGTTGCGCCCGAAGCTGGTGTAGCTGCCGTTCCAGTAGGCGTTGACGGCGCTCAGGCCGACCCGGGCGGGGTAGGCGCCGCCGGAGCCGTTGAACCCGTTGCGGCCCAGCCAGTTGCGGAGCATGTCCCATTCCTTCTGCGCCGCGTACAACGCGTCGACGCAGGCGGTCTCCAGGCTGGTGCCCGAGCCGTTGCCCCAGGAGTCGTCGCTCCCGGTGTAGGTGGCGCCGTTCTGGCCACCGCAGCGCAGGCCGGGACGGGTGGTGTCGGTCATCGAGTACGAGCTGCCCGAGCCCGAGGTCTGGATGGTCACCGGGTTGCCGTTGTAGTAGCTGTTGCCGGTCCCGGCGTGCACGTCGTCGTAGGAGTCGACGATCGACCCGTCGAGGGCGTCCACGAAGACGTGCAGGACGCTCGGGGCCTCGGCGGTGGCGCCGTTGACGACCACCTCCCAGGCCAGCCTGGGCGTCTCGGTGGTCGCGTGCACGACCAGCCTGGGCGCGGCCACGCTCTCCACGACGGGCAGCTGCGCGCGGGCGGTGGCGGCCGCGGCCTCGGCGTCCACCTTGCTCGTGACGTCGATCGTGATCCTGGCCTGCTGGCCCGAGCTCACGGACCCGACGAGCTCTCCGGCCCTGTCGGTGGCGACGATCACGTCGCCGCCGTGAACCGGCAGCCCGCGGTAGGTGCGCGTGTAGGTCAGGTACTGCAGGCCGTGGGCGCCGGCGATGTTCCTGGCCAGGGTGAACCTCTCGTTCCGTCCTTTGAGGACGGCCTCCGACCTGGCGGCGAGGGTCGCGTTGGCGGTGGTGACCGCGCGTGCTTGCGACTCCGCGTCCGGCGGCGCGAACACCGGCGGCTCGGCGGACGTGGTACGGGCTGCGGCGCTGTCCGCCGGGGTGGCGGCGTTCACCGCCGTGGGGGTGGTCATGGCGGCGACGGCCAGTACGGCCACGGCGCCAAGCTTGACCTTCGGATTCACGCGGGGTGACTCCTCTCGGTGTCCCTTGGGGGGTAGGAGGGATGCAAGGAGCCCTAAGAGTCCGGGCTCCATAAAGTTGGCACCGGGAGGGGCGGTTGAGTACCTCGCAAAATTCCATAACGCCGTGATATGGGTCGGCTCAGGCCCTTCGGCAGCGCGCCGACCTGCGCGGGAGCGTCGCGCTCCATCGCGACCCGAGGAACCGCGGCCCGAGGAACCGCGACCCGAGGAACGGCGGCCCGCGTCGGGAACGCGTCAGGACCGTGTGGCGGACGTCGCCGTGGACCGATATCGCGAGGGCGCGACCCCGTAGCGGTCGACGAACGCCTGGCGCAGGGCCTCGGCCGTCCCGAACCCGCAGCGGAGCGCCACGCCGGTCATCGGCAGGGAGGTCGAGGTCAGGAGGTGCGCGGCGGCCTCGGTGCGGGCCTGTCGCACGAACCGTCCCGGTGCCTGCCCGAGGTGTTCCAGGAACAGCCGGGTCAGATGCCGCTCGCTCACGCCCGCGCCGCGCGCCAGCGTGCCCGTGGTCAGGTCGGCGTCCAGGTGCCCGGTGACGTACTCGACGACCTTTCTGACCAGGCCGTTCTCGGGTGAGGGTGAGGCGGTGAACATGCTCATCTGCGCCTGGTTGCCGGGGCGCTGAAGGTAGGTCACCAGGGCGCGCGCCACTCGTCGCGCCAGCTCGGCGCCGTGATCCTCCTCGACGAGGGCGAGGGTGAGGTCCAGGGCGCTGGTGACCCCGGCCGCGGTGTAGGTGTTCCCGTCACGCACGAAGATCGGAGCGGGATCGACGGAGACCTCCGGGTGGCGGTCGGCGAGGACCTTCGCCGACTGCCAGTGGGTGGTGGCACGCCGCCCGTCGAGCAGGCCCGCGGCGGCCAGCACGGCGGCACCCGTGCACACCGACGCGACGCGGCGGCTCTCGCGCGCCAGGCGGCGGACGTGACCGAGGATCGACCGGTTGCCGGCCGCCGCCTCGTGCCCGATGCCTCCCGACACGACGAGCGTGTCGAGCGGCCCGACGACCCGTTCGAGCGCCTCCTGGGCCTGGAGCGTCAGGCCGGTGCCGCAGACGATGGGATTTCCCCCGGGGGTGGCCAGGCGCACGCGGTAGGCGGGAGCGGCACCCTGCAGGTTCGCGTTCTCCAGGGTCGTGGTCACGCAGGCGATGTCGAGCAGCTCCGCCGCGTCGTACCCGATGACGGCGACGCGGCGTTCGATCACGAGGCGACCCTATGCCAGAAAGGACAGGAGTCCCAGATTTCCGGACATGTGCGACCGCGTTCCTTGGAGCGTGACCGGTACGGCGACACAGTCGGACCATGACACAGACAGCACCGACCGCCCGCCGCCGATGGGGCCGCTTCGCCTGGCACTACGCCGAGATGGTCATCGCGATGTTCGCCGGGATGTTCGTTCTCGGCATGCTCCTGTCCGCCGCCGGGCTCGGCTTCTCCCACGAACGGCAGCCCGAGCTCGCGTACCTGCTGATGGCGTTCGACATGTCCGTCGGCATGGCCGTCTGGATGCGCTACCGGGGCCATGGCTGGGCTCCCACCCTGGAGATGTGCGCCGCCATGTTCGTCCCCGTCGTGCCGCTCTTCCCGCTGCTCTGGCTGGGCCTCATCGACGGCGGGGCGCTCATGACGATCGCCCACGTGGCGATGTTCCCGCTGATGCTGGCCGCCATGTTCCGGCGCCTCGACGAGTACGCGGGCTGCGCGGCCTGAGGCGACCGCTCGGGTCGTGTTTCCCGCGGGGGCGGGAACAGGCTCCGGGCGCCCTCTCGGATCATGGCGGTTCCACGTAGGTGTCCGGCCGGGCAGAACCTTCCCGTACGGAATCCCGGGCGGGGGGTGAGCCCGGCGCGGGTTTCTCCGAGCGGTCCTTTCGATGGAAAGGCGCGTGGAAGGCTTGCATACTTGCGGGCATGGGAACACACGTCACCGACGCGGTCGTGGGAGAGCTGACGCTCACGCTGGATCGAGACGCCGGCATCATGCGCGTCGAGGGCGATGCGATTCCCACGGTCGTCGTGCGCCGATCGGCCGACGTCGCCGCGCGGCGGCACATTCCCATCGGCACCCGGGGCCCCGAACACCTGACCATGACCGTCGGCGGCACCGAGGTCACGCTGCGTCCCGCGCCGGGCCGCATCACGCGCCACTCCTACCGGGCCGAGGTGGAACACGCGGGAACCACCTACACCCTGGTTCCCACCTCCGAGGTGTCCAGTGGCCTCTTCCGCGGTGAGTACGGCCTCGGGGAGTTCACCACGCTCGCCGACGGCGAGGTCAGGGCCGAGTGGGTCGCCTCGCCGAGCCCGGAGGAGGCCGCCATCGGCTACGCGCTCGCCGCCTGTTTCGGCAGCGGAGCGGAGCATGCCCTGCTGGTGATCCTCGGCATCTTCTCCTGAACCGGCGCCCGTCGGGCCGCGGCCTCTCCGGCAAGCGCCGAGACGAGCCTCTCCGGCAAGCGCGCCGAGACGACGGAGGGACCTGCCCGGTGGACGCGTGGACGCTCAGCCGGTGGCGTGTTCCCAGTAGGGGTCGCGGTAGAGCATGACCGAGGTGCCGCGGAGCAGCTCGTCGGGGGCGGAGATCAGCACGAGCTCGCCCGACGCCTCCAGGCCCCGCAGGATGTCGCGGACACGCGGGCCGACCGGCAGGCGGCCCACCGGCAGGTGGAGGGTCTCGCGGACCAGGTCGGCCACCTCGGAGAGCCGGAACGGCCCGGTGAAACCGGCGATCAGCCCGCGGACGATCTCAACGGTGATCACGGACTCGGCCTCGAGGTGGGCGAGCTGCCAGCTCAGCTGAACCATGCGCCGGCCGGTTCCGGCGCAGGCGGTGCACGGCTGGGAGAAGCCCGGCACGATGTCCTCGACGGTGGTGCCCAGGCAGGTGGTGCACTGGTCGGTCTCCGACGCGTGCGACTCCGCCGCCGCCCGGTCGGCCGGCCGCCTGCCGCACGTGCACAGATAGACCCGGAAGCCGCCGCGCACCACGGCGAGGTCGTCGGCGTCGTCCGGTATCTCTTCCCACAGCGCGGTGATCGTGTGCTTTCTCATCGTCGTGCGACTCTACCCATTCCGGACTCCTGCCGGCTCGTCACCGCAGCATGACCGGGACCAGCCTCATCGGAGCGCTCCACAGCCACTCCTCGGTGATGTAGGTGGAGGTCAGCAGCGTCATCAGGCCCAGGGTGCGTTCGGTCGCGGTGGAGGGGTGGGCGCCGCAGTCGCCGAAGCGGCACATCCACAGCTCGACCATGCTGTCGTCGGAGAGCTGCTCGTGGACCGAGGGCCGCCCCGCGGGAATCCCGTCCCGCCAGATGTCGACCGACGGGCTGGTGGACGGGAACGCCCCGGCCAGCACCCCGCCGCCCGAGGTGACCGCCCTGCCGACCCCGTCACGCACCGGCAGGATGCCGCCGGACTGGAAGAGCACCACCCCGCCCCCCGGCGGGCTGGCCACGCGCAGCACCTCCACCGGGGAGGACTGCTCGGCACCCCACAGCTCACCGGTCTCCATCGGCGGGCACGCCTCCGGCGCGGCGCCCAGGCGGCGGATGACCTCGTCCTCGGCCACCTCGCCGACGAAGGCCACGCACAGCTCCTCGCTGTAGTCCTCGTACGAGAACATCATCGCGTCGACGGTGTCCTGGAGCTCGCGGAACCTGGGGCTCACGCTGGGAGCCCCCGGCAGGTGGGCGAACAGGCCGGCCATCTCGGTGAAGAGGGCCTGGGCGCCGGGGGAGCGGCCCGCGATGCACGGCCGCCAGGGGTCGGCGCCCGCGGCGAGCAGGATCCGTACGGCGTCGTCCCAGCCGTGGCGAACGGCCTCCCACAGCGGGGTGGCGCCGTCGGCGTCGACGGGATCGACCTCGGCGCCCGAGGCGAGCAGCAGCTCGATCACCTGCGTGGCGCCCTCCTGGGCGGCCTGGTGCAGAGGGGTCGTGCGCAGCCACGGCAGCCGCCGGCCGGGGTCGAACCCGTTCGCCAGCCGCTGGCGGATCTGCGCCAGGTTGGTGTCGCGCCACGCGTCGACGTCCTCGGCCCACTCGTCTTCGCCCACTTTTATCCCATCTTGTCGTGCTGAGCGGATCCAACCAGGTCCGTACGACAGTTCTCGGTCAGGAACCGTCGTGAGAGGCGGTCGGCGGTGCGGGTGGTCTCGGGAAGGCGGTAGCGGGGCGTCAGGTTCAGCACGTTGTGGCAGGCGGTGTCGAGGTCGACGCGGTGACCGGTGGAGACGAAGACGGGTTTGACCCCGTCCCTGGTGCGCAGCACGCGGCCGACGACGTCGCCGTCGAGCGTCAGGGCGGTCCACGCGCCCCGCTCGGGCGCGGGCTCGGGGTAGGTGCCGACGAAGGCGGTCTTGCCGACTCCGATCGTGGGCAGTCCGGTGAGCACGCCGAGGTGGCAGGCCAGGCCGAAGCGGCGCGGGTGCGCCAGGCCGTATCCGTCGCAGACGACCAGGTCGGGCGGCGCGGACAGGCGCTCAAGGGCGTCCAGCAGCGCGGGGACCTCGCGGAAGGCGAGCAGTCCCGGGACGTAGTCGAAGGTCACCCTCCCGGCCACGGCGACCTCTTCGACGATCTCCAGCGTCGTCCCGTCCAGGACGGTCACCGCCGCGGCCAGCCGGTCCCTGTCGTAGGCGACGTCCACTCCGGCGATCCTGGAGGGGCGGCGCGGTCCGGGGCCGGTCAGGTCGAGCAGCGCTCTGAGCTCGTCCTGGATGGCCTCGGCCTCCGTGACAGTGTGCGGCATTTGTACCTTCATTACTCCATGATCGCTACTTTTATAGTATGACGTCATATTTCGGTACTGTTCATCGGATTCTTCGGTGGCCGGTGAAGTCGCTGCGGGGCGAGGAGCTCCGGGAGGCGCGCTTCGACGATCGGGGACTGGCCGGCGACCGGGCCTACGCGCTCGTCGACGAGCGGGAGAACCACGCGGGCAGGGCGCTGACCGTACGGCGGCGGGCGGAGATGCTGCACTGGCGTGCCGCCTACGGTTCTCCCGGGAGCGGTTCCACGGGGAGCGGCTCCCCGTGGAACGGTGACGCGCCGGCGCCGACACTGACCGGACCGGACGGCGCCACGTGGGACTGGGACGCCCCCGGTCTGACGGACGCGCTGGCGGAGTCGCTGGGCACGCCGCTGAGCCTGCGCGCCGCCGACGGGCAGCAGGACCGGGGCCCGACCGTGCTGGTCACCTTCGAGGCGTCCCTGGCCGCCCTGGGCGAGGAACTCGGCAGGCCGGTGGACCTGCTCAGGTTCCGGCCCAACCTGCACCTCGAGACCGACGCGCCCGCGTTCGACGAGGAGAACTGGACGCCCGGCACCACGGTCACCGCGGGTGAGACGGAACTCACCGTCACCGGCGACCACGCGGGGCCCTGCATCAGGTGCGTCGTGCCCAGCTGGGACCCCGAGGGGCGCGAGCGCTGGCCCGAACTGCAGAAGTGGCTGATCGGCGAGCATGGGAACAAGTTCGGCGTGATCATGCGGGTCACCCGCGCCGGCACCGCCCGCCTCGGAGACCGCGCCACCGCCACCCCCGGTCCCCGCTGATCCCCACCGCCGTTCCGCCCGGCGCCGGGTCTCCCGTCCCCGGCCCGCCCGCCTCCGCCTCGCCCGGAGCCGTCCGGTACGGCGCACCCGGCCCTCGCCCGGCCGGATTGCCCGCCGGTCCGGCCGGAAACTAGGGTGCGTGGGGAGAGGTGCGGGAAGCCGGGGAAAGGGTGAGACATGTCGGTGCTCGTGGCGTTCAGCGTGACCCCGATCGGAGCGGGGGAGGACGTCGGCGAGCTCGTCTCCGAGGCCGTGCGCGTCGTCCGCGCCTCCGGCCTGCCCAACCGGACCGACGCCATGTTCACCACAATCGAGGGTGAGACCTGGGACGAGGTCATGACCGTCGTCAAGGACGCCGTCGCGGCGGTCGAGGCTCGCGCCGGGCGGGTCAGCCTCGTCCTCAAGGCGGACATCCGCGAGGGGGCGGGCGGCCGCCTGGAGGCCAAGGTCGCCACCGTCGAGCGGCATCTCGCCCCGTGACGCACCTCGCGTCCCCGCGTGTCGTCTCCGGGCGGCCTGTCCCGCCCAGAGCGTAATGGGAACACCGAGGGAGCCGGGATCGTTCTGCAGGAACGGGCGATTCTCAGGAGCGTGAGCCGCATGGCGGGCAGCAGGTCGATCGGGCGTCTCCTCGCGGGCGGGCTGGCGCTGGCCGCCGCCGGGTGGGCGTTGAAGGACATCCCCGCGGAACTTGGGGGCGAGGCCAGGGGGGAGCGGCTGGAGCGGATGCGCCGCTCGCCGCGCTTCCACGACGGCGTCTTCCGCAACTCCGCGCCCGGCGGCTTCGTGCCCTCCCCGCAGAGCGCCCGGGAGATCGCCTGGAACATGTTCCGCAACCGCGAGGAGCGCCGCCCGGCCGCCGCGATCCCCGTGGTGACCTCACCGTCCGGCGGGCCGTCCCCGGCGGGGCTGAGCGTCATCTGGTACGGCCACGCCACCGCGTTGCTGGAGATCGAGGGCCGCCGCGTGCTCGTCGACCCGATATGGAGCAGGCGCGCCTCGCCCTCCCAGCTGGTCGGCCCCAGGCGCCTGCACCCGGTGCCGGGGCCGCTGGCGGGCCTCCCGCCGCTGGACGCGATCGTGATCTCGCACGACCACTACGACCACCTCGACCGCGCGACGGTCCGCGGGCTCACCGCGCTGCAGACCGCCCCGTTCCTGGTGCCGCTGGGCATCGGCGCCCACCTGGAGCGGTGGGGCGTGCCCGCCTCCCGGATCGTCGAGCTCGACTGGGACGAGGAGGCGACCGTCGCGGGCCTGCGGTTCGTCGCCACCGCCGCCCGCCACTTCTCCGGTCGCACCTTCAACCGGAACGTCACCCTGTGGGGCTCATGGGTGATCGCGGCCGGAGAGAAGAAGGTCTTCTACGCGGGCGACTCCGGATACTTCGACGGTTACGCGGGGATCGGCGCCGCGCACGGCCCGTTCGACCTCACGCTCATGCCGATCGGCGCCTACAACGCCGCCTGGCCCGACATCCACATGGATCCGGAGGAGGCGGTCAACGCCCATCTCGACCTGGGCGGCAGGCTGCTTCTCCCGGTCCACTGGGCGACCTTCGCCCTCGCCACCCACCCGTGGGCCGAGCCGGTCGACCGGCTGTGGCGCGAGGCCAAGGCCCGCGACGTCCGCATCGCCGTTCCCCGCCCGGGCGAGCGCGTCGACACCGTCGACGTGCCCATGCTGGAGAGCTGGTGGGAGACGCTGCCCGGCGGTGAGACGTCCCGCCGGCCCCGGCGCGCGCCGGTGCCCGCCTCTCCGCCCCTGGGCTCCGACCCCAGGCTCTGACGCCCCGGCCTCGGGTCCTGACGAACCTCGGGGCCCGGGATCGGCGGGGGCGTGACGGCCGCGACGCGGGATCTCAGGTCCCGGCGGACCTCGTCGACAGGCGGGTCCGGACGACGAGGTCGTGCACCGCGTCCGCCGACGGCGCGACGCCGGGGAGCCCGGAGGAGTCCCGGGCCTCCTCCAGCCTCCCGGTCAGCCGGGCGACGTCGCCGGCCAGACGCTCCGGCGCCGGTGCGCCCGCCGGCGGCGGGCCGTGCTCGGCGGAGCGCTTGGCGGCGATCAGGTCGCCGAGGTACGGCGGGCCGCCGGAGAGCCGGGTGAGGTCGGCCTCCAGCTCCCCGGTGCGCATCAGGTGGATGCCGGTGAGCAGCACGCGGAAGGTGTAGAGCAGGGGCTTGAGCTCGCCGGAGCGTTCGAACAGCCGCCACTGGGCGCGGGCGAAACCCAGGTAGTGGTGGGCGTGGTGGCGGGTGACGCAGCCGGGGGCGACGGCGACCATCTCCTGGTGGACCGGCGAGGTGGCCACCACCAGCGGAGAGAGCAACTGCTCCAGCACGTAGCCGTTGCGGCGCAGTAGCAGGCGGCAGAACTTGGCCAGGTCGTGGGTGACCAGGTCCACCTCGACGCCGTCGCGGACCCAGGACCGGGTGAGGGTCTCCTTGCCCGTCCGCAGGCCGACGACCTCCTCCAGCGGCAGCAGGTGCGCGCCGCGCAGGTCGACGTCGGAGTCGGCGGAGGGGAAGCCGTACAGGTGCGCCCCGCTGACCGTGGCGAAGGCGGCCGGGTGCGCCTGCCCGGCGGGAATCTCGGCCAGCCAGGAGGGCAGGGTGACGGTCACAGCGCCGCCTCCCTGGTGCGCGCCAGGTATTCCTCCACGCGCCGCCGATCGGGCTCGGCGGGCAGCACGTTCGCACCGCCGAACCTCGCCACCAGCTCCGAGCGCCAGCGCTCGACCTCGTCCCAGGGGAGCTCTCCCCGCCGTACGGCGAGCAGCCGGTCGCGGTGGGCGTCCATCCGGACCAGGGGCTCGCCGTGGCGGGCCAGGTGCAGGCCGCTGAGCAGCAGGCGGATCATGTGCATGGCCTGCTTCCATCTGGGGCGCGCGGGGTCCAGGCGGCGGAACTGGGCGTCGGCGTATCCGACGAAGGTCTGGTTGGCGCGTTCGGACACGAAGGCGTCCCGGAGGGCGAGCAGTTCCTCACCCGCCGCGGTGGCCTGCTCGACGATCGGCGACCACAGGCACTCCAGGACCGTCGGGTTGGCCTCCAGCGCGAGACCGCAGAACCGCTCGACCTCCCACGAGAACTGCTCGGGCAGCGGCCCGTCGACGTGGGTGGGCGGCTTGGCCAGCCGCCAGAACAGCCGGGTCGGCGCCACGAAGACCCCGCGCCGATCGACGTCGGATCCCTCGATCTCCAGCCCGTATGCCCGCGAGCCGACCACCACCGACAGTATCGAGTGATCCGGGACGTACCGTACTTCCATCCGCACAGCCTGCCAGGCCCGTGCGCGGCGCGGGTACGGGTTTTCGCACGTGCGGCGCGCAAGGCGCGCGGGGTGCGCGGACGGCGCGGGAGACCGATCGCTCCCGGTCGGTCTCCCGGCGGGGCCGGGTGGGCCGGGTGGGCCGCCCCGCGATGTCGGTGGCCTCTGCTGGAATGAGCGCGACATGATCGACGCGAGAGGAATGCCGCGTGGACCGTACCGCCTGGAAGTCGTTCCTGAAGCGCTGGAACGAAGACCTGCTCGCCGCGGACTTCAGGCCGTATTCATTGCTGGACAAGCCGGTCACCGACGACTGGTTCGGGTTTCCGCCGGCCTCCGCCGAGCAGGTGACGGCGGCGGAGGCGCGGCTGGGACGCGTGCTGCCGCCGTCGCTTCGCGAGTTCCTCCTGACGAGTGACGGCTGGCAGCAGGCGGGCGTCTTCGGTGGCGAGGTGCGCGGCACCGCGGAACTCGGGTGGCTGCGCGACCTGGAACCGATGTGGACCAAGGCCGACAGGCGGGCCGCCATGCGGCGGATGCTCATGATCTCGGAAGGGGCGGACGCGGGCGTGCTGTTCCTCGACCCGGAAGACGTCGACGAGCACGGGGAATGGGCCGCCTACGAGCTGTACTCCTGGTCAGGTGAGGGGCCGCGACGGCGTGGTTCCTTCGCCGAGCTGATGCGCGACCTGTACGCCGATTCCCACGACCTGAGGGACCCGTCGTAGGCCGGGCCGGGCCCGGCGCGGGCGGGCACTCCCGCCGGGTGCGGCAGGGGCCCGCCACCGCCGCCCGTCCCGCCGTCAGGCGGCGAGGGTGGCGTGCATCTCCCAGAGCAGGATCTCGGCCGGGGCGATCGCGGTCACGCGCTGGCCGCCGGTGGCGGTGAAGCGGGCGGCGTCGCCCTCGGAGAGGTGGCCGGCACCCTCCAGGTCGACGGCGCCTCGGGGGACGAACAGGTGCAGGAACGGAGCCTCGGGCAGTTCCACGCTCTGGCCCGGCTGGAGCCTGGCCACGTGCAGCGCGGCGTACCTGTTGTTGATGCGGATGGCGCTGCGGCCCGCGTCCCTGGCCATGCCCGAGGCGACCGGAACCAGGGCGCCGCCGAGCAGCTCGGCGTCGATCTCCAGCTGCTCGTAACCGGGGGTGAGCCCGCCCTCGTCGGGCACCACCCACATCTGGACGAAGTGCACCGGATCAGTATGCTGCTCACCCTGAAGGCGCCATGAGTCGTTCTTCTCCGAATGGAGGATGCCCGTCCCCGCGCTCATCCGCTGGGCGAGTCCCGGATAGATCACCCCGGAGTGGCCCTCGGAGTCCTGGTGGACGAGGGAGCCGCGCAGCACCCAGGTGACGATCTCCATGTCCCGGTGGGGGTGGGTGTCGAAGCCGGTGCCGGGCTTGACGATGTCGTCGTTGTTGACGAGCAGCACGCCGTGGTGGGTGTTGCCCGGGTCCTGGTGGCGGCCGAAGGAGAAGGAGTGCTTCGAGTCCAGCCATTGGATCTTGGTGGCGGGTCGTTCGGCGGCCCTGCGGATGTCGACGGTCATGCCTGGTGGTCCTCTCACCTCGGTTGTTGAAACTTAAACTAGAAAGCCGGGTGAAATGTTCCGCACATCCCCGGGTTGGGGAGATCTTGCTTACTGATCCGAATATGATGTGTGACGATTTATCACCACGCGGGCCGCAGGTGACCTCGCCTTGACGAGGAGCGGCCTATGCGATCTACCTGGGGGAACAGTGCTGGGCTTGCTTTCGCGCGCTCCGAGGTCGCTTCAACGATGAGCGCCCCCGCCGACGCCGCGAAAATCGCTCCCTACGACTACGAGAGGTTCAGCAGGCTCGCCGGGCCCGTGACAGAACCGGAACCCGGGGTGCCCTACCGCGTGAGCTACCGCTCCCTGCTGGCCACCGAGCCACACCGGGTGCGGGCGGTGCTGCTGATGGTCGCGGCGCTTCTCGTGGAGTTCACCCTCATGGTCTGGCTGCTGCTGCCCGAGCACTGGACCGTCCGGCCCGACCCCTACGGCACGATCCCGTGGTACCTGCCGGTGGCCGACCGGATCATGCTCGTCGCGATCGCCCTGATCGAGGTCTTCCGGCTGGTCAGCGTGGTCTCCAACGTGCACGCCATGCTGGCGGCCAGGGACCCGGTCCCGGTCGCGCCCGAGCCCGGCACCCGGGTGGCCTTCATCACCACCTGCGTACCCGGCAAGGAGCCGCTGGAGATGGTCAGGGAGACCCTGGCCGCCGCACTGAAGATCCGCCACGACGGCGTGCTCGACGTCTGGCTGCTGGACGAGGGCGACGACCCCGACATCCACGAGCTCTGCGACTGGCTGGGCGCCCACCACTTCACCCGCAAGGGCGTGCCCGAATGGAACCAGCCCAAGGGCGGCTTCCGGGCCAAGACCAAGCACGGCAACTACAACAGCTGGCTGGACGCGCACGGCGACGACTACGACTTCTTCGTCTCGGTCGACACCGACCACGTGCCGCTCCCCGAGTTCTGCGAGCGCATGCTCGGCTACTTCCGCGACCCTCGGGTGGCCTTCGTCGTCGGCCCCCAGGTCTACGGCAACTACGACGCCGGGGTCACCAAGGCCGCCGAGAGCCAGCAGTTCCTGTTCCACTCGCTGATCCAGCGCGCGGGCAACCTGTACGGCGCGCCGATGTTCGTCGGCACCAACAACGCCGTACGCATCCGCGCGCTCAAGCAGATCGGCGGCCTGTACGACTCGATCACCGAGGACATGGCCACCGGCATCGAGTTCCACCGCTCCCGCGACCCGGAGACCGGGCAGCGCTGGATGTCGGTCTACACCCCCGACGTGCTGGCCGTGGGGGAGGGGCCGTCGTCGTGGACCGACTTCTTCACCCAGCAGCTGCGCTGGAGCCGCGGCACCTACGAGACGCTGCTCACCCAGTTCTGGAGGGCCGCGCCGAAGCTCTCGCCGGGACGGTTCTTCAACTACACCCTGATGGTGACCTTCTACCCGATGTCCGCGCTCAACTGGCTGCTGGCCGGGCTCAGCGCCACCCTGTTCATGGCCGTCGGGGGCTCCGGCGTGACCGTGCCGATGGACGTGTGGCTCATGCTGTACGGCGACGCGGCGCTGCTGCAGGTCATGCTCTACACCTGGAACCGGCGGCACAACGTCAGCCCGCACGAGCCGGAGGGCTCCTCGGGGGTGGCCGGGATGGTCATGTCGGCGCTGTCGGCGCCCATCTACGTCACCTCGCTGATCGGCGCCGCGCTGCGCAGGCCCAGCAAGTTCGTGGTCACCCCCAAGGGCGACTCGGCCAGCCCCGACCAGGTCGCCACGTTCCGCATCCACCTGTGGTGGGCGGCGATCTTCGGCGGCGGCCTGCTGCTGACCATCTTCTGGACCGGCCACATCCACCTGGTCATGACCCTGTGGGGGATCCTCGCCCTGGTCATCTGCCTGGGACCGCTCACCACCTGGGCCTGGAACCTCCGGGCGCTCAAGGCGGCCCCGCGAGCGGTCGGTGACGGATCGTGAGCCGCCTGCGCAAGCACCTGGTCGGGGTGGCGGTGGTGACCGCCGTCCTCGCGATCAACCTGCCCGCCGTCGCGGGCTTCGCCACCGAGAAGTGGCACGACTACAGCATCAACCGCGACGACTACAAGGCCACCCACGGCCACTGGACCTTCCTCGACGTCCCGGAGAAGTTCAAGGTCAACGCCATCCACGCCGCGCTGCTGCACACCGGCAAGGTGCTCATTGTCGCCGGTTCCGGCAACAACGCCGCCAACTTCGACAAGGGCACCTTCAAGACCGTGCTGTGGGACCCGGCGAAGCCGGGCAGGCCGGACGAGTTCAAGATGGTCGACACGCCCGTCGACTTCTTCTGCGCCGGACACTCGGTGCTGCCAGACGGCAAGCTCCTCATCGCGGGCGGCACAGGCCGCTTCGAGGTGCTGAAGGCCAAGGTCAAGCGGGCCGCGGGCGCCCTCACCATCAAGAACGAGGACCCTGACGCCAAGCCCAGGGAGTTCCACCCCGGCACGCTGCTGACCGCTCCCGGCGGGCAGGTCTACCGCACCCTCGCCCATGTCAGCGTGCCGCCCGCGCGGAAGGTCGAGACCGGCGTGCCGGGGAAGGTGCGGATCCGGCCCAGCCAGACCAAGGTCTTCGCCGAGGCCGTCACCGAGGGCGCGGCGGGCCTGCTCACCGCGCCGGCCGGCTCCGTCAAGTACGAGATCCAGGGACTCAAGGGCCGGGAGAAGCGCGACCTGTACGCCATGGGCGGCAGCATGACGCTGGATAAGCAGGACTTCCAGGGCATCAGGGACGCCTACGAGTTCGATCCCGTCACCGAGCGCTACATCAAGGTCCAGGAGATGGCCGAGGGGCGCTGGTACCCGACCATGACGAACCTGCCGGACGGCAGGGTGATGACCGTCTCGGGGCTCGACGTCGTGGGGCAGATCACCAGGGACAACGAGATCTACAACCCCCGGACCAAGACCTGGCGGCCGGGACCCAAGCGGTTCTTCCCCACCTACCCCGCGCTGTTCCTGCTGGAGGACGACACCCTCTTCTTCTCCGGCATGAGCGCCGGGTACGGCCCCGGCCAGCTCGCGCTGCGTCCCCCCGGCATCTGGGACTACCGCCGCGACACCGACCGGCCGGTGAAGACGCCGGGCGGCGTCGGCGGCGTGGCACCCGACGAGATGGAGGCGTTCACCCCCGTACCCGGGCTGCCCGAGCCGGAGCTGAACGAGACCGGCGCCTCCGTGCTGCTGCCGCCCGCACAGGACCAGCGGGTCATGGTGATGGGCGGAGGACCGGTCGGGGAACGCCAGCCGGGCCTGCCCAACGCCACCGCCAGGACCGCCATCGTCGACCTCACCGAGGCCAGCCCGCGCTACGTCAGGGGTCCCGACCTGTCCGACCCGGTGCGCTACCCGAACGCCGTGCTGCTGCCCGACGACACCGTGTTCTCCTTCAACGGCTCCAGCGACTACCGGGGGCGCGGCGCCAGCGACGTCCTGCGCGCGGAGGTCTACCGCCCGGAGAGCAACAGCTTCCACGAGGCCGCGGCGCCCGCCGTCGGCCGCAACTACCACGCCGAGGGTCTCCTGCTGCCCGACGGCCGGGTGCTCGGCATGGGCTCCGACCCGCTCTTCGGCGACAAGGCGGGCTCGCTCCCGGGCACCTTCGACCAGCGCATCGAGATCTACACGCCGACGTACCTGCACAACGGCGAGAAGGCGCCGGTGTTCACCGGCGGGCGCGAGAGCGTGTCCCTGGGCCGCAGGGCCGGGTTCCAGACCCCCGACGCCGCACGCATCCACCAGGTGCGGCTGATGCGCCCGAGCGCCGTCACCCACGTCACCGACGTGGAGCAGCGCTCGATCAGGCTGGACTTCACCCGGGTGAAGACCGGGATCATCGCCGAGATCCCCTCCAACCCGGCCCTGGTGCCCCCGGGGTGGTACATGCTGTTCGGGGTCACCGCACGGGGAACACCGTCCCCGGCCCGCTGGGTCCACGTCCAGGGTGAGGCGGACACGTCTCCCTCGGCCTCCCGCGGCGTACGCCGCCCTTCCACCCCCACCCCCAGCCCTCCCATTTCCGCTCCCCAGGGCCAGGCCCGGGGTCCCCACGCCGGAGGTACTCGATGAACAGGTACGGCCTCGCAGCCGCGCTGGCTCTCACTCTCGCGACGGCGGCCTGCACCGGCGACCCCGCGCCGCCCGCCGGCTCGGGGAGCGTCGCCTCGGGGAGCAGCGCCCCGGGGAGCACCGCCTCCAAGGAGGCGAGCGGTTTCTACGTCGACCCCGACGGCGCCGCCGCCCAGGAGGTCCGCAAGCTCGAGGGGGAGGGCAGGACCGAGGAGGCCGGGCTGATCCGCAGGATCGCCGACCGGCCCAACGCGATCTGGATCGGCGACCAGGACCCGAGGGACAGGGTCGCCGACATCACCACCAGGGCCCAGCGGGCGGGCCGGATCCCGGTCCTGGTGGCGTACCACATCCCCAACCGCGACTGCGGGCAGTTCTCCGCGGGCGGCGCCGCCGGCGCGCAGGAGTACCGCTCCTGGATCGGCCGGTTCGCCGAGGGCATCGGCGACCGGCCCGCCCTGGTCGTCGTCGAGCCCGACGCGCTCGCCCACATCCTGGACAACTGCACCCAGGGCGGCCAGGCCGGCGAGCGCCTCGACCTGCTCCGCGGCGCGGTGGAGACGCTGAAGAAGCAGCCCGCCGCCAAGGTCTACGTCGACGCGGGGAACGCCGGCTGGATCAAGGACCCGGGCGAGTGGGCCGAGCCCATGCGCAGGGCCGGGGTGCCCCAGGCCGACGGCTTCGCCTTCAACGTCAGCAACTTCTTCACCGTCGAGGAGAGCGTCGCCGTCGCCGAACGGCTCTCGGACGGGGTCGACGGGGCCCACTACGTCATCGACACCTCCCGCAACGGCAACGGCCCCGTCCGCGACGCGCAGGGCGACGACGCGTGGTGCAACCCCAAGGGCCGCGCGCTCGGCGTGGAGCCGACCACCGAGACCGGCCACGAGCGGGTCGACGCCTTTTTGTGGATCAAGCGGCCCGGCGAGTCGGACGGCGAATGCCACCGGGGAGAGCCCCGCGCCGGCGACTGGTTCCCCGAATACGCGCTGGAACTCGCGCGTAACGCGAGATAGCCGCTTATTCGTTATATCTTCGATCTTGCAGGTCAAGATTGCTTCGCAGGAGATTGACCGGAGTTGTCAGTTTTTTCAGCGACCCTCTGGGAGCTTTCCTCGATGAACAGATGGAAGACGGTCATCGTCGCACTGGCGGTCACCCTGCCAAGCGGCGTCCTGCCGGCCGCCGCGCTTCCCGCCGGTGTGCTGCCCACCGGCGCGTTGCCCGCCGCCGCCGCGCGATCCGCGGCCCCCCCGATCGAGAACGGCGAGACCCAGCCGATCTACTCGCGCGCCGACGCGCTCACCGAGACCGTGTTCGTCGAGGTCGCCGGGGTCGACAGCGACGCCGACGGCCGCCCCGACCGGGTCGCCGTCGACATCATGCGCCCCAAGGAGACCGCGTCGGGACTGAAGGTCCCGGTCGTCATGGAGGCCAGCCCCTACTACGCGGGCGGCAACGACGTGCCCAACCACGTCGTCGACCTCGACGGCTCCGACCCCGCGGGCATGGAGTACCGGCGCAACAAGTTCAACGACCTGCGCGACGAGATGTTCGGCGTCGACGGTTCCGACGTGAACCGCGCGGCGGCGCCGCCCTTCCGCGGCTACTACGACAACTACTTCGTGCCGCGCGGCTACGCGATCGCGCTGGTGGAGAACCTCGGCTCGGGACGGGCGACCGGCTGTCCCACGACCGGCCTGGACAACGAGACCGCGGGCCCCAAGGCCGCGATCGACTGGCTCAACGGCCGGGCCCGGGGATTCGACGCGGCGGGGAACGAGATCAGGGCCGACTGGTCCACCGGGAACGTCGGCATGATCGGCGTCTCCTACAACGGCACGCTGCCCAACGCCGTCGCCGCGACCGGGGTCGAGGGACTCAAGGCGATCGTGCCGATCGCGGCCATCTCCTCCTGGTACGACTACTACCGCGCCAACGGCGGCGTGCTGGCGCCCGGCGGCTACCAGGGTGAGGACGCCGACGTGCTCGCCCGCTACGTCCTGACCCGCGAGAACGCCGAGCAGACCTGCGGCGCGCTGATGGACCGGATCGAGAAGGACCAGGACCGGGTCACCGGCGACTACTCCGACTTCTGGGACCGGCGCAACTACCTCAACGACGTGCGCAAGGTCCGCGCCGCCGTCTTCCTGGTGCACGGCCTCAACGACTGGAACGTCAAGACCAAGCAGGCCGTCCAGTGGTGGGACGCCCTCGCGAAGCGGAACGTGCCCCGCAAGATCTGGCTCCACCAGGGCGCGCACTTCAACCCGTTCTCCTTCGCCGGGCGCAACGCCGAGTGGCTGCGCCAGCTCCACCGCTGGTTCGACTTCCACCTGTACGGCCTGCGCAACGGCATCATGGACGAGCCGCAGGCCGACGTGGAGTCGGGCCCGGGACAGTGGGCCCAGCACGCCTCGTGGCCGCTGCCCGGCACCCGTGACGCGCGGCTCCACCTGGCCGCCGGCAAGGACGGCCGCAACGGCACCCTGGGCACCGACCGCCCCCGCGGGCGCCACACCGTCGAGTCCTTCGTCGACCAGAGCGCCCGTACCGCCGAGCAGCTCGCCGAGAACGCCGAGGCCGTCGACCCCAACCGCCTCGCCTACCTGTCGGCTCCGCTGGCCCGCGACGCGCGCCTGTCCGGCACCCCCGAGGTCGAGGTGCGCGCCGCGTTCAAGGGCGGGCGCTCGCCGTACCTGACGGCGCTGCTCGTCGACTACGGCACCGACGCCCGCGCGTACGGCGACGTCGTCTACGGCGACAACCAGGTCTGCTACGGCCAGGGCGTGCCCGGCGACACCGGCTGCGCCCGGCTGGCCGAGCACACCACGGTGACCGCCCCCTACAAGATCATCACAAGGGGCTGGCTCGACGTCCGCAACCGCGACTCCGCCTCCAAGACCGAGCTCCTGCGCGAGGGCCGCTTCTACGACTTCCGCTTCGACCTCCAGCCGAACGACTACGTCGTCAAGGCCGGCCACCGGATCGGCGTCGTGCTCGTCTCCACCGACCGCGACTTCACCCTGCGCCTGCCCCCGGGCACCGGCGTCTCGGTCGACCCGGGATCCAGCTCGGTCACCCTCCCGGTCGTCGGCGGGCGCTTCGCCCTTCGCTGACCCCCGCCCCCGGCCCCGTCCGGGAAGCGGATCCCTCCCGAAGGCGCGAGCCGCTCAGGACGGCGAGCCCTTCGGGAGGGCACGGACCCCCGGCCCCCGGCACCCTCCCGGGCCGGGGGTCCGTGTCGTGGTGCGCGAGGCCCCGCCGGATCAGCGGTGCTCGAACACGCAGTGGGCCGCCACGCCGGATCAGTAGTGCTCGAACACGCAGTGGGCCGCCACGGTCTCGCTCGAACCGTCCGCCCGCACGCCGGTGATGCGCTCGGCCAGCTTCAGCGCGCCCGGCAGGTCCCCCTCGGCCTCCTCGCCCACCAGGCCGAGCTCGGTCCGCTCGGCGAGGTAGGCGCCGGAGGCGTCGTCGCCGGGGAACAGCCAGTCGAAGTCGAGGACCTCCCGCCCGTCGGCGTAGTGGACGAAGCTCGCGACCATGTTGACGTTGCGGAAGACGCTCGCCGTCACCGTCCCCGAGGAGAGCTTGACCAGGACCTCCGGCAGCGTCCCCGCGAAGCCGTTCCACTCGCTGAGGATCGTCCCGCCCTCGGCGGGGCGGGCGGAGACCAGGCCCTCCTCGTGGTCTCCCTCGTCGTCGTCGCCGTCGAACACCTCGACGCCGAGGCGGTCGAGAGCCTCGCGCGGAGTGAGGTCGCGGACGAAGGTCACGCAGAACGCGTCGTCGTCGATCCAGTCGTAGTCGCTCACGGGGGGTCCGATGACAGATCGGGAAGATCTTGGCACCGGGGACCGACAGAATCCGTCACCCCGCCCCCATCGTGATCTCGCGAAGGGACGATCCCCGCAGATCATGGGGTACCGGTAAGAACGCTGTCATGAGCCCCAAGCGGCGTTGATCTTGTTGTGACCTGCGTAGGTGATGCTGACCGGGCATGACACGCCCCCCGCTTCATATCGACGAACTCGTCGAGCTCCCCCGCCCGCGGGGATGGCTCCTGTGGAGGTAGACCAGATGGTCGCCGGGGGTGGTGTCGATTCGGCAGCGTGATCATCGGTTCACCGCAGCGGCTCGCATCGTCTCGATGAATCAGTAGTGGAGAGCGCGGCCGACCAGTTCGGCGACTTCGGTGGATGAGGCGCGGAAGTAGCGGGCGGTGGTTTCGATGGAGGTGTGGCCGAGGAGGGCTTGGATCTGTGCGTGGTCGGCGCCTGCTTCGCGGAGCCGGGTGGCGTATGGCCGGGCCCGAGGAGTCCCGGTCTCGGCTGGAGACCGCGGTCGGCGACGTTGTCGATGTCCCCGAGGATGAGGACTTTCAGGCGGCGCTGCGTGGCCAGGTCAAGAAGGCGCCAGCCGCCAATCCGGAGTTGGCGAGCGAGATCATGGCGATGCTGAACACGTCGTCAATCGTCACCGAAAGCGGAAGCCAGATCGTCTCGGAAAGCCATATCGGCGGCGACAACGTTCAGATCAGCAACGCCCGAGACGTCGACATCCGCCATCGCGGCTGACCGGAACACCAGCGATGCCCGACGTCGGCGACCCGCCTGGTAGCCAGACCCTGGCCTACCGGCGGCGAAAAATCCAACGGACCTGCCGCAGACCGGACAGAACCTGAGTACTGCCCCCTTCCCGGAACAGCGTCTGCCCAGGTCAGCACGGTGAGAGCGCTACGGAGCCAATCCGGCCCGATGCCGGGCTCGGCTATCCACAGCCGAAACCCCGGCTTCTACGACGCCTTCATCAGCGCAGGTCAGACGGTACTTCGTTGGAAATTTCTTCATTGCTACCGGAACCCCGAATGCCGTTGCTCGCTTTGTCGCTTTCAGTATTTGTGTTCTTCTTCTCGCGGGCGATGGTGTCGGAGCTTCGTTGACCTGGGCGGACTCAGCCGTCGAGCAGGATCCGCGTGGACCATGCGGGGATGGAGAGGACGGCCCCGGCCTCGTGGGCGGTGCCGGCCACCGGGTCGGTGGTGGGCCGGAGGATCGTGACGGAGGTCTCGTCCCAGCTCCAGTTGAAGAGGAACCAGGCACGTCTGCCGTCCGGAAGGGTTCCCGACGAGATCGTGACGGGCAGTGCGCGCGATGGGGCGAGCTCGTCGGCGACCGCCGCCGGTAGCGCCCAGGCGATCACTGCCGCAGACAGGGTCGGGTCCGGGACGGTTCCGACCGTGGTGATGCGACCAGACCCGTGGGCTCGTGTCACTGCGGCAGGGAAGGCACCGAAGCGCGGGTGGATGTATTCGGCGATCGGTTCGGCCTCCTCCGGGATGAGGCCGTCGATCCAGCAGGTGGCCGCCGCGGTCGCGGGGGAAGAAAAATCACCGCGGCCGGTGACCGGGATCGGCTCATCGATGTTGGAGAATTCCTCGTAGTGCACTCCGGCGGGCTCTCGCAGGACCGCGGGGGCGACATCGACGCGCGCGCGGGCCTCGTGGTCGCCGTAGCCGGTGCGGATGCCGATGATGAGGTGCCCGCCGGCTGCCGCATAGTCGCGCAGCAGTTCAAGCTCGCGGTCGGCCGCCACATAGAAGGCGGGTGCGATCAGCACCGGGTAACGCTTCGCCAGCTCGGCTGCGCCGAGTTCGACGGCCTGCTGGGCGTGCAGGATGCGCGCCTGCGCGCCCGCATCGATGACGCCGCGGTGGAAGGCGTCGAAGATGCGCTCGTAGGATGCCGGGTCGGGGCGGCCGGCCACGCTCAGCGGCGGGAAGAACTGGAATGCCCACCGCGTGTCGTTCGACCACAGCAATGCCACGTCACCGTCGGGCTCGAAACCGTCCAGAGCGTCGCCGATCTTCTCGAGCGCGGCACCGATGGCGGACACTTCCTGGTACACACGACCCGGCTGCAAGGAGTGCGGGAGCACACCACCCCAGTAGGTCTCCGTCCCGTAGGGAATGGTGTGCCAATGCCAGTATTCGATCATGGCGGCGCCGCGGCTGATGAGGGCGAAGGCCGCCTGCTGCAGCTGACCAGGCCACGGGGGCAGGTTGTTGGCGCTGCCGTCGATGCTCTGCGCGTTCGTCTCGGTGACCAGGAAGCGTTCCTGCCGCGAGGAGAACAGGCGGTCGGCCTGCCGGAACAAGCCGGCGACGCCCGTGGTGGTCCATTCCGTCTGCGGGGCCAGTTCCTTGGTCACATCCAGGTGGTCCTGCATGGAGTAGTAGGGGTTGCCGGCGGTCACGCTGAGCGCTGCGGAGAGCTTCAGGTCGTCGTGCGCCTTGCGCGGGTAGTTGATGCAGGTGGTCACGAACTGGTCCTCGTGCGCGTACTCACGCACAATGTCGGACTGCCATGAGATGAACTCGGTGGTCAGTTCCGACTGGTACCGCCGCCAGGCCAGGTCGTACTGCGGCAGGCTGTTGCCGTCGGGGCGCCACAGCTCGGACCAGTCGGCGATCCGGTGAGACCAGTACGTCAGGCCCCACTCCCGGTTGAGCGTGTCCACATCGCCGTACTGCACCTTCAGCCGGCGCACGAAGCGGATGAACGCCCCGCGGTTGTGAAACAGCTCCAGGCCCGGCTCATTGTCGACCTGGTAGCCGATGACGCTCGGGTGGTCGGCGTAGCGGCCCACCACCTTGCGGATCACTCGCTCCGCGTGGAACAGGAACGCCGGATGCGAGTAGTCGACCTCTTGACGGGCCCCCCAAGGAATCGGATTCCCTGTCGCTCGCTCGGCGGCGATCTCGGGGTAGGCCTGCTGAAGCCACGGCGGCACGGCGTAGGTGGGCGTGCCCAGGATGACCTTGATGCCGCGTTCATAGGCACTGTCCAGCACCGGTAGCAGCCACTCCAGCTCGAAGCGCCCTTCTTCCGGCTCCCAGCTCGACCAGACCGACTCGCCCACCCGGATCACTGTGAACCCGGCCTGCTTCATCAGGTCCAGGTCCTGCTTGACCCGGTCGCTGAGGTGGTACTCGGCGTAGTACGCGGCGCCGAAGAGAACACCGGTCGGCCGATAGGGCGGCACAAGACTCACGCAAGGACTCCGTTGTTTGTTGAAGAAGATGCCCGGCGGCACCTCTCACTGGCGGCTGACGGGCACGCTACCTCTAGCGCCGCGGCGGCGATCGTGGCCAGCGCCTCGTGCAGGCCCGGGACGTCTCGCGTCCCGTACCCGCCGCGCTCGTTCATAAGGATCAATCTAAACGCCCCGCTGCGGGCTTGCTGCCGACGCTCTCGCCGACGACGGAGACCGGCGGGGTGACATCCCGACCGGATCGCCATCGTGACACCCATGGGGGTTGCGATCCTCAAAGCGCAGACACCGCCGTACCCCATGTGACCTGCACGGGGACGTTAACTCTGGAATCGCTCATGATGTAGGCCGTCGCGGGGTCACCAGGCCTCGCCCGACGCTTGGGAACTCACATGCTCATCACTGTTCGGGTCGCTGTCATCCTCGGCTTCGCGTTCGTCGCCGCGGTCCTCGCCGCGACGCTCATGGTCGCGGACGGCAACTCCTGGCCGAAGGCGTTGTTCGCCGCTGGGGCCGCCTTCGGCGCCGTGCTCACCGTCGCCAACACCTTCATCGGGCCCTCGACGTGACCGCCGGCACCCGTGCTGACGCCGACAGTCGCCGCCCTGCAACGGCAGGCTGCCAACAGAGCTGGGAGCGGGCCAAGGTTGGGGCCGGCTATGTGAAGACGCGGTCGACGACGGCGGCCTGCTCGGCAGGTCCGGCGCGAAAGTATCGGGCGGTGGTCTCCAGGGAGGTGTGGCCCAAGAGCGCCTGAACCTGGGCGGCATCGGCGCCGCCCTGGCGCAGGCGGGTGGCGTAGGTGTAGCGCAGCCGGTGCGGCCGCAGCCCGGGAAGTCCGGCGTCCTGGCCGATGGCCACGATGATCTGGGTGATCCCCGAGTCGGTAAGCCGCCCACGCTGGCCGCACCACAGCGGCACGCCGGTGCCCTCGCCGGCGGTCTCATCCCCAACGCGTGCGTCGAGCCAGGCGGCCAGGTGCTCGCGAGCGATCGGCGGCAGCGGGACGGTGCGCACCTCATCACCCTTGCCGTGCAGGCGCACATGGCCGGTGCGGGCGGTCAGCACGACGTCGCCGGTGACGTCGATCCGGAGACCTACCTGGGCGTACAGCAGCGTCACCGCGGCCAGTGCCTGGTTGATGGTGGCGGGGGAGCGGCGGGCGCCCATCATGTGCTTGCGCCAGGCGGTGACGGCGGCCTCGATCTGGCTGGCCAGCTCCTGCTGGGCGGTGGAACAGCGGGCGTAGCCGATCCTGATCGCCGTGTCGCTGACTTCGGCGACGGCGGCCTGGAGCGGCGGGCCCTTCATCCATGGCCTGCCGGGCAGCCGGTCGGCTGGGACGGCGACCTCCAGCACCTCACGCAACGCCGGGACCAGAACGAACCGGGCGGTGTGATACTTCGACGCGACCTTGCCGCCCTGGGTCCGGCACACACTTCCGGCCGGGACCGCGCATCGGGGGCAGGCGTGCCGCTCGACCGTGCCCGCCGACTCCGATGTCATCTCCATGTCTCGGAGACTCGCAGAAGTGCTTCGCAGAAGTCTGGCCTTTTGAGAGATGTTCTGCGAAGAGCCACCTGGGCGGGAGCGTTGGCGTCCGGCGCGCTGGTGCCTCTCGCAGAAATGACCATTTCTGCGAACCACACGAGCTACATCCGGGTATGCGCGTACGTGTGCAGCGCGTCGCGGACGAACCTCGCCCCCGCCTCGTCGTCGTACATGGCGGCGAAGCGAGGGTCGTCGACGAACATGTCCCCAATGCCGTTCACCATCTCGATCGAGCGCTCCCGGTCGCCCTCAGCGGTGGGAGTGCCCGGGATCTGACTCAGCCACTGGACATGTCGGGCAGCCAGCGACTGAGCGTGTTCCGATGTCGGCGAATCCCCGGCCTTCACTGCAGCAACCCATGCGGCGACGAGGTCTTCGGTGTCCTGCTTCCAGGCCCGCTGCTGGTCAAGGCTCTTGCCATGCCACCAGTCGTTGCTCACTTGGAACGCGTGCTCGCCCCAACGTGAGATCACCTCGTCCTTGTAGAGGTCATTGAACCCCGCCAACATGACATCCATCCGCGGTTCAACCCCGGACTGAAGGGCCTCGAGCGTGTGACGCACGGACCGGACCTGCCGTTCGATGCGGTCCCGTTCCTCTTCCAACGCGGCGATGTGGGCGCGGAGCCCGTCGAGCGTGTCCACCTCCTCGGCCAAGACCTCGGCGATGGCCGGCAAGCCCATGCCGAGCCGGCGCATGAGCAGGATCCGCTGGAGCCGGGCGACCGCGGTGGGGTTGTAGTAGCGGTACCCGTTCGCGCCGACCCGCGACGGGACCAGGAGCCCGACGCGGTCATAGTGACGCAGGGTCCGGCTGGTGATGCCGGCCCTCGCCGCGAGTTCCTGGATCGTCCACTCCATCCCTCCAGTGTTACCCGCGGCGGAGAGTGGTCGCGATGATCTCCGAGGCGTCGGCGTGCAGGGCTTGGGCCGCCGTCTGCCCGGTCGCCGCCAGGTAGGTGTCGACCAGCCGGTTGCCCGCGGCGTACCCCGCGCCCATCGGCAATCCCACCGGGGCGACGCCGAGGTGCTCCGCGCCGGGGTCGCCGTGCACCCAGGCGGTGAAGTTCTGCATGCCTGTCACGTCGAGCCCGGTGAGCACCTTGGCGAAGACCTCGTCGTCGTGCAGGTGCGGCACACCGATGCGGGCGGGGCCGAGCTCATCGCCGTAGAGCTGGCGGGCGAAGGCGTCGGCCAGCCCCTCGCCGACAATGTGCTCGCCGACCGTAACGGTCATCGGGTCCCAAGCCACCCCGCCCGGGCTCCACCGCAGGTTGTGGTGCAGTTCGTGCACGGCGGTGGCCTCCAGCCGTTCCACGTTCTCGGGGAAGGGCCAGAACGTGATGGCGATGTTGCCCGAGATGCCGCCGAACCCGGTCAATCCTTTGCAGGGACCCATGAAGTGTTCGTCACCCGGATCGCCGAGAACGAACAGCACGGTGATGTCCGGGGCCTCCAGCCCCGTTGTCGCCTCCAGCAGTACGGCGAGAGCGTTGTCGAGCGCGCGTTGCATCCGCTCCCAGGCCCCGGCCGCTGCCAGGGTTTCGAGCGCCTCCAGGCAACGCTCCTCGTCGCGGTCGATGGGGAACCCGGACGATTGGAGGTGTACGGCTACCAGGTCGAGCTCGCCTGGGTGGTAGCGATACATGCCCTTGTTGGCTTCCAGCATCGAACGCAGCAGGTCAACGCGGTCCGCGACCGGGGACAGCAGGATCTGCCGCATGGCGGCGTAGGTGTCAAGAACAGTGATCGACATGGCCCCGATGCTAGAAGTTGACGCAGCGTCAAGGTCAAACCGGCGGAGCTCTTCGTCGAGATACAGCCGGGCATGCCGTCACCCAGGCCCGTCGCGACCGGCGGTTCGCCGCTGCGATGGACTCCCAACTTGGTCAGCCGCAGTTCCAGCGTGCGCAGCTCCTCGGTCTTGCGGTCCGCGGTAAACAGCATCCACCGCCGCACCCAGCCGTCGCCGACCACTCCGGAGAACCTCCTCAGAGGCCTGTCGGCGCGACCCGACAGACACAGCACCGCGACCGCGATGATCGGCTATCGCCATCCCAACCCGTCACGCGGAGCTACCTTGCGGCTGGTGGCACGGACCCGAGTGGAGGGCCTCCAGGGCGGCCCGGCCGACCAGCGCCTCTGGCAGGTCGCCCGGGTCGCCGTCGTCCTCCCACAGGCCGAAGGTGATCAGCAGCTCCTCGGCGGACGCCATCATGGCGAGCAGGTCCTCGTGCTGGTCGGGCACGAGCACGGATCGAGTGGCCATCAGGGGTGTCCTCCAGCGGAGTCGGGGATGTCCGTGGCGATCGCCGGTTCACTCCCGGAGCGGGCGGCGGTGAGGGTCTTGTGCACGACGCCGATGGAGACCTTCACCCCGGCGGCGATGGTGCGGATGGATTCGCCGCGCTGATGGCGGGCGAGGATCGCGGCGCGCTTGTCGTCGTCGACCACGGGGCGGCGGCCGCCGACGCGGCCGCGCTTGCGGGCGGCCTCCAAGCCGTTCTTGGTCTTGCGAGTTCGTCGTCGGGAGCAAGGGCCGGGGGAGCACGGCATGAGGGACGGCGCTCAGAGCGCGTCGCTGATGATCAGCTTCAGTAACCCGTCACGGACTACGTCATGATCTTGACAACACACCTGCCGCAGCCGAAATAATTCAGCGACCCGACAAATAAACCAAGCGTTCTGGAGTTTCGCCCCAGGACACGGCCGGCGCCGGGGCTTCGGATACAACCGGCTCACCGTCGACCATCTGGTCCGCGCCCCCCGCTGACCAACCGCGCCATCTGCCGCGCACCCGACAACCCCCTGGAGGACCGGTGCCCCTCGTCGCCGGGGTCGACTCGTCGACCCAGTCGTGCAAGGTCGTCATCCGCGACGCAGAGACCGGGAAGCTGGTGCGCGAAGGTCGCGCACCGCACCCCGTCGGCACCGCCGTGCCGCCGGCCGCGTGGGAGGCCGCACTGTCCGACGCGGTCGCACAGGCCGGCGGACTGGACGACGTGGCGGCTGCCTCGATCGCCGGACAGCAGCAGGGCATGGTGTGCCTGGACGAGGGCGGCGCGGTGGTCCGGGACGCCGTGCTGTGGAACGACACCCGCTCGGCGGGCGCCGCCGCCGACCTGATCTCGGATCTCGGCGGTGGCGAGGTGGGACAGCGAGCATGGGCGGAGGCGGTCGGCCTGGTACCGGTGGCCAGCTTCACCGTCACCAAGCTGCGCTGGCTGGCCTCGGCGGAGCCGGGCAACGCCGCCCGTACAGCCGCGGTGTGTCTGCCGCACGACTGGCTGACCTGGCGACTGTCCGGCGCGCCGGGCCTCGATGCGCTGCGCACCGACCGCAGCGAGGCCAGCGGGACCGGATACTGGTCGGCCGCGACCGATGAGTACCGCCTGGACCTGCTCCGGCTGGCGTTCGGCCGCGACGATGTGCTGCTGCCGCAGGTGCTCGGGCCGACCGGTCAGGCCGGGCACCTGCGCACCGGCGCGCCGCTGGGCCCCGGCGCCGGCGACTGCGCCGCGGCGGCGCTGGGTGTCGGTGCCGAGCCTGGCGACGTGATCGTGTCGATCGGCACCTCCGGCATAGTGTCCACCGTTTCCGAGGTGCCGGCCGCCGACCCGAGCGGGATCGTGGCCGGGTACGCCGATATGACCGGCCGGTTCCTGCCGCTGGTGTGCACGCTCAACGCCGCCCGGGTGCTGGACGCGGCCGCGACCATGCTGGGAGTGGACCACGCGGGGCTGTCGGCGCTGGCGCTGTCCGCACCTTCGGGCGCCGACGGGCTGGTCCTGGTGCCCTACCTGGAGGGCGAGCGCACACCGAACCGCCCGCACGCCACCGGAGCCGTGCACGGCCTGACCCTGCGGACCTCGACCCCCGCCCACCTGGCCCGCGCGGCGGTGGAGGGCATGCTGTGCGCCCTCGCCGACGGGCTGGACGCGATGATCGCGCAGGGCATGACGGTCAACCGGGTCATCCTGGTCGGAGGCGGCGCCCGCTCGGAGGCGGTGCGCCGGATCGCTCCCACGGTCTTCGGCCGCCCCGTGCTCGTCCCGCCGCTGGGGGAGTACGTCGCCGACGGCGCCGCCCGTCAGGCGGCCTGGGTGTTGTCGGGCGGGCAGCGACCGCCGTCGTGGACGATCGGGCAGGTTGAGACTCACGAGGCGGACGCCGTGCCGGCGATCCGCGAACGGTACGCCGTGGCCTGCGCGAACATCCTCGACCGCGCCGGCTGACGGCGGCGGAGACGTTTTCTTCACCGAATGCTCGGGTTCAGCGCCTGCACGATCACCGACGCCACCGCCGCCGTCTACGCCGAGCAGATCGGCGCCCTGGACGCCGAGCACCTGCCCTATCTCAACAGCCCCAACCCGGACTCACCGTTCCGTTCCCGCCGGACCCCCAGCCTCTGCCGGCACCGAAGGCCGATACGTGGCCAGCCGGTGCCGGACGGGGCGGTCAGGGGTTCTTGACGATCGGCTCATCGGCCGGATCGCGGTCCGGCGTGCCCGCCGGTACCCGGTCCACCTTGTGGTCCTGCTTGCCGGCCGGTAGCTGCTCCACCTGGTCGGCGGGCGGGGCCGTGACCGTCACCGGGGTTCCGAAGTCCTCGAAGTCCAGGACGTTTCGCTGGCCGGTGTCGCTGAAGGCGACTTCCAGACGCCGGACGCGTCCCTGGTCGTCCACGTTCACGGCTCCCGTGATCTCCACCGACGTGTCCACGGCCTCCTTCAATCCGGGTTCGCCGTCATCCTTCAGCGAGAACGTGAACCTTTGGCCGGTCCAGCCCTGACCGGAGGCGGAGCCGTTCTCACGGACGTCGGTGGCCGAACGGAGTCGTTGCAAGGCCGCCTGAGGGTCCAGTGGAGCGAGTTTGACCAGGGCGACGGCCTGCGGAGCGCTCTTCAACTCCTCCTCGATGCGCGGGGAGACCGTCCATTTCCCCTCGCGCTGCTGCCGGCCGTACATCAGGTCGCCGACGAACCGGGTTTCGGCCCCGTCCCCGGCCCTGGTGATAACGCCCACGCGCTGGGCAGGGTCGAAGGCGCCGTCGAAGGTCTTGGCACCGCTGGTGCCGTGGATCCGGTAGCTCTCCCGGCTGGTGTTTTCGGCCGCGGCGGCCACCTGGGCCTGCGCCGAGGGCTGACCCGCCGGCAGGAGCAGCGCGATCACCCCCACCGCGGCCGCGACGCCCACCGAGGCGATCGAGACCAGGACCCGGACCGGTCCCCGCCTCTGCGTCGCCGGTGCCGATACCGCCGGTATGGCCGGCATGAGGTCGATGCCCGCCGGGCGATCCTCGGTGGCCCTGACGAGCAGTGCCCGGATTTCCTTCTCGTTCATGAACGGCTCCTCGTGGTGGTGTCTCACCGGATCTCACTCCCCTGCGCCTCGGTTCGGTTGACCACGATGTCTGGCGAGATCATCTGGCGCATCGCCCGCAGGCCGCGATGCGTGTGGGTTTTGACCGTTCCCGCCGAGCAGCCCATCAGTTCGGCGACCTCCGTCTCCGACAGGTCCACAAAAAAGCGCAGCACCAGAGCTGTCCGCTGCCTGACCGGCAGCCTCGCCAGCGCATTGCGGACGTCCTCGGCCACCGCCCGAGTTTCTCCCACGTCCCCGAGACCGGGCAGGTCGGGCAGATCGGCGCGCGGGACCTCACGGCGCCACCGGGCACGCCACCAGGATCGATGGGTGTTGACCAGGATGCGGCGCAGGTAGGCGTCCGGTTCGCTGCTGGTATCCAGCCGATGCCACACCCGATACAGCTTGCCAAGGCAGGATTGCACCAGGTCCTCGGCTGTGTGCCAGTCCCCGGTGAGCAGGACCGCCGTTCTCAGATGGTGCTCACCCCGGTGCCGCACGAAGTCCACGAAATCCTCATCCACCCGGTCTCCTCTCGTCGGTGAAAGCCACCCCTGACACTCCCTGGGCCACACCCCCGGTTGACCGGAAGAACATGAAGTATCAAGAAATTTCCGCTCGCGGTCGGCGCGGACACCCGTCATGGTCACGCGACGGCCACCGGGCGGGGAGGGGGTAGCTCGGGTGGCGGCCGCGTCGCGCTGCATGCGCAGGTGAGCACGAGCGGCTTGGTGGTCGGCGCGGCCGCGGTGGTCGCGCGGGTAGCGGGCCCGTGCCGCGTGCAGAACTTCAGCAAGATCCCGAACGCGAGCCGCGTTGCGCCGCGCTTTCCGGCTATGAGCTCGTGTTCCTCATCCAGGATCGTCCAGTGCTCGACGAGTTCGTCGATATGAAGCGGGGGGCGTGTCATGCCCGGTCAGCGTCACCTACGCAGGTCACAACAAGATCAACACCGTTTGGGGCTCATGACAGCGTTCTTACCGGCACCCCATCATGGAAAACCCCGCCTCCGGCCCTCGGAGGGCGGGGTGGTCATGAGGGAAAACCCTGGCTTGTCCCTGGCATCGGAGCTCCGGCCTGCCGCCGGGCCCGGCGGGGGTCTAGCGTGGAACGCATGGGACGAATTCTTCTGATCGTGGCGGCCGTGGTGATCGGCTTCCTCCTGCTGGGCTCGGTTCTGGGCTTCCTCTTCACGCTCCTCAAGTGGGCTCTGATCATCGGACTGGTAGGTGTGGTGGTCATGTTCGTGAGCAGGCTCTTCCGCTCCTCGACCACGCGCGACTGACCGCCGCCGAGGGGCGGGAGCGGCGTCCGGCGAGACAACCGCCCGCAGGCGAGGGCCGCGCCCGGTGCGACCGGGCACGGCAGGGCCGGTCGCCGGTCCGGGCGTCCGGCCGCCGCCGGTCGTCCGAAGCCGGGGCGCCGAAGCCGGGGGCGCCGGAGCCCGGGCGCCGGAAACGGTGGACGGCCGGACCGGTGATGAGCCGGCGGCGTCCGGGGCTCGGGACCGGTGATCAGCCGGAGGTGTCCGGGGCCAGGGCGCCGACCAGGTCGGCGGCGTCCAGCAGCTCCACCCGGCTCGCGTCCGCGCTCCACGGGTAGAGCGCGTAGAGCCGGGACCCCTCGGGCAGGTCCAGGTCCGCGTGGACGAGCACGGCGAGGTCCACATCGCCCACCGGCTCCTGCCGGGGACCGTCGTGATCGTGTTTCATCAGCCTGGTGACGAGACCGGCGACGTCCTCGCCGGCCCGGCGCGCGTAACGGGAGACCGAGCCGTCCAGGCGGCGGACCAGCACCTCGCCGGCGCGGGCAGCGGCGTGCCAGCACGCCACCTCCCACAGGGTGACGTGCCCGGCCCGCAGGTAGGAGTCCTCGATCGCGGCGTACATCCTGGCCAGATGCGAGCCGTAGCCCAGCGCGTCGTGCCCGTACCCCTCACTGGCCTGGCCGAGATCGATCCAGCGCATCGTGCGTGACCACAGGTCGGCCACCAGCGGAGACCGGATCTTGTCGGAGCCGGTCAGGTCGAAACGCTGCTCGACCGCCCGGGGGTCGAACAGGCCCTCCGGCCGGTTCATGAACCCGGCGAAACCGCGCACGAGATCGTCGAACGGCACGTCGTTGTAGCTGAAGACGATCGGTGTCGCGTAGCGCCCGCCGAGGGCCCGCAGCGCGGCGAGGTCGAGGTCGACGAACTCCGAGGCTCCGAGCGGCTCGGGGGCGGAGGTCAGGTCGCCGGAGTGCACGGCGGCGGCCCCGCCCAGGCGCAGGTTGGTGTAGTCGCAGTGGCCGACGTACTGCCAGTGCGTGTCGTAGAGGATCACCGACAGGTCGAGGTCGATCCGCTCGCCCGGCGGCTCGGCCCAGTGCAGGAACAGGCGGATCCGATCCCCGCCGGGGAGCGGCTGCACGCTGCCGCGCGGGATCCTGACCAGGGAACCGGAGGCGGACCGCTCGGAGGTGGGCGCGACCAGGTCGGCCAGCCCCTCGTCCAGCAGCACCCGCCCCAGCGGGGGCAGCGCGCCCGCGCGGCGCAGCATCTCGCCGGTCAGTGCCGCGACGACCGGCACGACCTCGTCCTCGGGCAGCTGGGGGCGATCGTCCGGCCGCACCCAGGCGCGCGCGGTGTCGCCGCGCGGAAGGAAGGCGCGCGCCCCGCCGACCGGCGTGCGGAGCCTGCCGAGGGCGGCGATCAGCACCCCGGGCGCGACCCGGGGCGCGGCGGCGGCGGTCGCCTCGGCGACGCCCTTCTCCCCGCTGGACAGGAGCTTGAAGAGTCGCCGTACCAGCTCGCCGGGCCTCGCGGCGAGCAGCGGCAGCGCGGGCTCGCCCGCGCGCAGCGCCGCCTCCACCCGGCTCGCGAAGGTCTCCGCGCGCAACCGCCCGCCGTCCACGCGCAGCACGTCGGGATGCCCGGCCGCATGCTCCAGCATCGCCCGTCCGAACGCGCCGGTGAGCGGGGTGCCACGCAGCGCCGCGAAGGCCAGCGCCGCCGTGGGGTGGCGCCGGTGGAACTCGTGCGGGTGCAGCGTCTCCGCCATGTGCTTCCACGCCTCGGGGTGGCGGCGCAGGTCCTCCACGAGGTACCGCAGGGGCAGCGAGTCGAGGCGGGCCAGCAGCACGCGGCGTACGGGGCGGGGCAGGGAGACGCGGCGCGGCGGCCTGGTGCGCAGGCCCGGGTCGCCGCCCATGAGCGCGTACAGCAGGCGCAGCACGTCGGTCGCGGTGTCCGCGTGCAGGTCGAGCAGGTCGCGCGCGGCGGCGGGGGAGAGGCGGGGCAGCAGCGTCGCCAGGACGGCCGCCCTGGTCTCGCGGACCGGGATGCTCTCCGGCAGCCAGCCCGCCGCCTCCGGCAGGTGGTCGCCGACGAGCACGGTGACGTCCTCGCGGTCGGCCGCCGACAGGGGGGTGCGGCGCTCCAGCAGCGAGACGGCGACCTCCCGGGCGGCCGCGGCGACGTCGTCGCGGAACGAGAGCAGGCCGAGGGGGCGGCGGGTGACGGCCGCGTCGGGCGCGGCGGTCGCGGCGGTCGCGGTCCGGGCCGCGGGGACGTCGGCCGGGCGCAGGAAGGGGTCGTCCGGGTCGATCCTGCGGTGGCAGATCGGGCAGCCCGCGTAGTCGGAGCCGTCCCAGCAGGCGTGGCAGACCAGGTGGGCGCAGGGGGAGACCGCGTGCACGGTGTCCTTTCGCCCGCACAGCGCGCACGGCTGCTCGGGCTCCTGCAGCAGGACGGTGAACACCCTGCGGACGTAGAGCTCGGCGGTGTCGGCGGGGACGCTCTCGGGGAAGTGGCGGAAGAGCGGCACGTGCTCCACGTGGTCGCCCGCCTCCTTCCGCAGCGCGTGCAGGAGCCCGCGGCCCGCCAGGCCGAGGCCGGTGGCCGTCATCCGCCCGAACTCGGCCCTGAGCGCGGCCGACATCAGGAAGCCGTGCTGCAGGAGCTCGGTCTCCAGCACCTGCACGCCGAGCGCGAGGTCGGGCCCGGCGATCCACCGCGAGCCGCGCGGCTTGCGGAAGTAGCGCCTCGGAGGGATCGCGGCCTCCCCGGGAGGGAGGAGGGCGGGGAGCACGAGCCGGCGCCGCCGCAGCAGGATCTCGGCGGTCCTGTCCATCGTGTCCCCTCCCTGTCGGAGTTTCCTGCCGGACTTCCCTGCCCGAGGAATGCGAGGAGGGGCGGAGAGCGGACGCGCTAAAGCCCTTTGCATGAGAAGAAGGAAGCACGTCCAGGAGCCGCCCCTCGGGGGTAACCGTACTGTCCCCCCGGACTCTTTGTCGTCCCGGTTTCCCGGTGCGGGCGCGGTCCTCGCCTCCACTGTGCCCCGCCCCCACCGCGGGAACGTACGTGCCACGGCGGGGCGTGCTCGTTTCCCGCCGTCACCGCCGCCGTCACAGCCGCCTTCCGCCGTCTCCGGCCGCCCGAGGTCAGTCCCGGGAGACGTGCTTCAGCTGGAGATCGTCGAGCAGGGTCCGGGTCGCGGCGGCCACCGCCTCGACGGCCCGCTCGAAGGCCTCCGCGTTGCGCGTCGACGGGGAGCGGAAGCCCGACACCTTGCGGACGTACTGGAGCGCGGCGGCTCGCACGTCGTCGTCGGTCACGTCGCTGGCGTAGGGCTCACGAAGGGTCTTGATACTCCGGCACATGACAGGACGGTACTCCGTCTCGAGGTCTTTCCGCCCGTCCGATCCGATCGGTCTCGCCGGAACCGCCCGGCGGGGCACGTCCCGCCCTGCCGGAACCACCCGGCTCGGCCACCGGATCACGCCGGAACCGCCCGGCTCGGCCACCGGATCACGCCGGAACCGCCCGATCCGGCCCCCGATCGTGCCGGGGCCGGGCGCCGCCCGCCGGCGCGCCGGCGGTCAGCCGTCGCGCTCGCACTGGAGCGCGTCGGCGGCCAGGATGGCGCCGAGAAGCCCCGGGAAGAGCGTGTCGAGGTCACGCCGGCGCAGCGCGTTCATCTTGGCCGTGCCCCGGTAGGCCTGGTTGATCACACCCGCCTCGCGCAGCACCCGGAAGTGGTGGGTGGTGGTCGACTTGGTGACCGCCAGCTCGATCGCCGAGCAGGGGGCCTCCTCGTCCTCCTCCAGCTGCCACAAAAAGCGCACGATCCGAAGGCGCATCGGGTCGGACAGGGCGTGCAGCACGCCCTCCAGACGGATCTCCCCGCATTCGGGGTGCTCCAGAGCCCTGGCGGACGCGGTCGACACGATGAGTCCCTTCTGTGGGTCGACTTGATTGTACGAAGGTGATCGTAGTTTGACATCTGTCGTAGTACGTAGACTATCGTATTAGTTGTGAAGCCGGGGCGCCGTCCCCGAGATCCCTCCCGAGAAGGAGTACGGCCGTGAGCGCCCTGTTCGAGCCCTTGACGTTGAGGTCCGTCACCATCCCCAACCGGGTCTGGATGGCTCCGATGTGCCAGTACTCCGCGGCGGTCGAGGGGCCGGAGCAGGGAGTGCCGACCGACTGGCACCTGTCCCACCTGGCCGCCCGCGCGGTGGGCGGCGCCGGGCTCATCCTGACCGAGGCCACCGCGGTGGCGCCGGAGGGACGCATCAGCCCGGCCGACCTCGGGATCTGGAACGACCGCCAGCGGGAGGCGTTCACCCGCGTCACCCGCTTCCTGCTGGACCACGGCACCGTGCCCGGCATCCAGCTCGCGCACGCGGGGCGCAAGGCCTCCACCCGCCGCACCTGGCAGGGCGGCGCGCCCACCGGCCCCGGCGAGCACGGCTGGCAGCCGGTCGGGCCGAGCCCGATCCCCTTCAGCGACGTCCACCCCACTCCCACGGAGCTGGGCGCCGGCGACATCGACCGGATCGTGGACGACTTCGCCGCCGCGGCGCGGCGGGCACTGGAAGCGGGCTTCCAGGTGGCCGAGATCCACGGCGCGCACGGCTACCTGATCGCCGAGTTCCTGTCGCCCTTCAGCAACCACCGCACCGACGCGTACGGCGGCTCGTACGAGAACCGCACCCGCTTCGCGCTCCGGGTCGTCGACGCGGTCCGCGCGGTCTGGCCGGACGAGCTTCCCCTCTTCTTCCGCATCTCGGCCACCGACTGGCTGGCGGAGGACCCCGCGGACGACCGCGAGGGCTGGAGCGCGGACGACACCGTCCGCTTCGCCAAGGACCTGCTCGCCCACGGCGTCGACCTGCTCGACGCCTCGACCGGAGGCAACGTCGCCAGGGCGCGCATCCCCATGGGACCCGGTTACCAGGTGCCGTACGCGGCCAGGGTGAAGGCCGAGACCGACCTGCCGGTGGGGGCGGTCGGTGAGATCACCCGGCCCCGGCAGGCCGAGGAGATCATCGCCTCGGGCCAGGCCGACGCCGTCCTGCTGGGCCGCGAGTTGCTCCGCAACCCCTACTGGCCGAACCTCGCCGCCCGTGAGCTCGGCTCCGCCGGAGCCCGCTGGCCCGACCAGTACCACCGCGCGGTCTGACCCGCTTCCGCCCGCCATCCGCGCGTTCCCCCGGGGCCAGCCGGTCCCCAGGTGTGAGCCGGGCTCGCAGGTTCCGGCCGCCACCCGCGCGCGTCCCCGACGCCGGGCGGGGAGGTGACCGTCCGGAGGAGGCGACGCGCGCGGGTGGGGCGGAAGGCGGCGAACCGGTCCGCCAGGGGGGACGCGGGCCGGTCCGCCTGTCAGGGGGAGTGGCGATGGGCGGACCGGCCCGCCAGGGGGCGGACCCCCGGGGGTCGAGCGGGCCGGTCCGTGATCATGGGGTGGTGCGGCGCAGGGCCACCGCGTCCCGGTGGACCGCGGCGGGGGCCTGGCCGTCGACGAGCAGGCGGCGCATCAGGACCGCCACCTCGCCCATGGTCTCCGGGCCGAAGCCGCGGCGGGTCACCTCCTGGGTGCCGATCCGCAGGCCCCGCGCGGGCTCACCGGGAGGTTGCCCGGGAAGGTGGACACCGCTGAGATAGACGCCGCCCTCGGCCAGCAGCCGGGCGGCCTCGTCCCCGCCGCCGAACGCGGCGGCGTCCACCGCCACGTGGTGCGAGACGGTCCAGCCCCGGTGGGCGGCGGCCACGGTGAAACCCTCGCCGTCCAGCGCCGCGGCCAGCGCCGCGGCGTTGAAGACGCAGCGGTCGGCGTACCCGGAACCTCCCGCGGCGTGCTCGGCGGCGGCCAGGGCCAGCGGTGCCAGCCGTGAGGCGTCGTAGTTGGCGGTCAGGCCGGGATGGGCGGCCGCCGCCACCTGGCGGGCGAGATCCTCGTCGCGGGTCACGACGGCCGCCCCCGGCGGGCCGCCGAAGGACGCGTAGGTGGACATGGTCACCAGGTGCGCGCCCTCGTCCAGCGGCCGCTGGAACCGGCCGCCCGCGATCAGCCCGGCCACCTGAGAGGCGTCGTAGACCAGCAGGGCCCCCACCTCGTCGCACGCCGCCCGCACTCCCGCGACGTCGTGCGGGAACAGCATCAGGCTCGCACCGATCACCACCAGCGCGGGCCGATGCTCGCGCAGGAACGCCGGCAGGGCCGCGTGGTCGACGTCGAGCCGCCCGGTGTCGTAGGGCAGGTCGGCCACCCGCAGGCCCCGGATCCCGGCGGCGCCCTGGGCGTGGTGGCCGGCGTGGCCCCCGGCGGTCTCCGGCAGCACCGCGACCGTGTCGCCGGGGCGGGCGAACGCGCTGTAGCAGGCGAGGTTGGCCAGGGTGGCGCTCTGCAGCCGCACCTCGGCGAACTCGCCGCCCATCAGCGCCGCGACCTGGAGCGGGGCGAGCACCTCCAGCACGTCCAGCTCGTCCAGGCCGGTCTGGTACTTGTCCCCGGGCCAGCCCATCGACGGGCGGCAGCCCAGGGAGATCTCGTGCGCGGCCCTCGCGCGCGCGCTCATCGTGTTGGTGCCCGCGTACAGCACCACGCCGTCCTCGTCGAGGCGGCCGCGGTGCTCGGCCAGCACCGCTTCGACCAGCCGGGTGACCGCGTCGAGTCCCAGCCCGTCCACCTCGGCCTCGAGCTCGGCCAGGCGCAGCTGTGCCCGCGGGGGTGCCCACGGGGCGACGCGGCTGCGCTCCTCCACGAGGCTCCTTTCACCGGGCGATCGGACGGCTCTCACGAGACGGACTTCCCGGCTCTCGCGAGGCGGATTCCCCGAAATGAACAAGTGCGACGCTACGGCTCGCGCCAGATCGAGTCATCGTTCCGACGCCGGAGATACTTCCTACATATGTAGGATCGGACCGTGATAGCGGATGATGTCCAGGACCTGCTGGAATCGCTGGCCGTGGCGGTGGGCAGGGGCATGTCCGTGGACGACCTGGAGGGCCGCGTCGTCGCGCACAGCGCCCACCACGGAGAGGTCGATCAGGTCAGGGCCCAGGCCATCCTCTCGCGGTCCGTTCCCGCGGAGGTGAGCGCCTGGCAGGAGGCGCACGGGGTGACCACGACCCGCGATCCGGTGCGTATCCCGAAAAATCCTGACCTGGGGATGGCGGCCCGGCTCTGCGTGCCCCTGCTCCACCAGGACCGCCGCGTCGGCTACCTCTGGATCATCGAGGGGCACGGCCCGCTGAGCCCGCAGGAGCGGGACAGGGCCGTACGCGACGCCGCCGCGATCGCCGCCCTGCTCGACGACGGAGGCAGCTCCCACACCCTGAGCCAGCTGCTCACCGGTGAGATCGGCGTGCGGCGGGCCGCGGGCGTGCTCGGCGAGGGGCCGCTGCGCGTCCTGGCGCTGCGCGGCGACCCGGACGGCCTGCGCGAGGCGGTCGGCGCCGAGCTGGCCAGGGTGCGCCGCCCACCGGCTTTCACGATCCTGGACCGCCACGCCGTGCTGCTGCTGAACCGCGGAGAGGACGCGACGGCGCTGGGGGAGCGGCTGGCCGCCAGGATCAAGGTGGGCGTCGGGGTCAGCGCGCCGCACCCGGGGCTGGAGTCGGCCGTACGGGCGCACGAGGAGGCGCTGACCGCGGCCAGGGCCGCCGCGGCGGAACGCGCGCTGCGGCCGGTCGCCCACTGGCCGGACCTGGGCGTCTACCGGCTGCTCGCCGAGCCGCTCACCGGCCGGCCGGGCGCGGCGGGTACGGCGGGCGGCCCGCTCGACACGCTGCGCGAGCATCCGGCGCTCCTCACCACCCTGGAGACCTATCTGGACAGCGGGGGAGACGCGCAGGAGACCGCCAGGCTGCTGCACCTGCACCGCACCAGCCTCTATTACCGCCTCGCCAGAATCGAGCAGCTGGCCGGCCGTAACCTCAAGAACGGAACCCACAGGTTAGAACTCCATCTCGCGCTGAAGCTCTGTCGCTGGAACGCGGTGTAACGGCCCGGTAATCAGGGCACAGCTCTCCGGTGCCGCAGTTGATCAGCGAGATCATGACCGTCGTCGTCGTGCTCGTGCTCATCCCGCTGTCGTTGATCCTTGTGTCCGTAGTCTTCCTGGTGGCGCTGGCCGCGTTGGCTCTGGGGACCTCGCGGGAGCAGGATGGGAGAACGACATCCCGGAGGTAGACGGTGCGGCAGCTCAGTGCGGTGGACACGCAGTTTTTGAATTTCGAGACCTCGACGAACGTCGCGAACATCGGGGGACTCGCGATCCTGTCCGGCGGGCTGTCGCGCGGTGACCTGGTGTCGCTGCTGGCCCACCGGCTCCACCTGGCCGCGCCCTTCCGGATGAGGCTCGCCTTCGTCCCGCTCGGCCTTGACCACCCGTACTGGACCGAGGACTCCAGGATCGACCTCGACTACCACGTGCGCGAGATCGCGCTGCCCGGGCCGGGCAGTGACAAGCAGCTGGGCGAGCAGGTGGCCAGGCTGCACGCCCGCCGGCTGGACCGGCGCCGCCCGCTCTGGGAGATGTACCTGATCCACGGCCTCCGCGGCGACCGTACGGCCCTCTACATGAAGGTCCACCACTCCGCGGTCGACGGCGTCACCGGTGCCGACGTGCTGGCCAGCCTGCTGGACACCTCGCCCGAGCCCGCCGAGGTCCGGCTGGCACCCGCGGCCGAGCCCGAGGAGGAGATCGACACCGGGGAGATGGTCGTCAGGGGGCTGGCCAAGGCCGTCGTCAACCCGGCCAACACGATACGGTTCCTGATCAACGCCGTCCCGCACCTCGACGAGATCCCGCTGATCTCCCAGGTGCCCGGGGCGGGGCTGGTCTCGCGGCTCACCCGGGACCTGGCCACCTACCTGTCCGGGTCCGGGGCCGCCGAGGTGCCCGCCATGCCCCGCATGACCGTTCCCCGCACCCCCTTCAGCGGCAGGATCAGCGCGCACCGGCGGTTCGCCTACACCACCCTGCCGCTGGAGGACGTCAAGCTGGTCAAGAACGCCTTCGGCGTCACGGTGAACGACGTGGTGATGTCCCTGTGCGCCGGGGCGCTGCGCCAGTGGCTGCTCAAGCACGACGCGCTGCCCGAGCAGCCCCTCGTCGCGGGGGTGCCGTTCTCGCTCCGCGTCCCCGGCGACCAGAGCGCGGGCAACCAGGTCAGCATCATGATCACCACTCTGGCGACGCAGATCGCCGACCCGGTGGAACGGCTGCTGGCGGTACGGGACGCCATGCGCCTGATCAAGGACCGCTCGTCGCTCGCCCCGGCGCGCTGGCTCCAGCAGCTCAGCGACATGATGCCCTCCGCGCTGACCGGCCTGGCCTCCCGCGCGGCCTTCAACCTGTTCGCCGGCAGCGCGGGCCCGATCAACGTGGTGATCTCCAACGTGCCCGGCCCGCAGCTCCCCCTCTACGTGAGCGGCGCCAGGCTTCTCTCGTACCACCCCGTCTCCGTCGTGACCGACGCCAGCGGCGGCATCAACATCACGGTCTTCTCCTACGACGGCTCACTTGACGTCGGCGTGATCGCCTGCAGGGAGATGGTTCCCGACGTGTGGACCGTCACCGACTATCTCAGGGACGCCCTCCTGGAGCTCAAGTTCCTCGTTGAGGAGCAGTGACAGCCCGGGAGCGTCCTCGACGAAGCGCAGGGTCTTCTCCAGGCAGACGATCGAGCCCCGCTCCTGCCGCTTGACGAACCGGATGTCGTCGGCCAGGGCCTGCATGATCAGCAGTCCCCGGCCGTGCTCGGAGGTGGGGGCGGGGGAGGTGGTCTCCGAGAAGTCGAAGCCGTTGCCGGCGTCCACCACCTTGATCACGCAGCGGTCCCTGGTCAGCTCGGTGCTGACCATGTAGTCGTCACTGGGGGTGGCGTGCTGGATGACGTTGGAACACGCCTCCGAGAGCATGAGCTGGATGTCCTCGCGAATCTGCGGCACCACGCCCAGGGCCTGGAGCGAGGAGTCGAGAAGTTGCCTGATCACGGGAACACTCGCGGCGTCACGCGGCAGACGCAACGCGATCGTGGCCTCCACGGTCCCCTCCTTTCGCAGTGATGTGTAGGAGCTTTGCCCTGGGCGACCCGTCCTAATCGAAGATGGGTGATCGTGTCCCTGGAATACGGCAACGCATGGCAAAGCGCCGCGTACGTGACAGGTAATCGGATGTGCGGAGGATTCACTCCGGGCGCGGAACGTCCGCCGGGCGGGGGTCGCAGACCCCCGCCCGGCCCCGGTGATCGAAGGACGCTAGCCCGAGAAGGCGTCCATCGCGGCCTGGCAGAAGGCCTTGAGGTCGTCGGGCTTGCGGCTGGTGATCAGGGTGTTCGGGCCCGAGGAGCAGATCACGACCTCGTGGTCCTCCCAGGTCGCCCCGGCGTTGCGCAGGTCGGTCCGCAGGCTCGGCCAGGACGTGACCTTCCGGCCGCGCACGACGTCCGCCTCGATCAGGGTCCAGGGCGCGTGGCAGATGGCCGCGACCGGCTTGCCCGCGTCGAAGAACCCCTTCGCGAAGCCGACGGCCTCAGGCACGGTCCGCAGGAAGTCGGGGTTGGCGACGCCGCCCGGCAGCACCAGCCCGTCGAAGTCGGCGGCGGAGACCTCCCCGACCGTCGCGTCCACCGGGAAGGTGTCGGCCCTGTCGAGGTGGTCGAACCCCTGGACCCGGCCCTGCTCGGTGGAGATGAGCCTGGGGGTCCCTCCCGCCTGCTTGACGGCCTGCCAGGGCTCGGTGAGTTCGACCTGCTCGATGCCCTCCGGGGCCACGAGGAACGCGATCGTCTTGCCGTTCAGCATGTCGTCTCCTCCGTTGACGTGCGGTGATGTCATCAAAGGGATGCCATGCCCGAAGCATTGGGATCCATGCGAGAACCGTCGGTACCGGGACGGACCTTGCGCCGGCGGAGCCCGGAGGCGATGAGCCGGGTGACGAGCTCGCGAGAGGACACGGCCTCGGCGCCCAGCGCGACGGCCCGCTCGTAGACGGTCTCGGGAACGTCGTAGTGGTCGCGGTCGAAGGCCCGGCGCGGCACGCCGAGCAGCTCCGCGAAGGCGTGCAGCTCCTCGGTCGAGCTGTCGCTGACCAGGTGTGACCAGAGCAGATCGCGCGGACCCGGCCAGTTGGGCGGGTCGATGAGCACGCTCACCGGCGGGCGAGGTCGAGCGCGACCTCCAGGGCGGCGGCCTGGCGCTCCTCGTCGGTGATCGACTCGTCCCTGAGCATGAACAGCGAGGCGTGCAGCGCGAACAGGGCCATCGAGTGCCTGAGCTGGGCGGGCAGGGGATCCTCCGGGTCGACGAGGAAGGCGAGCAGCTCGAACATCCGCTCGCGGGTCTTCTCCATCGTCGGGTGGTTCTTGAGCGAGGTCTGGTTGCGCTCGAAGAAACGCATGACCTCGCGGTGCCTGCCCCGGTACAGGTCGTGGGAGTAGCGGCGGATCAGCTCCTCGCGCATCTCGTCGGTGCGCGGCTGGGACCGGGCCCAGGTGACGAGTTCCTCGATCGACCTCACCCGGTCCTCCGCCAGGCTGGCGATGATGTCGTCCTTGGTTTTGAAGTGGTAGTAAAGCGCCGCCTTGGTCACGCCGAGGGCCTCCGCGATCTCGCGGAGCGAGGTGGCCTCGTAGCCCTGCTCGGTGAAGAGCTTCAGAGCGATCTCCTGGATGCGCGTCCGTGTGTCGGCGTGTTCCCTCATGGTTCCCTTACCGAGAAATTAACTTGACGGCCGGCAAGTAAGCGGCTTACATTCCAGCATAGCCGATGCTAGCCGGTCGGCAAGTAAGCAAGATCTACAAGGATTTCTCAACGGGGGGCAAGAAGTGAAGGAGACCGCGGCCGCGCCGGCGCGGCGTCGCGAGGTCATGGTGGTGCTGCCGGGCCTGATGCTCGCGATGGTCCTGGCCATGCTCGACAACATGATCGTCAGCACCGCGCTGCCCCGCATCGTCGACGACCTCAAGGGGCTGACACACCTGTCCTGGGTGGTGACCGCCTACGTGCTCGGCACCACCGTCTCGACCCCCATCTGGGGCAAGATCGGTGACCTGTACGGCAGGAAGAACATCTTCCTCGGCTCCATCGTCATCTTCATGGCCGGCTCCGCGCTCTGCGGCATGGCCGGCTCCGAGATGCTCGGCGGGCCCTCCAACGGCATGACGCAGCTCATCGCCTTCCGCGCGCTCCAGGGCCTGGGGGCCGGGGGCCTCATGGTCAACGCCATGGCGATCATCGGCGACCTCGTCCCGCCCCGCGAGCGCGGCCAGTACCAGGGCATCATGGCCGCCGTGATGTCACTCGCGATGATCGCGGGCCCGCTCGTGGGCGGGTTCATCACCGACCACCTCGACTGGCGCTGGGCCTTCTACGTGAACCTGCCCGTCGGGTTCGCCGCCCTCGCCCTGCTCGCGGTCAAGCTGCGGCTGCCCAAACTCCGCGCCGAGCACCGCATCGACTGGCTGGGCGCGGCCCTGCTCTCGGTCGGCATCACCGCGCTGGTCCTCATCACCACCTGGGGCGGCAACGAGTACGCGTGGGGGTCGTGGCAGATCCTCGGCCTGGCGGGGCTCGCCGTCGTCACGCTGGCGCTGTTCGTCCTGGTGGAGCGCCGCGTCGCCGAGCCCATCATGCCGCTCAACGTCTTCCGCGACCGCAACTTCAGCCTGATCTCGGGCGTGGGCTTCCTGCTCGGCTTCGCCATGTTCGGCGCGATCAACTTCCTCCCGCTGTTCCAGCAGACCGTCCAGGGGGCGAGTGCCACCAACTCCGGCCTGCTGCTGCTCCCGATGATGGGCGCTGCCATGGTGGTCTCGCTCTTCGTGGGCCGCGCCATCACCAAGACCGGCAAGTACAAGATCTATCCGATCGTCGGCGGCGCGGGCATGGCGCTCGCCATGTGGCTGCTCTCCCTGATGGACGTCCACACCCCCGCCTGGCAGACCGGCGTGTTCATCGCGGTGCTCGGCCTCGGCATGGGCTTCCTGATGCAGACCACCATGCTGATCGCCCAGAACAGCGTCGAGCAGAAGGACCTCGGCGTCGCCAGCAGCGCCTCGACCTTCTTCCGTTCCATCGGCGGATCGTTCGGCGTCTCGCTGTTCGGCGCGGTCTTCAACAACCAGCTCACCTCGAGCCTGGAGAGCAAGCTGGGCGCCGCGGGCGAGCGGCTCGCCTCCGGCGGTGCCCAGTTCAACCCGGCCGCGCTGCACGAGATGCCCGCCAACGTGCGGGTCGGCTTCCTGGAGTCGCTGGCCGAGTCCGTCTCCAGCGTCTTCTGGTGGGCGATCCTGTTCGCCGTCGTGGTGCCGTTGCTGGCGGCCTTCATCAAGGAGATCCCGCTGCGCGGCGGGCCCGAGGCGTCCGAGGAGGCCCAGGCCCCGGTCCCGGCGCTCGACTGACCGGCCGATCGGTCCCAGTCCCAGGTCCAGGGCCAGGCTCAGGTTCCTGGCCCTGGCTCTGGTCCCGGTGCCTGGCCGACAGGCCCCAAGTCCCGGCCCAGCGATCCCCAAGCCGCCCCCGCCACGATGGCGGCATGAAGACAACCATCCCCGCCGCCGGGTACGTCACCCGGCGGCCCCTGGTCCGCGATGCCCGCGACGCCCGCGAGATCCACGAGCTGATCTCGCTCTGTGACACCCAGGTGATCGGCAAGGCCGACATGACCCTGGACGACGTCGCCGACCAGCTGAACGACTCCTCCTTCGACGCGGAGTCCGACGGCTGGCTCGTCCACGACGAGACCGGGCGGCTGGTGGCGTGGGCCTGGGCCTGCCGCAAGGGCGGCAGCGACAACGTCGACGTCGACGTCGTCGTGCACCCCGCCACGCCGGACCTGACCGGCCCGCTCTGGGACACCGTGACCGAGCGGGCCGGGCAGATCACCGCCGAGCTCGGTCACGACCGGGCAGTGGTGGACATCGGCCTCTACCGCGAGGACAGCGGCAAGCGCGCCGTCGCCGCCGCCCGCGGCTTCGCCGCCGCCACCAGCTTCATCCGGCTCCGCGCCGACCACGAGGGGGCGGTGCCCCGGCCCGAGCTCCCGGCCGGGATGACGGTGCACCACGGGCTCACCGAGGAGGTGCGCCGCCAGGGCCACGCCGTGGAGCAGTCCGGCTTCGCCGAGCACTTCGGGTTCGCCCCGAAGGACTACGACGAGTGGTACGGCGAGCTGGACTCCTCGGTCAGCACCGACTGGGCGCAGCTGGCGGTCGCCCGCCTCGACGGCGAGCCCGTGGCGATGCTGCTGGGGACCAACGCCTTCCTCGGCGACGAGAACTGCGGTTACGTGCGCCGGCTGGCCGTACTCCCCGCCTTCAGGGGCCGGGGCCTGGGCCGGTTCATGCTGCGCGGGGCGTTCGCCGACGACGCCCGCCGCGGGCGGGCCGGCACCTATCTCCACGTCGACGCCAACAACAGCACGCCCGCCCTCGGCCTCTACCTCTCGGTGGGCATGCGCCAGGTGCTGGCGATCGACGTCTGGCGGCGCACGATCTGACCGCGCGGAGAGCGGTCATCCGTCCGGGGTCACCCGGTGCTTGGAGAGATGGGCCAGGACCGCCTGGTTGGCCTCCCAGCCGTCGGGGAACTTCACCGGCACGCCGAGCTGGACCGGCTCGGACGACGGGTGGGCGTCCAGGAGTTCGGGAATGCCCGCCCTGGCCACCACAATGCAGGCGTGGCGGTGCCGGGAGGTGAGCACGCACAGTCGCCCCGACTCCAGATGGAACGCGGTGGCGTCGCGGCGCCCGGAGAGCGGGTGGAGAACGATCGTCACGTCGTACTCCCGGCCCTGCAGGCGGTTGGCGGTGTCCACCGTGATCTCCGGCGGCACCCCGGCGGCCCTGATCGCGGCGACCTGGTCGCGGTGCGCGGCGCCGATGGCGATCCGGTCGGCCGTGACGGGATGGCTGCCGCGCTCGGAGTGCGCGACCGGGCCCCGCTGGAGCAGCCGCGTCGCGAGGAACGCGGTCGCCGCCACGGCCTCCGCGTCGGTGCGCACCGTGTGGCGGCTCGGCAGCTCGTACAGCGCCCAGCCCGACACGGCCGCCTCCTCCAGCGACCGGTCGTGGGAGGTGCGCATGCCGTTGACGGTGAACTCCAGCGACCGGTCGTCGGGGCCCGTCCCGGCGCGGAAGCCGGTGAACGGGTAGAACGCCTCGGAGACCACCGGCGCCGCCGACGCCGGCAGCCGCCAGGACACCGGCAGCCGGTGCACCGGCAGGTCGGGGTTGTGCCGCAGCAGCACCGAGACCGCGCTCTGCACCGGATCCCACGACAGGCCCGCCCAGCGGTCGCCGTCCACGATCGAGAACGGGTCGAGCTGGCCGGGGTCGCCCACGAACAATGCCCGCTCGAACAGCGAGGCGATGCGCAGCAGCTTGTCCGAGCGCATCTGGTACGCCTCGTCGACGATGGCCCACGGCCAGGTGCGGTCGCCGATCCAGGCCCACTTGTCGGCGGTGGCGATCACCACGGCCGGGTCTCCCAGGTCGGGCAGCTTGCCCGCGACCGAGACGTTGGGGAGGGCGAGGATGCGGCCCGGCGTGATGTAGCCGCTCGCCGACAGCCGGCCGATCGGCAGGTCGGGGTGCTCGGCCGCGAGCCGCTCCACCAGGTCGTCGACCTGCTCGTTGGTCTGGGCGACGATCATCAGCGGCTCGCCGGTCTCCGCGATGTGCCCGGCGGCCCTCACCACCAGCGTGGACTTGCCCGCGCCCGGCGGCGAGTCCACGACCACGCCGCGGTGGCGGGGCAGGTCGGCCAGCACGGCCTCCACCACGGCCGCCGCCTCCTGCTGCGGGGTCATGCCGCACCCCCCTCACGGCCCGCCGCACCGGAGGCACGCGAGGCCGGGGGCGTCGCGCGGCGGCACGGGATCCGGTGAACGCTCACAGCCATTCCTCCTGCGCGTCGTCGTCACTGGGCTCGTACTCCTGCGGGGGCCCGCCGTGGGTCCACGGCGTCTGCTCCGGGTCGGGCAGCGCCGCCGACGACTGGAAGTCGTCGGTCAGCGAGGTGTACGAGACCCGCTCGCCCGGTTCGGGCACCGAGCCGGGGGCCGGTGTCCTGCCCCGCCCCATCCCCTTGGTGACCTTGAGGGTGATCTCGCCGTCCGCGATCTCGACGATCTCGGCGGCGTGGCCGCGCCGGTCGGGGCTGCCGACCGTGGTGCCGGGAGCGAGCCGCACCGGGTCGTCGGTCCGTACCGTGATCAGGGGGCGGAGCTTGCGTGAGCGGCCCTCGCCCTCGCTGTGCTCGGGGTCGGCGGACGTCACCGTCCCGGCGAAGGCCTCGCCGCTCAGCCGGTACTCGGCCATGAGCAGCGGGTCGTCGTGGGCCCGCTGCACGTCGTAGCTCGCCCGCGCCCGCTCCAGGCCCGCCAGCCGCGCGGCGGCGCCGACCGCCCCGTCCCTGCGCGCCTGAGGCGGCCCGCCCTCGGCGATCCGCTCGACGAACCGGGTGAACGACCCGCGGTCGATCTCCCAGCGGTCCTTCACCCGCGACCCCTCGGGCAGGGAACGCAGCAGGTCCACGCTCCGCCACATCAGCCGCCAGGTGGGGTCGAGCTGGGTGCGCAGCGCCTGGGCGATCCGGTCGACGGCGCGATCGGTCGGCGCCTCCTCGTAGGCGCGTATCGCGGGGCCGAGCACCTCGTTGTCGAAGCCGGGATCGGTGGCGGGACCGGCCGGAGGCCAGAGCAGCGGGTCCTCGGCCTCCTCGGCCGCCCGGCGTCCGGACATTCCCGGCGGCGGATCGATCCACCCCAGCAGCGCCGCCAGGTTGGCGTCCTCCAGCCCGCTCTGCCCGGTCGCCCAGTGCAGGCTCAGCGCCTCGGTGGCCGCGAGCAGCACCGAGGAGCCCGGCTGCCTCGACCGGTCGCCGAAGTAGGTCAGCCACCGGCCGAGCAGCGGCACCGAAGGATGCACCGGGTAGGGGCCGTCGGCCCGGCGGAACCGGGTGGACCGGCCCAGCAGCCCGGCGAACGAGGCCGCCGGCCGGTTCGGCACCAGGATCTGCGGCGCGTCCAGACACCGCTCGTACGGCTCGCCGCCCCTGCGCTCGACCGTCTCGGTGCTCTTCTCGAACCCCTCGATGTACGGCAGCAGCACCTCGGCCAGCCCGGCGGCGAAGGCGAACCGCAGGTCCCGGTTGCGAGGCTGGGGAACGAGGAGCAGCCGGGGGTGACCCGGGTCGGTGCCCACCATGGCGGCCAGCGGCGCGGCGGCCTCGCCCGCGAGCTTGAGCGGGATGAGCACCATCGGCTGGGCGGAGATGTGGCAGTGCCGGACCGTGGTGATCCGCTGCGCGACGCCGTCCCTGACGGCCCGCAGCTGCGCCAGCGCCGTCAGCGTGCTCACCTGCCGGCCTCCGTCCGCCGCGAGGCGCCTGCCGGGCCCGGTGTACCGGTCCTCGTCGCGGCGACGTCCCGCGCGGCCGGTTCGCGGGCCTCCGCCATGGTGACGTCGGTGACGTGTCGTGCGGCCGGTGTGCCGGTGTCCGCCATGGTGACGTCTCGTGCGGCCGGTGTGCCCGTCCTCACCGCAGCGACTCCTCGCGCAGCCGGTTCGCCAGCCGGAGCAGGCGGGCGATCTCCTCCTGCCCCTCGGCCGGTTCGCGGGTGCCCTCGGCCAGGCCGAGCGCCTCGTCCATGCCGGAGACGCCGCCCAGCTGGTCGCGCACCTGGCGCCCGAGCAGGTCGGTGGACCCGCAGGCGCGGGCCTCGTGACGGCAGAACATGCACAGGTCGCAGGTGGACAGGCAGTCGGGCGCGTAGCGGGCGGGCACCTGGAGCAGCGCCTGGGCGAGCTCCTCCGCCGAGCGGGTCGGCACGCCGTCCTCGCCGGGGGCCAGATCGAAGGTGAGGTCGCCGGGCAGGCCCTCCAGCAGGTGCTCGACCCTGGTCATCCGGGTGAGCTGGCGGGTGAGCACCGAGAGGTGCTTGCGCACGTCGACCAGTGCCGCCGTCGGGCGGTTGGCGAAGTTCTCCGGGCAGACGAGGACCACGTCGTGGGAGACGCGCTGCGGGTCGTGGCCGAGGTCGGCCATGAGCGTGCGCAGCGCCAGGACGTAGACCGCGGCCTGCCGCGCCGCCGCCGCGACCTTGTCCGGCTCGGCCTGGCCGTCGATCATGCCGAACGACTTGATCTCGACGATGTGGAAACGCCCTCCGATCTGGAAGGCCACCACGTCCGGTTCCAGGTAGGAGGTGTGCCCGGCGATCTGCAGGCTGAACAGCGGATGGTCGTAGAACACCGCGGTACCGTCGTCCTCGCGCGCCGCGCGGTCGATCAGCGCCCGGGTGTGCGAGTGGCGCAGGTGGGAGCCGACGCTCTCCACGTCCTGGTAGCCGACCTGGGCGACGGCCAGGCCGAGCAGGTCGCGCAGCAGCCGCAGCAGCTCGGCGCAGCCGTTCTCCTTCACCAGCGCCTCGAACACGTTGCCACGGCTGATCGCGAACTGGGACTGGCCGAACGGCGCGGGGAATCCGACGTGCCGGGCCGTGAGGTCCTTGTCGACACCGGCGGCGTCCATCAGCGCCCGGCGCGCGCAGCCGGGGTTGGCGGCGAGCGCCGCGATGGCCCGCGCGTCGTGCGGGCGGGACGGCATCGGCCCGCGCAGCTCGTCAAGCCTGTTCGGGAAGGACCTCTCCCTGAGCTTGTTCATGAGCCGGTCTCCCCGTCCAGCCTGGTCTTCAACAGGCCCCCCTCAAGGTGTTCATCGCGGTGGCGCCGAACAGGCGCTCCACGTCCGGTAGTTGCCTCGTCGCCCGTGCCGCCACCTCGGCCCGCTGCGCGGAGTCGGCGGCCAGGTGCACCTCCAGCTCGGCCCGCGCCGCGCGGATCGCGGTCGCCGGGTCGGCCGGGGCGAATCCCTCGACGGCCCCCGGGATGTTCTGCGCCATCCGCGACAGCAGCCGCACCGCCCCCGGGGGCGGCTCCGCCAGCCGGGTCAGCTGCTCGGCGACGCGTACGGCCGAGGTGAGGAAGTCGACGCGCGGGCTCAGCGGCCCCAGCACCCGCAGCTCGGGCGGCCACGTGCTGTCGGCGAGCAGCCCCCGGGCGGGGGAGAGGCGGTCGGTCAGCGCGGCGCACAGGTAGTACGGCCTGGCGTAGGGGTCGCCGCGGAACGAGCGCTCCTCGTCGCGCCGCAGGCTGGTCAGCTGGGAGCCGCGCAGCTCGCGGGAGAAGAAGGCGTCGTTCACCGCCACGATCAGCCTGGCCGGCGTCGGCACGCCCAGCATGGTCAGCGCCTGGTGCACCTGCTCCCTGATGGGCAGCAGCGAGGTCTCGGGTTCGTGCGCCGCTGCCGGGGCCTCGGAGGCTATCGCCGCGTCCCACGCCTGCTCGGCCCTGCGTAGATCCCCGCGCAGCGACCGGGCGAGCGAGTTCTCCCTCGCCTTGACCGCCCGTCGCACCTCGGCGCGGAGGTCGGCTATTCGCCGTTCCAGCGCGTCCAGTGAATCACTCACGGCCCGGAGCGTAACAGGAGTTCCATCAGCCTCCCCTGAATTCCAGCGAATTCCAGCATTAAAGTGCAGGTCATTGAATGTTGATAACGGACGAAAGGTGCATTTAATGCGAAAATCGCCGCATCGCGCTCCGCCGGACAGGTCCGCTCGCCGTCGAGTCCCGTGCCGGTCGTCGCGCTTCACCCGCCAAAAAGCTTAACTAGGTTAAGATATTGACCGAGTTGTGCTTCTGTTAGGTTGGACCGCGTGACAGGACTCCGGGAACGCAAGAGACAGCAGGTCCACGAGGCGATCTCGGCTGCGGCGATCACGCTCTTCCTGGAGCGCGGCTTCGACGAGGTGTCGGTCGCCGAGGTGGCGACGTCGGCGGGGGTCTCCAAACCGACCCTGTTCAAGTACTTCCCGACCAAGGAGGACCTCGTCCTGCACCGCATCTCCGACCACCAGGGAGAGGCCGCCCGGGTCGTCCGCGAGCGCGGGGCGGGCGAGAGGCCGCTGGCGGCGCTGCACCGGCACTTCCTGGCCGGGCTCGATCGGCGCGATCCCGTGACGGGGCTCAACGACCATCCCGAGGTGCTCGGCTACCACCGGATGGTCTTCTCCACGCCCAGCCTGGCGGCCCGGGTGCTCCACTACATGGCCCTCGACGAGGAGGCTCTCGCCGCCGCGCTCGCCGAGGACACCGACGAGCTCACCGCGCTGCTCGTCGCCGGTCAGGTCCTCGCCACGCAGCGGGTACTGGCCCGGCGCAACTGGCTGACCCTGGTCGGGGGGGCGACGGCCGAGGGGACCCACCCGTCGGCCGTCGCCGCCGCCGACCACGCGTTCGCCCTGCTCCCAGAGCTCCCCGAGCTCCGCTGAACGCGCGGCGTCGGCGCCGCGGCGCCGACGCGGGGCAGCGCGGAGCGGCAGGGGAGCGGGACAGCGCCGGGGCAGGGGGGCCGGGGCCGGAGGGACGGGGCCGGGGGCGGAACTCCGCCGCCCCCGGGGGCTACCGGCTAGCCTTCGACCTCCGTGCGGTCGGCCGACCACAGGGTGTGGAAGGAGCCCTCGCGGTCCACCCGCTCGTAGGTGTGCGCGCCGAAGAAGTCACGCTGGCCCTGGATCAGGGCGGCGGGCAGGCGCTCGGCGCGCAGCCCGTCGTAGTAGGCCAGCGCGGTCGAGAAGCCGGGCGCCGGGATGCCCAGCTCGGCGGCCTTCGACACCACCCGCCGCCACGAGTCCTGCGCCAGGGTGAGCGCGTCGGCGAAGTAGGGGGCGGCGAGCAGCGTGACCGGCTTTTCCTGTGCCGCGTACGCCTCGCGGATGCGGTCGAGGAAGACGGCGCGGATGATGCAGCCGCCCCGCCAGATCGTGGCCAGCGCGCCGAGGTCGAGGTCCCAGCCGTACTCGGCGCTGCCGACCCTGAGCTGGTCGAATCCCTGGGCGTAGGCGACGATCTTCGAGGCGTACAGCGCCCGCCGCACGTCCTCGGCGAACTCGTCGCCGACGGCCCCCGCGGGCACGCCCGACGGGCCCGGCAGACCGCGCGCGGCCTCCCTCAGGTCCGCGTGGCCGGACAGGGAGCGGGCGAACACCGCCTCGGCGATGCCGCTCACCGGAACGCCCAGGTCCAGCGCGATCTGCACCGTCCACCGGCCGGTGCCCTTCTGCTCCGCCCGGTCGGCGATCACGTCGACGAGCGGCTTGCCCGTGGTCGCGTCGACCTGGCGCAGCACCTCGGCGGTGATCTCGATCAGGTACGAGGACAGCTCGCCCTCGTTCCACTCCGCGAAGATGTCCGCGAGCTCCGCCGGGGTCCGGCCGAGTCCCTGCCTGAGCAGGTCGTAGGCCTCGGCGATGAGCTGCATGTCGGCGTACTCGATGCCGTTGTGCACCATCTTCACGAAGTGCCCGGCACCGTCGGGGCCGATGTGCGTGCAGCAGGGCACGCCGTCCACCTTCGCCGCGATGTCCTCCAGCAGCGGGCCCAGCGCCTGGTACGACTCCTTCGAGCCGCCGGGCATGATGCTCGGCCCGAGCAGCGCGCCCTCCTCGCCGCCGGAGACCCCCGCGCCGACGAAGTGGATGCCGCGCTCGCGCAGCGCGGCCTCGCGCCTGCGCGTGTCGGCGAAGTGCGCGTTCCCACCGTCCACGAGCATGTCGCCCGGCTCCAGCAGGGGGGCGAACTCCTCGATCACCGCGTCGGTCGGCGCACCCGCCTTGACCATGATCAAAATGCGCCGGGGCCGCTCCAGCGCGGCGACGAACTCCTCCGGGGTCTCGCAGGGGACAAAGGTCCCCTCGTCCCCGTGTTCCTCGATCAGTGCCTTGGTCCTGTGCTGGGACCTGTTGTGTACCGCTACCGAGTGCCCGTGCCTGGCCAGGTTGCGGGCGAGGTTCGCCCCCATCACGGCCAGTCCTGTCACACCGATCTGAGCCTGAGTCATCTCTGACACTCCTTCGTCGTGTCCAAGAATGCCAGTCTGCACCCACCACCGATCAAAGCCGCCGAGAGGTCCCGGGCGAGAGGGTCCCGGCGCCGTACGGATCCGCGAACCGCCCGTTTCCACGGGGTTTCCACGTCCGGCGGAAGCGGGGAGCAGGCGTCCGGCACCCGGCGCGAAGCCGAGGGCTCCCGCGGGGGCGATGGCGGGGCAGGATTCCGGAAACCTGGCACGGAGCCGTGAAACGCCTGGAGGATCACCTGGGAACCGGCGGCGGAGCAGGGTTCCCGGCGCGGTGCCCTGGAAGAGCGGAGGGGCGGAGAGTCAGTGGCGGAACAGGGTTCCCGGAGCCGCCGAGCCGAGGACTCCGCCCAGGCAGCGATAGGTCCGCGCGCCGCCCTGGAACTGCTTCTTCGAGGGCGGCAGTACCATGCTCCGCCACCTGGCCTGCCCGATTTTGCGGGCGTCGCCGTACCGGGAGGCGAGCATGATCCGCGCCGTGCACACCTTCCTCACCGTCGGATGCCGCTCCAGGGCCGCCAGATCGTGGGTGAGGGAGTCCTGCGGCAGCGGGGCGATCGCGAACGTCTCCCACAGGTGGGACTTCTCGCAGCCGATCCGCTTGGTCGTGGCGTCGCTCGTGGTCGCGACGAGGCTGCCCCAGCACTCGGGCTCCGCCACGCACGCGGCTCCCGCGCCCGCCACCGCCGCGGCGGGGCAGGCGGCCGTGACCGTGGCGACCTCGGAAACCTTGCGAGCCGCGGACGTGGACGCCTCCGGGGCCGCGCTCCCGTCCTCGCCACCACCCTGGAGGGCCCGCGAGCCGGACGGCTGCCCGGTGGACGGGGTCCGGTCGCGGTTCTCGATGTACATGAGCCCGGCCCCGGCCATCAGCAGGATCGCGAAGGCCACGGCCACCGCGACGAAGATCCGCACGTTCGACGAGGAGGGATGCGCCGGGGCCGTCGCGGGCGACTGGGTACCGGAGAGCCCCTTCAGGCCCGGCGACGTCAGGTGCGACCGCACCACCTCCCCGCCCGGCCCGCCCCGCGCCCCCGGCGTGCCGTACGGCGGCGCGTACGGGGCTTCCGCGTACGGCGGCGTGGAAGCCGGGCCCGCGCCCAGAACCGGGGGCTGGGAGGGGGAAGGCACGGCGAGGCGCGGAGTGGAGGGCCGTCGGGCCGGCCCGCCCCCCTCCAGGCGCAGGTCCGTGAGGGCGTCGCGCAGCGCGGACACCGAGGGGGTGCGCCGCGCCGGGTCGGTGGCCATGGCCTCCCTGAGCACGGCGGTCAGCTCCGGCGGCACCCCCGGGATCTCGGGGACGGGCAGGCGGTGCAGGGCCATGATGACCGCGATGTTGACCACGCCGCTCTCGGGGAAGCGCGGCGGGCGCCCGGAGAGCAGCGCGTACAGCGTGGCGGCGAGGGAGTAGACGTCGCCCGCGGCGGCGGGTTCGGTCAGCTCGAACGCCTCGGGCGGGGCGTAGGCCGGGGTGAGGGACTCCCGGGTCACCGACGCCTCGCCGCCCGAGGACGGCATGGTGGCCAGGCCGAAGTCGGAGAGCACCGCGTTGCCGTACCGGTTGATCAGGATGTTGGCGGGCTTGATGTCGCGGTGCAGCACCCCGGCGGCGTGCGCGGCCGACAGCGCGTCGGCGATCTTGATGCCGATGTCGGCGACCTCGGCCGGCGGCAGCCGCTTCTCGGCCCGCATCCGGTCCAGCAGCGACCCGCCGGGACACAACTCCAGGACCATGTACGGCCGGCCGTCGGGCAGGACGCCCGCGTCGTAGACATGGGCGACGTGCGGGTGACCGGAGAGGGCGCCGGCCGAGGTCACCTCACGCATGAAACGGCGCCGGTCCCGCTCGGAGACCAGCACCCGGTTGTCTACCTTGAGCGCGACCTCGCGTTCCACCGCCAGCTGCCTGGCCCGGTAGACGATCCCGAAGCCGCCCTGGCCGAGCACCCCGGACACCTCGTAGCCCGGTACCGCAAAGGCGCCCGATTCGGCCACCTGCCACCTCCTGAAGATGAGCGGCAGATTACCGGAGTTTGATCGGCAAACTGGGGGCATATCCCCTTATGCCTGGCCAGGAAGGCGACGTCCGTGACAGGTGGAATGCTCGTCGCCGAGCTCCGCCAGGAGCGCGTCCCAGCGGGCGCCGATGATGTCGAGACCGTAGCCGGAGGCCGTGAGCACGGCGTTCCCGCCGAGCTCGCGGCGCAGCTCCGGGTCCTCGATCAACCGGCGGAGCGCCTCCGCGAGCGCCGCCGGCCTTTTTCCCGGGACCAGCAGCCCGTTGTGCTCGTGGACGATCACCTCCCCGGGGCCGTGCGGGCAGTCGAAGCTCACCACCGGCACGCCCTTGCTCATGGCCTCCAGGATCGTCATGCTGAACCCCTCGTAGCGCGAGCTGACGACGTGGATGGACGACCTGGCCAGCTCCATGCCGATCTCCGGCGAGCTGCCCATGAGCAGCATCGTGTCCGACAGCCCGGCCTCCTCGATCCTGTCGCGGAGCCTTCGCTCGGCTCCGGGCCTGCCGCGCCCGTAGAGGCGCAGCACCCAGTCGGGATGCGCCTCCGACACCGGCTTCCACGCCTTGACCAGCAGGTCGAAGCCCTTGGCGTGCACCATCCTGCCGATGGCGATCACCACCTTCTCGTCCAGCTTCGAGATGTCACCGGCCAGCGAGGTCACGGCGTTCGGGATGCGCAGCAGTCGTCCCGGGGGCGCCTTCAGCGCCCTGCGGTAGTGCTCCAGGTCCGTCTGGGTGAGGGTGACGAAGGCGTCGAACCTGCCGTAGCGCCGCTTGATGAGCCGGACGACCTCCGGTGCGTGCAAATCGAGGGCCACGTGCTCCTGGCCGACGGTGATGACGCCCGGCGGCGCGAACAGCGCGGTGATCAGGTTGAACCCCGGCCGGGTGGAGATCAGCACGCCGGAGCGCATGGACCGCACGAAGCGGACCATGAGCAGGTCCGTCCGGAGCGAGACCGCCCGATGGATGCTCTCCTGTCGCGGGATCAGGACGCTCGGCAGCCGCGACAGCAGCCGTGCCACCGGCCCCCGCCGCCCGGTCCTGTCGTCGAGGAACGACACCCGCACGCCCGGCGGGATGGGGAAGAACGGCTCCTTCGCCGTCCGGACCACGCTGACGATCTCCACATCGCGCTCGCGCGCCAGGTGCCCCGCCAGGTTGAGCACGGTCCTGATCGTGCCGCCCATCCCGTACGCGTGCTGCAGCAGGATGCGGACCGTTCCGGTGTCGGGGGCCGGAGCGCGCCGCGCCCGCCTCGCGTTGCGGGCCCGCAGCAACCGGAGCGCCGCGCGCCTGGCGTGTCCGCGCATCTTCGCCGACGTCCCCGAGATCCTCGGCATCCTACAGAGCCCCCGCCCCTCGCCTCCCTCCCTCACTTTCCCGGAGCGGCTTTCCCCGAAGCGCGCGCGTCACGACATCCTGCTCACTGTCCGGTGAGCTGTTTGTCCTCCCCGTGCTCTTGATTTATCGTCGCCTGTCGCCTGTCGCCTGTCGCCTGTCGCCTGTCGCCTGTCGTTCGCTGTTCGCCGCTTGCCGTTCGTCATTCGCCGAAGCGAGACAGCCGGCCGCGTACGCGAGCGTGGCGCAGCGCCCACGCGAACAGGCCGAGCGTGGCGACGAGGTAGACGGCGTCCAGCAGCGCCGCCCAGGCGAGGCTCTCCCAGGGCACGGCGCCGCCGTTCAGCACGGTTCGCATGCCCGTGAAGACGTGGGTCGCGGGTATGAACCCCGCGATGGTCTGGAGAGGGCCGGGAAGCGTCTCGACGGGGTAGAAGATGCCGGCCAGCGGCTGCACCACGAAGACCAGGGACCAGGCGATCACCTGGGCGTTCTCGCCGAACCGCAGCACCGCGCAGATTCCCACCAGGCCGAGGGACCAGCCCATCACCAGCAGCAGCGCCATGAACGGCACCATCCCCGCGCCCATGCTCGTCACGCCGAACCCGTAGAGGCCGAGCGCCAGCCCCGACATGATCGCGACGGCGAAGACGACCTTGCCGAACGAGAACACGATCAACCCGATCACGTACTCGACATTGGAAAGCGGGCTGACCTGGACGTTCAGTAAGTTCCTGCTCCAGATGTCCTCGAGGAACGCTATCGATATCTCGTTGCTGGCCTTCTGGAGCACCTGCCACAGCAGGACCGCGCCGAGCAGGAAGACGGCGACGAACGGCACGCGCTGCGACTGCAGGAACAACGTCACGAAGCCCCAGACGAACAACTCGATCGTGGGCCAGAAGACGATCTCGAACATCCGGACCGGGCTGCGGCGCAGCGCCGCCAGGTCACGGAAGACCACACCGCTGATCCGCCGCCTGCGTGCGGCCAGGCTGAGCGGAGGAAGGGCTATCGTCATGATCGCGCCACCTTGAGAAAGACCTCTTCCAGATCCTGCGCGCCGTAGACGCCGGTGAGTTCGGTGGTGCTTCCGCTGGCCACGATCCGACCCTCGGACATGAAATGGATGCGGTGACACATCCGCTCCACCTCCTGCATGTTGTGGGACGTGATGAGCATCGCGCGCCCGCTCTCGGTGGCCACCCGGACGAGCAGGTTGCGGATCCGGTCGCCGGCGTCGGGGTCGAGGTTGGCGGTGGGCTCGTCGAGGATGAGCAGGCTCGGCTCGTTGATCAGGGCCTTGGCCAGCTGCACGCGCGTGCGCTGACCGGAGGAGAGTTCCATCACGCGGCGCCTGCGCAGGGGGCCCAGGTCCAGCAGCTCGATGACCTTCTCCACCCGGACCTTCGGCTTCCGCACTCCGTACAGCCGGGCGAAGGCGTCGAGCACCTCGCGCACGTGCAGGACACCGGGGAGGTCGACGTAGCTCGCGGCGAAGTTGATCTGGCTCAGCACCTCGGTCCGGTTGCCGGCGAGGTCCAGGCCGAACATGCGGATGCTTCCGCTGTCGGGCGTGATCAGCCCGAGGAGCATGTGCAGGGTCGTCGACTTGCCCGCGCCGTTGGGGCCGAGCAGGCCGACGATCTGGCCCGCTTCGACGGTGAGGCTCACCTCCCGGACGGCGGACACCGAGCCGAACCTCTTCGCCAGCGCCACGGCCTCAAGAATCACCACCACGCCAGCGTGCGGTCCGCCGCCCTCTCCGGGCAATCGGTTTTCCCCCGGGTGGCGCGGTTGATTTGACGACGCGGGTCGGGGTTCATAAAGTTCACCAGCACCCGAGGGAGACGGCGGTGACGCCGGGGCCTCGGAACTCTCTCTGACGATCTTTATCCTGACGGGATCTTTGTCCCCAAAGGGGCCCGATTCGACATGAATCGGACGATCGAGTAAGTTAGACGGGTTGCCCCGAAAGGGGAGGCTGTAAATTCTGAAACAGGTAAGCCGGATCGGGTCGGTTTGACACGAAAAAGCGGGCCTGAAAGAATAAAGGCACAACGAAAGAACAGAATAAAACAAAACGAACGCCCCGGAGTTGTGGCCCGACCACTTGGTCGGGTCAGGGCGATGGTGTACGCGTCCGTTTCTTGAGAACTCAACAGTGTGTTAAAAGCCAGTGCATGAAGCACAATCCCGTCCAACCC